>NZ_CP084090.1:1342001-2013002 GCF_020217425.1 Halomicrobium urmianum
GTCCTGTCCCCGGCGAGCGTCCCCGTGAGCCTGCCGGGCGTCGCAGGCGACTCGCCGCTGGCCTTCCTCGGGCCCGTGCTGCTGCTCATGGCTGCCGCGAGCGTCGTCTTCGGCGGTCTGGGCGCGATCCGGGGCCGCTCCGTCGAGGAGGTGCTGGCCTACTCCAGCATCGGCCAGGTCGGGTTCATCGCGATCCCAGTGGCCATCGCCGCGCTCGTCCCGTCGCCGGCCCGGGAGCTGGCCGTCGCCGCCGGGCTGGTGTACGCGCTGAACCACACGCTCGCGAAGGGGATGCTGTTCCTGGCCGCGGCGACCGTCCGGAGCGCGGCGGGCACGAGCCGGCTGTCGGAACTGGGCGGCCTCGCCGGCCGGTTCCCGGCGCTGTCCAGCGCGTTCATGGTCGGCGCGCTGGCGCTGATCGGGATCCCGCCGCTGTCGGGCTTCTTCGGCAAGTTCCTCGTGTTCGACGCGGCCGTCCGGGCCGACCGCTCGCTGACGCTCGCGGTGCTGGTCGGCGGGTCGCTTTTGACCATCGCCTACACGACCCGGGCCTGGCTCCGCGGGTTCTGGGGGGAGCGGACGGCCGCGGTGGAGACGGCGGTCCGCGACCCGGCACAGGTCGCCGTCGTCGTCGCCATGGCGCTGGCCGTGGCGGCCGTCGGCGTCGGCTTCGAGGTGGTCTTCGCGTTCGCGGAGGCCGCGGCCGAGGCGGCGACCGACACCGACGCGTACGTGGAGGTCGTCGCTCCGACCGGAGGTGTCGAGGAATGAAGACGCGCACCTGGCCGGTGTTCGGCGTCGCGCTCGGGGCGCTGCTCGTGTTCGTCCGGGGCGTCCAGCCGACCGCCGAGGCGCTCGCCGGCCAGTTCCTGTTCGGACTGGCCATCGGACTGCCCATCGCGTACCTGTTCCGGCGGTTCTACCCCGACCGGATCGACCCGGTCCGCGGCGTCCGGGCGCTCCCGTACGTGGCGCTGTACCTCCTCGCCTTCGGCCGCGAGGTCGTCGTCGCCAACCTCGACCTCGCGTACCGGGCGCTCGCGCCGGACCCGCCGCTGGCCCCTGAGGTCATCTACGTCCCGCTGCGGGTCGAGACGGAACTGGGGATCACCAGCATCGCCAACACCGTCACGCTCACGCCCGGAACGGTCGCGCTGGACTACGACGACGACCGCAACGCCATCTACGTCCACGTGATCGACGAGCGGGACCTGTCCGACGTCGTGGCCGCCATCCGCGAGTGGGAGGACTATGCGCTCGTGGCGCTGAACGAACGGCGCCGCCCGGGCGACGAGGCCGGCGACGTCATCGTCACGGGAGGTGAGGAGAGTGGCGACTGAGGCGCCGGCCCCGGTGCTCGAACTGGCGGTCCAGGGTGCGCTGCTGCTGATCGCCGGACTCTGCGTCCTCTGTGCCTACCGCGTCGTCGCGGGGCCGACCATCCCGGACCGCGTCGTCGGCCTCGACGCCATCGCGACGAACGTCGTCGCCATCGCCGTCCTCTTCGCCGTCCTGACCGGCCGGCCGCTGTTCGTCACGGTGTCGCTCGTACTCGCGATCATCGGGTTCATCGCGACCGTCACGGTCGCGAAGTTCGTCGTCGAGGGAGACATCATCGAGTAACCATGGCCGCCACGCTCACCACCTGGATCGAGATCGCACTGATCGCCGTCGGCGCGTTCTTCCTGACCGTCGGGACCATCGGACTCCTGCGGTTCCCGAACGTATACAACCGGATGCACGCGACGAGCAAGCCGACGACGCTCGGGACCGCCACCATCTTCCTCGCCGGGTTCGTCCACTTCGGCCCCGGCACCGGCCTGCCCGCGCTGGTCGGCATCGCCTTCCTGTTCCTGACGGTCCCGACCGGCGCGCACATGATCGCCCGCTCGGCCAAGCGGATGGGCATCCCCTTCGAGTCCAACGTCACCTGGCCCGAACTGCCGGGGACGCCGGAGGACGACGAGGAGTGACAAGGCCCCGAACGGATTCGGCACAAGAGCCGTGGGTGGCACGGTCGAACGTCCACCCGTCGGCCCGCGGCCGGCGAGCGGTGACCTGCGTTCCGGTCTGCCTTCCTTTTTCCACTTCTGGAACGTGTGCCACTTCCGTTATCCTTATCCCCCGAGGCGAGCAATCGCCGGGTATGGCAGAGACAGCGCGGGGCGTCGGGTACGCCGAGCTTGCGACGCTGAAACTGCTCGCGGTCGAGGGGGCCCTCGACCGCGAGCGCAAGGTCTCCTGTGCCGACCTGGCCGACAGCCTCGATGCCTCGAACCAGACCGCCTCCAGGCGCCTCCAGCGCCTGGAGGAGGCCGGACTGGTCGAGCGCGACATCGTGAGCGACGGCCAGCTGGTGTCGATCACCGGGACGGGCGAGCAGCGACTCCAGCGCGAGTACGCCGACTACCGGCGGATCTTCGAGGGGGCGTCCGGCGTCGACCTGACTGGCGTGGTCACCTCGGGCATGGGCGAGGGACGGCACTACATCACCCTCCCGGGATACATGGAGCAGTTCATCGACAAGCTCGGCTACGAGCCCTTCGCCGGGACGCTGAACGTCGACCTCGTCGGCGAGAGCGTCCGCAGGCGGGCGCGGCTGGGCGCCGTCGAGCCGGTCACCATCGAGGGGTGGGAGGACGACGAGCGCACCTACGGGCCGGCCTACTGCTACCCCGCCTCCGTCGTCGCGGGCGACGGCGAGTACGAGCCCGCTCACGTCGTCGCGCCCGAGCGGACCCACCACGGCGAGGACCAGCTGGAGATCATCGCGCCGGAGAAGCTCCGCGAAGTGCTCGGGCTGGCCGACGGCGACGAGGTGACCATCCATGTCGAGGAGTAGCGACCGCGCCGCCGGCGCCGTCGAGGACGCCGTCGCCGCGTTCGGCCGGGGGCGACCGGTGCTGGTCCACGACGCCGCCGACCGCGAGGGCGAGACGGACCTGATCTACCCCGCCGACGCCGTCGAACCGGCGGACGTCGCGCGCATGCGCAACGACGCCGGCGGCCTGGTCTGCGTTGCACTCCCCGACGAGGTGGCCGCGACCTACGACCTCCCGTTCGTCCGCGGGGAACTCGACCACCCCGCCGCCGACGGGCACGACGTCGACTACGACGAGCGCTCGTCCTTTTCGATCACGGTCAACCACCGCGACACCTTCACCGGCATCACCGACGAGGACCGCTCGCAGACCATCACGGCGCTGGCGGACGCCGCCGCGGACGGCCGGGACGCCGCGGGCGACGAGGGGCCCGGCGCAGACGACTTCGCGGCGTCGTTCCGCTCGCCCGGCCACGTCCACCTCCTCCGGGCCGCGCCCGGCGGACTCGCCGACCGCCGCGGCCACACGGAGCTCGGTCTCGCCCTGGCGGACGCGGCGGACCGCCCGCCCGCGGTCGTCGTCTGCGAGATGCTCGACGACGAGTCCGGCGAGGCGCTCTCGCCCGGCGCTGCGAAGGCCTACGCCGACCGCGAGGGCCTGGCCTACGTCGAGGGCGCGGCGCTGGTCGAGCGGTTCGAGTAGCGGCCGGTCGCCTCCCCCGACGCCAGACGCCACTCGACCAGCCGCGACCACGTCGTAACGATAACGTTACGCGTGACGATTATGGAAACCGTTTTGTACGGCCTGTCCCTCCCTCCGATAGATGAACGCAGGCGCCAGCGAGACGGCTGCGAGGCCGAGCGAGGCGAGGCCTCGGGCAGGGCGAGCGGGAGCGACCTCGGAAACGCGAGCGGTGAAACCGCAAGCGGCGCGGCCCGCGCGACGGTCGACGGCGGGCCCGCCCCGGACGGGAGGTGAGTCGTCCCGATGATCCAGGCGACGCTGTTCCAGCTCGACAACTACGGTCCCTGGACGACGACGCCGGCCCCGCGGCGCGAGATGGACCTCCAGACGCTCCAGTCGCGCCTCTACGCCGACGTCGCGTCCGCCGTCGGCCGGCACGACGGCTACGCCTTCTACACGCGGGGCGACAACATCGTCGCCTTCACCGGCGGGATGGACCGCGAGGACCACCGCGCCCTCCAGCGCACAGTTCGAAACCGCTATCCCGTCACGCTCAGCGCCGGTATCGGGGGCAGCGAGACACCCCAGGCGGCCGTCGCCGACGCGACCGAGCGCCTCCAGGCCGCCGGCAGCGCCCAGGACGCCGACCGGACCGAAGTGCTCCGCGGCGACCCGGTCGACGCCGGCGGCGAGTTCCACGTCGCCCACTACGACGTCGTCGACGCGACGGGCCGGTACACCGACAGCCGGGACGCTTTCGGCACCTACCTGACCGTCTCGCGGGTCTACGCCGCCGTCGCCGAGAAGCTCTACCGCGAGGACGACGCGCTGGCCTTCTTCGTCGGGGGCGACAACGTGATCGCCGTCTGCCCGGCGCTCTCGCGGTCGACCTACCGGGACCACGTCGACGCCGTCGCGGAGGAGACGGGCGTCGAGCTACGCGTCGGCGTCGGCGCCGGCACCCGCGCCGTCGAGGCCGGATCGACCGCGAAGGAGGCGCTCGAACTGGCCCGCGAGGACGATGTGAGCGTCGTCTCTGGCACCGACGAGGCCGTCGAGGCGCGGACGTGAACCGGTAGAATCGAAACCGTGAGGTGGCCGCCGTCGATAGGGTCGGCGATGTGAGCCACGCGAGCGAGGCGTCGACGGCCGATCGCTCTCCCGCGCCGGCAGGGAGGGGACCGGCGTGGTAGCGGGACGGCTCGGTCGGCTGGCGCGGTTCGACGCGCTCGCCGCCGTCGCGGTGCTGTGGTTCCTCGGGAAGTTCGTCCGCTACGCCCTCCCGCCGCTGTTCGGCACCATCGGCGACACCTACGGCGTCTCGCGGGCGGCGCTGGGCGGCGTGTTCACCGCGTTCATGCTCGTCTACGCGCTCATGCAGTTCCCGTCCGGGCTGCTGGCCGACCGGTTCGGGTCGGTCCGCGTGCTCGCCGCCGGTGGAGTGGTAGCGGCCGCGGGCGCGCTGGTGCTCGTCGTCGACTCCCCCTTCCCTGTGCTCGTCGGTGCCGTCGCGCTCATGGGGCTGGGGACGGGCACGTACAAGACCGTCGCCGTCGAACTGCTCTCCCGCGCGTATCCGGCGCGCCGCGGGCGGACGCTGGGGATCTTCGACACCTTCGGTACCTTCGGCGGCGTCGCCGCGCCGGCCGCGGTGGTGGCCGTCACCGCGCTGCCGCCCGTCCTGGGAGCGCCCTGGCGGACGCTGTTCCTGCTGGCCGGCGTCGCGACGGTCGGACTGGCCGCGGCGGTCGTCGCGCGTGTACCACGGCGGCTGCCCGAACCGGACTCGGCGCCCGGGGCACCGGACCGCGACGGCGCTGACGCTCCGAACCCGGGTGCGGACGGCGACGCCGCCCCCGGCTCCGCGGGCGCTTCGCTTCGGACCTACCTCGACCTCTTTCGCGACGTCCGCTTCTCGGCGTTCGTCGCCGTGACCGTCTGCTTCGGGTTCGCCTACAACGGCGCCGTCGCCTTCCTGCCGCTGTACCTCACCGGCGAGACGGCCGTCTCCGAGGCGACTGCGAACCTCCTCTTCTCCGTGCTCTTCCTCGTGACCTTCGTCCAGTTGGTGACCGGCGAGGCCAGCGACCGGGTCGGCCCGCTGCCGGTGCTGGCCGCCGCGCTCGCGCTCGCGACGGCCGGCCTCGTCGCGGTGCTGGCCCTCTCGTCGACGGGCGGGCCGCTCGCGCTGGGGGCCGCCGTCGTCGCGCTCGGCCTCGGCTCCCACGGGTTCCGCCCGGTCCGCGGCGCCTACCTGATGGCCGTCCTCCCCGACGACGTCGCCGGCGGCGGGCTGGGCGCGGTTCGGACGCTGCTGATGGGCGCCGGCGCCGTCGGGCCGAGCGTCGTCGGCTACGTCTCCGAGGCCGTCGGCTTCCGTGCCGCCTTCGGCCTGCTGGCCGCGGCGCTGGTCGCCGCGCTCGCGCTGACGGTGCTGCTGTGGGCGCTGGAGCGGTGACGCGGCGCGGGCGGTATCGCTGACGCCGCCGCGGACGCGGCTCAGTGCAGGTACGGGTCGGCCGGCAGCACGCCGTCCTCGAAGGTCATCGGCCGCAGCTCCCCGACCGTGACGTCGTCCCGGTCGGCCAGTTCCCGCGCGACGGGCTCGGAGACGACCAGCTCCCCGGGCTCCATCGTGTTCGGGACGCGGGCGATCCGTAGCTCGCCGGGGTCGGGCGTCCCCGTCGTCGATGGCGCCAGCAGGACGGCCGTCTCGTCGTCCGGCGCGACGAGGGGGAGCTTCGCCCGCCGCAGTTCCCCGCTGGTGGCGATGTTGAGGTACGTGTCCGCCAGGTCGACCTCGGCAGCTAGGTCGCGGTGGACCATATCGGCCAGTCCCACCCCCAACGCGTTGCCGTGCGAGGGCGGCGTCAGCGAGCGCACGTAGATGCGCGTGTAGTCGGGTGACTCGGGCTCGTCCTCGCCGCGGAAGTACGTGCGCCCGATGACGTTGGTGTCGAGGCCGGTGCCGCTGACCTCCTTGCCCATCTCGTCGACGATCAGCAGGTCCAGGTCGTCGACGGGCAGCGTCGGCAGCTCCTCGTAGGCCCGGTCGCGCAGTTCGGGCTCGCGGTCGAGAATCGCCCCGGTCGGCACGCCCTCGACGTGGGTCGCCCGGTCCGCGGCGTTCTCGATCAGCGCGAGGCCGCCGAGAATCGGTAGCTCCTCGAAGAGGATCGCCGCCCGCTCGCGGATCTCCTCGCCCATGTCCCCCGCCAGCGCCGCGTTGTGCATCGTCTCCGCCCCCTCCTGTTTCCCCATCCCGATCACGGCCATCTTGCAGAGGCCGGACTCCACCTCGTCGGAGAAGTCGGTGTGGGGCTTGACCCGGTTTGCCAGCAGTACGCCGTCGGCCTCGCTGGCGATCCGGTCGGCGTAGATCGGACGCCCCTCGCGCTCGCCCACTTCGACGACGTCCATGCTCGCCCGGATCGGACAGCCGATCGACGCCTCGGTGACCCCCAGGTCTGCCAGCACCTCGCGTTGGCCCTCGGCGGTCGCCCCGCCGTGGCTCCCCATCGACGGGAAGACGAACGGCTCGTACCCCCGCTCCTGCAGTTCGGCGACGGCGCCCGCGAGCATCTCGGGGACGTCGCGGATGCCTCGGCTCCCGGCCGTGACGGCGACGCTGGCTCCCACCGGGAGCGACTCCAGCGCCGGCAGGCCGGCCACCGCCTCGCGGCCCGCGGCACGGACGTCCGCGATGGAATCTGCGTCCCACTCGACCCTGGCCGGAGCTACCCGCGGGAGGTCCGCCGCCGTGGCGTCGTTGGCCTGCGCCAGGTGCTCCGGGTCGGGCACGTCGAGCGAAATCTCGGTCATAGCCGGTCTAGCGCGCGATAGAATATGAAGGTCCGCGTCGGCCCCGGGGCTCCGCCGCGGCCGCGATCGGGTCACCCGCCATCGAGCAGGTCCAGCGCGTCGACGAGCGTCGATTCGCTCCCGAACCCGCCGGCCTTGGTGACCAGCGGCGTCCCGGCGGCGGGGCCGTCGAGCAGGCGGCCGACGGGGACGCCGTCCTCGACGGCCCGGCCGGTCAGTCGGACGCCGGTCGCGCCGAGTTCCCGGAGGACGTCGACGGCCACGTCGCCGCCCGTCGCCAGGAGCCCCGAAGGCGATCCCTCGTCGACGGCGACGCCAGCCGCCGCCGCGAGCGTGCCTGCGATCCGTTCGCGGACGGCGTCGTCTCCCAGTCCGCGCTCGGCGCCGGCCGAGAGGGCGCGCTCGACGGCGTCGCGGTCGGTCGCCGCCGTCAGAACGGCCGCCTCGCCGCGGCGGAGGCGGTCGGCGGCCGCGCTCCCGGCGCGAGTCGCCTCGTCCCCGCCCGCGAGGGCGGCGGCCCCGTCGAGTTCGATCACGGTGTCGCCGGGGACCCGCGCCAGCTGGGCCAGCGTCGTCTCGTTGACGCTGCCGACGACGCCCAGCGGCGCGCCCGGACCGATGGATCGCTCGTCGCGGTCGTCCGCGCTGCTCGCGTGTCGGTCACTTCGCTCACTCCCGCTCGCCCTGTTCGCGGACTCCCTGCGGTCGTCCGCGCTGCTCGCGACCTCGCTGCTCGCACCCGGGACGCGGACGCGCTCGGCGAGACCGCCGCTGCCGACGTACAGCGCGTCGAACTCGCTCCCGGCGGCCGCGATGGCTTCCAGGTGGTCCGCCGTCGTCGCGTCGCAGACCAGGATCGGCGGGCGGTCGGTCGCGGCGACGGCCTCGCCGACAACCGCGGCGACCCGGTCGCTGCCCGCCGCGACGGCGTCCAGCGGGACGGCCTCGACGGGGTGGGCGGCGTCGGCGAACAGGTCGGCGAGCGACGAACTCGTCGGTCCCGTCGGGTCGTCGGCGTGCTCCGTCTCTGCGACGGGGGTCCCGCGGACGCGGTGGACGCCGCCCTCGGTCGTCCTACCGGTGGCGGGGAAGGCCGGGGCGACCAGGGCGACGGCGGCGCCGGAGGCGGACAGCGCCGCCTCGACTTCTGGGACGAGGTTGCCCCGGAGCGTCGAGTCGACCTTCTTGTAGACGACGCGCGCGGGCGCGGCCGTCACCGCGTTCGCGACGGCGTCGCGGGCCGCCGACGGGTCGGCGTACCGGCTGTCCGCGTTGATGGCGACGACGGGTTCGTCGAGGGCGCCGGCGCTCCCCGCGGCCGACGGGTCGACGACAACGGCCGTACCGTAGCCCCGGGCGGCGAAGCCCTGGGCCGTGTCCATCGCCCCCGTCAGGTCGTCGGCGACGACGGCCACCGAGTGCATACACGCTCATCAGCGGCCGGGGACAAAACTGCGGCGGCGACCGGGGACTACAAGGCACCGACGGGCCAAGCGGGGTCCATGAGCGAGACCCGGTGCTGGCTCGTCGAGCGCGACTACTGGGACAAGAACCTCGTGACGCTCGTGTACGCGACCCCGGACGGGGAGTACCAGCACACCCAGCAGCGGTCGACCCAGATGCTGCGCCAGAAGCCGACGACCGCCGCCGTCGACGTGGCCGAGGACGACCTCGAACCCGTCCCCGAGGAGGATCGGGAGCGCTACGCCGCGGAGGCCGCGCGCATCGCCGAGCGGCACGACCCCGACGAGGAGGTGTAAGCGACTGCCGCGACGAGGGGGGCGACGGTGGCGAGAGCCGCCAGAGAGTCCGAGCAGCGGGCGTCTCGGCCCGGTTCGTTCCAGTCCAAGAAGGATTATACGTCGGGACGGTAAAGACCTCGCCAATGAGTGCAATCGAACTCGACGGGGTGACGAAGCGGTACGGGGACGTCACCGCCCTCGAGGACGTCGACCTCACGGTCGAAGACGGCGAGATCTTCGGCTTCCTGGGTCCCAATGGGGCGGGCAAGTCGACGACGATCAACGTGCTGCTCGACTTCGTGCGCCCGACTTCGGGGACCGCTCGGGTGCTGGGATACGACGTCCGCGAGGGGTCCCAGCGGATCCGCGACCGGACGGGCTTCCTCCCCGAGGGGTACGACGTCTACGATCGGCTGAGCGGCCGCAAGCACGTCGAGTTCGTGATCGACTCCAAGGACGCCGACGACGACCCGATGGTCCTGCTGGACCGGGTCGGACTGGACGCCGAGGACGCCCGCCGGAAGGCCGGCGACTACTCGAAGGGGATGGCCCAGCGCCTCGTGCTCGCGATGGCGCTGGTCGACCAGCCGGACCTGCTGATCCTCGACGAGCCCTCCACCGGACTGGACCCCAACGGGGCCCGCCGGATGCGCGAGATCATCCGCGAGGAGGCCGAGCGCGGCGCGACGGTCTTCTTCTCCTCGCACATCCTCGGCCAGGTCGAGGCCGTCTGCGACACCGTGGGCATCCTCCAGGACGGGCAGGTCATCGCCAAGGACAGCGTCGAGGGACTGCGCGACGCCGCCGACACCGGCACGACGCTCGTCGTGACCGTCGCGGGGCCGCTCGACGCCGCCGTCGACGCGGTCGAACCCCTCGGACCGGTCTCGGCCGTGGCGACGGCGGGCGAGGACCGCCTCCGGGTCACCTGCGACGGCGACGCGAAGATGACCGTCCTGAGCGCCCTGGAAGAGGCCGGGGTCGAGGTGTCCGACTTCGAGACGGAGGAGGCCTCGCTGGACGACGTCTTCGCCGCCTACGTCGACCGCACTGAGGTGGAAGCATGAGCGCCGACGACGCGACTGCGAGCCTCCGCCAGGCAGTCGCGCCCATCGACGAGCGCCTCCAGGGGTTCGACTGGTACCCCATCGCGAAGAAGGAGTTCGCAGACACGATCCGCTCCCGGGCGCTGGTGATCCTGGCGGTCGTCTTCGCCGTCCTGTTCGTCGTCCCGCCGATCATCGCGCTGTACACCGACTTCGGGAGCGCACAGAGCATCTCCGCCGTGCTGATCGCCGGCCGCCTGCGCATCATGTCCGTCGTCGTCCCCATCGCCGCCATCGCGCTGGGGTACGCGGCCATCTCCGGTGAGCGGGAGTCGGGCTCGATGAAGCTACTGCTATCCCTGCCCTACGACCGGCTCGACGTCGTGATCGGGAAGTTCGTCGGCCGGTCGGCAGTGTTGCTCGTCCCCCTGCTCGGGGCGCTCGTCCTCCAGTACGCCGTCGTCATTCCGGAACTCGCCGGGGCCGATGCGAACGTCCAGGCGGAGTCGCTGCTGGCGTTCTTCGCGCTGACGATGCTGCTCGGCGTCGTCTTCGTCGGTGCCGCCGTCGGCATCTCCGCGGGCACCTCGACGACGCGGCGCTCGCTGGCCGTGGTCGGCGGGCTGTGGATCTACTTCTTCGCCCTCTGGAACAGCGCCGCCCGCGGGACGGGCTCGCTGCTCCGGGAGTACACCGACGTCGAGTCGCTGACGACGATCAAGGCCGAGCTGGCGGTGAAGCTGCTCAACCCCACGCAGGCCTACCAGACGCTGGTCCAGTCCCTGTCCGGGAACGCCGAGCACGCCGCGCGCGCGCAGATGTTCGGCGGACTGCGCAGCCAGGTCGTCGCCCAGGAGCTTCAGGGATCGGTCCCGTTCTACCTCTCCGACGGCGCGGCCGTCGCCGTGCTCCTGTTCTGGATGCTCGTGCCGCTGTACCTGGGATACCAGGTGTTCGAGCGGTCGGACATGTAGCTACCACTCGGCGACGCTGCCGTCCTCGTGGCGCCAGACGGGGTTGTGCCAGTCGACGGTCTTCTCGGCCTGCTCGCGGACGTGGTCCTCGTCGATCTCGATGCCCAGGCCCGGATCGCTTGGAATCCCGACGTAGCCGTCGCGGTACTCGAAGACGGAGGGGTCGGCGAGGTAATCCAGGACGTCCGTCGTCTCGTTGTAGTGGATGTTGAGGCTCTGCTCCTGGACGAGCGCGTTGGGCGAGCAGGCGTCGACCTGCACGCAGGCGGCCAGCGCGATGGGTCCGAGCGGGCAGTGGGGCGCCAGCGCCACGTCGTAGGCCTCGGCCATGGACGCGATCTTGTTGACCTCGGTGATGCCGCCGGCGTGGGAGAGGTCGGGCTGGATCACGTCCACCGCGCCGTCCTCGAGGACGTCCCGGAAGTCCCACCGCGAGTACATGCGCTCGCCCGTCGCGATGGGGATCGTGGTGTGCGCGGCGATCTCCGGCAGGGCGTCGTTGTGCTCGGGGAGGACGGGCTCCTCAACGAACATCGGCTCGTGGGGTTCCAGCGCGGCGGCGAGGCGCTTGGCCATGGGTTTCGTCGCGCGGCCGTGGAAGTCGACGCCGACGTCGACCTCGTCGCCCACCGCCTCGCGGACCTCGCACAGTCGGTCGACCGCCGCCTGCACGCTGGCGGGGTCGTCGATCCGTTCGAGTTCGGAGACGGCGTTCATCTTGAGGGCGGTGAAGCCCGCATCGACCTTCTGGCGGGCCTCGTCGGCGACCTCGCTGGGGCGGTCGCCGCCGATCCACTGGTAGACGCGGACGCGGTTCCGCGCGTTGCCGCCCAGTAGCTCGTGGACGGGCGCGCCCAGCTGCTTGCCCTTGATGTCCCACAGCGCCTGGTCGACGCCCGCGATAGCGCTCATCAGGACGGGACCGCCGCGGTAGAACCCGCCGCGGTACATCGTCTGCCAGTGGTCCTCGATGTCCGTCGGGTCCTCGCCCAGCAGGTAGTTGTCCATCAGCTCCTCGACGGCGGCCCGGACGGTCTTCGCGCGGCCCTCCACGACGGGCTCGCCCCAGCCGACGGTGCCGTCGGCCGTCTCCACCCGGAGGAACAGCCACCGCGGCGGGACCTCGAACAGTTCGTAATCGGCGATGCGAGTCATTATCACGTCACAAATGCGCGAGCGCGGATAGGCCTTCCTGAAGGTCCAGAGGCCCCCGCGGGCCCCGGAGTGGCGGCCCCGCACTGGTCGGACGCGGCCGTCGGGCCCGCTCTCTTACCCGTGGCGTGGGTCCCGGAGCGCTTTGACGGCGGTAGGCCGCCGTCGGCTGCGGTCGCACCGCCTCGTGCGGGATCGTTTGCCGCCGATTATTCCGGCACGACTGGATTAATATACATGTTAGCATTTAGTAAATATATGGAAAACAGACGACGGGTACCTGGTAGCGGGTCGGAGAGGGACGGCTGTGGGCGTCGCACGTTCCTCCGGACGGTCGGCGGCCTCGGTGCCGTCGGCGGGGCAGTGGCCGGCGGGGCGTCGACCGGGGCCGCGCATCACGTCGAAGACATCGACCTGGAACCCGAGGGGGCCACGCTGATTCCCGGCGAGACGACCGAGTTCACCGTCCACTGGGTGTCGGGCCACGGGTCGCAGGCGTACTTCGTGTTCGCCATTCAGATCGACGGCGAGTGGCGCGAGATCGACAGGGCCGAACAGAGCGCGCTCAGCACCGGGGAACACGTCCACCCCCAGAAGGAACTGACCGTCCCCGGAGACGTGCCAGAGGGCGAGTACACGCTGCGCGTGAGCGCGTCCGAGGCCTACCACCGCTCTCCCTATCCGGGCGAAAAGAGCTACCCCATCCTCGCCGCCGACGCCGGCGTCACCGTCGCTGACGCGGTCTCCGTCGAGCGCAAGCGCGGGCTGATCGACACGATCCGAGCAAACGCCGGCGGGATTCTCACGCAGGATGTCGCAAACCCGCTGGACGCACGGGCGGACGATCTGCTAGACGACGTCGAGGTGGCGCTCTCTGGCGGGCCGACGGCCCCGCAGTACGAGGAAGCGCTCAGCCGGATGATCAACGCCGAGCTAGCGGCGGAGTCCGCCGTGTCGATCGCTCGAGACCCAGCGAGGAAGTTGAGCGAGTCGATCACCGAACTCGTAACGCTGCTCGCCTTCGCCAAGCTAGCGAAGGGACTGGTACGAGTGGGGGGACGCGCCGGAGCAGTGGTGGCCAGCAAGTTCGACGACGTAATAGCCTACGTGAGCCGTGGAATCAGTCGGTTGTCCGGAAAGCCGATCCTTCCCGTCAACGCTCGACGACGGTTCGACGAGATCGTCACCAATGCGAGCCGGCGGGTCGGGAACTTACTGGACGAGCATCAGAACGGATTCACCGACGCCGGGAAGAAGATCGTCTCGGGGTCAGCCAAAATCAACGAGGCGCTGGACATCCTCACCGGACCGATTGTCGACGCTCTCTCGACGATCAAGGAATCCACGGAAGTGGCACTTACCGTGTTGTATTACAAACAGTATCTCACGCAGTCACGGCAGACGAACGAGGACGGAGAAGTGACCCGGCCACGCGGAGTAGACGAGAGCATCAACCAGCGGACGGACGAACTCTCACAGGCCATCGCGTCGAACGATCTCGGAGAGGAGGGAGGATCCGACAGAGAGCGGGCACGTCGGAAGCGGGTTTCGGCATTCGAGGACAGACGGGACGCGTTCATGTCGAAGATGAGTATAGTCGACGAGATACAGGACACCGGATCTCTCGCGGTCATTGCCGCTGCCGGCTTCTCGATCATGCTGTACATGGTGTCAGTCGTCGTCTCCGCGACCGGTATCGGCATCATCGGCGCGGCGACACTCGCGGGTATCGCGTCGAAGCTCTCGACCGTCGCATCGCTCATCTCCTTCTTTATAATCACAGTCACTGGGTTCGCGATAGCGGTCGGCTACGACTTCCTTCAGGAGAGGATGCGGGACTACGAGGAGACGGTGAACTACATCGTCAACTACGAGCGCGTCGGGAGTGACCTGCCGTGAGCGTGAGCGCGTTACAGGAACTGAAAGAACAGATCACTGCCGGTCAGCGGGCGGCAGCGCTGGCTGCGGTCGACGACTTGCTGGCATCGTTCGACTCAGATCGCCGAACCGCGGCCAGAGACGACGCCCTCGCAACAGTCGTCAGATACAACGCCGCGCCCGAATCCGAACCGGCAGCGGTAGCGGACAGGTACACGGAAACGGCCACCGAACTCGAACAGACGCGCATCGAATTGCACGAGGCGTTGCTCGGATATCTCGGCGAAGAAACGACTGCGAGTACCGTCGTCGACAAGATCGAGGAGACTATATCGTCCTACGAGACGTTACAGACCGAACGCGAGGCGCTGACGGAACACGCGGACTCGGTCTCACTCGGCCCAGTGCTTCACATGTACGGAGTCGAAGACGCGCGCGTCCCGTACGGAGGTTCGACCGGCGTCGGAACGGAACTGGAGAACGTCGGCGACTCCAGCGTGACAGACGTCGATCTGCAGACGAGCGGCGACCAGATCGTTACCACATCGGTTTCGCCGGACACCGTCGAAACGGTCGCTCCCGAGTCGAAGGAAGCGATCGGGCTCTCGCTGACCGGTGCAGCGACCGGTCAGGGGCGGTTACGACTGTCCGCCGACGGGGCGGAGGCGCGAGAATCGACTGAGATCGGCGTCGAGGTCCTCGACAAGATCGACTACCTCAGGCGGGTAGATTCGATCGCGAACCGAGTCCTCACCGACGCCGAGAAACGGATCGAAGAGCGCTCGCCCGATCGGGCCGACGAGTTCAAGAACCGCATCGAGACCGCTCGAACGTGGCTCGACCGAACGATAGAACGGGCAGAGAACGGCGAAATAGGCGAGGCACAGGTGGACAACCGGATCGAAACTGCCACCTACTGGCTCGTCGCCCTCCTCAAGGTCGCGTCGGATCGAGAGATGGACGCGATCAGCGACGCAGCCCTCGCCGAGTACACCGCGCTCATCAAAGAGGCACTAGATCTATTGGAAGAGAGCAAGGAAGCGAAGATGTAGTCATGCCGGCCCACCCGCCCGAAGTGGACGTACCCGACGATGTCTTCTTCTGGCGGTTCAAGAACCAGACGCGTCTGGGCCACGCGCTGGTCGCGCTCGGCGGCGTCGCCGTCTGGATCGCCGTGTACACGTACTGGTTAGATGCCACCTGGGGAACCCCCCAGTTGATGATCGTCGAGACGGGCGAAGCGGCCGCTGCACGACGTGACGCGATGCGGATGGCGACCACGGCCTGCATGGCCTGGTTCAGTCTGACGTTCATGGTCGGCAAGGGCGGACCGTTCCTCAACACAGTGACCTATCCGATCGTCCTGATCGTCACTGGTCCCTGGGCGGCCGCTCTGGTCGTTTACGGAACGACGCCCGGGAGCATCTCCGGCGGGTCGCCGATATCCGCGAGATTCGTGGTAGACGGGTTCGCGATGTTCCTTCCAGGTGCTCTGCTGACGATAGCCCTCGTGGGCGGGTTCCTGCTCGTCATCTATTTCGTGACGGGGACAGGTCCGGCGTGGGAGGAGAAACACATGCCCGACGCCTGGCACGATCTCGAACTCGAAAATCCCGAGAAGTGGGAGTAGCGAGGGCCGTCGATCCGAGCGCACGGCGACCGCTCGGCCGGGCCGAAAGCATAACCGCGCGAGCGCCGTATCGCCCGGACGACCGTGATGGTGTTCACCCACGTGCTGGTCGGCCTGCTGGTCGCGGTCCTGGCAGCAGGCGGTGCGCCGAGCGGGCCCTTGCTGCTGGCCGGCGCGGTCGGCGGCCTCCTGCCCGACCTCGACATGGTGGCGGCCCACCGGCGGACGCTGCACTTCCCGGTGGGCTACCCGGTCGCTGCGGCCCTCGCCGGCATCGCGTGGGCGGCGACCGGAACGCCAGCCGTCCTGCTCGCCGCCGTCCTCCTCGCGGCGGCGGCCGTCCACAGCCTGATGGACCCCTTCGGTGCGGGACTGGAACTGCGGCCCTGGAACCGGGACAGCCAACGGGCCGTGTACAACCACGCCCTCGGGCGGTGGCACCGACCGCGGCGGGTCGTCTACGACGGATCGCCCGGCGACGCGGCGCTGTGCGTGGGACTGGCGGCCGCCGCCGCGGCGGTGGGCGGGCCGACCGTCCGTCCCGCCGCCGTCGCGCTGGCCGGCCTGGGCGTCGGCTACGCGCTGGTGCGCCGCCGACTCGCCGACGTCATTCCCGAGGAGTTCCAGTCGCTGTCGCCCTATCTGAAGCACCTGCTGGCCCGGGGCTGGCGGGCGATCCGGGGGCGGACGGGAAAGCACGAACTTTAACCCCGTGCGCGGCCGGGGGTGAACCATGACCGACGCGGACGGGGCGAACGTCCTCTTCGTCGTGCTGGACACGGTCAGGAAGGACCACCTGTCCGTCTACGGCTACGACGAGCCGACCACGCCCCACCTCGCCGAGTTCGCCGAGGAGGCCGCCGTCTACGACCAGGCCGTCGCGCCGGCCCCGTGGACGCTGCCCGTCCACGCCTCCCTGTTCACCGGGCTGTACCCCTCCGAGCACGGGGCCACGCAGGAGAACCCCTACCTGGAGGGGGCGACGACGCTGGCCGAGTCGCTGTCGGCGGCGGGCTACGACACCGCCTGCTACTCCTCGAACGCCTGGATCACGCCCTACACGAACCTCACCGCCGGGTTCGACGACCAGGACAACTTCTTCCAGGTCATGCCCGGGGACTTGCTCTCGGGGCCGCTGGCCCGCGCCTGGAAGGCGATGAACGACAGCGACGCCCTCCGGGGGATCGCCGACCGTCTCGTCCAGCTGGGTAACAAGGTCCACGAGCACCTCGCCGAGGAGGGCGGCGGCGACACCAAGACGCCGCAGGTGATCGACCGGACGATGGACTTCGTCGACGACTCCGACCAGTTCTTCGCGTTCGTGAACCTGATGGACGCCCACCTCCCCTACCACCCGCCGGAGGAGTACGCCGAGGAGTTCGCTCCGGGCGTCGACTCCACGGAGGTGTGCCAGAACTCCAAGGAGTACAACTGCGGCGCTCGCGACATCGACGACGAGGAGTGGGAGGACATCGTCGGCCTCTACGACGCCGAGATCCGGCACATCGACGATCAACTGGACCGCCTGTTCTCGCATCTCAAGGAGACCGGACAGTGGGAGGACACCATGGTCGTGGTCTGCGCCGACCACGGCGAGCTCCACGGCGAGCACGACCTCTACGGCCACGAGTTCTGCATCTACGACCCGCTCGTCAACGTCCCGCTGATGGTCAAACACCCCGAGATGGACGAGGGCCGGGACGACGAGACCACCGTCGAGCTCGTGGACCTCTACCACACCGTGCTGGACGCGACGGGCGCGACCGGGCGGGGCCGCGCGCTCGACGAGCGCCGGTCGCTGCTCTCCGCGGACTACCGCGACTTCGCCGAGCCCGCCGCCGAGGGAGCCGACGTCGGCCGCGGCGAGGTGGGCTTCGTCGAGTACCACCAGCCCGTCGTCGAACTGCGCCAGCTGGAGGGCAAGGCCAGCGCGGCCGGCATCGACCTCGACACCGACTCCCGGTTCTACTCCCGGATGGGCGCCGCGCGCACCCCCGAGGGGAAGTACATACACAACACGCGCATCCCCGACGAGGCCTACCGGGTCGACGAGGACCCCGACGAGCGCGATGACCTCGCGGGCTCGGACGACCCGCTGCTGGCCGACCTCCGGGACGCTCTCTTCGCCTTCGTCGACGAGGTCGACGCCGACTGGCCGGACGAGGCCGACGGCGCCGACGGCGAGGTGCTCGACGAGATGGACGAGACGGCCAAGGACCGCCTGCAGGACCTGGGCTACATCGACTGAAGCCGTGACCGAGGAGCCGTCCGGGCTGCTGGCGCTGCTCGATCGCAAGACCGTCGCCCAGATCGCCCTGGGCTTTCTGGTCGCCGTCGTCGTCCTCGGGCTGTTCGCCGTCGGGATCGGCGTCGACGAGATCCGAGCGGCGCTGTCCGGCGCACAGCTGGAGTGGCTGGTGCTGGGCTGTCTCTCGACGCTGCTGTGTCTCACCGCGTGGGGGAAGGCCTGGCAGATCGTCCTCCGCGTCGCGGGCGTCGAGGAGTCCTTTCGCCGGCTGGCGGTCACCTACTACGCGGCGACGTTCGCCAACTACGTGACGCCGCTGGGCCAGGCCGGCGGCGAGCCCTTCATCGCCTACGTCCTCTCGCGGGACACCGACGCCAGCTACGAGGGCGCGCTCGCGTCGGTCGTCACGGCGGACCTGCTGAACATGCTGCCGTTCGTGACCTTCTCCGGCGTGGGCTTCGCCGCGCTGGTCTACCAGTCGTCGCTGCCGGCGGCGTTAGAGCCGCTGGCGGCCGGTCTGATGGGGCTCGCGGTCGGCGTCCCCGCCCTGGCCGCGGTCGGGTGGCGCTACCGGTTCTCGCTGGGCCGGCTCGCGCTCCGGCTGGCCGCGCCCGTCGCGCGCCGGACGAAGCGGCTGGGCCTCGAGGGCCTGCGCGAGCGCCTGCGGGAGCTGAACGACGCCTTCCAGCGCATCGCGCAGGACCGCCGGGCGCTGGTCTCGGTGCTGGCCTTCGCCTACCTCGGGTGGCTCTTCTTCGCCCTCCCGCTGTACTTCGCGGGCCTGACGATCGGTCGGGACCTCGACCTGCTGCTGGTGCTGTTCATCGTCCCCGCGAGCACGCTCGCCGGCCTGGTCCCCTCGCCGGGCGGCCTCGGCGGCGTCGAGGCGGCCATGATCGCCCTGCTGGTGGGTCTGCTCGGCGTGACCACCGCCACCGGTTACGCCGTCGCGCTGATCTACCGGCTGGCCAGCTACTGGTTCGCGCTGGGGCTGGGCGGAGTCGCCGCGCTGTACGTCATCGCGCGGAACTGACCGGCGTGGCGGCCGTCGGCCACCGAGGTCCGGCCGGGACGTACCAGCGGCCGCCGGCAGTCGTGACGTCTCAGACCCGGAACCTATTGGCCTCGCGGCCGGACGCTGTGATATGGTACAACTCGACAACGTCGACCGGGGGATCCTCCACGAGCTTCAGGTCGACGCACGCAACCGGACGGCCCAGGAGATCGCCGACAAAGTCGACGTCTCCGCGAGCACGGTCCGCAACCGGATCAAGGAGCTAGAGGACGGCGGCGTCATCGAGGGGTATCACCCGAAGATCGACTACGAGGCCGCCGATCTCCCGCTCCAGATCATGTTCGTCTGCTCGGCCCCGCCGAACGAGCGATCCGAGATGGTCGAGCAGATCCTCGACGTCCGCGGGATCGTCGACGTCCGGGAGACGCTAACCGGCAGCCGGAACCTCTACGTCGAGGCCGTCGGGACCGGGACGAGAGACACCGTCCGCATCACCGACGCGCTCCACGAGACCGGCCTCTCCATCGAGAGCTCCGAGATCATCCGCCAGCGCCGGGTCCAGCCGTTCAACCACTTCTTCTTCACCGACCCCTACGCCAGCGGAGAGAGCGAGGACGGGACGGAGGACGAGTGAGCGATCGGTCGCCCAGCGACGCCGGTTGCGGAAAGCGAAGTTTCGCGCCGTCAGATGCGGCTTCTCACATCGACCGCTGTGGGATCCATGATCAGACTGTCGTCAACTGTCACATCTCGAAGCCGTGATATATTTTACAAATAACACTTATCCGCACAAGCGCCCACCGTTCTGATATGGCAAACAGGGACTCTGAGGCGGACGCACCGGAGATAGACGTCGGTGGTGACCGACAGGACGGTCTCTTCGACGTCCTGTCCGACCCCCAGCGTCGCTTCGCGCTCCAGTACCTCCGGGGCGCGAGCGGGTCCGTCACGGTGGGCGAGCTGGTGACCGAGCTCGTCGCGTGGGAGGTCGGGCGGCCGGTGAGCGAGCGGACGAGCGTCGACAGGAGCGCGGTCGAGATCGCGCTGGTACACACGCACCTCCCGAAGCTGGCAGAGGCGGGGCTCGTCTCGTACGACGCCGCCGAGGGATCGGTGGCTCTCGCGGACCGCACCGACGAGGTCCGTGCGCAGCTCGAAGTGATGGCGACGGATTGACGCTTCGCGACGCGTGTGACCGCCGCTCGGTCGCGGACGGCGTCCCGGCCGCGCACGGCGGCGGGACTGGCGAGTCGCTTATCTGGCCCCACGCCGAACGCCGCCGCGTGACGATGAGCGTCATCGGCGAGTTCGCGGTGCCCGCCAGCGCGGTCGCGATGCACCGGACGCTGGCGGCCGCACCGGAGATGACTGTCGAGATCGAGCGCGTCGTGGCCCACGAGGGCGGGACGCTCACGCCGTACTTCTGGATCCGCGGCGGCGACGCCGACGCGTTCGAGGCGGCCATCCGCGAGGATCCGTCCGTCTCGGACGCGACGAGACTCGACGTCCACGAGGGCGGGACGCTCTATCGGGCGAAGTGGCCGCCCGACGTCGAGTCCGTCGGCCACGCCTACCTCCAGACCGGCGCGACCATCCTCGAGGCGACCGGCCGCGACGACGAGTGGGAACTGCGCCTGCGATTCGACACCCACCGGGACGTCGCGGAGTTCCGCGAGTACTGCGCGGACCACGGCGTCGCCTTCGACGTCGAGCGCGTCTACAACCCCTCTGCGCCGAAGGCGGGCGGCCAGTTCGGGCTCACGCCCAAGCAGCGCGAGGCGCTGGTCACCGCGCTGGAGAACGGCTTCTACGAGGTGCCCCAGAATGCGACGATGGACGACGTGGCGGACGCCATCGGCGTCAGCCAGCAGGCCGTCTCGAAGCGCCTCCGGCGGGCCCACGGCAACCTCGTCGGCAACGTCCTCACCGTCGAGGAGATCGCGTCCGGCGACTGACTGCGACGCGGTACTTAAATTGGTTGTATATATCACCCGTCCTCTCATCGGGGTGGCGCTACTCGGTGGCACCAGAGATGGGGACGGCGAACCGACGGTGCCACCGGACGGAACAGACGGCGACGACCGACGGGGGAGATGACCCGACAAGCGCGGCCGACGCACGGCCAGTTCGGTCCAGCCGACCATGACGCGCGACTTCCGCGACTGGCTCTCGTGCCCGGAGTGCGGCGAGGACGGGGACGTCTCCGCACTCGCGTACAAGACGGACCTCGTGCTCGAGTGCCGCAACTGCGAGTGCACCTCGGAGTTCGTCATCGGTGAGGACGCCCCGCTGCGTGACGTGGAAGTCGAGGAAGCAGACGGAATCGATTGCGACTGAACGCCGGCGAAGCGACCGCTCGCGAGTGACCGGGGTCCGACCTCGGCGCCGGGAATCCGCAAAGTACGTGTCCTGGTCTCGTCAACGCGGTCGCATGCGCATTCCCCGCAGACGAGCGGTCGCCCTCCTCGCCGGCGCTGCCCTCCCCGCGATCGCCGGATGTACGGAGGACGGCGCGGCCACGGACGAGGTGATGACGACCGACGCCGCGACCGACGACGCGACCGAACGGACGAGCGACTCGGCCCTGCGAGTCACCGTCTCGGGCCCCGACGGCGAGCGGACCTTCTTCGACGGGACGGACGTAGCCGACGTCGGCGAGGCGGAACGCGCCCGGAGCGGCGGCTACCGGCTTCTGGTCGAACTGGACGACGAGGGCACGGCGAACGCCAGTGCGGCGTTCCGCGCGGTCGGCGGCGACGACGCGCCCGACGAGACGACGGTCGTCGTCGCGTTCGAGGGCGAAGAGAAGGGGTCGTTCGGCGTCCGCGAGGACCTCGCCCGGGAGATCGCGTCGGGCGAGTGGAACGGGGAGTTCGTCCTGACGTTCGCGAACGAGTCCGAGGCCGAGGCCGCCCGGGAGACGCTCGTCGAGGACTGAACCGCCTGCCGCTACGGCTCCTACCGCAACCCCCGCTCGCGCTCCCACGCCCGCACCAGCCGCGTCAGCGTCTCGTTGACCGGCACCGGCTCGTCGGCCCGCTCGACGACCGCGCCGTTGATCGCGTCTATCTCCGTCCGACGGCCCCGTTGCAGGTCCTGTCGCATCGAGGAGACGTTGTCGGCGGTGTCGGTGGCGACGCGCTCGACGGCCGCGACGGCCTCGTCGTCGGAGAGGTCGATCCCGTGGGCGCGGGCGACCCGGGCCGCCTCCCGCGCGGCAGCGCGGGCGAGGTCGTTCGCGGGCCCGTCGAGCAGCGCGCCGTTGGGCAGGTCAGCGAGCGCCGTCGCCACGTTGATCCCGGCGTTGACCGCCAGCTTCGCCCACAGTCGGCGGGGCACGTCGTCGGCGACGGTCGTCTCGATACCCGCGTCGTCGAACGCCGCGCCGACGCGCTCGGCCGCCGCGCTCTCGCCGCCCTCGTGCGGGCCCAGCGTCACCTCGCCGACGCCGGTGCACTCGACGCGACCGGGGTCCGCCAGGCGGGCGCCGTAGGTGCAGGTGCCCCCCAGCACGGGGCAGTCGAGTGCGGCCGCCAGGCGCTCCTCGTTGCCGAGCCCGTTCTGGACGGAGAGGCAGGCGTCGAGGTCGCAGTCGGCCAGCGCGGCGGCGGCCGCGTCGGTGTCGGAGGCCTTGACCGCGACGACGGCGAGGTCCCAGTCGGTCGTGCCGCCGTCGCCGTCCGCGACGGCGGTGACGGCCTCGGGCCGGACGCGGGCCTCGACCGCCCCCGTGATCCGGAGCCCGTCCTCGCGGACTCGGGCGACGTGGGGGTCCCGGCCGACCAGCGTCACGTCGCGGTCGCGGGCGAGCAGGCCGCCCAGCAGGCTGCCGAGGCTGCCGGCGCCGAAGACGAGGACGTCCATGGCCGAGCGTGGTCAGCGCGGCGGAAAAGCGCGTCGGGCTCAGGAGAACAGGCTGGTGTGGACGGGCGCGTAGTCGTTGCCGTCGTCGTCGTCATCGTCGTCGACGGTGTCGGAGATGGCGTTCCCGGAGAGGCCCACCTCGAGGAAGTCGGACAGCGGCGGGCCGACCTTGTCGGGTTCGACGAGGAAGGCGTCGTGGCCGTAGTCGGAGTCGACGACGTGGTGGGCGGTGTCGGTGCCCGTCTCGCGGAAGGCCTCGGCCAGCGCCTCGGACTGCTCGGTGGTGAAGTGCCAGTCGCCGGTAAAGGAGACCAGCAGGGCCTCGCCGTCGAACGCCGCGAGCGCGTCCGCGTCGGACTCGAAGCCGGACGACAGGTCGTAGTTGTCCATCGCGCGGGTCAGGTAGAGGTAGCTGTTGGCGTCGAACCGCTCGACGAACTTCGTCGAGTTGTAGTCGAGGAACGACTCGACGTCCCGATAGGGGAAGAAGCGCCCGGCGGGGTCGGTGGGGAACTCCCGCTCGAACTCGCGGGTGGCCGCGCGGCGACCGAACCGCCGCTCCATCGAGGACTTCGAGAAGTACATCACGTGGCCGAGCTGGCGGGCCAGCGCGAGGCCGTCGTCCGGCTGGCCGTCGTCCTCGCCGTAGTAGTGGCCGTCGTTCCAGTTCGGATCCGTGGTGATGGCGCGGCGGGCGACGGAGTCGAGCGCGAGGCACTGCGCGTCCAGGCGCGCCGCGGCGGCGACGGACGCCACCTTCTCGACGTGGTCGGGGTGGCGCTTGACCCACTCGAGGGCGTTCATGCCGCCGACGCTGCCGCCGACGACGGCGTGGAGGTGGGGAACGCCCAGTTCGTCGAGGACGAGCCGCTGGGCCTCAGTCCAGTCGGTGACCGTCACCGGCGGGAACTCCGTGGCGTAGGGCTCGCCGGTCTCGGGGTTCTCGGTGGCGGGCCCGCTCGTGCCGTAGCAGGACCCGGGGACGTTCACGCAGACGACGAAGTACTCGTTCGTGTCGACGGCCTTCCCCGGGCCGACGATGTCGTCCCACCAGGCGAACGCCTGGTCCGAGTCCTGGAAGCGGCCCTGCGAGGCGACGTGGGCGCTGCCGGTCAGCGCGTGGCAGACGAGGACGGCGTTGTCCCCGTCGAACTCGCCGTAGGTCTCGTAGGCGACCTCCAGATCCGGGACGGTCTCGCCGCACTCGAACTCGAACTCGCCCAGCGAGAGCGTCTCGTTGTCTACCTCCATCGCGTCACCCCCGCGTTCGCGGCGTCCGCAGCGAGTCGCCCCTGCGACCCGTCTCCCGCGTGAGACTGCCCGCGACAGCCCATGCTAGCTCGCCTCCTCGATGGCCCGGTCGAGATCGGCGACGACGTCCTCGGTGTCCTCGATGCCGACCGAGCAGCGGATCAGGTCCGGCGTGACGCCGCTGGCGCGCTGTTCCTCCTCGGAGAGCTGCGCGTGGGTCGTCGATGCCGGGTGGATGATCAGCGTCTTCGCGTCGCCGATGTTGGCGAGGAACTGCGCGAGGTCGGTGCGCTCGCACAGCTCGCGGCCGGCGTCGTAGCCGCCTTCGAGACCGAAGGTGACGATGCCGCCGTAGCCGCCCGAGAGGTACTCCGACGCGTTGTCGTGGGTCTCGTGCGACTCGAGTCCGGGGTAGGTGACCCACGCCACGTCCGGGTGGTCCTCCAGGAACTCCGCGACGGCCATGGCGTTCTCGCAGTGTTGCTCCATCCGCAGCTTGAGCGTCTCGCTGCCCTGCAGCGTCGCCCAGGCGTCGAACGGCTTCTGGCCGTCGCCCAGCGACCGGACCCCCCGCTGGCGGGCGGCGACGGCGAACGCGCGGTCGCCGAAGCGGTCGGCGAAGGTGACCCCGTCGAAGGCCTCGTTGGGCGCGCCCAGTTCGGGGAACGTCTCGGGGTGCTCGCTCCACGGGAAGCTTCCCCCGTCGACGAGGACGCCGCCGACCGTCGTGCCGGAGCCGTGGATCCACTTCGTCGTCGACTCCCAGACGACGTCCGCGCCGTGCTCCAGCGGGTTGCAGAGGTAGGGCGTCCCGAAGGTGTTGTCGACGAAGACGGGCACGCCGCGCTCGTGGGCCACCTCCGCGATGGCCTCGAAGTCCGGCGTCACCAGCGACGGGTTCCCGATGGTCTCGAAGTGGACGTAGGCGGTGTCCTCGTCGATGGCCTCGGCGTAGGCCTGGGGGTCGAGCGTGTCCACGAAGCGGGGCTCGATGCCGCGGCGGCTGGCCATGTTCGAGAGGTAGGAGTGGGTGCCGCCGTAGATGGAGGCCGCGCTCACGACGTTGTCGCCCGCGCTCGCGAGGACGGAGGTGCCCGCGTCCAGCGCCGCCATCCCGGAGCCGGTGGCGACGGCGGCGGTCCCGGATTCGAGGGAGGCGAGGCGACGCTCCAGCATCGAGACCGTCGGGTTGTCGAACCGCGAGTAGACGTTGCCCTCCTGATCGAGCGCGTAGAGGTCGGCCGCGGTGTCGGCGTCCTCGAAGACGTACGACGTGGTCTGATAGATCGGCGGGGCGCGCGCCCCTGTCGCCGGATCCGGCTCCTCTTGCCCGGCGTGGACGCAGCGCGTCCCGAATCCGTACGGATCAGTCATGTACGACACTCATATATCTCCACACGTCTATAACCACCAGTTACGGCAAAACTCGCTGCTGACGTCTGCGCGCGTCGTTCGCGGCGCGGTCCGGAACGCAACGACGGCGACGCGAGCGACGGCTACCTTTAAGCCGTCACGTCTCCGACACTCGCCCATCATCGGTGCGATCGATCCGTCCTCCGAACGGTTACACTTCCCGCGTGAGCCATGAGTGACGACTCGTCGTTCGAGACCGACGGCCGCCGCGACTACCCGCGGGTTCTGGCCGCACTCGTCTGTCTGCTGGCCGTCGTCGTCGCCGCGACGGCCGTCCCCGCCCTCGCCCCCCAGGGGACGACCACCCCGGCCGAGTCGCTGGTGCCCCAGCCCCCGGACGTCGGCGACGGCGGCGGCGCGGGCAGCGGCGCGGGCGGCCTCGGCGCGCTGAATCCCGGTTCGCAGACAGGCGTCGGCGGCGACCTCGGCGGCCAGAGCGCCATGCGCTCCCAGAGCGCCGACACCCACTTCGTCGTCCAGTCGACCAGCGCGAGCTACTGGCGGACCGGCGCCTACGACGTCTACGAGGGCGACGGGTGGGCCCGGAGCGGCGAGCCGACGCCGACCGACGGCGACCTGGGGATCGCCGACGGGCGCGGCGAGGAGGTCCACTACCGCGTCCGGCTGAACCGGTCGGCGACGGCGCTACCGACGGTCTGGCGGCCGAGCGAGGTGTCCCGCGACGACGTCCTTCTCACCGACGCCGGCGCCGTCCGGGCCGAGGCGGCGCTACCGGGCGGGACGACCTACGACGGCGTCAGCTACTCCCCGGAGCGGGACCCCGACGCGCTCCGGACCGCGGGGACGGACTATCCCGAGGGGATTCGAGAGCGGTACACACAGCTCCCCGCCGAGACAGACGGACGGCTGAAGCCCTTCACGGACCAGCTGACGGCGGACGCCGACAACCCCTACGAGACGGCCCGGACGATAGAGAACTGGCTGGAGGGGAACAAGGAGTACTCGCTGGGGGTGGACGAGCCCGGCGGCGACGACGTCGCCGGCCAGTTCGTCTTCGACATGGAGGCGGGGTACTGCGAGTACTACGCCACGTCGATGGCGACCATGCTGCGCACGCAGGACGTCCCCGCCCGCTACGTCGTCGGGTACTCGACCGGCGAGCGGACGGCCGAGGACACCTACACCGTCCGCGGGATGAACGCCCACGCCTGGGTCGAGGTGTACTTCCCCGACCGGGGCTGGGTCCGCTTCGACCCGACGCCCGGCCAGGAGCGCCTCGAACAGGAACGGGAATCCTACCAGGAACAGCGCAGCGGCGACTACGAGGCCACGGAGACCGGTAGTCCCGGCGAGGAGTTCAGCACGAACGCGAGCGACGCGAACGGAACGCCCGGTGCGGCCGGCGACGGGGACGGCGAGATCGACGAGTCCGGCGACGGCAGCGACGACGCGACGGACGGGAGCGACCGCGAGCGGAGCGTCGGGGAGTACACGGTTCGGCTCAACCGCTCCGCCGCGCCGGGCGCGCCGGTGACCGTCAGCGTGACGCGGAACGGGCTGCCCGTCGGGGGCGCCGAGGTCACGTTCAACGGCGAGCGCGTCGGCGTGACCGACGAGGACGGACAGGTGGTCGGCGAGGTACCGTACGCGGAGACGCTACGCGTCGACGTCGACGAGTCGGCGGACCCGCAACTCGTGGACGTCGACGCCGCGCAGTCGACCGACCTGCTGTACGCGCCCCGGCAGGGGACGGCGGACGCGGACGATTCCACGTTCGACGTGCCGACGAACGCGACGCTCTCGGTCGACGGAGACGCCGTCACCGGCGGCGAGGTGACCGTCACCGCGACGGTCGACGGCGTCCCCGTCCGCCGCGCCGCGCTACTCGTCGACGGGGAGCGGGTCGGCCGGACGGACGCCGGCGGGCAGGCAGCGGTGGCCCTCCCCGACGAGACCGGGAACGTGACGGTGCGGGTCGAGCGCGACCCCGTCGCCGGCGAGCGGACGCTGCGGCTGGCGGCGCTGAACGTCAGCGTGACGCCGACGGCGCCGCTCGCTCTCCCGGGAACCGGCGTCGTCGTCGAGGCGACCCTCGGCGGCGATCCGGTTCCGGGCGCGACCGTCACGGTCGACGGCGAGCGGGTCGGCGGGACGGCCGTGGACGGGACGGCGACCGCCCGCCTCCCGCTCGCGGGCGCCGCCGACGTCGCCGTCGAGCGCCACGGTCAGCGGGCCGAGCAGACGGTTGGCGGGCTCTTCGTCAACCTCGCCGCGCCCGTCCTCGCCGCGCTGGCTGTCCTGGGCGGCGCGGCCCTGCTGGCGCGGCGCTCCGGGATCGATCCGGCGACGATCGACCGGACACTCCGGCGCCTCCCGGACATGCTCGCGACGGCGCTCGTGGCGCTGGGGGCCGTCGCCGACCGGGCCGTCGGGCGCCTGTGGGCGCGGGCCCGCCTGACCGCCGCTCACCTGCGGTCGCTCGCGGCCGGCCGGCGCTCGCCCGGGGAGCTGCTCGCCGCGCTGCGGGACTGGCTGACGGCGCGCCGCGCCGAGGTCCGGAGCGCAGCGGCCGGGGCGACGGCCGCCGCGACCGGCGACGCCGGTCCCGAAGGGTCCCACGCGACCGTCCGCGACGCGTGGGCCGAGTTCCTCGAGAGCGTCTCGCTCCGGCGCCCACGCATCCGCACGCCCGCGGCCATCGGGAACCACGCCGTCGAGCGCGACGACCTGCCCGCGGACGCCGTCTGGACGCTCGTCGACGCCTTCCGCGCCGTCGAGTACGGCGACCGCAATCCCGACGAGCGCGTCGCCGAGGTGCGCGAGGCCGTCGCCGAGATCCGGCGAACCGTCCAGCGGCGCGAGGGCGACGGCGAGGGCGGGACCGGAAGCACCGCCGGCGACGCCGAGGGCGTCGACGAGTCGCCGGCGGGCGCCGACGCGGGGGTGGCCGACTGATGCGGACGCGCGTGGCCCTGTTCGGGACGCTGGGGGCCGTCACGACGCTCGCGGCGGCCGTCCTCCTGTTCGCGCCCGACCTCGCCCTGGGGCTGCCGGCGGTCGAGGCGCTGGCCCGGTCGTTCTCCGGGGATAATCGGCGGACTGCGCTGCTTCTGGGCAGCGTGCTCGTCGGCCTGTACCTGACGTGGGCCTCCCGGACCGCCGCCCGCACTGACCCGACGGATCGGGACCCGGACGCGTTCGACGAGGCGGTCGCGGCACCGCCCGAGGACGCCACCGCGCGACGCGGTCGGGCGGTCGCCGGCGACCTGGACGAACTGGTCGACGCCGCTGCCGACGGCGACCGGGGCGCCGTCGTGGCCGTCCGCCAGCGCCTGCGCGAGGTGGCCGCGACGGCGCACGCCCGGGCGACCGGCGCCGAGCGCGACGAGGCGCGGACCGCGGTCCGCGACGGCCGGTGGACCGACGACCGCACCGCGGCGGCGTTCCTGGCCGACGGCGACCCGGACCACCCCGTCTGGTCGCGCCTGCTGCTGTGGCTGGATCCCGGGCGGGAGCGCCGCCGCCGGATCGAGCGGACCGTGGCCGCGACGGAGCGACTGGCCGCCTCGGTGCGGGCGCCCGGCGGGGACGGGACAGCCCGCGGGACGGCGAACGGCGCAGTCGACGGCGAGGAGGAGGTCGCCGGATGACGGCGCGCCGCGTCCGCCGGTGGGGGATGGCGCTGGTCGGGACGCTGACGCTGGTGAGCGTCGCGCTGCTGACCGCGGAGCCGTTCCTGCTGGCCGCGACGGCCGTCCCGCTCGCGTACGTCCTCCACGGCGCGCTCGCGCGCGTGCCGCCCGAGGTCGACCTGCGGGCCCGACGCCGAGTCGAGACGGCGGAGCCGACGCCCGGCGAGCCCGTCCGCGTGACGCTGACCGTCGAGAACGCCGGCGACCGGGCGCTGACCGACGTCCGCGTCGTCGACGGCGTCCCCGAGGAACTGGTCGTCGTCGACGGGTCGCCGCGGGGCTGCCGGTCGCTCCGGCCGGGCGAGTCCGCCGAGGTCACCTACGAACTCGTCGCCAAGCGCGGGAGCTACGCCTTCGGGGACCCCGTCGTCCGCCTGCGGCCGCTGGCGGCCACGGCGGTCGCGACCGCCGAGGTCGCGGCCGGGGGAGCGACCTCGCTGACCAGCGCGACGGCCGTCGACGAGGCACCGCCCTCGGACGCGACGCTGCCGCGGGCGGGCACCCAGCCGAGCGACGGCGGCGGCAGCGGCGTCGAGTTCCACGCCACCCGCGAGTACCAGCACGGCGACCCCGTCAACCGGATCGACTGGCGGCGGTACGCCAAGGCCGGCGAGCTGACGACTGTCGAGTACCGGCGGGAGCAGTCCGTCCGGACCGTCCTCGTGGTCGACGCGCGCCCGGTCGCGCGCGTCGCGCCCGAACCCGGCTACCCGACCGGCGCGGAACTGGCCGCCTACGCCGCCGAGCGCACGCTGGCCGCCCTCGGCCGGGGGAGCGCCGTCGCCAGCGTCGCCGCCGTCGGCCTCGCCGACGAGGACGTGCCCGGCGGCCGCGGCCCGGACGGCCTCGCGTGGGTCGACGCGGCCGGTGCCGCCGACCCCCGCGCCGCCCGCCTGTTCGACGGCGTCGGGAACGCCGCGACGCGGAGCGCGAGGGGCGCTGAGCGCGAGCGGGACGGCCCAGCGGCCGCGGCGGACGCCACACCGGACGCGACGACGGGCGCGGACGACGCGACCGGTACGGCGGCCGCGGGCGACGAGGTGACCGCCGCCGCGGACGGGGGAGAGACGGACCTCGACGACGCGACCGAGGCGCTGCTGGCCCGTCTGCCGCCGACCGCGCAGGTGGTCGTTTACTCGCCCCTGCTGGACGACTGGCCGGTCGGCCTCGTCGGGAGCCTCGCCGCGCGCGGGTACCCGACGACGGTCGTCAGCCCGGACGTGGCGCGGGGCGAGACGGTCGGCCAGCGGGTCGCCGCCGCGGAGCGGGCGTTCCGGCTGGAAGCGGTCAAACTGGCCGGCGCGAGCGCCGTCGACTGGGATCTCGACCGGCCCGTCGACGTCGCCCTCCGGTCGTCGGGGGTGGTCCAGTGACCGACCTCGATCCGGCGGACGGCGCGCGGCCGACCCGGGCGAGTACGGCCGTCGCGGTGACCGTCGCCGTCGCGGCCGCGGCGGCGCTGGTCCTGCAGGCGGGCGTCGCGACGCCGGCCGCGCTCGGGGCCACCGGGGCGGTCCTGATGGCGCTGCTGGTCCGCGCCGTTGGCCACGACCGACGGGCGGCGGGATCGACCGTCGCCTCGCTGCTGGTGCTCCCCGTCGGCGCCGGCATCGCCGCGGCGACGGCCGGGACGCTGCTCGTCCTCTCGGGGACGCTGTTCCCGGTCCCGTCCGCCGAGCAGTTGCCCGGCACGGCCGTTCGGATGGTCGCCCAGGCGATGGTCGTCGTCGGCGGCGTGACCGCCGTGTTCGGGGCCGGCCTGACCGCGGTCGGCCGGCCGCAGCGGGCCGATGTCGAGCGGGCCGCGGGCGTGGCGCTGACGACGACGCTCGTCCCGCTCGGGCTCGGCCTCGCCGGCGTCGTCACCGGGACGCTCGCCCTCGCGGCCGAGACGGGTCAGGACGCCGGTATCGGCGGCGTCGGCGGCGTCGCGAGCACCGCCGTCGGGTTCATCGGGACGGTGCTGTACCCGGCCCCCGTCCGCCCGCACCTCGCTACCGCCCTCGCGCTGGTCGGGGCGGCGACGTACCTGTCCGCGAAGGCCGTCGCCGCGCTGCCGGTCACCGAACTCGTCGCCGACCGGGAGACGGCCGCGGCGGTCGAGCGCGGCCAGGAGCGGCTGGCCGAGGTCGGACTGGCCGCGATGGCGCCCGTCCCCGTCGTCGGCCTGCTCGAGTTCGCGCTGGGGGCCGACGGGATGGCCTCGCTGCTGCCCGGGGTCGCGTTCGACCTGCTGACCGTCGTCACGACCGCCCGCGGGCTCCGGTCGCTGGCGCTGTGGACGGTGCTAGTCGGGCTGGCCGTCCTCGCGGTCGTGGCCGCCCTCCGGTGGGCCGCGCGGACCTCGGGAGAGCGCGTCGGTGGCGTCGTCGCGCCGCTGGCCGTCGGGACCGCCGCGGCGCTAGTCGCGGCCGCCGTCGCCGGACCCACAGTCGACGGCGCCGTCCAGTGGGTCGCGGGGACCCTCCCCGGGGCCATCGGCGAGCAGTTCGACCTGGTCGCCGGCCGGGTGGTCGAGGTCGTCGGCGCGCGCGCCATCGCGCTCGCCGCCGTCGGGACGGCGGGGCTGGCGACCGCCGTCGTGCTTGCCGCGCTCTGGTTCGTGATGTCCCTCGGCTACGTCGACGACCGCACCGCGGGCGTCACCGTCGCCAGCGGCAACCTCTTCGCCGCCGCGGCCTTCGCCGGCGTCCTCGCGGTCGATCCGGCCGTCGTCCTCGGCGCGCTGGTCGCCGCCGTCCTCGTCTGGGACGTCGGCGAGTTCGGCGCCACGCTCGGCGAGGAGGTCGGCCGACACGCGGACACTCGGAGGACGGAACTGGTCCACGCCGGGGGCACGCTCGCCGTCGGCGGTGTCGGCGCCGGGGTGGCCCTCCTGCTCGCCGACGTCGGCGGCGACGCGGTCGCCGTCTCCGGCGGCACGGTCGCCCTAGGCCTGCTGGCCGTTCTGATCGGGTTCGTGTCGCTCGTCGTGGCGCTCCAGTAGCGGACCGGGGCGCGACAGACGTTTCTCCGGCCGAACCGTATGTCCGGTGACATGGATCGGAACCAGGCCGAATCGGACCGGGCAGAGTCGGATCCGACCGAGTCCGGCGCGTCGGACGCCGGTCGGACCGAGACCGATCCCGAGGCGTCCGATTCAGAGTCGTTCGATCCGACGACGCAGGAGGCGCGCGAGATCGGGCGCGACATGGTAGACGACAGTTCGGGCCTGGGATCGGTCGTCGCGCACCTCTATCGCGGCGAGGTGGACCGCGCGGTCAACTGGCGGGCCCGGCTGGACTCGACGACCAACTGGGCGGTGACGATCATCGGCGCCATCCTGGCCTACGCCTTCTCCAGCGACGAGATCGCCCACTCGATCATCCTCGTGGCGATGGCCATCGGGATCGTCTTCCTGTGGATCGAGGCCCGACGGTTCCAGCACTACGACATCTGGCGCTCGCGGGTGCGCTCCATGCAGGAGAACCTGTTCGCCGAGGCCCTGGACCCCTCACAGGGCGTCGAGCAGCGCGACTGGCGCCGCCGGCTCAGTGAGGACTACCGGCGGCCGGGGACGAAGATGCCGCTCCACTACGCGCTCGCCCACCGGCTCCGCCGGGTGTACCTGCCGCTCCTGCTCGGCCTCCTGCTCGTCTGGCTGTTCCGCCTGCACGGCGCCGACGGGCCGCTGGTGGCCGCGGCCAGCATCAGCGAGACGCCCGGCTGGATCGTCCTGAGCGCGGTCGGCGTCGCCTACGCCGCCCTCCTGGCGCTGGCGCTCGTGCCGGACGCCGCTGCTCCGACCGAGACCGGCGGCGACGTTGACCGGGGCGACCTCGATCACGACTGACGTGGCGGCGACGTACCATTTGCTACCGTTCGCTGGCATCTGCTACCATCAACTGGTATTAAATACCGTACAGCGGTCGACGGGCGAACTGCCCGCCGTCAGGGCGAGACGGCGGGCACCTCGACGCGGTCGAGAACGTCGGCGACCACGTCGGCGGGGTCGACCTCGCGGACGCTGGCGTCTGCCGTCAGGACGAGCCGGTGGGCGAACACGTCCTCCGCGACGCGGGCGACGTCCTCCGGGACGGCGTAGTCCCGGCCCTCGATCACGGCGCGGGCGCGGGCGGCCTCGAACAGCCGCTGGACGCCGCGGGGCGAGACGCCGACGTCGACCCGCTCGTCCCGCCGGGTGGCGCGCCCGAGCTCGACCACGTAGTCACGGACCTTGCCGTCGACCCGGACGGACTCGGCGACCCGCTGGAGGTCGGCGATGCGATCCCCCTCGACGACGGTCGTCACGCCGGGCGCCTGCGCGGTGCGGTCGGCCCGCCGGTCGATCAGCTCCCGCTCGCCGTCGAAGTCGGGGTAGCCCATCGCCGTCTTCACGACGAAGCGGTCGCGCTGGGCCTCCGGCAGCCCGAAGGTGCCCTCCTGCTCGACGGGGTTCTGCGTCGCGATGACGAAGAACGGTTCGGGCAGGTCGTGGGTCTCGCCGTCGACGGTGACCTGTCCCTCGCCCATCGCCTCCAGCAGGGCCGCCTGGGTCTTCGGCGGCGCGCGGTTGATCTCGTCGGCGAGGACGACGTTCGCGAAGATGGGGCCCGGCGCGAACTCGAAGGTCCCCGCCCCCTCGTCGTAGACGTTCGAGCCCGTGATGTCGGCCGGCAGCAGGTCCGGCGTGAACTGGATCCGCCGGAAGGACAGGTCCAGCGCGTCGGCGAAGCTCCGGGCTGTCAGCGTCTTCCCCGTCCCGGGGACGTCCTCCAGGAGGACGTGGCCCCGGGCGAGGATCCCGGTGAGGACGGCTTCGAGGAACTCGTCGTCCGCGATGACCGCGCTCCCGACCGCGTCGAGGATCTCGTCGCACGCCTCGGCGGCCGTCTCGTGATCCATACCTGGGCCTGGGTGGCCTCGGTCTAATAGCCTGCGCCTGGCGGGAGTTCAGTGTGAGCCCGGCATCGGCGGGCGGACGCGAAAAACCGACTGCCCCGGCCCGGTGGGCGGTCCGGGCTCGGGGTGTTCGGACGGAGAACCGGCTACGGACGGGGCGCGTGGCCGATCAGTCCTTCCCGGCGAAGTGGCCCTGTTCGTTGCGCTCCTGCTCCTGCGCCGAGTGCGTGCCGCCGCGCGATCGAGCTTCCTGCGTCAGCCCTCGTGTGTTGCCCCGCTGGCTACTGCTTCCCTGGGTGCTGCTCTGCTGGTCGCTGCTCTGGTTCTGCTGTCCGCTGCTCTGCTGCTGGCCTCGCTGCTGGTACTGCTGGCCGCCCTGCTGGCTCTGTGTCGACTGCTGTCCGCCGCGGCTGCGGCCCTGCTGGCCGCCGAACCGCTGACCGCTCTGCTGCTGGCGGCCCTGCTGTCGGCCTCGCTGCTGGTACTGCTGGCCGCCCTGCTGGCCCGTGAACTGGCCCTGCTGGTCGCGCTGCTGACTCTGTGCCGAGTGGCGGCCACCGCGGGAGCGACCCCGCTGACTCCCCTGCTGCTGGCCGTAGTGGCCGCCCTGCTGCTGGCCGTAGTGGCCGCCCTGCTGCTGGCCGTACTGGCTGCCCTGCTGCTGGCCGTACTGGCCGCCCTGCTGTTGGCTTCGCTGCTGTTGACCTCCCTGGTGGCCCGTGAACTGGCCCTGCTGGTCGCGCTGCTGACTCTGGGCCGAGTGCTGTCCGCCGCGGCTGCGGCCCTGCTGGCCGCCGAACCGCTGACCGCTCTGCTGCTGGCGGCCCTGCTGCTGACCTCGCTGCTGGCCGCCCTGCTGATACTGCTGGCCGCCCTGCTGACCCGTGAACTGGCCCTGCTGGTCGCGCTGCTGGCTCTGCGCCGAGTGGCGGCCGCCCCGTGAGCGACCCTGTTGACTCCCGCGCTGCTGACCGCCCTGCTGTTGGCTATACTGGCCGCCTTGCTGGCCGTAGCCCTGTTGCTGGCCGCCCTGGTGGCCCGTGAACTGGCCCTGCTGATCGCGCTGCTGACTCTGTGCCGAGTGCTGTCCGCCGCGGCTGCGGCCCTGCTGCTGGTTCCGTCGTCCGCTCTGTCCGCCCCGGTTCTGGTTCTGGTTGCGTCGTGGCATGGTGATAGTCGTGACTCTAATGAGTCACCTGACTGCTCCGCGGCCCTTCGGGGGCCGTGTGGGGGTAGCCACCAAGCGGGGGAGATGCTTCTGCTTGCCTCTGCAGGCCAGACGACATGTTGCGGCCCGGTCTGGATCGGCCCGGGTCGTGCGGTCCGAACACTGAGCGGAGCGATCGATGCAAGCGAGGAGAACGGGTCGCTGCCGCCGCGTGACCGGCGATGTCGGACCCCCGGACGTGGAACGCGACTCACCCGGCCCGCCGACCGCGTCGGTGCGACGGACGGGGTGCAGTGAGGTAGTGTTTAGTTAGAAGCATTGTGCCAGCGAGCGAAACTCTGGAGCCAGTTTTCGGCTGTGTCCGGTTCGACGTGGCTGAAGCAATTCGAGAACGACGACGTTCGGCGCTTGAGTTCTCGAAAAATCCGTTCGACAGCATTCCGATTTCCGTGGCGAGATATCTGAAATCGAAGGCCTGCTCGTTGGAGTGCAGTTTGGAGGTGTTGGGCGCCATCAACGAGAAATTCGGCTGTTTCGACGTCGTGTTTCTGCTGGAGTTCGCGGAAAAATATTTCGGTGAGAGCGGTGGTCGTCGTCGAAAAAAGCCGGACGTGAAGCAGCTCGTTCGTGGCAGGATCGCCAGCGGTGTACAGCCAGAATTGCTGATCGTTGATCCGAATCACCGTTTCGTCGATCGCGATCTGATTCGGCGATTTCCCTGATTCTGGCTGTAAATCGGCTTTCTGCACCCAATCGTGGATCGCTTTCCGCGATCGATCGACACCCAGACTGGCGAGTAAATCGACGGTATTCGACAGCGATAGCCCCGCAACGTGCGATCGAATACCCAGCATCATCGCCGGCTCGGGTGTCCGCTCGCGCTCCACAAAACCCAAATCAATCCAGTCGCTACTACCACTGAGGCGGGCGATTTCTGGCATGGACACCAAGAAATTCACCCGCCTCACTTTTCACGCTTAACTAAACACGACCGCGGACCCGTCAACCGTACTGCTGTCTGAACAGCCCCGCGAGCAGGTACAGGTGGACTGCAGCCCCGGCCAGCGCGAGCGCCCGTCCGGCGACCGCCGCGAGGCCGACCGCCGTGGTCAGACCCGCGACTTCGACGAGCAGTCCCGCGGCGACGAGCCCGATGGCCGCGAGCGCGGTGCGGTCACCGGCGCCGCGGAACCGGCCGACCGCCGGGGGGTAGAACTGGTAGCTCACGCCGACGATCGACAGCCCCAGCAGCCCGAGGACGTTGAGCCGGTAGTGGGCCGCGGCGAGGGCCGGATCGACGCCGGCGACGGCGAACGAGACGCCCAGCAGCGCGGCGAGGACGCCCGTACCGGCGCCAGCGAGGACGCCGTAGAACCCGACGCGGTCGTTGTCAGAGCGGACGAACAGCAGCGCGTAGCCCGCGGCGAACCCCACGACGGCGACCGCCTCGACGGCTGCACCGATGCGGAACAGGGGGCCTGCGGGCAACCCCACGGCGAGTAGCGCCGGGCCGATCGCTCCCGCCGACAGGACCACCGCCGCAAGCCGCCGCGACGGCGCGACCGCGAGGAAGCGCGGCAGGAGCCGGAAGCCGACGGCGAACAGCACCAGCGCGGCCCCGCCGGCAGCCAGCAGGTGCGTCGCGCGGGGCGGATACCCGTCCAGCAGGGCGGGGACGGGCCCGCGTCCGCCGAGCACGCCGTACGAACCGAGCGCGAGGTAAGCGAGCGCGACGGGGACGACGGCGTTGGCGATCCTGTCGGTCGGCCGCAGGTGGGCCTTCGACTCGCCGGTGCCCGTCTCGCGGCCGGTGAGGTTGTCCCGAATCGTCCACAGCAGCGTCCCGAGGAAGACGGCGACGCCGGCGGTCCAGAGGACGGCCCCGGCGAGCCCGGCGAGCGGCGCGGAAAACGCGGCGTCGACGGCCAGCAGCGCCGCGGCCGGGACCGTCAGCGCGAACTGGACCGGTAGCCAGCGGGCCGTCGCCAGCGTCCGGTCGAAGTACGTCGGCAGGAGGGAGTAGGCTTTGCCGAAGATCGTGTGGAAGACGAACCCGAGGACGCCGAGGGCGACGGCCGCGCGGCGACCGGCGCCCGCGAGGGCGGCGGCCTGCCAGCAGAGCAGGAACGCCGCTCCGGCCAGGACGAACCGCCGCGACCAGCGCGACGTGCGCTGCTGCGTCGTCTCGGTGCCGTCTGCGCCGTTCTCGGTCTCCGTGCTGGATCGAGTCGCCATCGTGTCGACGGGGTCGCCCGTACCCGTGGAGACGAGCGACTGCCCCGTCAACCTTCGGCCGAACTGGCGTCTGCGAGGCCGACCGGACTACCGCGTCGCGGCCCGGGCGTCTGCGACGCCGACCTCCTCGTCGGTGAGGTAACACTGCGGGTCGGGCGCGAACAGGTCGTCGTGGACCGTCAGCGCGCGGAGCCGGGAGCCGCCGCGGCAGACGTCCTGATACTGGCAGTCGGCGCACTTCCCCGTCAGCCGGTCGTCGCGGTCCCGGAGGTCCCGCAGGACGGGATTGGACTCGTCCTCCCAGATCGCCCCGAACGGGCGGTCGCGGACGTTGCCCAGCGAGTAGCCCTGCCAGAACTGCGTGGGGTGGACGTTGCCCTGGTAGTCGACGTTGGCGACGCGCTCGCCGGCGGGGTCACCGCCGTTGACCCGGAGGTACTGGTAGATGCGCTCGGCCTGCTCCGTCCCGAGGTGCTCGCGGGCGTACTCGACGAGGAAGCCCGCGTCGGCGTAGTTGCCCACCAGCAGCGTCTCGATCTCCTCGCCGCGGTCGTGGTACTCGCGGGTCATGTCGCAGACCCGCTCGACGGCTTCGCGGCGCTCCTCGGGCGTGAGATCGGCGTCGAGGATCTCCGTCCCGCGGCCGCCGTAGTCGAGGTGGTAGAAGCAGAAGCGATCCAGCCCGACGTCGGTCAGCAGGTCGACGACGCCCTCCAGGTCCGGCGCGTTGTGGTCGGTGATGGTGTAGCGCAGCCCCGTCTTGAGGCCGGCGTCGAGGCAGTTCTCGATGCCGCGGACGGCGGCGTCGAACGCGCCCTCCTCGCCGCGGAAGGCGTCGTTTCGCTCGGGCAGGCCGTCGACGGAGACGCCGGCGTACTGGAGGCCGGCGTCCCGCAGGTCGGCGGCGCGCTCCTCGGTGATCAGCGTCCCGTTGGTCGAGAGCACCGGTCGCAGCCCCAGGTCAGCGGCGTGGGCGATCAGTTCCTCGAGGTCGTCCCGCACCAGCGGCTCGCCCCCGGAGAAGAGGACGACGGGTGCGCCGTAGTCGGCCAGCTCCGAGAGCAGGGTCTTGCCCTCCTCGGTCGACAGCTCCCCGGGCGCCGTCTCGGTGTCGGCGGAGGCGTAGCAGTGCTGACAGTAGAGGTTGCACTGCCTGGTGACGTTCCAGACGACGACGGGCCGGCGCTGCTTCTCCTCGGTGATCTGGGGCTTGCCCGACTCCTCGGCGGCGTCGTACCGGAGCCCGTCGCCCTCCGCGTCGAGGTCGCACAGGAGCTTGCTGACGGAGATCATCGCTCGGCCAGCGCACGCGCTTCGGTCGTGCGCCGGGTCACCTCCGTCGCGGGGCAGAGCCACAGCGTCGTCGCGGCGTGACCGAACAGCTTCTCGGCCTGCTCGACGGCGATCTCCTCGGTCGGCGCGGTCACGCTGCCGGCGTGGGTCAGCGGGTCGCCGTCGCGGCTCGCGTGTCGCTCCCTGCGGTCGCTCCCGCTCGCTCTGTCCGAGGCCTCCCTGCGGTCGGCCTCTCGGACGAACACTTCCCACTCCAGGGCGGTCGAGGACCGCTGCGCGTCGACCTTGTGGTCCAGCTCGGTCGCGTCCTCTGTCATACCTCGGCTTACCCCTCGCGCCTTCAAACCCCCGCCGGGCGTTCCCATCGGTTGAGAATCCGCTGGAGGGGTTTCACGGGGGCCGTCGTAGGACCGGCCATGCGACCGCCCGCCGACACGAGCGAGCGCCCCTTCGTCCTCATCTGGGAGGTCACCCAGGCCTGCGAGCTGGCCTGCGAGCACTGCCGGGCCGACGCCCAGCCATCGCGCCACCCGCGCGAGCTCTCCACCGAGGAGGGCAAGGCCCTGCTCGACCGCGCCGCGGACTTTGGCGACGGCCAGCTGGTCGTCCTCTCCGGCGGCGACCCGATGAAGCGGCCCGACCTCGTCGAACTGGTCGACCACGGCACCGACGCCGGGCTGTCGATGACGCTCACGCCCAGCGGCACGGACGGGCTGACCGGCGACGCCATCGACGACCTCGCCGACGCCGGCCTGCGCCGGATGGCGCTGAGCCTCGACGGCTCGACGGCCGAGCGCCACGACGCCTTCCGCGGCGAGGCGGGCAGCTTCGACGCGACGCTGCGGGCCGCCCGCCAGGCGACGGAGGCCGGACTGCCGCTGCAGATCAACACCACCGTCTGCGCCCAGACGGTCGACGACCTCCCCGCGATCGCCGACCGCGTCGCCGACCTCGGGGCGGTGCTGTGGAGCGTCTTCTTCCTCGTCCCCGTCGGCCGCGGTGCCGTCCTCGACCCCATCTCGCCCGAGCGGGCCGAGGACGTCATGGACTGGCTCCACGAGGTCCGCGAGGAGCGGCCGTTCGGGATCAAGACGACCGAAGCGCCGCACTTCCGCCGCGTGGGACTCCAGCGCCGTCGCGGCGAGGCGGCGGACGGCGGCGACGGCGGCGGCACGAAGCGCCGCGCCGGCATCGTCGCCGGCGACGGCTTCGCCTTCGTCAGCCACACCGGCGAGATCTATCCCTCCGGCTTCCTGCCGAAGTCCGCCGGCGACGTCCGCGACGACGACCTGATCGAGGTCTACCGCGACTCCGATCTGTTCACCGCACTGCGGGACCGCGACCGCCTCCGCGGGAAGTGCGGGTCCTGCGAGTTCCGCGAGGTCTGTGGCGGCAGCCGCTCGCGGGCCTATGCCACGACCGGCGATCCGCTGGCCAGCGACCCGCTGTGTCCCTACGTGCCCGAGGGGTACGACGGGCCGATGCCGTGGGATACGAGGGTCCGACCGGAGGGAGGACCCTCGTGACTGGCGAGCGGGAGTGAGCGGAGCGAACGACACGCGAGCGACGTGATCCGCGGCCGCGGCGACGCCGTCCCGCAGCGAGACGGAGTGAGTGGCCCGTTCTGCCGGTTTCGAACGTTTCCAGTCGCTGAGAATCCGCGGATCCGGTTTATACGTCGTCGTCGAATCTGCTCGTATGAGTCGAGAGACGCACACGAGACGCACAGTCCTCCGCGCGGGCGCCGGCGCCGTCGCCGGCGGCGCCGCGCTGAGCGCCCCCTCGTCAGCGACCGCTCAGCAGAGCTTCGACGGCTGGTTCGACGACGTCGGGAACTACGACGGCGTGGTCGACGAGACGGGGAGCGACGAGGTCACCATCGAGGTGGGCGCCGAGGCCAACGGCGGTAGCTACGGCTTCGGCCCCGCCGCGGTCCGCGTCGACCCCGGGACGACGGTGACCTGGGAGTGGGTCGCCGGTAGCCACAACGTCGTCGACGAGGCCGGGAACTTCGAGAGCGAGCTCACCGACGAGGCGGGGTTCACCTTCTCGCAGACGTTCGACGAGGCCGGCGTCGTCAAGTACGCCTGCACCCCCCACAGGGCGATGGGGATGAAAGGCGCGGTCGTCGTCGGCGACGCGGGCGGCGGCGGGGGCGGCTCCGGGTCGGCCGAAGCGGCTGGCGGCGGGAGCGCCGGCGGCGGCGCGAGCGACGGGCTGTCGACCGCGGACTGGAGCGCCGTCGGGGTCGCGCTGGCGATGGTCGTCGGCCTGCTCTCGCCGCTGGGACGTGCGGCCATGCGGAACGGCGGCGACGACCGGCGCGAGCGGGGCGCGCGATGACGCGTCCCGGCCGGCGGGCAGCGGCGCGCGACCGAGCGCGGGTCCGGCCGCCGGGCGGGCGATCCGACGGCCGGCGTCCGGGAGCGCGGTCGCGGGCGTGATCTCCCACGTCTCCGGCGCGGAGTTCGCCGTCGTCGTGACGAAGACGCTCACGCTCGTCCTCGGGGGCCTAATCACGTACCACTCCTACCAGGCCTACCGCCGGACCGCGGCGCGGCAGCTCGGGGCGCTGGCGCTCGGGTTCGCCATCGTGACCGTCGGCGCGGTGCTGGGCGGTACGTTCCACCTGATCGTCAGCCGCTACTTCGACGTCCCGCTGACCGTCCCGATCCTCTTCGAGAGCGCGCTGACCGCGACCGGCCTCACCGTCGTCCTCTACTCGCTGTACGTGCGTCGGTAGCGGCGGGCGGGGGGAGCATTCGCCTTCAAATGGCATAGGATGGTATCAAATGCCAGCAAATACCAGAAGGTGCCAGTAAATACCAGTAGACACCAGCAGTGACTACCGGTCCCGGAGGCCACGAGCAGGTGTGGTCTCCCGGCCTCGCTGCCGTTTCTCACCCCCGAACGCCGAGCAGGTCGCCCTTCACGAGGCCGCCGTGTCGGACCACGATCAGTGCCAGGTTCGCTGCGAACAGCGCGACACCCGCGGCGAGGAGGGCGCCGCCGGCGCGGCTGGCCCACGGGACGGGCACGGCGAGGCCGGACGATCCGCTAGCGACGAGGAGTGCCCCGCCGACGACCAGCAGGGCGAGTTCGACGCGGGCGATCCGGCCGTCGTAGAGGTCGTCGATCAGCGGGACGTCCTCCAGTCCCAGCAGGTCGCTGTACTCGCGGACCCACACCAGGAACGGGACGACGTGGTAGAGCGTGCCGGCGACGACGAACCCGACGAGGCCGGCGAGCAGCCAGGGGCCGGCGGCCGGATGGCCGTACAGCGCTCCGAGGGGCTCGACCCACCAGCCGATCAGGGCACTGGCGGCCCAGGCGACGGCGAACGCCGCGACGACGCCGTAGCGGACCAGCATCGGGTTCCACTCGACGCGCGTCGTCCGGAGCCGGTTGACCACGACGAGGCCCACCCCCGCGATCGAGGCCGCCACGAGGACGCCCCCGACGCGGGCGAGCGCGGCCGCCGAGAGGAGCCGACCCAGCGCCAGCAGGCCGACGCCGACCGGGTACGCGACGGTCTCGGCGTCCCGGAAGCGCCGCTCGACCGGCCCCAGCTCCGTCTGGGTGAACATCGTCGCGAGCTGGTAGAGCGCGCCCGCGACGGTCGCCAGCACGGCCCCGAAGACGGCCAGCGTCGCGTGCGCCCGGAGCGCGCCGACGTGGCCGACGCCGGCGACCGGCAGCACGCCGCCGGTCAGGTCCGCCGCCAGGACCGGACCGAGCAGCGCCACCGCGACGAAGCAGGCCAGCGCGACGGCGAAGTGCCGCTCCGTGACGCCGGCGTCCTCGACCGCCGCGAGCGTCCGCCCGAGGTTGTAGGCGAACGTCCAGACCCCGACGGCGGCGACCCCGCCGGCCACGGGCGCCAGCGCGAGCCGTCCGGTCAGGAACGCCGCCGCGATCCCGGCGAACCCGGGCGCCGCGAGCCACAGTTGCCAGACGGCCAGCCGCCGGGAGTGGAGCCCGACGCCCGACCACACGGGGACGAACTGGGTCATCGCGCCCATGATGGTCACGCAGACCCAGCCCGCCAGCAGGAGGTGGACGGCGGCCAGGTAGCCGGTCCGGCCGGCCGGCCCGGCCACGAGGACGACCGCGCCCGCCAGCAGGAACCCCAGCGCTGCCAGGAAGTGCGCCAGCGGGACCGCCGTCGGCGGCCCCTGCTCAGCGTCGACGTCCGCCGGTATCGCACCCATACGAGACGGATGGGACCCGACGGCGCTGGGTCTGTGGCCGAACGTGTTCGGGGAAACCGTCGGTCGCGTCGGGACCGTATGCTCGTCCATGCAGGAGACCGCACGCGAGGTCCTCCGGGAGACCGCAGCGCCGGACGACGCGCCCGTCGAGACGCTCGACGTCAGGAACGCGGGGCCGCCCGAGCCGCTTCGACAGACCCTGGAGACGCTCCCGGACCTCGGCGACGACGTCGCGCTCGTCCAGTTCAACGACCGCGCTCCGCAGCACCTCTACCCGAAGCTCGACGACCGCGGGTACGCCCACGAGACGGTCGAGCGGGCGGACGCGACCGTCACAGTAATCTGGACAGAGCCGTGACTGGCGTGGACGTGACCGAGACCGACGCGGTCGGCGAGGCCGAGCGAAGCGAGGCCTCGGAACCGACGAGCGGGAGCGACGACGAAATGGCCGCCATCCGGGCCCGCGCCGAGTCGATCCGCGACGAGGAGGTGGCGCGGGCGCTGTCGCAGCTGGCCGCGGACGACGAACTGACGCCCGAGCGGCGCGCGGAGATCGAGCGGCTCGCCGACCGCATCGTCGAGCAACTGCTCGCGGTCCCCGCGGAGACGCTCGCGGCCGCGGCGGACGACGAGGTCGCCGAGACGGCCCGCGAGCTGTTCGGCGACTAGTCAGCCCGTCGCGAGCACGACCAGCGCTCGCGCGGCGGTCACTCCTTGGGAAGCGTCGCGACGTACTTGCCCTCCTCGCGGCGCTCGCAGGCGTATCCCTCCGCGTCGAAGGCGTCGACCTCCGCCTGGAACTCGTAGAACAGCGGCTTCGGCTCGTGGTCGTTGACGATCTCCAGCGCCTCGCCGCTGTCCAGCGTCTCGAAGGCCGTGTGGATCATCGGGTGGCGCTCCGGCGGCGGCACGTCGCGCAGGTCGAGTTTGGTTGCTGCCATGCGGGCGGAGCTACCGCCCCGCAGAGAGAGGGGGTTGTCCCGAATTTGTTCGGCCACTCGGTCGCCGTCGGCGTTCGCCCTCGGTCACTCCGACTCGAACTCGCCCCGTTTCAGCCCGCGTCGCACGGGCTCGTGGGCGGCCTCGCCGGGCGGCGGCGAGGTAACCAGCGTCGCCTGCAGTTCGGTCTCCGCGCGGACGCCTCGCTTCTCGCCGGCGGGGACCACCACCACCGAGCCCGGTTCGACCTCGCGGTCGGCGTCGCCCTCCCGCACCACGCCCTCGCCCTCGTGGACCGTGATCGCAACGTCGCTGTCGGGCGCGTGGACGGGGATGAACTGGCCCGGGCGGAAGTAGCCCATGACCACCTTCTGCTCGTCTGACTCGTGGATCACGTTCGCGCGGAAGCGGTCGTCGTCGAAGCCTCGCTCGCTCTCGAAGTCGGTCGCGACCATACCGGAGGGTCGGACCGGCGTCGGCTCCCCCTTGTCCCGAACCTGTTCGGGACCACCCATAGCGCCGCTGGACGCGTAGCCCGAGGCATGAACGTCCCCCGTCCGTTCGGCTCCGACGACGGCGACGAGACGATCTTCGACGACTACGACGAGTTTCGACCCGAGCACGAGCCCGAACCCGGCCCGTTCCTGGCCGGCCACGACGTGCTCGAGGACCGCGAGCACGCCGCGATTCACCGCCTCGCCCGGTCCCGCTTCGAGGACAACGGCGTCTACGACATGACCTTCGGCTACAACCTGGCGCGGCTGAACCTCGACCGGCGCCACGACGAGGCCGGCTTCCGTTATGCGCGCGAGTCCGACGACCCCTCGGTCCTGCGCGCGGAGTTCACCCCGACGACGGAGTTCTGCCCGCAGAGCGACACCCTGACGGTGGCCGCGTTCCGCGCGTGGAACGACGACCCCTCGGTCCACGAGTTCGACCTCGTCAGCGTCCGCGTGTCCCCGATGCATCACCGCGACGTGGCCATCAACGGCCAGCTGGAGCGGCTCGAGGCGCAGTTCCTGGAGACGGGCGAGGTGACGGCCGACGCCGTCGGCGGCGACCCGACGGGCGGCTCCGACGACGCGCCCGACGTCGGCGGAACGCCGTTCTGAGCCGCTACTGTCCCGTTCTCACCCGTTGCTTGCCGAGTGCCGTCCGAACGTGTTCCGGACAACGTTCAGTGAGGGGCCTCTCGAACCCACCCGCACCATGGCTGTAGCAGGCACGCTGGCGACGACGGCCGTCATGGCGATTCTCGCGGTAGCCGTCGTCGCGTCGCTGGTACGGATCGAGGACTGGCGGGACTACGCGCCGACCGTCGGCGGCGGGGGCCGCCAGACGACGGTGGGACACGGCGAGAAGCTGTCGGGGCCGGTCAGGTGGCTCACGACGGTCGACCACAAGGACATCGGGCTCATGTACGGCGTCTTCGCCGTCCTCGCGTTCGCGTGGGGCGGCATCGCCGTGGTCCTGATGCGGCTGGAACTGATCACGCCGCCGAGCGACCTGCTGACGACGACGACGTACAACGCGCTGCTGACGAGCCACGGGATCACGATGCTGTTCCTGTTCGGCACGCCGATCCTGGCGGCCTTTGGCAACTACGTCCTCCCGCTTTTGATCGGGGCCGACGACATGGCGTTCCCGCGGATCAACGCCATCGCCTTCTGGCTGCTCCCGCCGGGCGCGGCGCTGATCTGGAGCGGCTTCTTCCTGCCCGCCGTCGAGCCGGCGCAGACCGCCTGGACGATGTACACGCCGCTGTCGGTCGAGCAGCCCTCGCGGGGCATCGACCTGATGCTTTTGGGCCTGCACCTGACCGGTGTCGCCGCGACGATGGGCGCGATCAACTTCATCGCGACCGTCTTCACCGAGCGCGGCGAGGACGTCACCTGGGCGAACCTCGACATCTTCTCGTGGACGATCCTGGTCCAGTCCGGCCAGATCCTGTTCTCGTTCCCGCTTCTGGGCAGCGCGCTCGTGATGCTCCTGCTGGACCGCAACGTCGGGACCTCCTTCTTCGCCGTCGACACCGGCGGGACGCTGATCTGGCAGCACCTGTTCTGGTTCTTCGGCCACCCCGAGGTGTACATCCTCGTGCTCCCGCCGATGGGGCTGGTCAGCTACATCCTCCCGAAGTTCGCGGGGCGGAAGCTGTTCGGCTTCAAGTTCGTCGTCTACTCGACGCTGGCGCTGGGCGTGCTGGCCTTCGGCGTGTGGGCCCACCACATGTTCGCGACGGGCATGGACCCACGCCTGCGGGCGAGCTTCATGGCCGTCTCGATCGCCATCGCGATCCCCAGCGCCGTCAAGACGTTCAACTGGATCGCCACGATGTGGAACGGCAGCCTCCGGCTGACCGCGCCCTTCCTCTTCTGCGTCGGCTTCGTCGGTAACTTCATCATCGGCGGCGTCACCGGCGTCTTCGAGGCGGCCATCCCCGTCGACCTGGTGCTGCACGACACCTACCACGTCGTCGCGCACTTCCACTACGTCATCATGGGCGGCATCGCCTTCGCCGTCTTCGCCGGCATCTACTACTGGTTCCCGCTGTACGCCGGGCGCTGGTACCAGCGGACGCTCGCGAGGTGGCACTTCTGGCTGAGCATGGCCGGGACCAACCTCACCTTCTTCCCGATGATCCTGCTGGGCTATGCGGGGATGCCCCGCCGGTACGCGGGCTACGCCGTCGACGTCGGGCCCGTCGAACTGTTCGCCGGCCTCCACCAGCTGGCGACGCTCGGCCTCCTGTTGCTCGTGGTCGGGCAGCTCCTGTTCGTCTGGAACCTCGTGACCTCCTGGCTCGAGGGCCCCCGCGTCACGAGCGCCGACCCGTGGGACCTCGACGACCACCCGACCGCCGCCCGCGAGTGGGAGTGGTTCCGCCGGGAGCGGCTCCCGCGGGTCGCGGACGGCGGTGAGCGATCCGGAGGATCGCGAGCTACGTCAGAACCCCGTTCTGACGGCGGTGAGACGAGCGAAGCGAGCCGATCATCGTCAGAGTGAAACGCTGACGGCAGTGAGGCGAGCGACGCCGAGTAGAATCCTGCCGTTTCTCGTCCGCGCTTTCGCTACCGGGAAGTGCGCTGTAGCGTACCGGAGAAATCGGGGGCAGTCTACGCGTGACTGATCCGGATGTGCCACTCGTCCTCGGCGATCTGCTCCGTCTCGTGGTCGAATCCGCGGTTGCCGAGTACCTCGTACAGCGGTTCGGGCTCGAAGCTATTGACCAGCTCCAGCGTCTCGCCTTCCTCCAGTTCGGAGAGGGCAGCCATGATGTCGCCGAACGGTTCGCCGTCGATCTTTCGCGCGTCGAGGACCTGCGTCGACATGCCCGACTGTAGGCGCGGGATCCGCGTAGCGGTTCGGTCGAACAGGTTCGGGTCGCCGGGGTGGGATCGCCCCACGGCGGCGTCGTGGCCGGCCCCTCAGATCCGTTCGAGCCGCTGCCCGTACGACTCCAGAGCGCGCCGGGCACGTCTGATCTCGGCCCCGCGGCGGTCGCAGGCCTCCCGTTCCAGCCGTCGAAGTTTCTGGCACAGCCGACGACAGGTGCCGGGATCGGCCGGGATATCGTGTTCCAGCGCCCACACCGTCGCGGCCACGTCGTCGAGGCGGTCCTCCAGCCCGCTGTCCGGCGGCGTCTCGATGGCGGCGAGCAGCCGCCTGTTGGCGTCCACGAGCGGTGAACAACCCATGCGCGGACGTCGGGCCGGACCGGCCGAAGGCGTTCACCCACAGAACTGCGGGGGTCGACCCCGCACTCTCCCCGACCGTCGCAGCCTCGGGGATTTGGGCACGTCAAGCCCCGCAGTTCCGCGGGTCGACGCTGACGGCCCTCCGGCGACAACCACCTCGCAAGATGCACGTCAGCGACGTCACAGAGTTGGTCGGCGAGACTCCGCTCGTGGATCTGGACGCGTTCGCGCCGAACCTGCTGGGCAAGGTCGAAGCGGCGAATCCGGGCGGATCAGTCAAGGACCGCATCGCGGTGGCCATGCTCGACCGCGCCGAGGAGGCCGGGGCGCTGGGCCCCGAGACGACCGTCGTCGAGCCGACGAGCGGCAACACCGGCATCGGGCTGGCGACGGCCGCGGCCGCCCGCGGGTACGACCTCGTGCTGACGATGCCCGAGTCGATGAGCGAGGAGCGCCGCCGCCTGCTGCGGGCGCTGGGCGCGGCCCTCGAACTGACGCCCGCCGACGGCGGCATGGACGGGGCCATCGAGGCCGCGGAGGCCATCGTCGACGAGCGCGAGGACGCCGTCACCCTCCAGCAGTTCGAGAACCCCGCGAACCCGCGGATCCACCGCGAGACGACCGGACCGGAGATCTGGGCGGCCACCGGCGGCGAGGTCGACGCCGTCGTCGCCGGCGTGGGCACCGGCGGCACGATCACGGGCGTCTCGGAGCACCTGCAGGAGGACCGGGAGGCCGACGTCCGATCGGTCGCCGTCGAGCCGGCCGGCTCGCCGGTCCTCTCCGGGGGCGAACCCGGCAGCCACTCGATCCAGGGCATCGGCGCCGGCTTCGTCCCCGAGGTCCTCCGGACGGAGCTGCTCGACGAGGTGATCGCGGTCGAGGACGACGAGGCCGTCGACGCCGCCCGCCGTCTGGGTCGGGAGGAGGGCGTCCTCGCGGGCATCTCCGCCGGCGCCGCCGTCGCCGCCGCCGAGCGGGTCGCCGCCGACGCCCCCGACGACACCGTGGTCGTGATCCTCCCCGACACGGGCGAGCGGTACCTCTCGACGGACCTGTTCGCCGACGCCTGACGGATATCGGGACGCCTGACGGGTCGGCCGGCGTGCCCTCACCGCGCCGGCTACCCGTTTTCGACTCGATCGCCCGGTCGTCCGACCGCTGGCCGAACGTGTTCGCATAGGGATCGAAGGCCCCGGGCGTCGTACCCCTTCATATGGCGGTCACCATGGAGATAGCGGTCGACGACCCGGGGTCGTGTCCGGTGGCGCGGGCCTCCGAGAGCGCGGGCGACGTCACGTCCGTCAGGCGGGCCTCGATCGCCGGCGACGGACCGGTCACCGAGGAGTTCACGGCCGCCGCCGACGCGCCCGTCGACGACGAGGACCTCGAGCGGATGGCCACGGCCGGTGACGAGGCGGTCTACCGCTTCGAGCGCGAACCCGGACCCGCCTGCGTCTGCCAGTCCATCGAGGAGCTGGCGGGCCCCGTCTCGGACGTCCGCGCGGCCGACGGCGGGCTCGTCGTGACGGCCCGCGTCGACGACGTCGAGACGGTCCGCGCGGTCGTCGACCGCCTCCGCGAGTCCTTCGATGGCGTCCGGATCTGTCGCCTCCGCTCGCTCGACGAGACCCTCGCCGGCGACGGCCTCGCTCCCGACGGGCTCCTCACCGAGCGCCAGCAGGAAGTGCTGGAGACGGCCCACGAGCTTGGCTACTTCGAGTACCCGAAGGGGGCCAACGCCGGCGAGGTGGCCGACGAACTCGGCATCTCCCGGTCGACGCTGGCCGAACACCTCGCCGCGGCCCAGGGGAAACTGCTCGGGACGATGCTGGACTCGGGCGACCGAGGGCGGGCGTAGCTTCTGGCGCCCGATACGCCCGACCGAACGCGTTCGGCACCTTCGCTATCCCCGTCGGACACCGACTCACGGCTATGTCCGACGTCTCCCACGACGAGGTCGAACCGATCACCGACCGCGTCCACGACAACTCTTGGTCAGCTAACCTTGAGCAGCCCGAACACGGCGAGGACCGCGCCCTCGTGCTCTCGCAGGCCGTCGGGGCCGTCGAGCACACGGCCGCCGGCAACCACGTCAATCTCGTGACCCACGAGGCCCACGGGGATCCCGAGTCGTACCTCTATCCGCGCCTCGACGACGCGTTCGGCGACGCCGTCGACTACGAGTACGTCAGCCAGTGCGGCTGCGGCGGCCACGTTACTCGAGTGCACGTGGACTGACCGCTGACCGTCTCCGCCGTCGCGGTCGGGTCCGATGCCGGTGGTTACAAGCCCCGTCCGCGCGGACCGTCCGGTATGGAACCGGACCAGTTCGTCGACGCCGTGCGCGAGGACAATGACACCGCCCTCTCGCGGCTGGGGTCGTCCAAGGCACTGTACGCCCTCACCGAGGGCGAGATGGAGGACGACGTCGTGCGCGCCCGCGCCGCCGACCTGGCCGGCTACGGCGCCGAGGTCTTCGAGGACTGGGTCGCCGAGGCCGACGCCGACGTCTACCGCGAGGCGATCGACCTCCTCGGGGACCAGCGCGACGAGGCCGACCCCGACCGCGAACTCGGCGACCGGCCGCAGATGTACGACGCGCTGGCCGCCCTCGACGGCGAGGACGAGCGCCTCGGCGGCTTCGTCGCCTGGACGCTCGTCTACGGCAGCACGTTCGACCAGCTGACCGGCTACTTCACCGGACAGGCGGACCCGCAGACCGCGAGCACGTTTCGCGAGATGAGCAGCGACGTCGACGAACTCCGTGAGGGCGCCTTCGACGCGCTGGCGGAGGCCGACCAGGACGCCGCCCGCTCCGCCGCCGAGGACGTGATCGAGGCCGCCTACGACGAGTACTTCGAGACGCTCGAGGACCTCGGCGTCAACCCCAAGCCCGTCTGCTGATCGGCGCTGCGACGCTTCCCCCGCGCTCTCGTTCCCCGACCGCTGCGCGCCGGTGGTCCGCGCGTAGACGCCCGCCACCGCTGCCGCGTCACCGCCGCGTCTGCCGATCGGACTGCGTCCCTCGGCCGGCGTTCGCCCCCTGACCGGGCGACGGCTGTCCGCCCTGATTCGCTGGCTGTCCGCCCTGGTTCAGCGGCTGTTCGGCCTGGCCCGCCTGCGGGAATCCGGTCTGATTCACCGGCTGTCCCTGCTGCGGCGACCCGACCCGGCCCGCGCCCTGCGGCTGCTGGGGCTGTACCCCCTGGACGCCGCTGACGTTCGGCGTGACCCCGTCGGGCAGGATGTACCACAGCCGGTCGTGCGGGACGTAGGCGACCTGCTCCGGGTCGCCCCCGTAGCGGTCGCGCTCCTCGTCCGGATCGTGCTTCTGGTCGTAGATCATGACGCCGTACTCGGTGAGCTCGTAGCCCTCGCAGGAGAACGCGGTCCCGTCGGTGCAGATGACCTGCATGTCGCCTCGTTGGAACGCCGCGCTGAAAGGGGTGTTTCCGGGTCACGCGGACGGGTCCGAGCAGGGCCGCCGGACGAACGCGCGGGAACTCGAGATAGCGGAGAGCGATGTATCCCCGGCTGGCGGCGTCGCGCCCCTCGACGCCGGAGGACGAACGGTCGCCCGGATCGGGGCCTCTTTCTCCGTGGTCCGGACCGATAATCGGAGGATCGACGCGGTGGGTCGTCAGGCGGGACCGAGCGCTTTCGTCGGCCACCGTTCGACCGGGAGCGCACGCCTCAAGTCCGTCGAGCCCTACGTTCGATCGATGAGTGATTCGGGCCCGCTGTCCGTCGATCGCCCCGACGTCGACCGGGACTTCCGCGTGGACGCGCCCTTCGAGCCCGCCGGCGACCAGCCGGAGGCCATCGAGCAACTGGCCGACGGCTTCCGGCGGGGGATGGACAAGCAGACGCTGCTGGGCGTGACGGGGTCGGGCAAGACCAACACCGTCTCGTGGCTGATCGAGGAGATCCAGAAGCCGACCCTCGTGATCGCCCACAACAAGACGCTGGCCGCGCAGCTCTACGAGGAGTTCCGGAACCTGTTTCCGGACAACGCGGTGGAGTACTTCGTCAGCTACTACGACTACTACCAGCCGGAGGCCTACGTCGAGCAGACGGACAAGTACATCGAGAAGGACGCCTCGATCAACGACGAGATCGACCGCCTCCGACACTCGGCCACGCGCTCGCTGCTGACCCGTGACGACGTGATCGTCGTGGCGAGCGTCTCCGCTATCTACGGGCTGGGTGACCCGCGCAACTACGTCGACATGAGCCTGCGCATCGAGCAGGGCCAGCGGATCGAGCGCGACGAGTTGCTCGGGCGGCTGGTCGACCTGAACTACGAGCGCAACGACGTCGACTTCACGCAGGGCACGTTCCGCGTGCGCGGCGACACGATCGAGATCTACCCGATGTACGGCCGCTACGCCGTCCGGGTGGACATGTGGGGCGACGAGATCGAACGGATGGTCAAGGTCGACCCCCTGGAGGGCGAGGTCGTCGGCGAGGAGCCCGCCGTCCTGCTGCACCCGGCGGAGCACTACTCCATCCCGGAGGAGCGCCTCCAGCGGGCCATCGACGAGATCGAGCGGCTGAAGGAGGAGCGGGTGAGCTACTTCGAGCGCAAGGGCGACGCCGTCGCCGCCCAGCGCATCGACGAGCGGACCACCTTCGACCTGGAGATGATGCGCGAGACGGGGTACTGCTCGGGCATCGAGAACTACTCCGTCCACCTCTCGGATCGAGACTCCGGCGACGCGCCGTACACCCTGATCGACTACTTCCCCGACGACTTCCTCACCGTCGTCGACGAGTCCCACCAGACCATCCCGCAGATCAAGGGCCAGTACGAGGGCGACAAGTCGCGGAAGGACAGCCTCGTCGAGAACGGCTTCCGCCTCCCCACGGCGTACGACAACCGGCCGCTCACCTTCGAGGAGTTCGAGGCGAAGACCGACCAGACGCTGTACGTCTCCGCGACGCCGGCCGACTACGAGCGCGAGGCGTCGGACCAGATCGTCGAGCAGATCGTCCGCCCGACCCACCTCGTCGACCCGAAGGTGGCGGTCGCCGACGCCACCGGGCAGGTCGAGGACCTGCTGGGTCGCATCGAGGAGACGCCCGACGACGAGCGCATCCTCGTGACGACGCTGACCAAGCGCATGGCCGAGGACCTCACCGAGTACCTCGAGGAGGCCGGCGTCGACGTCGCCTACATGCACGACGAGACCGACACGCTGGAGCGTCACGAACTGATCCGCTCGCTCCGCCTGGGCGAAATTCAGGTGCTCGTCGGCATCAACCTCCTCCGCGAGGGACTGGACATCCCCGAGGTCTCCCTCGTGGCCATCCTCGACGCCGACCAGGAGGGGTTCCTCCGCAGCGAGACCACGCTCGTCCAGACGATGGGTCGCGCGGCCCGCAACGTCAACGGCGAGGTCGTCCTCTACGCCGACGACACCAGCGACGCCATGCAGTCGGCCATCGAGGAGACCCGACGCCGCCGGGAGATCCAGCGCGAGTACAACGAGGAGCACGGCTACGAGCCGGCCACCATCGAGAAGGAGATCGGCGAGACCTCCCTGCCCGGCGCCGAGACCGACACCTCCGACGTGGCCGGCGAGGGCCCGTCCGACGCCGACGAGGCCGCCCGCCGGATCGAGCGCCTCGAAGAGCGGATGCGCGAGGCCGCAGACAACCTGGAGTTCGAACTCGCGGCCGACATCCGCGACCGCATCCGCGAGCTGCGCGAGGAGTTCGACCTCGGCGGCGGCGAGGACGACGACGGCGTCCCCGCGCCGACCGAGGGATTCTGACCGGTTCCGCCGCCGTCAGCCGCTCCAGCCGCTTGAGCCGCTACAGGTCGTTCTAAGCTGCCCCCAACCGCTTCGACGGTGCTCCCGCTCAGTCGCGGGCGTAGCTGTCACCGCTCCGTTTGATATAGCTGTACGGGATTTATCGCGGCGTACTCGTGGATTCCGTCGGTCCTGCGGGAACTGGTTCGGAATGGCGCGGCACGGGCCGAAACGAACTGGAACGGCCGGTCATCGCCACTCGATTAGACACCCGGACGGCTCTGATCCCACGCACAATCGTCAGCATTCAGTGACGGTTTCGAGAACGGTCGGGTGTGACCGACCGAACGCGCCGCCGCGTGCTGGCGGGGCTGGCCGCGACGACCGGCCTCTCCGGGTGCGTGGTCACCGGTGAGGGCCGGACAGTCGAGGAGACGAACACGACCACCCACGAGGCAGGGGAGAGCCTCGTCATCGATGGGCGAGCCGGCGACGTCACCGTCGAGGGCACCGACCGGGACGACGTCGAAGTCCGGGCCACGAAGCGCGCCGCCTCGGAGGACGATCTCGACGACGTCTCCCTGTCCGTCGACCGATCGGACGGGCGTCTCGAGCTCTCCGTCGAGCGCGAGGACTCCTGGTTCCGGTTCGGTGCCGCACCCCGGATGGACCTGCACGTGACTGTGCCGGCCGACATCCGCGCCGAGCGGATCGACGTCGCGAGCGGTGACGTCGAACTGGCGGGCGTTCACGGTCCGACGACGGTGGACACGAGCAGCGGCGGCGTCCGCGTGCGCGACGTCGACGGCGACGTCACGGTCGACACCTCCAGCGGCGACGCCGAGGTGATCGACGCCGCCGGGGACGTCACGGTCGAGGCGTCGAGCGGCGACCTGACGGTGACGAACCCCGGGGGTGACGTCGACGCGAGCGCGTCCAGCGGTGACGCGTCGATCCGGTTTCCGGCCGAATCCGGTGCGACTCTCTCCGTCGAGACCAGCAGCGGCGGCATCGATACCACGGGATTCGACGCCTCGACGGACGGATCGACCCTGACGACCACCGTCGGCGACGGCTCCCGCACCGTCGACGTTTCGACCGCCTCCGGAGACGTCGAGATCGACGTCAGCGGCGATTGAAGCGTCGCCGTCCGGGAGTTGATCGGCTGGGCCATGCCCGCGATGAACCACATCCGGCTATATCGAATGCGGTGTGGCGGCCGCAGGTCGGAACTGGACTATCCGCTGACTACCGACGCAGCTGCGCGAGTGGTCGTATCTGAAGCTGATCGAACCAGAGGCTCTTTGTCCAGTCCGTCCGTGCCGCCGGCCGTGCGTTCCGACCGATCCAGACTGGCGCTGGCCCTCGGCGCCCTCGCCGTCTCTCCTGCCGCGACGCTCGTGGGCAGCGACGCCACCGTGAACGTCCTCCTTCCCCTTGCGGCCGCCGGACCGGTCCTTGCCGGCGTCGGGGCCGCGGTCGTCGACCGGTCGCGGGGACTGTGCGACGACCGCTCGGACCGCGCCGGCTTCCTGGCGCTCGTGGCCGGCGCCGGCGCGCTGTGGGGCTTCGCCGTCGCCGGGGCCCACCTCGTGCTGGTCGAGTCCACCGGCCTCCCCGCGCTGGCGGTGCTGTTGCTGCTGTTCGGAAGCCTCGCGGGTGCGGCCTCCTTCTGCTGGATCGCCGCCGTCGCCGGCCCGTTCTACGCGGCGACGCTGCTGGCACTGCCGCCGGGCGAGCGGCGCGGCGAGGCCGATTCCCGATAGCTTACTCCCGGTATCAGCGCCGAACACGACCGGTTCGCCGAAGGCCTCCGCGTTTCGATTGGTCGGCGAACCTGTCCATCGGCGGGTGCGTCGCGAGCGGCTGCACCAGCGGCCGTCGTCACCGCGGACGTACAGCGGTATCAGGAGACCGCGGTCCGGAGCCGATGCCTGCTCGATGTACCTGCGTGCACGCGCGGGCCGGACACTCGGCAGCGCGGTCGTCCGTGACTACAGTAGAATTGAACGCAATGACGCACTCGAGGGGCACTCGGGGTGCCCTTCGATGTGTAAATAGTTTCAATTTCTACTATAGCTCTCGCTACCGAGAGCAGGCCCGCTCCGTCCCCCGGTCACGGCGTCTCCGCGCTGCGGGCCGACGGGCCGGGTTCGCGCGTTAGGGCTGTTCACTATAGCAATATCTGGTTTATAATCGCTGGAACACCGCTCGCTGACCGGACGGTCCCGAACGACGGAACCCTCCCCGTCGCGTTCACTCGACGGGGATCTCGACGAGAGCCATGCCGCCGCCGACGGCCTCGTCGAGGGCCTCCCGGATCTCCCCGGGCGATTCCGGGCGGTACGCGTCGATGCCGAAACTCTCGGCGAAGGTGGTGAGGTCGGGGTTGCTCAGCCCGGTCCCCGTCGAGTCGCCGGTGTGGTCGAGCTGCTTCTCAGAGATGAGGCCGTAGTCGTCGTCCCGGAAGACGACGACGGCGTACGAACAGCCCAGCCTGGTGGCGGTCTCGATCTCGGCGGCGTTCATCAGGAAGCCGCCGTCGCCGGTCGCGGCGACGACGTTCCCGTCGACGGCGAGGTCGGCCGCGAGCGCGCCCGGGACGGCGATGCCCATGGCCGCGAGGCCGTTCGAGACGACGCAGGTGTTGGGCTCGTAGGCGGGGTAGTTCGCGGCGACGGCCATCTTGTGGCTGCCGACGTCGGAGACGAGCACGTCCTCGTCGGCCATGACATCGCGCAGGACGGGGAGGACGCCCTCCTCGGTGAACGGCGGTTCGTCGGCCGGTTCCCGATCGACGTCGGCCAGCACGCGTTCGCGGTAGTCGCCGTACCAGTCCGTTTCCGTCCCGAACGCGCCGTCCTCGGCGCGGTCCGTCAGCGCCTGCAGCGTCCGGCCGACGTCGGCGACGACCTCGACCTCGGAGTTGTAGGCGGCGTACACCTCCGCGGGCTCGGAGTCGACGTGGACGATCGGTCCGTCATGGTCCCAGTCGGCGGGGTCGTGCTCGGCGACGTCGTAGCCGACGGCCACGAGCAGGTCGGCCGCCGCGATGGCCTCCGCCGCCGCGCCGTCCCCGGAGGCGACCGTCATCAGCGAGCGCTCGTCGGCGTCCGAGACGGCCCCCTTGCCCATGTACGTCGAGACGACGGGGAGGTCGGCGGCCTCGACGAGGGCCCTGAGGCGGTCGACCGCGCGGGCGCGGACGGCGCCGTTGCCGGCGACGACCAGCGGTCGGTCGGCCGCCGCGAGCAGGTCGACGGCGCGGTCGAGCGCATCCGGGTCGGGAGCGCCCGGACGCACGGGCTCCCGTTCCGGAAGGGGACGCTCCTGGGTGGCCTCGCCCGCCACGTCCTCGGGGAGTTCCAGGTGGGTCGCGCCGGGCTTCTCGTACTCGGCGACTTTGAACGCCTTGCGGACGGCCTCGCCGACGACGTCGGGGTCGTCCAGCTGCGCGTTCCACTTCGTGACGGGCTCGAAGAGGCCGACGACGTTCAGCGCCTGGTGGCTCTCCTTGTGGAGGCGTTCGAGCCCGCCCTGTCCCGTGACGGCGACGAGCGGGCTCTTGTCGAGGTGGGCGTCGGCGACGCCGGTCAGCAGGTTCGTCGCCCCCGGCCCGAGCGTCGAGCAGCAGACGCCGGCCCGCCCGGTGAGGCGGCCGTGGACGTCGGCCATGAACGCCGCGCCCTGCTCGTGACGAGTGGGGACGAAGGTCACCTCGGAGTCGTCCAGCGCGAACAGCAGGTCCTCCAGTTCCTCGCCGGGGATGCCGAAGACGTGCTCGACGCCCTCTCGTTCGAGGCAGGCGACCAGCAGCTCGGCGGCGTTCATTCGATCCACACCGTCTTGCGGTTGACGAACTCGTGGATTCCGGGCTCGGAGAGCTCGCGGCCGTAGCCCGACTCCTTGACGCCCCCGAACGGCACCCGCGGATCGGACTTGACGAGCTGGTTGACGTAGGTGCAGCCGGCGTCGATCCGCCGGGCGATCCGCTCGCCGCGCTCGCGGTCCTCGGTCCAGACGCTCGCGCCGAGGCCGAACTGGGTGTCGTTGGCCTTCTCGACGGCCGCGTCCTCGTCCTCGACCTCCCAGACGGCCGCGACGGGGCCGAACGTCTCCTCGTCGTCGGCGGGACACCCCTCCGGCACGTCGGTCAGGACCGTCGGCGGGTAGAAGGCCCCCTCGCGGTCCATGGGCTCGCCGCCCGTCACGACGGTCGCGCCGGCCTCGACGCTTTGCCGGACCTGCTCGTGGAGGTCCTCCATGAGGTCTTCGCGGGCCTGCGGGCCGACGTCGGTGTCCTCGTCCGTCGGGTCGCCGACGGTGAGGTTCTCGATCTCGTCGACGAATCTGTCGAGGAAGTCGTCGTAGACGTCCGTGTGGACGATAAAGCGCTTGGCGGCGATGCAGGACTGGCCGGCGTTCTGGTTGCGGGCCCACGCGCCCGTCTCCGCGGCCGCGTCGAGGTCGGCGTCGTCGAGGACGACGAACGGGTCGCTGCCGCCCAGCTCCAGGACGGTCTTCTTGAGGTTCTCCCCGGCGGTGGCGGCCACGGACCGGCCGGCGGGGCCGCTGCCCGTCAGCGTCGCGGCCCGGACGCGGTCGTCCTCGATCGCGTCGTCGACGAGGTCGGAGGGGATCAGCAGCGACTGGAAGACGCCCTCGGGGTAACCGGCCTCGCGGAACACCTCCTCGATGGCGACGGCGCAGCCCGGGACGTTGGAGGCGTGCTTCAGGAGGCCGACGTTGCCCGCCGTCAGGTAGGGCGCGGCGAAGCGGAACACCTGCCAGAACGGGAAGTTCCACGGCATCACCGCTAGCACGGGACCGAGCGGCTCGTAGACCGTCTTGACCGTCGAACCCGGGGGGCTCGGGTGGTGCTCGGGCTCCAGGTAGCTGCTTGCGTTCTCGGCGTAGTGGTCGCAGGCCCAGGCGCACTTCTCGACCTCCGAGACGCCCTGGTCGATCGGCTTGCCCATCTCGCGGGCCATGATCTCGGCGTACTCGCGCTTGTTCTCCCGCAGCACTTCGGCCGCGTTCTCCAGGAGTTGCTCGCGTTCCCGCAGCGGGCGGTCCTTCCACTCCGCGGAGGTCTCCGTCGCCCGGTCCAGCGCCTCGTCGACGTCGGACTCGGAGTGGTCCTCGTACGATTCGACCGCCTCGCCGGTGGCGGGGTTGACGGAGTCCATGCGAGCGGGTTCGGTCCCCAGACGGTTAACCTTGAACAGCTAACAGGAATCTGGGGTTCGGCCGATGAAACGCGGGTGATAGCTGTCTCAGGGGCTCTACTGTGGATTCCGCAGTACCGCTCTGGACCACCGTTCCTCGGCCGTAAATCGATAGCTGCTATATCGAATCTGCCCGGTACCGCGAATCGGCGTCCGGGGTCATGGGGTCACTGTCGCCGTGGACTCGGTTCCGTTCGCGGTCGCGTTCGCCTCGCTGTCCACCTGATAGGTGACGAACTCGACCCGCACTCGCGGGTTCCGGTCGGTCGCGTTCGCGATGCGGCGGTCGATGGCCTCGGCGATCGACGGCGGGTCGCCGCTCCCGGAACGACTGAGCGTGACGGTGACCGTCTCGTTCGGTCCCCAGGGGAGCACCCCGGCGTACTGGACGCGGACGGAGATCGGTTCGAGCCCCGCGTAGGCCGGTCGCTCCAGCGTCGCCTCGACTTGCTGGTCGACCGCCCGCTCGTACTCGATCTGCTGGACGGTCGCTACCCCGACGCCGGCGACGAGCACCGCGAGCGCCAGCACGCTGGCCGCGGTGAGCGCGCGCCGCGTCGCGCCCTTGGGGAGGACGCTCCACTCCTCGTCCGCTCCGTAGCCAAGCGCCCGGAGGACGGCGATCGTCCCGGCGTTGACGACGAGCAGCGTCAGCGCGACGAGCGCCAGCGACCCCGCGGCGATCCGGGGCGCGTCCCAGACGGCGGCGACGCCGACGGTGGCGGCGGCCGGGACGAGCGCGGCTGCGATCATCACGCCGATAAGGGACGTCGGGCCCTTGGTCGCGATGCCGAACGCGGCGGCCGCGCCGGCGGCGAGGCCGATGACGACGGTCAGCAGCGACGGCGCGATCCGCAGCGCGATCAGTTCGATCGAGCCGACGTCCAGCCCTGCCGGGACGAAGCCGGCCGCCTTGACGCCGTAGGCGAACGCGGCGGCCCCGAGCATCGCCGTCGCCAGCCCGGCGACCTGGAGGGCGACGCTGTTGCGGAGCATCTGTCCGTCCCCGGTGATCGCGCCGACCGAGGCGGTCAGCACCGGGCCGACGATGGGCGCGATCACCATCGAGCCGACCACGACCGCGGGCGAGTCGACCAGGAGCCCGGCGGTCGCGATGACCGCGCTCAGCAGGATCAGCGAGAGGAACGACCGCGCGTCGTGGCTGATGTCGTCGGCCTTGGCGCGGAGCTCCTGGCGGGTCAGCGGGTCGAAGTCCGTGGCGAACCGGTCCTGCAGCGCCTCGGAGCCCGGCGTCATCGCGACCTCGAGGCTGCCGACGACGGTGTACCGCTCCGGGTCGACGTCGGCCGCCTCGAGCCGGTCGAAGACGAACCCCACGGCGTCGGTCGGAACGGGGGCCTCGACGATCCACTGCTCCTCGCCGTCGCGCCAGGCCCGCTGCCGGACCGCGTCGATCCCCTTCTCGTCGAACGCGTCGAGCACCGCATCGAGGTCGTCGTCCGGGACGAGGACGCGGATCAGTCGCACACAGATCGTAGGGTTGCCACCCGAAAAAGCGTTGTCTGGAGTGACTGTTCCGGGCAGTGAGAGGGGCGGCGGCTCCGGAGCGCCGCCAGGGCCGCTGCTCGCTCAGCCCCGTCCCAGGTCGAACTGCTCGTCAAGCCGCTCGCGGAGATCCCTGATCGTCTCCGCCTCGCCCTCCGAGGAGCCCTCCTGCTCGGCCAGCGCGCGGTCGACCTCGGCGGCCTCGCCGCGGGACAGCTGTACCTCGTGGGTGCCGTCCTCCTCGTCGCCGAACAGGTTCGACGGGTCCAGCGTGAGGATCCCGTCGTCGTCGCCGGGGTCCGACTCCTGGAAGTCGGGCTCCTGGAAGTCGAACTCCCGCTGCAGGAACTCACGGACGTTGAGCGCGCGCTCCTCCTCCGGTCCCGACTCGGTGGCGATCTCCGTCGAGAGCGCGTTGATCACTTCCTGGGCCTCCGGCCGGTTCAGTTCGATGGTGGCGGTGTCGTCGGCCATGCTGATGCCTCGCTCAATTATTGTTGGCAAAGCAATAAATGGGTGTCCGCGGCCCGCGGGCGGACGCCGGCGATCAGAAGGTGTGGGCCATCATGATCTCGTCGACCGCCTCGTCGTCGATAGTGTAGTGGTCCCGTCGGATTCCCTCGGTCTCCCAGTCGTACGCTTCGAGAAACGCCATCGCACGCTCGTTGTGCGCCGGGACGCTGTTGTACACCTTGCGGTAGCCGTTGGCTTCGGCCCAGTCGAGACCCCGCTCCATCAGTCGGTCGCCGATGCCCTCCCGGCGGTGCTCCCCGCGCACGCCACGGTCAACTGGGCGATGTCCTGTAGCTTGTCGACCTGCGGCAGGTCCAGGTGCGTCCACCCCACCACTTCGCCGTCGACGGTCGCGACGAAGAACACCCGCGAGCTGACCGTGTTGTGCCGGTGGACGGTGTCGTCGTACAGCAGTTCCTCGGCGACGGTCTCCGCGACGACGTAGGGCTCGTCGTCGGTGGCGTCCCTGATCGCGTCGACGATTCCCTCGAAGTCGTCCTGCTTGGCGGTAGTGTTCAGATTAGCTGATTCCATGCGAAGCTGAACGATTTGAGCCAGTCGTCGGCTGTGTCCGCTTCGGCGTTGCTGAAGCAGTTTGAGAACGAAGATGTCCGTCGTTTTATTTCTCGAAAGACACGTTCGACACTGTTTCGATTTCCATGGCGTTCATATCTGAAATCGAGGCCGTGTCGCTGGCAGGCGTCTTTCAGCGGTGTCGCACCATCGACGAGAAAGACGGCGTCGTCGACATCGTGTTTCTCGCGGAGCTCGGTGAAGAACGCACGAGCGAGAACGTTTGTTTTGGTCGGTTCAAGCTTTGTATGGAGTAATTCGTTCGTGTCTGGATCGACGGCAGCGTACAGCCAGTAGTGCTCGTCATCGAGTTGGATCACGGTTTCGTCGACCGCGACGTGATCCGGTTCTCGCCCATCCTGGGGCTGTAGATCGGCTTTGTGAACCCAGTTGTGAACGGTTGACCGAGCGCGTTGGACACCGAATACCTCAAGAAACGAGACAGTATTCGAAAGCGAGAGTCCAGCCAGATGCAACTGAATACTGAGCTTCATCAGTAGTCGCGGTGTCGCTTCTCGCTCCACAAACTCTAACTCGATCAGGTCCAAACAACCGCTGAGGCGGTCGGTTTTTGGCATAGAGCACTAAAAAACCGCATCTGCCTCACCTTTCAAGCTTATCTGAACACCGCCTCGAGTTCCCCCATAATACACGAACGTTCATGACGAACTCGGTTAGTTCTTGCTGAAGCGTCGCAGTCCGCGCGCGGGCTCACCTCTTACGAGAGGTGGCTGGCGATGGTGTCTGCGGTCGCCTCGCCGACGCCGTCGACGGCCAGCAGTTCGTCCTCGGAGGCCTCGCGCACGCCGTCGACGCTGCCGAACCGGCGGAGCAGACGCTTGCGTGTCTCCGGGCCGACGCCGGGCACCTCGTCCAGCGCGGTCCCCACGTCGTCGCGGACAGTCTGGTGGTACTGGACGGCGAAGCGGTGGGCCTCGTCGCGGACCCGCTGGAGCAGATGGAGGCGCTCGTCGTCGTCCGCCCAGTCGCGGGTGCCCGACGGCGTCACGACCAGTTCCTCCTCCTTGGCCAGCGCGACGGCGGGCACGTCCCACCCCGCCATCGCCAGCGCGTCGCGGGCCGCGCCGAGCTGTCCCTCACCGCCGTCGATCAGCAGGAGGTCGGGATCCGGCCGGTCGTCGCGGCCCTCGACGGCGCGTTCGGCCCGCCAGCGGACGAGTTCTCGCATGTTGCCGTAGTCGTCGTTCTCCTCGGTGAGCTTCTTGCGGCGGTAGTCGGCCTTCTCCGGGCTCCCGTCGACGAAGGTCACGTTCGAGCCGACCACGGACGTCCCGTGGGCGTGGCTCACGTCGAACCCCTCGACGCGGTCGGCGGCGTCGAGGCCGAGCGCGTCGGCCAGCGCCGCCGTCTCGTCGCGGGCGGGACCGGACCGGCGGGCGTTCTTCAGCGCCAGGTCGACGAGCGTGGCCTCGCGGCCGGCGCCGGGGACGCGGACGTCGACGCCCTCGCCAGCGAGCCACTCGACGACGTCCCCGTCGGGCCGCTCCGAGCACAGCACCGCGTCGGGCAGGTCCCGCTCGGCGTAGTACTGCGTGACGAAGGCACCGAGCACCTCCCCGACGCCGTCGCCATCGGGAGCGTCCAGCCGGTGGCGCTCGCGGTCGACCAGCTGGCCGTCGCTGGCGTGGAGCCGGGCGACGGTGGCCCGCTCGCCCTCGCGGACCGCGCCGAGCACGTCCATCGCGCGCTCGTCCCGTGTCGTCTGGACGGCGTCGTCGGCGTCGCCGTGCAGCGCCTGCACGGCTTCCAGTTTGTCTCGGAGGTTCGCCGCCCGCTCGAAGGACGCCTCCTGCGCGGCGGCCTCCATCTCCCGCCGGAGGGGGTCGGCGAGCACGCCCGTCTCGCCCTCGAAGAACCGCCGGACGCTCTCGACGTCCTCGGCGTAGGCGTCTTCGCTTATCTCGCCGGTACAGGGCGCGGTGCAGATCCCCATCTCGTAGTCCAGGCAGGGCCGCTCGCGACCCTGGTACTTGTGGTCCGAGCAGCCCCGCAGTCCGTAGGTCTCCCGGAGGGCCTTGACGACGGTCTCCACGCGACCCTTGTCGGTGAACGGGCCGTAGATGGTCGCCCCCTCCTCCGGGTCGCGAGTGACCTGGATCCGCGGGACGGGGTGGTCCGTCAGCTGGACCAGGGGATAGGACTTGTCGTCCTTCAGCCGGACGTTGTAGGGCGGCTGGTGGCGCTTGATGAGGTTGGCCTCCAGCAGCAGCGCCTGCGTCTCCGTGTCGGTGACGCTGTACTCGATCCCCTCGGCGCGCTCGACCATCCGCGCGATGCGGGTCGAGCGCGGGTCCGCGTACGACCGCACCCGGTCCCGCAGGTCGATGGCCTTCCCCACGTACAGCACCCGGTCGGCGACGAAGTGGTACACGCCGGGCTCGGTCGGCAGGTCGGCGGCCCGGTCGAGAACCGTCGCGGCGTCCATCGATCCTCCCTTTCCGCTCGACGGGGTTCAACGTCACGCACCGCGGACGCCCCGACCGCAGGACGAGGGGCCCCGCCGCGCGTTCAGGACTCGCCGGGCCGGATCGCCCGCTCCAGCCTGTCGACGGGATCTGCCCCGGGCCCGTCGCCCGGTGAACCGGCGGCGTCGACAGTCCCGTCCTCGTATCCGTCCGGCACGAATCCGTCGCCCCCGCTCCCGCCGTCACCGTCCGACAGCGACACTGTGACGTCCTCGTCGCCGGCGACCTCGACGACGAGGACACGCTCGCGCGTCCGGGCGTAGGCCCCGAGGAGGACGACCCCCACCAGCAGCGCCAGCGCCCCGACGACGGTCACGACCTCGTCCAGGTGCGCCAGCAGGTCGAGCATCGTCTGCACGGTCGAGAGAACGCCGCCCATGCCGACGGCGCCGGTCCCGCTCGACAGCGAGACGTCGCCTATCAGCGAGTTCATGTCGATCGCCAGCCCGGCCCCGGTCAGCGCGAGGCCGACGACGACGACCTTCGCCGCGACGCCCAGGAGCCGGTCCTCGCCGGTCGCCCGCCGCTCGACGCCGGCCACGTTCGGTCGCTCGACGGCCTCGTAGTTGCTCCCCTCGGCGTCGGGCGTGAACGCCAGCACGCGGTGAGTCGTGACCACGACGCCGCCGCCCCCGACCGTCACCCGCTCGACCGTCTCCTCGCCCTCGTAGAGTAGCTCTTCCGCCCGGTCGAGCCAGCGCGTCATACCCTCCGCTCTCTCGCCGCGGGCCATGAACGCTCGGGGCCGATTATCAGCAGTGTAAATCGCCTCGGGGTCAAGCCCCGAGGCTTTCGCGTGGACTCCCGTTCTATGCCTCAACCGAGGCAGGGGGGACGTACTCCCCGCTCACGTTCAGCGTCCCGCGATTCAAGCGCACATCTACGGGTGCGCCTCCATCGTCTGCGTTTTGCCGACGACGGAGATACTGCAAACCGATGTGCTTGGAAGCGTTGTAGTCCGCGTGGTTCTCGTACCCGCACTGCTGACACTCGAACGACTCCCCGTTACGGTTATCGTCGTGGGTAAACCCACACGTCGAGCAACGCTTCGACGTGTTGCGCGGGTCAACCTGTACGGCTTCAACACCGTGTTCTTCGGCCTTGTATTCGACGTACTCGTAGAGGCGTCGGAACGCCCAGACGTGTTGCCACGTCGCCTCGGGGATGTTCTCCCGAATGTAGGTCAAGTCCTCGAACACGATGTGCGAACAGTCGGTCTCGACGGCCTCCTCGATAAGTTCGTTCGCCACCGTGTGCAGGTGTATCTCGAACCGTCCATACTCTTTCTGTCCGACTGACTCGATGTTTTCGTGGGCGTGACGAGAACCACACTGCTGGAGTGATGCACGACGTTTCTCGTATTCTCGTCGCCAGTGGTTGAACTCGTCTGCCGACCAGAATCGCCCCGTCGAAGCGACGGCGAGGTTGTTCACGCCCACATCCACACCAAGGACTGTTCTGTGCTTGGACTCGGATTCGGACGGTTCCTCGTCTGGTTCGACTTTCCGCATCGAAGCATGGAGATACCAGTCGCCGTCGCGGTACTGTAAGTGCGCCATCCGAAACTCGAAATCCGCGTCGGAGACGTACTTCGTCGGCGGTGTCTCCGAGTCGTCGGGGAGAATGTAGTTGCACTCGACGCGCCCGTCTACGGTCGAAAGCGAAACGTGGTCGCGGTGGAACGTCGCACTCCGCTTGTCGTAGACTGCGCTGTCTGCCGAGAAGTACGGTTGCGACGTGTTCTCGCCACGTTCGAGACGCCGCTTTTGACGGCCTCGACCGCCCTGCGAATCCCCTTCTGGACGAGATTCGCGGTGAGGTCTGTTTCGTCGCGGAGTCGGTCGTAGAGGGCGCGTTCGGCTTTGGCTTTCGAGGTGACGTGGTAGCCGTCGTCGCCGTGCCAGCACCAGTCGCTCGCGGTGTTGGCGCAGTGTTTGAACTGCTCGACAGTCTCTCGAAGCGAATCGTCGGCTCCTTCGGGAGTGTCGAGTTTGATGACGGCGGTACGACGGTATTCTACTGTGTTTCACATATATGGACGGTATTACTTATATGTTGGAGAGTCGGCCTGCCATCGTAGTGTGGTTTGTGTCATCGGTTGTCGGCTTCCTCCCCGACCTCAAGGGTCGGGGCATCCGCCTCGTATCGCCTGTGAACAGCCAGCCAGGGCTTTCTGGCTCGCTCCACTCGTCGATACAGGACACTCACTGCGTCCGCGCCGGTGCGGGAGGCGCTGGCACGGATAGTTAAGGCTCTTAACGGTGGCCATCTAGGGAGCCGATATGGCTCCAGAGACACCGCGTGAACGGGGTACCGAGGCCGAACTCCGGGGGGACCGGCGATGACCGACCGTCCGGAGATGTTCGAGGGCGTCGACCGCATCTGGCAGGACGGCGAGTTCGTCAACTTCGAGGACGCGCAGGTCCACGTCCTGACCCACGCGCTCCACTACGGCACGGGCGTCTTCGAGGGCGTCCGGTGTTACGACACCGCCGAGGGGCCGGCCATCTTCCGGTGGGACGAGCACCTCGAGCGGCTCTACGAGTCGGCGAAGGTCTACGACATCGAGATCCCCTACGAGCCCGCGGAGCTGACCGAGGCGACGATCGAACTGATCCGCAGCGAGGGGCTGGAATCCTGCTACATCCGACCGATCGCCTTCTACGGCTACGGCCCGCTGGGACTGAACCCCAGCGAGTCGCCCGTCGAGACCGCTATCGCGGCCTGGCCGTGGGGCGCTTACCTCGGGGAGGAGGCCCTCGAAGAAGGCGTCGACGTCGCCGTCTCCTCCTGGCGGAAGTACTCCTCCGACGAGATCCCGACGAACGCCAAGACGACCGGTCCGTACGTCAACAGCGTCCTCGCGTCGCTGGAGGCGCGGGGCAACGGCTACACCGAGGCCGTCGTCCTCAACGAGGAGGGCAACGTCGCGGAGGGTCCCGGCGAGAACGTCTTCCTGGTGCGCGACGGAGAAATCTACACGACCGGTCTATCCGAGTCGATCCTCGACGGGATCACCCGCCAGACCGCCATCACGCTCGCCGAGGACATGGGCTACGAGGTCCACGAGACGACCATCTCCCGGGGCGAACTGTACACCGCTGACGAGCTGTTCTTCACCGGGACGGCGGCAGAGGTGACGCCCATCCGCAGCGTTGACGGCAACCAGATCGGCGCCGGCACGAAGGGCCCGGTCACCGACGACCTCCAGTCGGCGTTCTTCGACCTCTTCGAGGAGCGGCCTGCCGAGTACGACGACTGGTTCACCGACGTCGAGGTGTAGCGGAATCGAACCGGGGGATCGACCCCGTCGCTCTGTCTCCGCAGCGAATCGACCACTCGCAAGCGTCCGGGGAAACGTATCGTCCGGCGCCTGAGAACACACCTGTCGTCGACGTTCACCGCCGTCGGCCTCGAGGCCCAGCGGCGACCGGAGCGCGGCCCGCTTCAGTCGTCCGTGGCCTCGCCCTCCTGGCCGTCCTGGGCGTTGATCGGGAGTTTGACGTTGTCCCGGTCGGAGTCGCCGAAGCCGGCCGAGAGGATCCGGGTCAGCGCGTCCTCGACGCGCTCGTTCAGTTCCTCGTACTCGTCGGGCTCGACCTCGACGACGTAGCCGGTGGTGATGTTCGGCGCGGTCGGGAGGAAGAGGACGTCTCGCCCGTCGTTGGTTGTCTTACCGGTCTTGAACGCGGTCATCCGCATCCCGTCCCAGGTTTCGATCTTCACGGGCTTCTGGAGTTCGTCGGTGCCCGAGACGGCCGTCTCGACGGCCATCTTCGACGCGTTGTACACCACCCGCAGCCCGGGGACCTGGTTCATGAGGTCGTCCAGCGCGCTCTCCATGAGATCGCCGAAGGCCGTCCGCATGAGATAGCCGATCGAGAACACGAGCAGCACGAACACGCCCAGCGTCGTCACGACCCGGATGAACGTGACGACGGCCTCCGCCTGGAGGTATCCGGGGAGGCCGAGATCGTTGAGCGTCGCGACGTTGATGTCGGCCGCGAACGGCAGTCCGGCCAGGATGCCGTAGAGGTACGCGAGGACGTAGATGGTGACCAGGACGGGGAGCAGGACGATGAGTCCGCTCGCGAAATCGCGCTTCCACGAGGCCGGCGCCATGTCAGCCGAGTGGCCCGCCCCGGTTATCAGCCTTCCCTTCTCCCACGCCACCGGGCGGGAGGCCGCTTCTGGTCCGCCCCTCACTCACCCGCTCAGAACGGCCCGGAGCGCGAACAGGGCGTTCTGCCGGCGCTCGGCGACCCGCCGGTAGAAGTAGGAAAGCCACCTGTCGCCGTAGGGGACGTACTGCCAGACCTCGCAGTCGTCCGCCAGGTCGAACAGCGCGTCCTCCCGGACGCCCATCAGCATCTGCACCTCGTAGGGCGTGCCGAACTCCTCGTGGAGCGAGTCCGCCAGCGACAGCATCTCGGGGTCGTGGCTCCCCACCGCCACGCCGTCCTCGAAGTTCGCGAACATGTATCGCAGGCAGTCCCGGAACTCGGCGTCGACGCGTTCCTTGCGCCGGTAGGCGACCTCTTCCGGCGGGTCGTAGGCCCCCTTGACCAGTCGGACCGAGCCCGGCAGGTCCCCCAGCCGCTCCAGGTCCGTCCGCGTCCGCCGTAGGTTGGCCTGCACGCAGACGCCGACGTCCCCGCCGGTCGCCTCGGCGTGGTGCTCGTAGGCGTTCAGCGTCGCGTCCACCGCCGGATGGTCCTCCATGTCCAGCCAGACGAACACGCCGCGGTCGTCGGCGCGGTCGACCACCCGCGCCAGGTTCTCCCGGAAGACGTCCTCGCCGACGTCCAGACCGAGCTGGGAGGGCTTGACCGAGACGCGGGCTCGCAGGCCGGCGTCGGCGACGTCGTCGACGAGCCGGCAGTAGGCAGCCGCGTCCTCGTCGGCCGGCCCGCGCTCGTCGTAGTGCTCGCCGAGGCGGTTGCAGATCGTCCCCACGTCCCGGGCCTGTAACCGCCGGGCCCGCTCCAGCACCTCGGCGGCCGTCTCCCCGGCGACGAACCGCCGGGCGAGTGGCGGAATCATCGTTCGTAGGCAGGTACCCCGGCGGCAAGAGGTTTGTCACGTTCCCGAGACCCTCGCCTCGCGGCAGCGTCGTCCGCCGCCGTTAAGCCCCCGGGCGTCACACGTCCGCGACATGACGCTGTTCGGTGCGCTCGCGACGGCGCTGTGGGCGATGCTACCGGCCTACGTGCCGAACAACGCGGCCGTCCTCGCCGGCGGGGGACGGCCCATCGACGGCGGCCGGACGTGGAACGGCCGCCGGGTGCTCGGCGACGGCAAGACCTGGCGCGGTACGGCGGCGGGGACGCTGGCCGGCCTCGCGCTGGCGCTGGCGCTCAACCTCGTGGTCGAACCCGCCGGCGCGGCGCTGGGCGTGGACCTGCCGGCGTTCCCCCTGCTGGCGGGCCTCGGCCTGGCGCTGGGGGCGATGGCGGGCGACATCGGCGCTTCGTTCCTCAAGCGCCGGACTGGCCGAGAGCGGGGTGCCGCCTTCCCCGGGCTCGACCAGCTCGACTTCGTGATCGGCGCGCTGGCGCTCGCGGCGCTGTTCGCGCCCGACTGGACGCTCTCGACGTTCACGCCGCCGGTGCTCGTCGCCGTCCTGATCGCCACGCCCGTCCTCCACGTCGTGACGAACGGCATCGCCTACGCGCTGGGGCTGAAAGACGAGCCCTGGTAGGGCAGCCCCGGCGTCGCTGCCCGGCTCGACCATCGCCGTATCTGTACACTTTTCAGGGGTCGTCGCCGATGGACGGGTATGAGTACATCGCGGACGCTGCGACTGGCCACGCGGGGCTCGGACCTGGCCCTGCGCCAGGCCGCCGCCGTCGAGGAGGCCCTCGGTCGGCGGTTCGACGTCGAGATCGTCGAGGTCGAGACGACGGGCGATCAGGTCCGCGACGAGCTGATCCACCGGCTGGGCAAGACCGGGGCGTTCGTCCGGAGCCTGGACGAGCAGGTCGAGGCGGGCGACGTGGACGCGGCCGTCCACTCGATGAAGGACGTCCCGACGGAGGGCGACGGGCTGGTCGTCGCGGCCGTCCCCGAGCGGGCCGATCCGGCCGACGTGCTGGTCACGCCGGACGGGAAGACCCTCGACGAGCTGCCCGAGGGCGCCACCGTCGGCACGTCCAGCCTCCGCCGGACGGCCCAGTTGCTCGCCGAGCGGCCGGACCTCGACGTCCAGCCCCTTCGGGGTAACGTCGACACCCGAATCGAGAAGCTGCTGGCGCCGAGCCTGCAGGCCGAGCACGAGGACCGCAGCGAGGCCGAGAAAAAGCGGAAGGCGACGGCGGGAGAGACCGTGGAGACGCCGGAGGGCGACGAGGCGGACGTCGAGGTCCCCGACGACTGGGAGTTCCCCTACGAGGAGGACGTCGAGGAGTGGTTCAGCGGCCTGCGCGAGATCGAGCGGCAGGCCCTGGGCCGGGACGTCGACGTGGCGTACGACGCCATCGTGCTCGCGCGCGCGGGACTGGAACGGGCGGGCCTGCTCCACCACGTCGAGGCCCAGTCGCTGCCGACGGAGACGTTCGTCCCGGCACCGGGTCAGGGCGCGCTGGCGGTGACGGCCGTCGACGGCGACCTGGCGCGGGACCTCAACGGCGCGCTGGACCACCCGCGATCGCGCGTCGAGACGACGGTCGAGCGGACGATCCTGGGCGAACTCGGCGGGGGCTGCGTCGCTCCGCTGGGCGTCTACGCCGTCCTGCAGGGCAGCGTCGTCCGCACGACGGTCCGCGCGCTCTCGCGGGACGGCGAGGAGGAGGTGTCGCTGACGCGGGACCTGCCCGCCGACCGCCACGGCGAGGCGGCCCGGGAACTGGCCCGGGACCTGGCCGATCAGGGCGCGCGGGAACTGATCAAGCGGGCCAAGCGCGAGAGCGGCGCGGCGGCCGAGGACGACGCGGCCACGGCCGCGGAGACGAGCGAGGAATGACGGGCACCGTCTACCTCGTCGGCTCCGGCCCCGGCGATCCGGACCTGCTGACGGTCAAGGCGAAGCGACTGCTGTCGGAGGCCGACGTCGTCCTCCACGACAAGCTCCCGGGCCCGGAGATCATCGAGCAGATCCCCGAGGAGAAGCGGGAGGACGTCGGCAAGCGCGCCGGCGGCGAGTGGACGCCACAGGAGTACACCAACCGCCGGATGGTCGAACTGGCCGAGGAGGGCAAGGACGTGGTCCGCCTGAAGGGCGGCGATCCGACCGTCTTCGGCCGCGGCGGGGAGGAACTGGTCCACCTCGCCGAGCACGAGGTCCCCGTCGAGGTGGTGCCGGGAATCACCTCCGCGGTGGCCGGTCCCGCGGTCTCAGGGATTCCGGTCACCCACCGCGACCACGCCTCCTCCGTCTCCTTCGTCACGGGCCACGAGGACCCCACGAAGGAGGAGTCCGCTATCGACTGGGCGGCGCTGGCCGCGACCGGCGGCACCGTCGTCGTCCTGATGGGCGTCGGCAGGCTCCCGGAGTACACCGCCGCGCTGCGGGAGGCCGGCATGGATCCGGACACGCCCGTCGCGCTGGTCGAGCGGGCGACCCGGCCCGACCAGCAGGTGGCCACGGGGACCCTCGATACGATCGTCGACGTCCGCGACGAGGCCGGCATCGAACCGCCGGCGATCACCGTGATCGGCGACGTGGCCGGCCAGCGCGACCGGGTGATCGAGTTCCTGCGGACCGACTACGGCGGGAGCGGCGACGGGAGCCGGACCGACGGAGGGGATCCCGATGCGTGAGGAACCCCGCCTCCGGGTCGCGTTCTTCCGTCCCGACGACGAGCGGACCGACGATGCCGTCGAACTGCTGGAGTCGCTGGGCGCCGACCCCGTGCCCGATCCGATGCTGGCGGTCGAGCCGACCGACGCGACGCCCAAGACCGACGCCGTCGGATCCTCCGGCTCCGACGAGCCCTCGCCCGTTGTCCCTCGCGAGGACGCCGACTACGCGGTCCTCACGAGCAAGACCGGCGTCGAACTCGCCGCCGAAGCCGGCTGGGGCCCCGGCGAGGCGGCGGTCTGCGCCATCGGAGAGCCGACGGCCGACGCGCTGCGTGCGGCCGGCTACTCGGTCGATCTGGTGCCCGACGAGTACTCCTCGTCGGGCCTCGTGGACGCGCTCGCGGACGACGCCGCAGGCGCGCGCATCGAGGTGGCCCGCTCCGACCACGGCTCTGACGTGCTGACCGACGGGCTGGAGGACGCCGGCGCATACGTCCACGAGACGGTCCTCTACCGGCTGGTCCGTCCCGAGAGCGCCGGTGAATCGGCCGAACTCGCCGCCGGGGGCGACCTGGACGCGGCGCTGTTCACCTCGTCGCTCACCGTCACGCACTTCCTGGCCGCCGCCGACGAGCGCGGCGTCCGGGACGCGGCCGTCGACGGGCTGAACGACGCCGTCGTCGGCGCCATCGGCGAACCGACCCGCCGCACCGCCGAGGACGCCGGGATCGAGGTCGACGTCGTGCCCGAGGCGGCCGACTTCGACGCCCTCGCCGCCGAAGCCGTCGAGGAAGCCGCACCCAGCTACGACGAGTAGGGCGGGGAGGGTGCGGTCGGAAGCCGGGCACGCGACCGGAAGTTTATATCCGGGCAGGCGCGAACGTCGCCTCGATGGGACCCGCCCCCGACCTCGACGACCGCGCGCGGACCTGCGCCCGCCGCCTGCTCGACGCCGACGCGGTGCTGCTGGCATCGCACATCGACGCCGACGGCCTGACGAGCGCGGCCGTCGCCGCCACCGCGCTGGAGCGGGCGGGGCTCCCCTTCGAGACCGTCTTCAAGAAACAGCTCGACGCCGAGGAGATTGCCTCCATCGCCGCACGCGAGTACGACACCGTTCTCTTCACTGACTTCGGCAGCGGGCAACTGGACGCCGTCTCCGAGCACGTCGCCGCGGGCGACTTCGAGGCCGTGATCGCCGACCACCACCAGCCCGCCGCGCCGGAGGACTGCCACCCCGACGCGGTCTCCGAGACGGACGGCTACGCCGACTTCGAGTACCACTGCAACCCGCTGCTCGTCGGCATCGACGGAGCCTCCGAGCTGTCCGGAGCGGGCGCCGCCTACGTCCTCGCGCGGGCGCTCGCCAAGGAGGGCGGCGCTGCCACGGACGGCGGCGAAACGGCCGCTGACGGGGATACAGCGACAGCGGCTGGCGACGCCGCGGGGACGGACGGCGACCCGCTCAACCGCGACCTCGCCGGCCTCGCCGTCGTCGGCGCCGTCGGCGACATGCAGGCCACGAGCGGCGAGCTCGTCGGCGCGAACCAGGGCATCGTCGAGGAGGGCGTCGAGGCGGGCGTCCTCGCGGAGGGGACCGACCTCACGCTCTACGGCAAGCAGACCCGGCCCCTCCCGAAGCTGCTGGAGTACGCCACGGAGGTCCCGATTCCGGGCATCTCCAACGACGAGGCCGGCGCCGTCCGCTTCCTGGAGTCGCTGGGGCTGGACCTCAAGCGGGACGGCGAGTGGCGCACCTGGGCGGACCTGACCGACGACGAGCGCCAGACGGTCGCCAGCGGCCTCGTCCAGCGGGCCGTCGAGCGCGGCGTCCCCGCCGACGACATCGACTCCCTCGTGGGCACCACCTACACGCTGACCGCCGAACCGGTCGGCACCGAACTGCGGGACGCCAGCGAGTTCTCGACCTTGCTGAACGCCACCGCGCGCTACGAGCGGGCCGACGTCGGACTGGCGGTCTGCCTGGGCGACCGCGAGGGCGCGCTGGAGCGGGCCCGGAGCCTGCTCGCCAACCACCGCCGGAACCTCTCGGAGGGCCTGTCGCTCGTCCAGGAGCGCGGGGTCACCCGGGAGGACAACGTCCAGTGGTTCGACGCCGGCGACGCCGTCCGCGAGACCATCGTCGGCATCGTCGCCGGGATGGCGCTGGGCACCGACGGCGTCGACTCCGACAGGCCCATCGTCGCCTTCGCGAGCAAGGGCGACGAGGAGACGAAGGTCTCTGCCCGCGGCACCGGCCCGCTGGTCGGCCGCGGCCTGGATCTCTCGGTCGTGATGAGCGAGGCGGCCCGCGCCGTCAGCGGCGACGGCGGCGGCCACGACATCGCCGCCGGCGCGACCGTCCCCGCGGGCGAGGAAGCGTCCTTCATCGAGGCCGCCGACGAGATCGTCGCCCGGCAGCTGGACTGAGGGCGAGGTTCCGACCGGAGGGAGGAACCTCGCTGCCAACAAGACTAACTTCATCGCCACGAGAGAGCCACCGATGCGAGAGCGCGACGTCTTCGACCTGTTGCTCGTCGCGGCCGTCGGGGTCGCCGCGTACGTTCAGGCGTTCGGCATGGCCGACCCCATCGCGACCTTCGACGAGCTCGTGACGACGCTGGCCGCCGTCGACGAGGGCGTCTACCTCGTGCTCGGGGGCGTGGTCGGCATCTTCTTCGTCGGCTATCTGGTGCTGTACCTCCCCAAGAAGGACGCCGGGCGAGCGCCGCGATAGCCGCTCTGACTACCCTGTCCGCACGGCGGCCGCTGGCGACCGCTGGCCGCCCATCGGCCGACTTTTTAGGTGCGCTCGCCGACTGTCCTACATGGCCGAGTTCGACCCGGAGAAGTTCGATGACAAGTACCAGCACTACTTCACTGAGCTCCAGAAGGCCTACAAGCAGGCCTTCGAGGTGATGAACGACCAGTACGACTCGGAGCTGATCCACGCCATCGACCAGCAGATCCTCAACGAGTCCGAACCGGTCTACGAGGGCGACGGCGAGTTCGGCATCGACCTGCCCGAGGACCCGATCGATCGCGTGACGGCGATCATCGTCGACGACGAGAAACTGGCAACCGTGCTCGACCGGTACGTCGACGAACTGGAGCGCCAGCACCGCCTGATCTTCGGGTTCGAGGAGTAAGCGCGCCCGCCTCTCATACGGGCACAGCGACGCCAGTCCGTCTCAGCGCGGGACGGTCCCCGCGATCGCGTAGTAGTCGTGGCGCGGCTCGCGCCCCCACAGCACCGGATCGTCCAGCGGTTCGTACTCGACGTCCCGGAGCCCCGCCTCCCGGAGGAACTCGCGTAGCTCCCCGGGCGGGCGGCCGTGATACAGCGGCAGGTCGCCGTGGATCGCCTCGTACTCGTCCCGGGGCTCGGGGTGGTCCCAGTACCCCTCGATCAGGAGGAGCCGGCCGCCGGGGCCGACGACGCGCTGCCACTCCTCGACGGCCGCTTCGGGATCCGGGAGCGTCCAGAGGAGGTGGCGCGCCGTCGCCAGGTCGACCGCGTCGTCCTGAACACCGAGGCCCTCCGCGTCGCCGCGCTGGAACGCGACCGACAGGCCGGCGCGGCGCGCCTTCTCCCGGGCCTGCTCGAGCATCGCGGGCGCGACGTCGACGCCCGTCACGTCGTGTCCCAGGCCCGCCAGCAGTAGCGAGACGACGCCGGTCCCGCACCCGACGTCGAGGACCCGCTGCGGCGGCTCGCCCGTCCGCTCGCCGAGGACTGACAGCCACCGCTCGCGCTGGTCCTCGCCGTGGATGCCGTGGTGGACTTCGTCGTCGAACGTCTCCGCGCGGTTGTTCCAGTGTCGCTCGACGAGTTTCTTGACGTCGTCGCGTTCGGTCACGCGTACCGTCCTCCGATCGCTTCCATCCGCAGAACGCGTGCGTTCACTCGCGGGTCGTCGCCGGACGCGGCATCTCCTCGATCTCCCGGATCCGGGGCGTCTTCTCGACCGACTGGTACTGGCGCCGCCACGCCTCCTCCGGGAACAGCCCGTTGCGGTCGAACAGTTCCCGGGCGTCCTCGGTGAGCGCGTAGAACTTGTAGGGGTAGTCCCGGAGGCGCTCGCCGGGCTCGAACTCGCATTCCCGAACGACGCCGACGTCGGCCAGCGTCCGGAGGTGACGGCGGATGGCGTCCTCGCTGAGGGGCGGATTCATGTAGTCCAGCTCCTCGACGCTGGGCGCTCCCTTCGGGTGGCCGACGACGTCCGCGAGGATGTCCGCCCGCTTCTTGTCGGTCGCCTTCTGGAGCGCTCGCCACTCGCTGAACCCCTCGCTGGCGACACCCCGGGCACCGCGCCCCGAACCGGCGCTCTCCGTGTCGGGCCTCATACTCGTGACTTAGTTCGCCACTACCATAAATACTCTCACTGAGATGAGTTTGATATCGCAGACGGTATCGTAACTAATCAGACGGAGAACGAATATTTGATATAGGTGCCAATTCCGCGTCCGATTGATGGATTCAGACGACGGCGGGCCTGAACTGGGGGCAGGGGACGAGCCGGCAATACCGAGCGAGGAGGAGATTCTGGCCGAAATAGAGGGCGTCAGCCTCACACCCAGCGAGCACCAGCGCGTCAAGGACCTCGTCAACGGCGAGCAGATGACCCGCATCAAGGGTCACGACAGGCGATACCTGGTCGCGGGGGCGGGCGGTGAGACGGGCGCTGCGACACGACGGACGATCGTCTACGATCTCCTCGACGCGCGCAGGAATCCGCCCGCAGTCGCGTTCCAGCTGGAGGACTTCGGGCTCACGCCCGAGGAGATTCGGCTCTGGCACCGCGTATTTGATATTCTCTGCGGCATGGCGACCCACATCGTCGGGGTCGTAGAGGACTTCGACGGTGGCTACGTCTGGGAGCTCGGACTGCTGTTCGCGCCCTCGTACCGGGAGAACGTGTGGGTGCTGAAGCGGCGCTACCCGAACGACGAGGAGGAACGCGAGCGGTACGATAACGGCATGGCTGCCTCGCACGTACAACAGCTCCTGACGGGCGACCGCTGTCACGAGTGGGCGGACACCGACGAGCTGCGAGACGCCGTCGAACACGTTCCGTGACGGAACGTGTACTGTCCAGCGACGGCGAGAAAGATGTGAGTCCAAAGGTCTAAGCCCCGTCGCGGACTACCGGTAGGTACTATGAGCACCGAGACCGAGGACGGCGGCGACGACGACCTGCGCGAGCGGATCACGAACTTCCTGCGCCGCAACTTCCCGCAGATCCAGATGCACGGCGGCAGCGCGGCGATTCAGGAGATCGACCGCGAGGAGGGCAGCGTCACGATCCAGCTGGGCGGCGCGTGTTCCGGCTGTGGCATCTCGCCGATGACGATCCAGGCGATCAAGACCCGCATGACCAAGGAGATCCCGGAGATCGACACCGTCCACGCCAACACCGGCATGGAGGGCTCCGAGGGGATGGCCGGCGGCGCCGGCGGCATGAGCCCGTCGATGCCCGGCGACTCCCGCGGCGGTTCGATCGGCGACGACGACGACGAAGGCCCCGAAGCCCCCTTCTAACTCCGGCTCTCTATCTCCCCGTTTTCCAGCCGAACAGCGGCGGCACTGGACTGAACAGTACGCACTGAACGCCGCCGGCTACAGCACGCCCCGCTCTTCCAGCAGCGCCTCGAACTTCTCCTCGTCGACGATGTCGACGCCCTCGGCCTCGGCGTCGTCCCGCTTGCTCTGGCCGGGGTCGTCGCCCGCGACGAGGTAGTCGGTGTTGCTGGAGACGCTGCTGGTGGCGGACCCGCCGTGGCGCTCGACCAGTTCCTGTGCCTCGCTGCGGGTGTAGCCGTCCAGCGAGCCCGTGAACACGAACGTCTCGCCGTCGAGTTCGTCGCCGCCCGTCTCCTCGGCGGGCTGGGGGTGGACGTGTTCGAGGAGGGCCGCGAGCACCTCGCGGTTGCCTTCGCTCTGGAAGAACTCGACGATGGAGTCCGCCACCTCGGGGCCGACGTCCTCTACGGCGAGGAACCGCTCGCGGGCGGCCTCGGGGTCCTCCACGACCGCTTCGACGGCGGCGTCGGCGTCGTCGCTCTCACTGTCGCCGTCCGCGTCGCCGTCGCCCTCGCCGTCCCCGCTCCCGTCGTCCTCCACGAACGCGGAAAGCGTCGCGGTCTTGCCGTCGACGGTCCCGGGGCCGGTCGATCCGCCGTCGCCGACTTTCCCGGCGAGATCGCCCGCGCCGGCGGCCGCCAGGATCGACTCGAAGTCGCCGAACTCGTAGGCGAGGTTGCGGGCGACGACGGAGCCGACGTCGTGGATGCCCAGCGCGGTCAGGAAGTCGGGTAGTGACGGCTCCCGGGTCCCCTCGATGGCGGCGACGAGGTTCCGGGCGCTGGTCTCGCCCCACCCCTCCAGGTCGGCCAGGTCGTCGACGGTCAGTTCGTAGAGGTCCGCGGGCGACTCGATCAGGTCCGCTTCCAGCAGTTGCTCGACGGCCTTCTCGCCGAGGCCCTCGACGTCCAGCGCGTCGCGGCTGGCGTAGTGCCGGATCGCCCGCTCGCGCTGGGCCGGACAGGAGAGTCCGCCCGAGCAGAAGGCCATCGGGCCGTCGCGCTCGACAGGACTGCCGCAGACGGGGCACTCGTCGGGGAACGCGTAGGTGCCCTCTGCGTTCTTCTCGACGACCTCCACGACGTCGGGGATGACGTCGCCGGCGCGCTTGATGCGGACCTCGTCGCCGCGGTTCACGCCCAGTTCCTCGATCTGCGCGGGGTTGTGCAGCGAGGCCCGGGAGACCGTCACGCCGCCGACCTCGACGGGGTCGAGCAGGGCGACCGGCGTCAGGCGGCCGGTTCGACCGACCTGGACGGCGATGTTCCGCAGGGTGGTGCGCTCCTTGCGCGCGGGGAACTTGTAGGCGAAGGCCCACCGCGGCGCCCGGGCGGTCCACCCGAGCTCCTCGCAGGCGTCGAGGTCGTCGACCTTGACGACGACGCCGTCGATCTCGTAGTTCAGGTCGTCGCGCGCCTCGAGCTGACGGTCCCGGTAGTCGACGGCGGCGTCGACGTCGCCGACCGTCTCGATGCGCTCGGTGACCCGCAGGCCCCACTCGGGAAGCCGCTCGTGGATCCCGGTGTGGCTCTCGAACTCGGTCGAGGCGTCCAGCACGCCGAAGAAGAAGATCGACAGCGGACGCTCGGCGGTGATCGACGGGTCGAGCTGGCGGAGCGTCCCGGCGGCGGCGTTGCGCGGGTTGGCGAAGGCGTCGTCGCCGGCCTCGACGCGCTCGCGGTTGAACTCGTTGAACGCGTCGCGGGGCATGTACACCTCGCCCCGTACCGCGAGGAAGTCGGGGTAGTCGCCGCGCAGGCGCTCGGGGACGCTGGCGATGGTGCGGACGTTCTCGGTGACGTCCTCGCCGACCTCGCCGTCACCCCGCGTCGCCGCGCGCTGGTAGACCCCGTCCTCGTAGACGACCTCCACGGAGAGGCCGTCGAACTTCGGCTCGCAGAAGTACTCGACCTCGCCGACGCCCTCGCGGACCCGGCGGTCGAACTCGCGGACCTCGCTCTCCTCGCCGCCCTGGTCGATAGAGAGCATCGGCGCGACGTGCTCGACCTCACCGAGTTCGTCCAGCGGGTCGCCGCCCACCCGCTGGGTCGGGCTGCCCGACCGGTCCAGATCGAAGGCGTCCTCCAGGTCCCACAGCCGCGAGAAGAGGGCGTCGTACGCCCGGTCACCGATGACCGGGTCGCTCTCGACGTAGTAGCGGTGGTCGTGATACCTGACGGCCTCGCGGAGCCGCTCGGCCTGCTCGCGGGCCTCGTCCTCGCTCAGTTCCGCGACGGGGTCGAACTCCGTCGGCGGGTCCTCGACGTATGGGTTGTCGCGGAGTCCGGGGTCGTCGACGGCAGTCATGTGACTGGGACGCGGGCCCGGACGCTTAAAGCGCACTACTCCCGGCCGGCGCTGCTCGGTCCCGGCCAAGGCACCAGTGATCGCGGCGGTCGGTCACAGGCCGGCGACGTCCTCGATAGCGTCGGTCAGCGCCTCGATCGACTCGACGTCGTGCTCGCCCATGTGGCCGATGCGGAACGTCTTCTCGCCGAGTGCCGACCCGTAGCCGTTCGAGAAGACGAAGTCGTACTCCTCGGAGACGGCCTCGATGGTCTCGGCGACGTCGATGCCCTGCGTGTTCTCGATGCAGGAGACGGTCTGGGACTCGTAGCCCTCCTCGGGGAACATGTCGAAGTGCTCGCGGGCCCACTCGCGGGTGTACTCGGCCATCTCGCGGTGGCGCTGGTCGCGGGCGTCGTGGCCCTCCTCGAGCATGTACTTCATCTGCTTGCGGTAGGCCAGCATGACCGGGATGGCGGGCGTCGAGTGGGTCTGGCCCTTCCGGTCGTAGTAGTCCAGCGAGCGCTGGAAGCCGCCGTACCACGAGGCGGACTCGCTCTCGAGTTCGCGCTCGTAGGCGTCGTCGCTGACGACGCAGACGGCCAGTCCCGGCGGCATGGCGAAGGCCTTCTGGACGGAGGTGAAGATGACGTCGATGCCGTGCTCGTCGATGTCGACGTAGTCGCCGCCCAGCGCGGAGACGGCGTCGACGACGAAGTAGGTGTCGGGGTACTCCGCGACGACGTCGCCGATCTCCTCGATGGGGTTGCGGACGCCGGTCGAGGACTCGTTCATGACGCAGGTGACGGCGTCGTAGTCGGTGTCGCGGGTTTCGAGGGCCTCGCGGACGTCCTCGGGTTTGACCGCCTGACCCCACTCGTACTCGAGGGTATCGACGTTCTTGCCCAGCCGCTCGGCCACGTTGGCCTGGCGCTCGCTGAAGCTACCGCAGGTCGTGACCAGCACGTCCTCGTCGACGAGGTTGAGCATCGCGCTCTCCATGAACTCGGTCCCCGAGGCCGTGAGGACGATGAGCTCGTTGTCCGTGTCGAGGAAGTCCTTCGTGTCCTCGACGACGGTCGTGTAGAGGTCCGTCATCCGGTCCATCCGGTGACCGAACATCGGCTGGCTCATCTCCTCGATGACGTCCTCGCGCACCTCGGTCGGGCCCGGGATGTACAGCGTCTTGTCGGGGTACTCCCCCGTGTATTCGCGTTTCTCGGTCACGGAAACCACCTAGTGTGGCGTACCTCTCGACCGGACGGTATGGTAGTTATGATGCTGTTTCGCCCGCGGCGCACCGGCCGTCTCGTGCGGGTCGTTGACGACTCCCGCTCTCACTCGGCCTCCTCGCCAGTGGGCGCTCGCTTGCCGATCCAGTAGCCGGTCCCGGCGATCAGCGCGGCGACGGCTCCGAACGGCACTTCCGCGATCGCGAACAGGAGCACCTGTCCCGCGAACGTGCCGCCCTTGGCCGCGTCGGTGAGGACGATCGTCGGCACGCAGACCACAAGGACGGCGACGGCGTAGCAACCCAGCCGCGCCGTCTCGTGGACGCTCCGGCGGGTGATCAGGTAGCCGGTCCCGGCCAGCCAGAGCGCGAGCGCGACGAGCAGGCTCCACACGCTCCGCGTGAGAACGAGGCCCAGCAGCGCCGCGCCGACGCCGACGACGACGCCGAAGCCGACGCCCGCCACCAGCGTCAGCGCGTCGTCGGCGAGGCCGTCCGGATCGAGCAGCGGCGCGTCGTCGCTCGCCGCCGCTCCGCTCGCGTCTCCCGGCGAGGGGCCGCCGCTCGCGCCCGTCGACGGCCGGTCGCCCGCGCCGCCGCCGACGGCCGCTTCGACGCTCGCCCCGACGTCGGGAACGGACACCCGCGCACCGAGCGAGTCGTCCTCGCCTCCGGGCGCGGGACCATCGTCTCCGACGCTCGGTTCGTCGAACTCGGCACCGCAGTGCATGCAGTAGCCGGCGCGGGAGCTGACCTTCCCGTCGCACTCCGGGCAGCGCGGATCTGCGGGCATCGGTCCGACGAGACGCAGGGTGCGGGGGCTCTTAATACCACCTCAGCCCGCGCTACTCGCCGCATTCCCGTCGATCGTCACCACCGGGACGACCGCGAGTCGATCCGGCCGTCGAGCCACTGGCCGGCGACGACCAGCGCGACGACGACCACCAGCGCGCCGCCGTCGAGTAGCGCCAGGAGGCCGCCCCCGCTGGAGGCGGCGAAGAACACCCGCAGGGCCACGACCAGCACGGCGGCCCCGTAGACGCTCCGGACCAGGACGGTCGCGGCGTCGTCCAGCTGGTAGAGGTAGTAACCGAAGGCGGCGCTGGCCAGGAGCGCGACGCCCGCGGTCACGCCGGTCACGGCGGATACCAGAAACCAGGTCACCCCGGCGGCGGCGACGACCAGCCCCTGCCGCGTCTCCTCGGAGCGGTCCAGCACCGACAGGACGTCGTCGACGTCGCTGACCTCGCCGGACGCGCTCGACCCGGGCGTCCCGGCGTCGGTCACCGCGGACCCGAGCAGTTGATCGAGCGCGCCCCCGCCCTCGGCGTCTACCGGGGACTCGAAGTCGCGCCCGCAGTGCATGCACCAGGCGGCCGTAGCGCTGACCTTCTCCTCGCAGTGCGGGCAGCGGGGATCCTCTCGCATCGGTTCCACGGTCAATCGGACCGCAATTAGCCTTTTCGACGGTACTCTGACGGGTTCGATTGCGGGGAGCGACCGTCGAACGAGCGAGCGGCCCGGCCGCCGGTCGTCACCGACCCAACGTGGTTTGGGAACGGCTCTATTGATAGTTACACGCTACCGCACACCATGGATGGAATTCTGAACACGACGACGAACACGGTTCACAAGCACCGGGACAGGAAGGCGACCGCGACGACGGCGTGCGGTGCCACCAGGCACGTCGCGGACGACCGGCTCGACCGGATCGACGTCGACCGGGCCGTCTCGGATCGGCAGGCGAGCAAGTGCGGGCGCTGTTTCAGCGACGGCGGCGGATACTGAGCCGTGCGGGCGCCGTCGGCGCCCGCACGGGGGCACGCGTCGTGACGGGACTTCAGCGTTCGGCCTTCACTGCAGGTCGTGTTTAGTTAAGCGTGAAAAGTGAGGCGGGTGAATTTCTTGGTGTCCATGCCAGAAATCGCCCGCCTCAGTGGTAGTAGCGACTGGATTGATTTGGGTTTTGTGGAGCGCGAGCGGACACCCGAGCCGGCGATGGCGCTGGGTATTCGATCGCACGTTGCGGGGCTATCGCTGTCGAATACCGTCGATTTACTCGCCAGCTGGGTGTCGATCGATCGCGGAAAGCGATCCACGATTGGGTGCAGAAAGCCGATTTACAGCCAGAATCAGGGAAATCGCCGAATCAGATCGCGATCGACGAAACGGTGATTCGGATCAACGATCAGCAATTCTGGCTGTACGCCGCTGGCGATCCTGCCACGAACGAGCTGCTTCACGTCCGGCTTTTTTCGACGACGACCACCGCTCTCACCGAAATATTTTTCCGCGAACTCCAGCAGAAACACGACGTCGAAACAGCCGAATTTCTCGTTGATGGCGCCCAACACCTCCAAACTGCACTCCAACGAATAGGCCTTCGATTTCAGATATCCCGCCACGGAAATCGGAATGCTATCGAACGAATTTTTCGAGAACGCAAGCGCCGAACCTCATCGTTCTCGAATTGCTTCAGCCACGTCGAACCAGAAACAGCCGAAAACTGGCTCCAGAGTTTCGCTCGCTGGCACAATGCTTCTAACTAAACACTACCGGGTCTGCGGGGACCAGCCTTTTGATCCCCCCGGTCATGGCGCGGGGTATGGAGTACACCACCCTCGGCTCGACCGGCATGGAAGTCTCGAAGATCTGCCTGGGCTGCATGAGCTTCGGCAGCGAGGAGGACTGGATGCTCGACCGCGACGAATCGCGGGAGATCATCGAGCGCGCCGTCGACCTCGGGATCAACTTCTTCGACACGGCCAACGCCTACTCCGACGGCGAGAGCGAGGAGATCCTCGGCGAGGTGCTGGCCGACTACGACCGCGACGAGCAGGTCGTCGCCACCAAGGTCCGGTTCTCCTCCGGCGGCGACCACCCCAACGCCGACGGGCTCTCCCGGAAGACGATCGAGCAGGAGCTCGAAGGTTCGCTGGACCGCCTCGGGATGGAGACGATCGACCTCTATCAGACCCACCGCGTCGACCCGGACACGCCGCCGGAGACGACGCTGCGGGCGCTGGACGACGCCGTCCGCCGCGGCGATGTCCGTCACGTCGGCACCTCCTCGATGTGGGCCCACCAGCTCGCGGAGCGCCTGCGGACCAGCGAGCGGGAGGACCTGGTCTCCTTCGAGACGATGCAGAACCACTACCACCTCGCCTATCGCGAGGAGGAGCGGGACGTGCTGCCCACGTGTGAGAAGGAAGACATCGGCGTCATCCCGTGGGGTCCACTGGGCCAGGGCTTCCTCGCGCGCCCGTTCGACGAACTGGAGCGTACCCAGCGGGGCGACCCCGAGAACTTCCACAACCCCACGCCCGAGTACGAGCGCGGCGGCGGCCGGGAGATCAACGAGCGCCTGCAGGAGGTCGCCGCCGACCACGGGATCACGATGGCCCAGGCCGCGCTGGCCTGGCAGTTCCAGAACGACTACGTCGACGCGCCCATCGTCGGCACGACCAGCGTCGAGCACCTCGAACAGGCCGTAGAGGCGCTCGAAGTCGACCTGTCGGCCTCCGACGTGGCCTACCTCGAGGAGCCCTACGAGCCGCAGCCGATCATCGGGCACGAGTAGCGACCCAGCCGCTCGCCTCGAGACGGTCCATTAGTTCGGAAGATGGCTCGTCCACTCGTTTTTCGCGTCGAAGGGATCCGTCGGCTCGGCGTCCTCGCCTCGCGTCTTCTCGTTGATCGCGCCCTCGAGTTCGTCGGCGAACTGGTCGCTGGTACCCATCGTTTCTAGTACGGCGAAAACGGTGATGAACGTCGGTCCGCGCGCAGAGAGCGGCGCAATCTCGGTCAGGAACGGCGCACAGCTACCCGACCTCGGGCTCGAAAGAAGCGGTTCGGACGACTACGCGTTACTCGCCCGGTTCCACGGCTCGCGCGGAGCGCTCGCCGTTCCACCACGAGGCCGAGTGCGCAGTCGTTCTCTCGGCCTCGCCGTGCTCTGCGGTTCCCTGCGGTCACCGCCTCGTAGCGAGGCCTCGATCGCTCTGCTTACTCGGCCTCGCCCGTCTCGATGGGCGCGCCCACGAGGTTGCCCCACTCGGTCCAGGAGCCGTCGTAGTTGACGGCGTCGTCGTAGCCCAGCAGCTCGTGCAGGGCGAACCAGGCGACGGAGGAGCGCTCGCCGATGCGGCAGTAGGCGACGGTCGTCTCGTCGCCGTCGATACCCTCCTCGGCGTAGAGCTCCTGCAGCTCGTCGAAGTCCTTGAACGTGCCGTCGTCGTTGGTGACGGCCGCCCAGGAGATGTTCTTCGCGCCGGGGACGTGGCCGCCGCGCTGGGCGGTCTCCTGCAGGCCCGGGGGCGCGAGGACCTCGCCGGAGAACTCCTCGGGCGAGCGGACGTCCACGAGCGGCAGGCCCTTCTCGACGGCGTTCTCGACGTCGTCGCGGTACGCGCGGATGGACTCGCGCGGGCCGGAAGCGTCGTACTCCGCCTCCGAGAACTCGGGGACCTCGTCGGTGGTCGGGTAGTCGTTGTCGAGCCAGTACTCGCGGCCGCCGTCGAGGAGACGGACGTCGTCGTGGCCGTAGTACTTGAACTGCCAGTAGGTGTAGGCGGCGAACCAGTTGGAGTTATCGCCGTACAAGACGACGGTGTCGTCGTCGCTGACGCCGTGACTACCGAGCAGGTCCTCGAAGTCCTCCTTCGAGAGGATGTCCCGCCGGGTCTGGTCCTGGAGCTGGGTCTCCCAGTTGAAACCGATCGCGCCGGGGGCGTGGGCCTCCTCGTAGGCCTCCGTGTCGACGTCGACCTCCACGAGTCGCAGATCAGAGTCGTCGCTCTCGAAGTCGTCGAGTCGGTCCTCGACCCAATCCGCGGAGACGAGGACGTCGTTGGCGTAGTCGCTCATAGTTGCACACGCACGTACGCGCCCCCTTCTTATACCCCTGCTTATGACGGCATGGTCCGCCACTCCTCCCCCTTTCCGGCAGAACCTGCGGATTCCAGACGCGACTACTGTGACTCACGGTGTCATCGCGAGTTCGGCGAATCGGGTGGGACGGGGGGAGGCGGGCCCTGTGCCGCGTACCAACCACGCACCTTACGGAAATCCTTGCCCCTATCTTCGAGCCGCCCAGTCGCCGACACGAGCGGGGCGGCAGCCGGTCGGACGGACGGTCGGGGCGTCACGGCGGTGCGCGATAGCCGCGCGGTAGCGGATCGAGACACACAGGTTCAAGCCCGCGGAGGGGAAAGTCGCAGGTGATGACCGACATCGTCTCCGCGGCGTGGGTGCGCGAACACCCGGACGCCCGGATCGTCGACGTCCGCGACGCCTGGGAGTACGAGGGCATCGGCCACCTCCCCGGCGCCGTGAACGTCCCGTTCGACGCCTACCGCGCGGACGCCCACGCGGCCGAGGGCGGCGAGGGCAGCGCCGGGATGCTCCCCGACGAGGGCGCGTTCGCGGACCTGATGCGCGAGGCCGGCGTCGCAAACGGCGACCACGTGGTCGCCTACGACGACACCCACGGCGTGTTCGCGGCGCGCCTGCTGGTCACGCTGGAGCTGTTCGGCCACGACCCCGCGAAGCTCCACCTGCTGGACGGGGACTTCTCCTCGTGGCAACTCGACCACGAGACGACCGACGAGGTCCCCGAGCCGGAGCCGACCGACTACGCCGTCGACCCGCCCGCGGAGACGCCGCTGATCGACGCCGACGCCGTGTCCGCGGCCGCCGAGAGCGGCGACGCCGTCATCGTCGACACCCGCGAGGAGCGGGAGTACGACGAGGGCCACATCCCCGGCGCCGTCCGGCTGAACTGGCAGACCCTCGTCGACGACGAGACGCGCGGGCTCCGGCCCGAGGACGAGGTCCGCGAGATCCTGACCGAGCGGGGGATTGCCCCGGAGGAGCGGATCGTGCTGTACTGCAACACCGCCCGGCGGATCAGCCACACCTACGTCGTCCTCCGGCACCTGGGCTTCGACGACGTGGCCTTCTACGAGGGCAGCCTGACCGAGTGGGAGCGGCAGGGGCGGCCGCTGGAGACCGCCTGAGACGGGCTGTCGTCGCCGCGCGCCGGTTCGACCGCCCGGCGACGGGTAGCCGACCGGTACTGATCGGCGACGGTCCGTACGCGGTCAGCCGGGCCGGGTCTCCGCCGTCGACCGGTCCGCGACCAGCAGGTCGACCGTCTCGACGAACAGCGCGACGACGAGCGGGCCGGCGATGAAGCCGACCAGGCCCACCGAGAGGACGCCGCCGGTGAATCCGACGAAGTAGAGACTCGCCGGGATGTCCGCCGTGTGCGGCGCCAGCTGCGGTCTGATGACCGCGTCCGGGAGGAACCCGACGAACACGAAGCCGAGCACCGCAACGGTCACGGCACCGGTCACGTCGCCGGCCACCAGGTCCGTCGCCGCGACGAGGGCGACGAGGACGCTGGGACCGATAACGGGGACGAACTGGAGGATGCCGGCGACGACGGCCAGCCCGAAGGCCGCCTCGTAGCCCAGCGCCCAGAAGACCACCAGCGCGATGGCGAACGTGCCCAGCGCCGTCGCCCCCTGGAGGACGTAGATGGCGTACAGCGTGTCCCGGACCCGCACGTGGAGTTGGCGGACGACGTCGTGGTAGGGTTCCGGGACGGTCCGGAACACCACCGCTGGGGCCGCGCTGGGGCGCAGCAGGACCGCGTACACCAGCAGCGCGAACAGGAACAGCTTCAGTCCCAGCACCGGCGTCTCGCCCGCCGCCGCGACGGCGAGGTCAGCGAGCGACCGGCGGAGGAAGGCGACGACCGTCCCGAGTTCGACGCTCACGGGGGTCCCGAACAGCTCCACGGAGACGCTATCGGGGAGCGACCGGAGGTAGGAAAGCAGCGCCCGCCTGCGGCGGTACAGCGACCACAGCGGCGGGACGATCAGCACCGCCACGGCCAGGAAGGCCACGCTCGTGCTCGCCGCGGCGGCCGTCCGCCGGCCGAACCCACGGTCGACGAGACGCCGGCGCAGCGGGTAGAGGACGTACGCGACCGTTATCGCGAAGAAGACCGTCGAGACCACGCCCCAGAGCAGAATCGCCGTCGCCAGCCCCGTGGCGACGACCAGCCCGGCGAGCACCCGCTGGCGGGAACGCATGGGACCACGGTTCGCGTCCGGAGACAAAAGGTCTCCGACGACGGAAGGAAGCCATTTGTCGGAGGAAATGGGACCGTACCGGGATCAGAAGCGACTGAGTGATCGATTTCGGCCATATTCGGTTGCTCCTCGATGCCGCAATCGGTATAAACCACCTACGTAACCTCGTAAGTAATGCCCGGGTCGTCGAGCCCCGAGAACGACGATATAGATCCGCCCGACGACACGTATCCGATCGCCCGTGAGGGCCCGTGAAGTGATCAGTGAACAGTTACAGACCTTACGCGACACGGATCAGAAAGCGATGTCTACGGCTCGAATCAACGGGCTCATTTTGGGTGTGCTCGCTTCTGCTGCATCACTTACTGATAATCCGGATGCTATCTTCGACGTCTGGGTCCACATAGGAGGGGCCCTTCTCCTCGGTTCGCTCTGTGTCGCTGTACTCACCTACACTGTCGACAGACCGAGTTACGGGATCGGACCCGGATATTTCGGCGCGGTCCTCAACGAGTGCGAATCACGGGAAGACGTAGAGAACGACATTCTTGGTCGGTACGCTGACTGGATTGACGACAACAGTGAGGAGATCTCGACGAACGGGAGTCACCTGCTTGCGGCTCAGACGCTGTTCATTGCCGGCCTCCTATCGATCGGCTCCGGAGTCTCTACCAGTCTCTGATCGATCAGACCAATGGTGATGTTTTATCACCGCTGGACGACTAAAACGAGACGTGACCGACCTGGATAGCGGGGAACGGGATCGTCCCGTGACTGCACGGGGATACAAGGGTCCCAAGTGGCTCATCAATAGGCTACCGCGCCTTGGCAGTTCGAACGGCGATTAGTAGCTAATTCTCATTCAGTCGCGACGCCGACGGTCAGCAGCGTCCCGTACTCGCGGTAGCGCTCGACCATCGCCTCGCGGGTTGCCCAGTCCTCGGTGGGGAACGCCGCCGCGGCCGGGATCTCAGTCTCCGTGTCGGGGATGCGGTCCTGCGAGGCGACGCGGAAGCCCGCCTCGCGGAACGCCTCGCGGTACTCCCGCTCGCTCCACAGCAGCATCGGCACGCCGACCAGCTCCTCCCACTCGTGGGAGTGAACGTTCTCCTCCCAGCGGTTGACGGCGCAGTAGAAGGTACCGCCGGGCCGGAGGACCCGCCGCAGCTCCGCGAGGACCTCGTGGGGGTCCTCGGCGTAGTAGAACGCCTCCATCGAGAAGCAGTGGTCGACGCTGTCGTCGTCGAACGGCAGGTGTGCGAAGTCGCCGACGACGAACGCGACGTTCGGATCGTCCGTGTACGAGCGGGCGTTGTCGGCCATCTCCCGGCTGGCGTCGATCCCGTAGGACCGGGCCGCGTCGTACGTCTCCCGCAGTGCGCGGCCGGCGTAGCCGCTGCCGCTGCCGAGATCGAGGACGACGTCGCCGGGCTCGACGGGCATCCGCGCGAGGACGTGCTTCGCGGTGTGCCAGTGACGCTCCTCCATCCCCTCGTCGCGGCCCTGCCGGGCCCACTCGTCGAAGGCCTCGCTGACGCTCATGGTGGACCGATGGCGCTACCCGGGCAAAACCCGTTCGGCTCGCACCGGCCAGGGAGTGGCCGCGCTCCGCCACGAGTGACCGCTCGCACTATCGAGGTCGCTCGCTTCGCTCTGTCCGAGGCCTCCCGCTGGTCGGCCTCGCTACCTCACGGCTCCCTGCGGTCGCCGTTCGATTTCGTGGAAGTCGCTCGCTGCGCTCGCGACCTCGCGGCCGACCCGCAGAGTTAATGCCGCCTCCGCGCCCCAGTCGGGGACATGGACTACGAACTCGCCATCGACAACACGCCCGACGCGATCCCGGGTGGGACGGGTATTCTCCTCCTTCATCCCAGTACGGGCGAGACGGACCGCCTCGACACGGACTTCCTGAGCACGGACACGGACCACCTGCTGGTCGTCTCCACGCGGACCACCGCCCGCGAGGTCGAGCAGAAACTGGAGTACTACGAGGTCGACGAGGAGCGCGCGACCATCCTCGACACGCTCTCGATCGAGCGGGGCTACACCCGCCGGGCCGGCGAGAACATCCGCTACGTCGCCTCGCCGAACAACTGGCAGGGCATCGCCGACGAGGCCGAGGCGTTCCTCGAGGATCACGACGGCAAGCTACGGATCACCTTCGACTCGCTGACCGAACTCATCTACTACGCCGACGAAGATCAGGCCCTCCAGGCCGTCGATCGGTTCCTCGAGCTGCTCGACGAGCACGACGCCGTCGGCATGTTCCACCTGGCGCGGGGCGTCCACGACGAGGCGACCTTAGAGCGGTTCCGCGAGCGCTTCGACGGCGTGATCGAACTCGGCGAGGACGGCGAGGTTACCAGCGAGTTCTGACGGGCGATTCCGGCGGTCCGAAACGCCCGATTTCGCGTAGTAGCCTCCCTCAAACCACAAACCGTTAAGAGGACAGACGCCCGATAGAGTGGTGTATGCCGGAATGTCAGAACTGCGGTGCCTTCGTAACGGCGGACTACGCACGGGTCTTCACACCTAACGGCGTCGACGCACCGCGGGTCTGCCCGCAGTGCGAGGACAAGATCCGCGACGGGGCCGGCGTGCGCGAAGCCAGGTCCACACGTCGCGGATAGTTTCTCGCCCGGAGTCGACCGCGCGACCGTCGCCCGGGGCGACGAGTCGCACTACGTGACCGAGCAGCGGGTCGGCCACCTCGCTCCACCTCCACGCGGTCCCCGCGCCGGGTCGTCGCTCGGTCACTCGCGAGCGCGAGCCACCAGCCCTGTGGCCGTCTCGAAGACGTCGTCGGCCCGGTCCGACTCGCGCGCCTCCGCGGTGATCCGGATCAGGGGCTGCGTGCCGCTGGCTCGCAGGAGGAACCACGCGTCGCCCAGGTCGACCCGGACGCCGTCGAGCGTCCGGACGTCGTCGTACTCGTCGGCGACCAGCGACGCGACGCGGTCCATGACCGCGCCCTTGTCCTCGACCTCGACGCTGTCCCGACGGATGGGGTAGTCGGGCACCTCGGCGACTCGCTCCCCGAGCGGTCGCTCGGCGTGAAGCTCGACCAGCCGGCAGGCCGCCAGCGGGCCGTCCGGACAGAGGGTGGCGTCGGGCCAGATCCAGGCGCCGCTGGGCTCGCCGCCGAAGGCGACGTCGTCCTCGCTGGCGGCCTCGGCCACGTAGACGTCGCCGACGGGCGTGTAGGTCACGTCCACGTCGGCCTCGGCCAGGAAGTCCTCGACGACGAGACTGGTGTCGACGGGGACGGCGACCGAGTCCCCCGCCTCCGCGGCCTCGCGACCGAACACCGCCAGCAGCTCGTCGCCGGAGACGAACGTGCCGTCGGCGGTGGCGGCCCGCAGGCGGTCGGCGTCCCCGTCGTGGGCGATGCCCAGGTCCGCGTCGGACTCGGCGACGAGCGAGGACAGCGACGTGCAGTGCTCCGCCGTGGGCTCGCTGGGTCGGCCCGGGAACGAGCCGTCCGGCTGGGCGTTGAGCGTCTCGACGTCGCAGTTGAGGCGGCCGAGCGCGTCGACGGTGACGCCGCCGGCGCCGTTGCCGAGGTCCACGATCACGGCCGGAGCTTCCGACACGTCGACGCTGGCCGCGAGCGCCTCGGCGTGGCGGTCGGTGGCGTCCCACTCCTCGCGCTCGCCGAAGCCGTCCCAGGCCGCGAGGTCGGCCTCCCCCGAGCGGATCCGGTCGCTGATCTCGGCCCGCAACTCGGCGTCGTAGGCCTGCCCGGAGGGCTGCCAGAGCTTGATCCCGTTGTCTGTGGCGGGGTTGTGAGAGGCGGTGACAGAGACGCCGGCGTCGGCCTCCCGCCAGCCGACGGCGCGGGCGACGGTCGGCGTCGACGCCAGTCCGAGGTCGATCACGTCCGTGCCGGACTCCCGCAGGCCGGCGGCGAGCGCGTCGACCAGCGCCGCACCGGAGTCGCGCGGGTCGCGGCCGACGACGACGCGGTCCGCGTCGACGCCGAGCGCCCGCCCCACGTCCAGCGCGAGCGCCGCCGTCACCTCGTCACCGACCGGGCCCCTGATGCCGCTAGTGCCGAACATACCCGAAGGTGACGCGTGGGGGTCGAAAATATGTACCGTCTAAGGGCGGACGCGGATCACCGTACGGGGCGGCCGGACCGCACTACTGGGGCGACCACTCGCAGGCCGCGCCGGCTGTGAGGCCCTCCGCTTCGACGTGCGATTGGAGGCAGGCGTAGTTGCAGAAGCTCCCCGTCGGCTCGCCGCCGGGGGCCTCGCTCACGTAGATGGGATCGTGAGTCGCGACGTCCGAGCCGCAGTACATACAGGTGCGTCCCGTGCACAGGGCTCCGGCCGTCCGAGGCGCAGGCGTTTTGCCCGTGCCCGCGGAGCGCACACACACATGGACAGAGACGACGCGAAGCGGCGGGCGGCCGCCTCCGCGGTCGAGGCGGTCGAGGACGGCATGGTCGTCGGTCTCGGCTCGGGGAGCACGGCGGCTCACGCCGTCCGCGAACTGGGCGACCGCGTGGACGCCGGGCTGGACGTGCGGGGCGTGCCCACGTCCTTCCAGGCCCGTGAAATCGCCCGCGAGGCGGAGATCCCGCTCGCGGACCTCGACGAGGCGAACGTGGACCTCGCCATCGACGGCGCAGATCAGGTGGCCGACGGCGACCTGGTGAAGGGCGGCGGGGGCGCCCACGCCCGCGAGAAGATCGTCGACGCGGCCGCCGACCGCCTCCTGATCGTGATCGACCCGACCAAGGAGGCCGACGTCCTCGACCATCCGATCCCGGTCGAGGTGCTGCCCGACGCCAGGACGACCGTGGCCGAGGCGGTCCGCGAGCTGGGCGGCGATCCGAACCTCCGCTGGGCGGAGAACAAGAGCGGCCCCGTCGTGTCCGACAACGGCAACCTCCTGCTGGACTGCGACTTCGACGCCGTCGAGGACCCGGCCGGACTCGCGGCCGACCTCGCCGGCCTGCCCGGCGTCGTCGAACACGGCCTCTTCGTCGGCATCGCCGACGAGGTCCACCGCGGCGACGAGGGCGGAGTCACAGTCCGGCGACTCTATAGTAGCAATTGACACTATTTACACGTCGAGGGGCACCCCGGGTGCCCCCTCGAGTGTGTCAGTGCGTTCAATTGCTACTATAGACGTCCGCCGGGAGTCGCACGGTGCGGGACCGCTCCACCGCCCCGAGGCGGCCAGCGACCGGCCGCCGTCGAGCGACCGGCGCGGAAACCAGTGTCGACCGCGCCGAAGCCAGCGGCTACCGGTTCCGGAACTGACAGACAGCGACCGGTTACTCGCGGCAGTTGACGAGCGCGACACAGCAGCAGCTACCGGGTCGGCGTCGAAAGAACGGAGGAACGCGACCTTACAGGTCGCGCGGCTGAACGGTCTTGCGGTCGTTGGCCTCGGCGCGACGAGCGGCGTCCTCGAGCAGCGCCTCGACCTCGTCGTCGAGAGAGTCGTAGAAGTCGGAGGCGACGTTCATGTCATCGAGCGCTTCCTTGACGGCGGCTTTGACGATTAGGTCTGCCATACAAGCGCTCCTAACCGTGGGGTGTCTTAAATACTTTCCTGAATCCGGAGCCTCTCGCCGGTACTCACGGCCGTTTGAGCGGCTCTCGAGGCCAGAAGACCTTTATAAATAGGTGTGTCGTCCGACAATTCCCTCGTTGTGACCCGACGAAGGCGGTAAACGACGGGTAAATCGAGGGGGTGCGGCGCTCGCGCGCGCCGTCGGGCGACTGCCGCTCGCCGGCGCGCGGAGACCGACGGATAAGAGTGGCCCGGGACCGGAAGGGGGGTATGCGCGAGATACTGGAGGCGGTCGCCGCGGGCGAACTCAGTCCGGCGGCGGCCGAGGCCGAACTGGCAGGGTACGCTACCGGCGAGGCCGGTCGGTTCGACGCGGCCCGGGTCCAGCGATCCGGGGTCCCCGAGGCGGTGCTGGCCGAGGGGAAGACCGCCGCCGAGGTGGCCGACCTGGTGGCCACGTCCGTGGAGACGACCGACCGCGGCATCGCGACGCGGCTCGAACCCGACGACGTGGCCGCCATCCGCGAGCGACTGGCCGAGGAAGCCCCCGACGCGACGATCCGCTGGGACGAGCGGTCGCGCTGGCTGGTCGCGGAGACGCCGGCCTTCGAGCGCCCGGACCTCGACGCCGAAGTGGGCGTCGTCACAGCGGGGACCTCTGACGCCGTCCCCGCCGGCGAGGCGGTTATGATCGCCGGCGAGATGGGCGCGACCGTCCACCGGATCTCCGACATCGGCGTCGCCAGCCTCGCCCGGGCCATCGACCGCCTGGACGAGCTGCGCGAGCTGGACGTGCTGATCGTCGCCGCCGGCCGCGAGGGGGCGCTCCCGACCGTCATCGCCGGCCTGGTCGACGTCCCCGTGATCGGCCTGCCCGTCTCGACGGGCTACGGCCACGCCGGCGAGGGCGAGGCGGCCCTCTCGGGGATGATCCAGTCCTGCACGGCGCTGACGGCGGTCAACGTCGACGCCGGCTTCACCGCGGGGGCACAGGCCGGCCTGATCGCTCGCCGGATCGACGCCGCGAGCGACACCTAACCCAGTTGGGTGTGGAGGTATCCCGCTCGGCGGCGGATCTAGAGGCGCCGGCACGGAGACCGGCGTCGACGATGCCAGACTGTGACCACTGCGGCGCGCACGTCTCGGAGCGGTTCGCGCGGGTGTTCGCCGTCGAGCGCGGCGAGATCCGCGCGTGCCCCCAGTGCTCGGCCAACGCCGGCATCGCCGAGGCGGCGAGAGAGCGCGCCCGCCACGCCTGATCCGCCCGGGGTGCACCGCGACCGCTGTCGGCCGATTGTTCCCGTACGCCTGGCCGGGGCCAGCGAGGCCGCGAGCGGAGCGAGCGGCCTCGAACCGACGCCGACAGTGCGGTACCACCGGACGGACCCCTGCGGCCGTCGCCGACACCGCCCGGCGGCGACGGCACCGCTCTGCAGCGACTGCGACGTCGACACTGACTTGCCGTCCGACGCCCGCTCCCCGAGCGTGAGCGATCACTACGTCTACGTGCTCCGGTGTGCCGACGACACGCTGTACACCGGCTACACCACCGACGTCGAGCGGCGCGTCGCCGAGCACGACGCCGGCGACGGGGCCAAGTACACGCGCGGACGCACGCCCGTCGAACTCGTCCACGTCGAGGCGTTCGACGAGCGCGGCGCGGCCATGAGCCGCGAGCACGAGATCAAGCAGCGCTCCCGGACCGAGAAGGAGCGGCTGATCGACGACTGATCCCGGGGTCGGAGAGCCGAAGCCCGGTTTAGGCCCCGAACGAGTCCCGGAGCCGCCCGGCCGACCGCTCGATGGCGTCGTGCGCGGCGTCGAGGTCCGGCTGATCGAGCATCCCGAAGAAGCCGTGGATCATGTCCTCGTAGTCCGCGTGCTCGACGGGGACGCCGGCCGCCTCGAGGCGCTCGGCGTAGCGCACGCCGTCGTCCAGCAGCGGGTCGAAGCCCGCCGTGATCACCGTCGCGGGCGGCAGGCCCGAGAGGTCCCGGGCCTTCAGCGGGTAGGCGTAGGGGTTGGCCGCGTCGACGGGATGGGCGACGTACCTGTCGTCGAACCACTCCATCTCGGCCGTCGTGAGGCCGTACCCCTCGCCGTTTTCATCGCGCGAGGGGAGGTCGGCGTCCGTGGTGACGGGATAGACCAGTAACTGGTGATCGAGGTCGGGCCCGTCGCGGTCGCGGGCCTGCAGCGCCGTCACGGCCGCGAGGTTGCCGCCGGCCGAGTCGCCGCCGACGGCGATCCGGTCCGGGTCGCCACCGAAGGTGCCGACGTGCTCGGCGGTCCACTCCAGTGCCGCGTAACACTCCCGTGGCTGGTCGGGGAAGGGGTGCTCCGGCGCGAGGTTGTAGCCGACCGAGACGACCACGCAGTCGGCCTCGACGGCCAGCGACCGGGCGACCGCGTCGGCCGCCTCCAGCGATCCGAGCACGAACCCGCCGCCATGGATCCACAGGAGCGTCGGGTAGGGACCGTCGGTGCCGGGGCGGTAGATCTGTAGACCGATCGGCTCGTCGGCGACCGGGCTGGGGGTCTCCAGGTCCCAGGTCCGCTCGACGTCGGGACCGGTGCCCGTCGCCGCCATCTGCTCGTGCTGGTCGCGGGCCGCCTCGACGGTCAGCGCCGCGACCGACGGGACGCCCAGTTCCTCCTCCATCGCCAGCATCCGCTGCAGTTCGGGGTGGGGCTCGCCCATGGGACGTGGAGGCACGTGCTCCCGCTTGAATCCCCCGCCGACAGCGGTCGGCCACCGACCGGGCGAGCGGACCGTCTCGGGGCCGAGCCGAGCCGGATTGTCGCCTCCCGGACCTTTTTCCTCGGTCGACGCGGAGCAACGAGCATGGACGCCGAGGCCATCGAGTTCGGCACGGACGGGTGGCGAGCGACCCTGGACGAGTTCACCGAGGAGCGCGTGGGGATGGTCGGGCAGGCCGTCGCCACCTACCTCCGGGACCGCGGCGACGACGACCCCGTCGCGATCGGGTACGACGCCCGGGAGCACTCGCGGGGCTTCGCCGAGCGGCTGGCGCGGGTGCTCTGCGGCAACGGCTTCGACGTGCTCCTGCCCGAACGGGACACGCCCACGCCCGTCGTCGCCTGGACGGTCAAGGACCGCGGGCTGGCGGGCGCCCTCCAGATCACCGCCAGCCACAACCCGCCGGAGTACAACGGCGTGAAGTTCGTGCCCGGGGACGGCGCGCCGGCGCTGCCCGAGACCACCGAGCGCATCGAGGCGAACCTGTCCGAGCCCGATCCGCTGCCCGAGGACGAGTGGGGCGAGGTCCGCGAGGAGGACCTGATCGAGCCGTACCTCGACCACGCGGCCGAGGTGGCCGATCAGTTCACCGACGACGTCGACCTCTCCGAGCTGATCGTCGCTTACGACGCGATGCACGGCAGCGGCCGCGGCGTCACGGACGCGCTCCTGGAGCGGGCCGGCGCGGACCTCGTCCGCCTGCGCACCGAGCGCGACCCCGACTTCGGCGGCGGCGCGCCGGAACCAGTGGCCGAGCGCGTCGAGGAGTTGATCGCGACGGTCCGTGACGAGGCCGACTTCGGCGTCGTCAACGACGGCGACTCGGACCGCATCGGCGTGGTTACGCCCGACCGCGGCTTCCTCGACCCGAACCTCTTCTTCGCGGCCGTCTACGACTTCCTCCTGGAGACCGCGAGCGGCGACGTGGTGCGGACCGTCTCGACCTCCAGCATCGTCGACCGCGTGGCCGAGGCCCACGGCCAGGCCGTCCACGAGACGGCGGTCGGGTTCAAGCACGTCGCCGGCGCGATGGCCGACCACGACGCCCTCATGGGCGGCGAGGAGTCGGGCGGCTTCGGCGTCACGAGCCACCTCCGGAACAAGGACGGCGTCCTCGTGGCGCTGCTGGCCGCCGTCGCCGAGAGCGACGAGTCGCTCGACGCCCGCGTCGACCGCCTGCTCGCCGAGCACGGCGAGATCCACCAGGACCGCGTCAGCGTCGACTGCCCCGACGACCGCAAGGCGGGCGTGCTGGCCGATCTGGAGGCAGACCTCCCCGAGTCCGTCGCCGGCCAGGGCGTCGCCGACGTCTCCACCGTCGACGGGTTCAAGATGACCCTGGAAGACGGCACCTGGCTGCTCGTGCGGCCCTCCGGGACCGAGCCGAAGATGCGCATCTACGCCGAGGGCGGCAGCGGGGAGCGCGTACAGGAGCTGCTGGAGGCGGGCCGCGGCGTGGTCGAGCCGCTGGTCTGAACGCGGCGCTGTCTATCGCGCGCTGAGTCGCGGCGTCGTCGGCTAGCCGCAGCAGCGCGTCGGCAGCCTTCCGGTTACCGTCAGCCAGCGCCCGCAACGCCCGCTTGCCGCCGCTACCAGTGACTTCGAATAGCCGCGCGGTCTTCGCGCCGGGCGCTTCGACGTCTATCTCCGCGATGTAGTCCCGCGTCGATTGCTTGACCCCATCTGGTCGACGAGCCGCTGACGGATCGCCGGCGACATGTCGCTCAAGCGGTTGCCCAACCGCGCCGTGTCGATGCGGTCGCTCTCGGGCAGGGCTTTGCGCACCTGCTGGGCGCGGGCCATCGCCCGCGTGGAGACGCCGGCTTTGAGCCCGGACTTGGCCGAGTCGACGGCCTTCAGCGCCCGGTTGAACTTGCTCGACTGGCGGGTGATCCGCGTCACCGCGCTACCGACGCCGCTGCTCGCGGCCTCCTTCGCGACCGAGCCGGAGCCGTAGCCGACGTACCACCCCGTCGCGAAGGTGCCGTACTGGCCAGTCCCGTCTTGGAAGGGATTACGCGTGTCCTGCGTGTCCTGGATCTGCTCGACCAGCAACTGCGGCAATTTGGTGATGGCTCCGGGGTTGTCCGCGAAGAATGCCGCCAGCTGCTTCATGTCCTCGACGATCGAGGCCGGATCGGTCACGAGCTTCTTCAGCTGCAGCAGCGTCTGGCCGACGACCGTCCCGAAGCCAGACGAGAAGCTCATGATCAGGATCGCTTCCCGCTTGCCCACATCCACGGGCGACTGCTCGATCACCCGCGCCGCCTGCGCGAAGGAGTCGGGACCGGTGAACGTCTGGCGGTTGCTGTTGTCGTGGACGTCGCGGGCCTCGACGTCGACCGACGCGCCCGTGACGAAGCCCGCCGCGCCGACCTGGATCTTCTCCAGCGTGTCGCGCTCGACGGTGAACTCGACGTAGTCGTAGCCCCACTCGGTGTCGCCCTGGCCGGCGATGGCCCCCTGGACCTCGCCCTTCTTGTAGAAGCGCGTCTCGCCCAGGCCGCTGGGGTCGGTCAGCCGCAGCGTGACGTTGTAGGAAGTCCGCGCCGCGTCGCCAGTCTTGATCGACCGGACCTGGACCGTCGGCGCCGTGTGGTCGTGGATCGCCGCTTCCGTGCTGCCGGCACGCTCCTCGCCGTCGGTGATGCCGTCGCCGTCGGAGTCTTCGTCGTCGGGATCCAGTTTCAGGCGGTACTCGGTCAGGTCCGAGAGGCCGTCGTCGTCGGTGTCGGCGTACAGCGGATCCGACGTGACCGGCGGGCGATCGAGGACGGACACCGGATCCGTCGCGTCGTCCTCGCGGGCTTCGGCGAACTCGTCGCCCTGTTCGGGCGAGGTAGCCAGCGCCGCCCGCCAGCCCTCGCGTTCTTCGGCGTCGGTCAGTCCGTCGCCGTCGGAGTCGACCGCCGTCGGGTCGCTGGCGAGCTTCCAGTAGGACTGGGTGACCTTCCGCTGCTGGCCGTCGACCGTGACCGTCTGCGTCCGTTCGGCCAGTTCACCGATCTCCTCGCCGTCGGGGATCCCGTCGTCGTCGGTGTCGGGATCGGACGCGTTGGTCCTGAGGACCTCGCCCGTCCCGGTGCGGAACCCGCGTTCGACGAAGTCCTCGACGCCGTCGGCGTCGCGGGTGATCCGCAGGCCGTCGATCCGCAGACCCGCGAGGCCGGTCGTCTCGGCCGCGATCCGCAGCGTCGTCGTCTCGCCCTCGGTGCCGACGTCCGTGAACGTCTCGTCGATCTCGACGGTGCCGTTATCCGAGGTCGAGACGAGCGTCTCGTCGACCGGGCCGCTCACGGTCACGCGCGCCTCGGAGTTCTTCACCGCGACTGCGCGACCGCTGCCCTCGATGGTCAGTTCCTCGACGTGGCCGTCGATCGGCACCTCGACAACCGAGGTGGCCGTGGGCGGGCATTCGACCTCCTGGATGCCGTCGACCGGGTCACAGAGGTCCTCCTGCCGGGGCGTGTTGACCGACCCGGAGTCGTCGTCATCGTCATCATCGATTGGGACCGGGTCGATGTCGATACTACCGGTTGTGAACGTATCGGCATCGTGAACGTACAGCGGGACGTGTAACTGCCCTCCCTCTCGAACGAGCTCACTGTCTGATACCCTGGCGCTAACGTCGATATGCTCCCCTTCAACGCCATCGGAAGTACTGTAAACGACTTCCTCGCCGAGTAAGAGTTGGGCTGTCGACCCCGATTCGGGCTGCAGCGTCAGTCCATCGACCTCGAGATTCGCCTGAACTGGGCCAGGAACTGACGGTTCCGAATAAATGGGGTCACCGAAGCTGTGCGACTGAATAGAGATACCACCAGAAGCCCCCTCTTGATCCGCAGTATGTTTCGTCTGCTCTGTTGAATCCAGTGACGATGGCTGGATCGCTGGACCAGCATCTAGTGTTTGAGCAGCAGTCAGCGACAGATCGCTGTTCGGAACCAGCATTCGCTCTCCAAAACCGCCTATCGTTCGAAGTCCGCTTGTGAGAATCCGTCACAACTGGCGTCTGATGACGTGTGTTCAGCCCCGATCCCCGCGCTATCTGCGGATTCAACAGAGCACTTCAGCCACAGACGCTCACAGCTCTCGGCGTCGAGCACGGTGACGTGGACGATATCGGTGTGGACGCTGTTGGCGGACCCGACGACGTACGCCGTCGACCCGTCGACGCGCAGCCACCAGTTGTAGGCGTGGAGTTCAGACCCGTACCCCCCACTGGCGATCAACCTTGCCGTCGGCGCTGACGTGAACGACGTGATTGACGTCGTCGCCGTACAGGAGACGGCTGACGCCGCCGCCGTGTGTGGTCACGGCCCCGGTGCGAACGTCGTCGAGGTCGGCCCCGACGGAACGGCGCCAGCGGACCGAGCCGTCGGGCGTGATCCGGAGTAGCTCGTCAGGCTGGTCGTCATACCGTTCGATCGCGAGCGCGACATCGCCGTCCGGGAACTGTGCCGCGCCGGCATAGCCATCGTCGTCCCCGGCGAAGGCTTCCTCCCACAGTATCTCCGGCCGTTCGGCCGCGGCCGTCGCCTCAACGCTGATGAACTGCCCGAAGGCAGTACAGGCAGCCACACCGGCGAATGTTCGACGTGTGACGGACCCCATTATCACGGATAGCCGCGAGTTATTTTCAAGTGCTTCGTGGTAGAGACGCGGCCGAAGATCCGCGTGGTAGCCGTCAGCGTCAGAAGACTCCGCTATTCACAGTCCAGCCGTCCGCGACACCGCTCGCACTCGCCCTCGACCACGTTTATCTCGAACCCCAGCGACTCGTAGAAGGGCCGCACGTCGGCGTCGAACTCGGCGGTCAGTCGCTCCCGGCGCTCGGCCGCGGCCTCGACGAGCGCCGATCCGATCCCCTGGCCGCGGCGGCGTCGCCGGACGGCGACGGCGGCGATCCGGTTGCCGTCGAGGACGAGCGCGCCGAGGACGCGGTCGGTGTCGTCGGAGACGGCCACGAGCGTCTCGCCCACGTCCAGACTCCGGGCCAGAACGTCGTCGTCGACCGCCAGCACCGCGCCGTCGACGACGTTGGCGACGGCGGCGCGGTCGTCGGGCGTCGCCTCGCGAACGCGCACGCGGGTCACCCGCCCTTGATGAGGCGGACGACCCGGACGTGCTCGGCCTCGACGGGCTGGTCCGTCGGAACCGGGTCGCCGTCGACCAGCATCGACACCTCGTGGGGGCTCAGGTCGACCGGTTCCAGCAGGTCCGCGTAGGTGGCGTCCTCGGGAGCGTCCACTTCGTGGGTGTCCTCGCCGGCCACCTCGACGGTCACGCGCATGTGCGAGGATTCGCCCGGGCGGCCTTGAGGGTGTCGTCGAGCGCGTCCCTCGTCTCGGGATGTTTAAGACCGGCCGGGGCCTCCCTCGGACCATGAGCGAGGCCGAGTCAGAGCCGGGGCGCGGGGACGTCTGGATCGAGAAGTACCGCCCCCAGACCCTCGACGAGATCCGGGGCCACGAGGGCATCGTCGAGCGCCTGCAGAGCTACGTCGCGCGCAACGACCTTCCCCACCTCCTCTTCTCGGGTCCGGCGGGCGTCGGGAAGACGACCTGCGCGACGGCCATCGCCCGCGAGCTGTACGGCGACGACTGGGAAGAGAACTTCCTGGAGCTGAACGCCTCCGACCAGCGCGGGATCGACGTGGTCCGCGAGCGCATCAAGGACTTCGCGCGGACGAGCTTCGGCGGCTACGAGCACCGCATCATCTTCCTCGACGAGGCCGACGCCCTCACGAGCGACGCCCAGTCGGCGCTGCGCCGGACGATGGAGCAGTTCTCCAACAACGTCCGCTTCATCCTCTCGTGTAACTACTCCAGCCAGATCATCGACCCGATCCAGTCCCGCTGCGCGGTCTTCCGGTTCTCGCCGCTGTCGGACGCCGCGGTCGCCGACGAGATCCGCTCGATCGCCGACGAGGAGGGCATCGAGGTGACCGACGACGGCGTCGACGCGCTCGTCTACTCGGCCGACGGCGACATGCGCGCGGCGATCAACGGCCTGCAGGGCGCGGCCGCGACCGGCGAGGTCGTCGACGAGGCGGCCGTCTTTGCGGTCACCTCCACCGCCCGCCCGGAGGACATCCACGAGATGGTCGAGTCGGCGCTGGACGGCGACTTCACCGCCGCCCGCTCCCGGCTGAACGAACTCCTCACCGAGGAGGGCATCGCCGGCGGCGACGTGATCGATCAGCTCCACCGCTCGGTCTGGGAGTTCGACATGAGCGACCGCGAGGCCGTCCAAGTGCTGGAGCGGGTCGGCGAGACCGACTACCGCATCACCGAGGGCGCCAACGAGCGCATCCAGCTCGAGGCGATGCTGGCGTCACTGGCGCTGGACGAGTAGGCGGATTCTCTCCTCTCAGAGGTCGCTGTTCTCGAACCGCTGCAGCCCGACCAGCAGCAGGACGACCGTCCAGCCGAGCAGGACGAGGACGCCGAACCACGGCCGGTAGTAGACGGCGTCGGGGGCGGGAATCGGCGTCGCGAGGACGTTGACCGCCGTCCGGTAGGCGTTCGTCGGGTTCAGCTGTCTGAAGGCCGTGACCCACTCCGGTCCCGGCCCGGTGGGCATCGCGAAGCCGTTTGCGACGAACCGGAGCAGCGTCGGGACCTGTCCCCAGAGCATCGCCAGCAGCAGGAAGGTCCCGAAGACGGCGACGACGGCGCGGCTGGTCGTCCGGACGCTGGCGGAGAGGCCGACGGCGAGGGCGACCATCGCGACGCCGAGCCCCACCGCGAACAGCCAGCCGACGGCCAGAGAGGCGAGGTCGGGGACGCCGACCTTCACGAGGTAGACGGCCGTCGACGCTAGGAAGCCGACGGTGGTCAGCGAGGTGACCACGGCCGCCCGGCCGACGACGGTCCCGAGGAGGACCTCCCGCCGCGTGTGGGGAAAGGAGAGGACGACGCGGAGCCCGCCGTTCTCCCGGGGGCCGGCGACGGACTTGTACCCAACGAGCAGGGCGACCAGCGGCAGGAAGAAGGCGACGGTGCTCGCGTGGTACGTCGCCAGCGGCTGATCCGAACTGGTCTGGACGTGCGTCAGCAGGCCGAACACGAGGACGAAGACGGCCAGGTGCGCGAACAGCGAGCGCGACCGGTACGGATCGAGCGCGTCCCGTCGCGAGACGATCGTCCAGCTCATCGCTCCCCCTCCGTGTACGCGGCGAACAGGTCCTCCAGGGACGCGTCGCTGGTCTCGATGTCGACGACGCTCGCGCCGTCGGCCCGGAGCACGTCGACGACCGCGGCCTTCTTGTCGTCGGGGCAGGCGACGGTGACCGCTCGCCCGTCGACCGCGACGTTCGAGACGCCGGCGACGCCGCGGACCGTCTCGAGGGTCCCGTCCGGCCGGCCGTCGAGCGTGACCGTGATCGTCCCGCCGGAGCCGGCGGCCGCCTGCAGGCCCTCGATGGTGTCCTGAGCGATCAGTTCGCCGTCCTGTAAGATGGCGACGCGGTCGCAGACGGCCTCGACCTGCCCGAGGACGTGCGAGGAGAAGAAGACGGTCGCGCCCCGCTCCCGTTCCTCGCGGACGATGTCGCGCATCATGCGCGCGCCGTTGGGGTCCAGCCCGGTCGAGGGCTCGTCGAGGACGATCAGGTCGGGCTCGCCCACCAGCGCCGTCGCCAGCAGGAGCCACTGGGTCATCCCCTTCGAGAAACCTCCGACGCGTCGATCGATGGCACCGGCGAGGCCGACCCGGTCGAGGAGGGACGCCGGGTCGTCGTCGGCGTCCTTCGAGTCGACGGCGTACCGGAGGTGCTGGCGGGCGGTGAGGTGCCCGTCGAGGTGATAGGCGTCGGGGAGGACGCCCGTGCGCCGGCGGATCGCCTTCGCGTCCGCCTGCGCGTCGAGGCCGAAGACCCGCGCCTCGCCCCCGGTCGGGCGCAGGTAGTCGAGGACGATGTCGATGGTCGTGGACTTCCCCGCGCCGTTGGGGCCGAGGAAGCCGAACACCGCTCCCTCCTCGACGGTGAGGTCGACGCCGCGGAGCGCCACCACGTCGCCGAACCGCTTGCGGAGGGAGCGCAGTTCCAGCGCGGACATGCGCGCCGCTTCCCGAGGCGGTGACATAGGCTTTTCCCGTCGTCCGGAACTCCGAAAGAATCCCGGCGCGGCCGATAGGGGAGCGACGGGGGGGTCGTCACTCCCGGGGCTCGCGTCGTCACCATCCGGCAATCGTCGCCGCAACGGACCGGGGTTCGGAACAGTTTTAGGCGCTCCTCGGCGAAGACTACCGCAATGAGCGACCTCGCCGACGAGTATCGACTCGACTACTTCGAGGAGGAGGGGTTCGTCCGCCGGGAGTGTCGGGAGTGCGGCGACCACTTCTGGACCCGCGACGAGGAGCGGGAGATCTGCGGCGAGCCCCCCTGCGGTGAGTACCGGTTCATCGACAATCCCGGGTTCGACGAGGAGTACACCCTCGAGGAGATGCGCGAGGCCTTCCTCTCCTTTTTCGAGGACAACGGCCACGAGCGCATCGATCCCTACCCCGTCGCCGCGAACCGCTGGCGCGACGACGTCCTGCTGACCCAGGCCTCCATCTACGACTTCCAGCCGCTGGTGACCTCCGGCGAGACGCCGCCGCCGGCGAACCCGCTGACCGTCTCCCAGCCGTGCATCCGGATGCAGGACATCGACAACGTGGGCGTCACGGGACGGCACACGATGGCCTTCGAGATGATGGCTCACCACGCGTTCAACGCCCGGGAGGACCTCGATGACCCCGACCAGTACGCCTACCAGGGCGAGGTCTACTGGAAGGAGGAGACCGTCGAGTACTGCGACGAGCTGTTCGCGTCCATGGGCGCCGACCTCGACGAACTCGTCTACATCGAGGACCCGTGGGTCGGCGGCGGCAACGCCGGGCCCGCCCTCGAAGTGATCTACCGCGGCGCCGAGCTGGCGACGCTGGTCTTCATGTCGATGGAGCAGGACCCCGACGGCGAGTACGAACTGAAGGACGGCAACCGCTACTCGCCGATGGACACCTACGTCGTCGACACCGGCTACGGCCTGGAGCGGTGGACCTGGATGAGCCAGGGCACCGCGACCGTCTACGAGGCTATCTACCCCGACGCCATCGAGTTCCTGAAGGACAACGCCGGCATCGATCTCACCGACGAGGAGGAAGCGATCGTCCACGAGGCCGCGAAGCTGGCGGGCCACATGGACATCGACGAGGCCGAGGACGTCGAGGAGGCTCGCGGCGAGATCGCCGCCGAGGTCGGCGTCGAGACGGACCGCCTCGTCGAGCTGGTCGAGCCGCTAGAGGAGATCTACGCCATCGCCGACCACGCACGCACGCTGGCGTACATGCTCGGGGACGGCATCGTCCCCTCCAACGTCGGCACGGGCTACCTCGCCCGGATGGTCCTCCGGCGGACCAAGCGGCTGGTCGACAGCGTCGGCGTGGACGCGCCGCTGGACGAGCTCGTCGACATGCAGGCCGAGCGCCTGGGCTACGAGAACCGCGATACCGTCCGCGACATCGTCCGCACCGAGGTCGAGAAGTACCGCGAGACGCTGGACCGCGGTGGCCGGCGGGTCCGACAGATGGCCGAGGAGTACGCCGAGCGCGGCGAGCCGATCCCGACCGAGGAGCTGATCGAGCTGTACGACTCCCACGGCATCCAGCCGGACACGGTCGAGGAGATCGCCGCCGAGAAGGGCGCGGCGGTCGACGTGCCCGACGACTTCTACGCGCTGGTGGCCGACCGCCACGGCGGCGGGCAGGCCTTCGAGGAGGAGGAGGAGGGACGGCCCTACGGCGACCGCCTGGCCGAGCTCCCGGAGACCGATCGGCTCTACTACGAGGACCAGCAGCGCATGGAGTTCGAGGCAGTCGTGCTGGAGGTCTTCGAGCGCGACGACGGCGGCTACGACGTCGTCCTCGACCAGACCATGTTCTACCCCGAGGGCGGCGGTCAGCCCCCGGACCACGGGACGCTGTCGACCGACGACGCCACCGTCGAGGTGACGGACGTCCAGCGCTACGACGGCGTGATCGTCCACACCTGCGACGGCGACCCCGGCACCGGCGAGTTCGTCCGCGGGAAGGTCGACGGGACGCGGCGCCGCCGGCTGATGCGCCACCACACGGCGACCCACATCGTCATCCACAGCGCCCGCGAGGTGCTGGGCGAGCACGTCCGTCAGGCCGGTGCCCAGAAGGGCACCGAGAGCTCCCGGATCGACATCCGCCACTACGAGTCGATCAGCCGCGAGCAGGTCAAGGAGATCGAGCACCGCGCCAACGACATCGTCCGGGCGAACGGCCAGGTCAGCCAGGAGTGGCCCGACCGCCACGAGGCCGAGGACGAGCACGGCTTCGACCTCTACCAGGGCGGCATCCCGCCGGGCGAGCAGATCCGTCTGATCCACGTCGACGACGACGTGCAGGCCTGCGGCGGCACCCACGTCGCCCGGACCGGCGACGTCGGAGCCATCAAGATCCTCGGCACCGAGCGCGTCCAGGACGGCGTCATCCGGATCACCTTCGCCGCCGGCGACGCCGCGATCCAGGCCACCCAGGACACCGAGGACGCCCTCTACGAGGCGGCCGACGTGCTCGACGTCTCCCCCGAGGAGGTCCCTGAGACCGCCGAGCGGTTCTTCACCGAGTGGAAGGCCCGCGGCAAGGAGATCGAGGACCTCAAGGAGCAACTCGCCGAGGCCCGCGCCGCGGGCGGGGCCGACGCCGAAGAAGTGGACGTGGCCGAGGCCACCGCCGTGATCCAGCGCATCGACGCCGACATGGACGAGCTGCGCGCCCAGGCCAACGCCCTCGTCGAGGAGGGCAAGATCGCCGTGCTAGGTTCGGGTGCGGACGGCGCCCAGTTCGTCGTCGCCGTCCCCGACGACGTGCCCGTCAACGCCGGCCAGGTCGTCGGCGAACTCGCCGGCCGCGTCGGCGGTGGCGGCGGCGGCCCGCCGGACTTCGCGCAGGGCGGCGGCCCCGACGGCGAGGCGCTTGACGACGCGCTGGCGGACGCGCCCGACGTGCTGCGGCAGGTCGCGAACGCGTAGGACAACTGCATTTTCGCGGGTGGCAGCGCGGTTGTGGCGTCGTTCTACCAATCCTCTTTTCGCGACGAGTGCAAACTCCGTCGAAAGCTACGTAAACATCGCATACATAGCAAACTACATGGGAACGATCTCGGCGCGAGTACCGGACGACCTCGAGGAGGAACTCGACGCCTACGTCGAGACGGAGAACCTCGACCGGAGTACGGCAGTCCGGAAGCTCCTGACTGAGCGTCTGGCAGAAGTCCGTCGGGAACGTGCGCTGTCCATGCTCGACTCTGGCGAAGTGACCCTCTCCCGGGCGGCTGAGATCGCTGAGACCGACACCTGGGAACTGGCCCGGCTGGCTAAGGAACAGGGGATTTCGTGGGTCGACGACGACGGACTGGCGGCGGACCTCGAGGAACTGTGACGTTGGTCGTCGACGCGACACCGCTGATCGTCCTAGCGAAAGCGGACCACCTCGACGTGCTGACGGGCCGCGACGGGACCGCCGTCGTCCCGACTCGCGTCTACGACGAGGTCGCCGAGACGGGGCTGGCAGCGGGGTATCCCGACGCCCGTCGGATCGAGCGCACTATCGAGAACGGTCACTTCGCGGTCGAAGACGCCCCGGACTCGCCGCTGTTCGAGGAACTCGCGTCGAGTCCGGCTCTCAGTGAGGCCGACGCGGCGGTCCTCGCGCTGGCCGCCGACCGAGACGGGACTGCTGTCATGGACGAGCAGGCCGGCCGAGCGGCAGCGGACGCCGAGGGGATCGAGACCAGGGGGACCGCGTACGTCGTCCTCTCGAGCGTCGAGCGCGGCGAGCAGACGCCCGCTGAAGCGCGAACGATGATCGACGACGTCGTCGACGCGGGCTGGCACTGCACGACGGACCTGTACGCAAAGGTCGTCCGGAAGCTGGAAGAGATGGACGAAACGGCGGACGAGGAGTGACGGTCGCTCGTCGACGACTGCACGCGACCCCGCTCACCGCCGACAGCGCTCGACCGCCTCGCGCATCCCCTCGTTCTCCTGGCAGACGAGCGTGAGGTGGTCGCCGCGCCGCAGCCCGGTGTCGGGGTCGGGCACGCGGTCCTCGCCGTTCCGGCTGACCATCACCACCAGACAGCCGCTGGGCAGGTCGGCCGACAGCGACTGGACCGTCAGCTCGTCGGCGTCGGCGGCGGTGAGTTCCACCTCGAGCACGTCGCCGCTGCGGGTCTCGTCGGCCAGCCAGTGGGCCAGCGCGGGCCGCTCGATGGCGTCGTCCATCGCGTCCGCGACGGCGAAGCTGGCCGAGATCGTCTCGACGTCGAGGTCCTCGAAGGCGGCGACGTTGTCGGGCTCGTTGGCGCGCACGACGACCGTGGCCACGCCGTAGCGCGATCGGGCGAACTGCGCGACCACGAGGTTCACGTCGTCGTCGGCCGTGGCCGCCGCGACGACCGCGGCGTTGCCGGCGCCAGCCTGCTCGAGCGTGTCGGCGTCGGTCGCGTCGCCCAGCACCGCGCGGTGTCCCTCCCCGCGGACCCGCTCGACCGCGGCCTCGTCGCTGTCGACGACGACCACTTCCTCGCCGCGGGACTCGAAGCGAGCGGCCAGTTCTCGCCCGATCCGGCCGCCGCCGACGACGATCGTGTGCATGGGTATGACGTCCAGCGCCTGTGCGACATGACGGGCCAGCCCCCCTTGAAAGGTCACGGTGACGAAGATGACCAGGAAGACGGTACCGACGAGGATCGACGCCTGATCGGCGTTCTGGAGCTCGATGGCGAACAACGTCGCGACGCTGGCGGGGACGATGCCGCGCGGACCGATCGCGGCGACGAAGATCCGCTCGCGGACGCTGAGCCGCCCGCCGAGCGTCGAGAGGAAGACGCTCAGCGGCCGGATGAGGAAGACGACGGCCAGGACCACGGCCAGGCCGGCCAGGCCCAGGGTGGCGAGGTCCGAGACCGACAGCAGCGTCGCCAGCACGACGAACACGAACGAGAGGACCAGCAGGGTCACGTCGCCCTTGAACTCCGCGATCACGTCCTCGTGGGGGACGTCGGCGTTGCCGAGCGTGACGCCGGCGACCGCGGCGGCGGCGATGCCGGCCTCGGGCAGGCGGGTCTCCGCGAGGGCGTAGGCCGCGAGCGCCCCGACGAGGACGATCAGGCGGGCGTTCCGCGGCGCGTTGTCCGTCGAGAGGTCGACGCGGCGCAGCAGGACGGCCAGGGTCAGCCCGACGCCGATCCCGACGGCCAGCCCGAGCGCGAGTCGCGCGCCGAACGCCTGGAGGACGACGACCGGGGTCTCTCCCGGGCTGGTGACGAACTCGAAGGTGGCGACAGCGAGGACGGCCGCGGTGACGTCGTTGACGATGCCCTCCGTCTCCAGGGCGGCGGCGACCCGCTCGCGGACGGGGACGACGTTCATGATCGGCGTGATGACCGTGGGGCCGGTGGCGATCAGCAGCGACCCGACGAGGACGGCGAGGTCCCAGTCGGCGCCGAGCGCGACCCGGACGGCGACTGCGGTGCCGACCAGCGACACGAGCGCGCCCACGGTGACCAGTCCGAGCGTCTCCCGGGGTGCCTCGCGGACGCGGTCGACCGAGAGGTGGAAGGACCCCTCGAAGACGATGATGCCGACGCTCAGGCCGACGATGGCCCGGAGCGCCTCCGTGCTGAACAGGTCCGGCGAGACCAGTTCCAGGCCCTCTGGCCCGACGAGCACCCCGGCGAACAGCAGGAACGCGACGCTCGGGACCGAGAGCCGATCGGCGATCACCTGCGCGGCCACGCCGAGGCCGATGATCAGGACGACTGCGCCGATCAGTACTCCCGCGCTCACACCCGGTGGCTCTCCCGGGACTGACAAAGGCGCTATGCCACGACCGGCGCCGCCACCGGCCGATAGGCAGCGTCTTTTGGGAGCCCCCGCGTACGGAGACGCATGCCCACGGTCGACAACGGCGGCTGCGAACTGTACTACGAACGGGAGGGGTCGGGTCCGACCGTCGCGTTCGTCAACGACGTCGGCGCGGGCGCCTGGCTGTGGGGCTGGCAGCACGGCGCCGTCGCCGGCCCCTGCGAGGCGCTGACCTGGGACCTCCGCGGCACGGGCCGCTCTGACGCGCCGGACGGGCCCTACGACGTCCGGACGCTCGCCGGCGACCTGGAGGCAGTGCTGGCAGACGCCGGCGTCGCGGACGTCCACCTCGTCGGGGCCGGCCTCGGCGGGATGATCGCGCTGGCCCACGCCCACCGGTACAACCGGGCGGAGTCGTTGGCGCTGATCGGCACCGCCGCCGACGGGAGCGAGGTGACCGACCGGCTGGACGACCTGCGGGCCGACCCGGACGACCGCGCGGCGCTTTCGGCCTCGCTGCGCGCGGCGTTCGACGTCGACCTGGAGAGGCACCCGGACGTCCGCGACCGGATCGTCGACTGGCGGAGCGAGGACGACGCCGGCCTCGACGGCTGGGACGCGCAGGCGGCCGCAATGCGGGGTTTCGAGGCCCCGCCGCTGTACGAGGTGACCGACCCCGTGCTGGTCCTCCACGGCGTCGACGACGTCGTGGTGCCGGCCGAGGCAGGCGAACGGCTGGCCGGGGACCTCCCCCGCGGCGAGTACCGCGCCGTCGAGGGCGGCCACTGGTGTTTCGTCGAGACGTCGGACGCGGTCTCCGACGCGCTGGCGGGGTGGCTCGACGAGCAGACGGCGTGACCGGTTGTCGGCGACGGTGGCCCGTCACGAACGTTCGCCGCTGCGACGACCGCTGCCGCGGCAATTTTCGGGCGATAGTGGTAGGTTTTTACGGCTCGGGCCAGTTCGCTAGCGCGATGAGTCTCAGGATCGCCCTGCTGAACGCGGCCCACGACGGGTCGGACAACCGCCGGAACTTCCGGCGGGAACTGGACGCCGACCTCGTCGAGTACGACGTCACCGAACGCGAACTGCCCGAGGCCTTCGCGTTCGACGCCTGCGTCGTCACCGGGTCGCGCGCCTCCGTCTACTGGGAGGAGCCGTGGATCGCGGACCTCGAGGCGTGGGTCCGCGACGCAGTCGAGCGCGACGTGGCGTTCCTGGGCGTCTGTTTCGGACACCAGCTCCTCGCGCACGCGCTGGGCGGGACCGTCGAGCCGATGGACGACTACGAGATCGGTTACCGAACCGTCGAGCACGACGGCGACTCGCCGCTGCTCGCGGGCGTCGACGAGGAGTTCACCGTCTTCACGACGCACTCGGACCGCGTCGCAGAACTGCCGCCGGGCGCCGAGCGGTTCGCGGAGAACGACTACGGCGTCCACGGGTTCCGTGCGGGCGACGTCTTCGCGGTCCAGTTCCACCCCGAGTACGACACCCGGACGGCCCGCGACGTCACGAAGAGCAAGGACGACCAGCTCCCGGAGGAGCGCATCGACGACGTACTCGCGGGCGTCACCGAGGAGAACTACCGGGCGGCCTGCGAGGCCAAGCGGCTGTTCGAGAACTTCACCGAGTACGTCAGGGACCGTTCTGTCGAACCCGGCGTCGGCGACGCCCCCGCGGTCGACGAGACGGCGGCCGGCGAGGGCGCCGCTGCCGACGACTGACCGGCGTTCCGGCAGTCGAGAATCGATTCTGTTCCGTCGCTGATCGCGCACCGACGGGGAACGGCGGGCGGTGCAGGCGCCATCGAGCGACTGCTCCGGGAGAAGTCGACCGTCCTCCGAGAGGGCGGATCGGCGGGCGGCGGCGCGCCCTCAGGTGAAGCGGCCGGTCTCGGCCCCGCAGTCCTCGCAGACCGTGACGAGCGCGTCGCGCTCGTCGGTCATCTCCACGCGGTTCTCGGTCCGGCCGCCGCAGTCGGGACACGACCGGAGCATCTCCGTCTCGCCCATGTCGGCGGGGGCCCCGATCGCCAGCGCGACCACGCGCTCGTCGCCGTCGTTGCGCCCCAGTTGCCACTCGCCGGGCGCGAAGCGGACGGCCTCGTCCGGACCGACGGTCACCTCGCCGCCCTCCGTCTCGAAGGTGGCGGTGCCGGACTGGACGTAGAACACCTCCTCCTGGCGCTCGTGGCGGTGGTAGCCGAACCCGAACGTCTCGCCGGGTTCGAGTTCGTAGTAGTTCAGCGCGACGTTCTCGGCGCCGAGCGCCCCGGAGAGCAGACGCCTGTCGGTCGCCGGCCCCATGCGCGAGTCGACGTCGTCGAGGCTGACGCGTTCCATGTGAGACGATACCGCAGGGAGCGAGAAAAGCCTCAGGTCCGGCGTCGGGGCGGGCGGGAGGGGCGGCCGAGGGCGTCGGGCAAGCCGTCGCCCGTCAGCTCCGAACGCCACCGGCCCGACGCGTGCGGCGGCCGGGACGCAGCGACGGCGGTCGGATCACTCGGTTCGGTCGATGTCGAGTTCGTCCTGGAGCCCGTCGAGCCACTCGGTCTCCTCGAGCTCCTCCAGCTGCTCCCGGAAGTGGGTCTTGCAGACGCCGACCGTGACGCCGTCCTTCTCGACGCCGATGTCGGCCTCGCTGTCGCAGTAGTGACACTGCATATTCCAGGTGAGGGGCCGAGCGGGCTTGAACCCTCCGTTCCGTCGGACGACCGTCATACGGGAAGGCGGTCGCGCACCCGCTCCCACTCGGTCTCGTCGAGGCCGGCCAGCCCGAGTTCCTCGCCGTGAGCGTCGCTGCCGCCCGTGGGAAGGAGGCCGTATGCCTCGATGGCCTCGTCGACGGGTGCCGGGTCGACCGTTCCCTCGTAGGGATAGGACCGCTCGACGGCGTCGAGGGAGTCACACAGCGACAGGGCCGCCTCGGGGTCGGGGTAGCGCAGCGGATGCGCGAGACCCGCGAGGGCACAGGCCTCCATTAGCAGCTCTCGCCCCCGCTCGAAGGAGGGGACGTCGCGGGCCACGTAGCAGGGCCCGTCGTCGCCGATGAACTCGTCGAAGACGTCCTGCACCGTGTACTCGGTGACCTCGGCGACGGCGCGGGCGACGTGCGGGCGACCGACGCCGGGTCCCGGCTCTATCGGCACGGAGACGCCCAGTCGCTCCTCCAGGCACTCGACGATGGCGCGGGCTCGCTCCGTCCGGTCCCGCTGGAGGCTGGCGCACTCCTCGGCCAGCGCGTCCGTCTCGCGGACGCCGTAGCCCAGCAGGTCGACGCGCTGCTCGCCGGCGTCGACACGGAGTTCGATCCCGTGGACCAGCGTCACGTCGCCGCGGCGGGAGATCGGTTCGTCGACCGCGGGGTGGAGGCGGTCGTGGTCGGTCACCGCCACGGCCGCGAGGCCGGCCTCGCGCGCGGCGTCGATCAGTCCGGAGAGCGTCACCGTCCCGTCCGAGTTCGTCGTGTGCGCGTGGAGGTCCGCGACGACCATGTCCGCCACCAGCGTCGCCGCCGAGAAGTCCCTTCCGGTCGCGGTCCTTATACGCACTAAGGGATATATGCATTATTAATAGTGAAGGTTTATTATAAACCATGAGCTTCTCTGGGACGCATGCGACTGCTCGACGACGCGACCGACCTGTACGACGCGCACAGCTATCCGGCGACCACGGCCGACCTGATCGAAGCCTACGGCGACACCGAACTCCGGCTCCCCAACGGGACGGAGACGCTGGCCTCCGTCCTCGGACGGCTCGACGACGAGACGTTCCGGACCTCCGACGAGGCCCGGATGGCGACCTACAGCGCCGTCAGCGACAGCGCCGTCGGCCGCGTCGGCTACTCCGACCGGGACCCCACCTGTCCCGGCGAGGACGGACACACGCACCTCTCACTCTGAGACCACCTTTTACTTCGTCGGGTGTCCTCGCGAGCCTTTAGCTCGCTGCGGGCACCACTCTTTGGAAAAACGTGGTCCTCGCGAGCGAAGCGAACGAGGGCTCGAAAGACGAGCGAAGCGAGTCTTTCGGTGGCGAAAAACTGCCGGCCCTCGCTCCGCTCGGGCCGGTGAACCGCGGCCTTCGGCCGCGGATGCTCACGCCTCCGCAAACGCCACCGCTCACTTCTCCAGGAAGTCCGGCAGGTCCAGCGATCCGGTGCTGTCGACGTCCTGGCGGTCGAGCAGCTCGGTCGGGTCGAGCGCCTCGGGGAGGCCGTCGCGGCCGCCGGTGGGAGCGTCGCCGGGGTCGACGACGATCGTCTCGCCCTCGACGAGGTCGGCCCAGACGGCCGCACCGTCGTCGACCTCCTCGGCGACCGCCGTGGCCTCCCGGCGGCCCTCGCGGTAGGCCAGTTCGACCATGCTCCTGTCGTAGGACGTCTCCACCGCCTCGTAGACGGCCTCCAGTTCCTCGCGGTTGTACTCGCCGAGCTTCTCGGCGACGCCGATGGCGTAGGCCCGCTCGGTCGCCTCGTCGCGGTCGAGGTCGTCCCACGGGCCGTACTCCCGCTCGTAGCGGCTCATGTGTCCACTGTCTCGCCGCTGTGAACCTGCAGTCCCTGGTCGGAGAAGCTGATGCGACGGATGTCGCAGTCGATGGCGGTGCCGCGCATCTTGATGACCTGCAGGCCCCGGGTCATGCTGCCGCCGTCGAGGAAGTTGTGGAAGAAGACGACGCCGTGGGCGAGGTAGTGCTCGTCGCTGTAGGAGGAGGGATCGGTCATCTCCGAGATCAGGATGACGGTGGCGTCGGTCTGTTTCAGCGCCGAGAGAAAGCCAGTGATCTCCTCCGAGGCGTCAGTGAGGAAGTGTTGGAGGAGCATCGTCGAGTCGACGACCACCCGCTCCATGTCGTTTTGCTCGATGAAGGCCACGAGCCGGTTCGTCAGACCGCCTTCCGTCCCGAACTGGGTGATGGTCCGCTTGCCGCTCTCGGTGACGAGGTTGAGAAACTGGATCGCGTCGGACTGCATCGCCCGGTCGAAGCCGAAGTCAAACCCGGACATGTCCTGCATCAGTTCCGCCTTGGTCTCGTGCATCGTCACGTAGAGGCAGTTCTCCCCTTGCTTGGCGCCCTGGGTGATGAACTGCGCGGAGAAGGTCGTCTTGCCGCTCCCCGGGGGTCCGCTGATCGCGTAGAGCCGGTTTTCGAGCAGCCCACCCTCTACGAGCTCGTCGAACCCCGGGACGCCGCTCGAAAGTCGCATACAGGGAGAAGGCCGAACCCGCCTATAGGTGTTTTCGCTCCGTTCTCAGGCCTGATAACCGTCGAGAGCGGTCCGTTCGCGCGGTACCGGGATCGTCCGCGAGCGCGCTACAGCGGGCTCACGCATTCCCGGCAGTAGGCGTAGGTCGCCGCGGTCTCGTTGTAGGCCCCGCAGTTGTCGCAGTAGACGCCGTCGGCCGCCGTCTCCTCGCCGCCCTCGACCGGGGCCGCCCGGGACCGATCCATCCGAGGAGTCGCGTCGGGCGAGGGGTCCTCCCGCTGGAAGTACCGGTACAGCAGGAGCTGTAGCAGGCCGAAGCCGACGACATAGGCGATCAGCCAGCCCAGAGCGTCCATGCCGTGCTATACGTTCCCATAGTACTTGGACGTTCCGACTGGTTCACGAACGTGACAGAGAGCGGCTGGAGCGGCCGATCGCGAGTCGGCGACCGGTTCGGACTGACTGCTGTCGGTCAGCACCGGTACGACTGGTCGTCGTCGGGTGGCCGAGCCGGAAAACAGTGACGACAGTCCGTATCAGGCGTCCGGCGGCGAGCGGTCGCGGCCGAACTCGTCGAACGGCTCGAGGTCCTCGGGGAGGTCGTACTCGATGCGACGCTCCTCCCGGCGGTCGACGTTGGCGTCCTCGGTTGACTCGGCGACGGGCTCCCAGCCGGGCTTGACGGTGATGGACTTCGCCGGCTGGCCGGCGGCGACGTGGTGGGCTGGGACGTCCCGCTGCGCGATGGACTTCGCCGCGAGGATGGAGTTCTCGCCCAGGCGGACGCCCGCTCGCACCATCGAGTCGTAGGTGACGCGGACGTCGTCCTCGACGACGGTGTGATAGAGGTCCACTTCGGTCTGGTCGGCGGCGTCGTGGTCGTGGCTGTACACGTGGGCGTCGTCGGAGATGGAGACGCGGTCGCCGACGGTCAGCTTCCCGCGGTCGTCGAGGTGGACGTCGTCGTGGATGACGACGTTGTCGCCGACGGTGATGTTGTGGCCGTACGTGAAGGTGATTCCCTTGAAGAAGCGGCAATCGTCGCCGCAGTCCTCGAAGAGGTGGCCGGCGAGCATCCGCCGGAAGCGCAGGGCGAACTCAATGTTGTCGGCCATCGGAGTGGCGTCGAACTGGCGCCACAGCCACTGGAGGTGCTTCGAGCGCTCGAAGGCGTCCTCGTCCTTCTCGGCGTAGTACTCGCTCTCCAGGGTCGTGTTACAGGGGTCGTACCCCTGAAGGCGAACCCGCTCGGCCGGCGTGACGTCCCCGCCCGACTGCCACCGCTCGTAGGCCTCACGGTCCCCGTGGAGGTCGACGAGCACGTCTTCGACGACGTCGCAGGTGTCCTCGTCGCTCGAGAGCCGCTCGTCCACCTCCTCGATGAACGCCTGCAGTCCCTCTTCCGCCAGCGGCGGCAGGGAGACGTGGCGCTTGGTCATATCCCCCGCAAAGCGTGCCGTGCGGATATGGGTTTCCGTTATCCGTTCGGCGTGTCGGCGGCCGCGAACGTCGCTCTCGCTGTCGGGTCTCGGGGGACGAACTGACCGACCTATAGTAGCAATTGAAACTATTTACACGTCGAGGGGCACCCGGGGTGTCCCTCGAGTGTGTCACTGCGTTCAATCGCTACTATATAAGACTCCGGCCGCCGACCCGGCCGACATGGTCAGATCGGACTTCCTGACGGAGGCGCGCCGGTGGTTCGTCAACCCGCGCGAGCGGCGACTCCGGGCGGGGTGGCGGCTGGTGCTCGCCGTCGTCTTCCTCGTGCTCGCCAGCGCCGTCGGCGCGGTCGGACGGAACGGGCTCGTCACGACCGCCCGGGCCGGAATCACCGGTGCCGCCGTCGTGCTGGCGGGCTGGTGGCTCTACTACGCCGTCCAGACGGGAGCGGCCGTCGGCCTCGCCTGGTTCCTCGACGACCGCACGCTGCCGGACCTCGGCCTGGGCGGCGACGGGTTCTACCGGAACCTCGCCGTCGGGCTGGCGCTGGGCGTGCTCATGACGACAGTCGTCTTCCTGGTCGAACTCGCGGCCGGGCTGATCGCCGTCAGGGGCGTCCTCGTCGCCCGGACTGGCCTGGGCTTCCCGGGCGGCGTCCCCGCCTGGCTGATGGTGGCGATCATGCTCGTCTACTTCGTCGCCGTCGGCGTCGGCGAGGAGGTGCTGATCCGGGGCTACCTCATGACGAACCTCGCCGAAGGGCTGACCGGTTTCCCCGCCGTCGGCAAGCGGACGGCGATCGCCGCGGCCGCCGTCGCCACCTCCGCCCTGTTCGGGCTGATCCACCTCGGGAACCCGAACGCCTCGCTGCTCTCGGCGCTCAACATCTCCGTCGTCGGCCTCTTTCTCGCCGCCGCCTACGTCGTCACGGAGGACCTCGGAATCCCCATCGGCATCCACGTCACTTGGAACTTCTCGCTGTCGTCCATCTACGGGTTCCCTGTCAGCGGCATCACCGTGCCGGCGACGCTCGTGGACGTCCGCGAAATCGGCCCCGACCTGATCACCGGCGGTCAGTTCGGCCCCGAGGCGGGTCTGGTGGTGTACCTCGCGCTCGCCACCGCCGTCGCAGTCACCTGGTGGTGGGTGGCCCGCGAGGACGGTGCCGTCCGGTTCCGCGAGGGCGTCGCCGTTCCCGACCTGCGTCGCGGCCGAGACGTCAACCACGAGGACTGAGGAGGCGCACCAGCCGACCGGTTGGCCGGTCCGACTAACTGACCTCGGGCGGGACTGGGCGGAGGCGAAGCCTCCGCGAAGGTCGGGAGACGCAAAGCGTCTTCCGGGAACGAAAGGGGGCCGACCGCTCGACTGGCCCCCGGGGACGCAAGCACGCGAGCGGAGCGAGCGCGCGTGGTTCGAGAGACGCCGGGGGCGTCTCTCGTCATCACGAAAGTCTTCGATCTTCGGACGACAGCGACCCGCGGGCCATCGAGCGGTCGGGGGCTTTCAAGCCGTCTGCAGAGCGGTCACGGGTAGTCGCCGTCGTTCAGTTTTCACCTGGCCGGCGAACCGCGGCGGATAAGTGCACTCGTACCCTTAATTCGCGCATGAACTACCGCGAACTGGGCACTTCGGGCGTCGAGGTCTCCGAGGTCGGGTTCGGCGCGTGGGTCGTCGGCACGGACTGGTGGGGCGACCGCTCCCCCGAGCAGGCCGTCGAGATGGTACAGCACGCGCTCGAGGAGGGCGTGACGTTCTTCGACACTGGCGACGTGTACGGCCACGGCGACAGCGAGGAGATCGTCGGCGACGCGCTGGACGAACACCGCGACGAGGTGACCGTCTCCACGAAGGTCGGCTACGACTTCTACAACAACCCGCAGGCCGGCCACGGCGAACTGCCCAAGCGGATGGACGGCGAGTGGGTCCGCGAGGCCTTCGAGCGCTCGCTGGACCGGCTGGACTTCGAGTACGTCGACCTCCTGATGCTGCACAACGCCAACGTCGACGAGGTCGACGCGGACGTCCTCGAGACGCTGGACGAACTCCGCGAGGAGGGGAAAGTCGAGGCCGTCGGCTGGGCGCTGGGCCCCTCGATCGGCTGGCTCGCCGAGGGCGAGGCCGCCGTCGCAGAGGAGTTCGACGCGCTCCAGACCGTGTTCAACGTCTTCGAGCAGACGCCGGGTCGGCACTTCGTCGACGAGATCCGCGAGACCGGCGCGGACACCTCCGTCCTCGCTCGCGTCCCCCACTCCTCGGGCCTGCTGAACGAGCAGGTCACGCCCGACACGGAACTCGGCGAGGGCGACCACCGCTCGCACCGCCCCGAGGAGTGGTACGAGACGGGCTGGGAGAAGCTGGAGTCGATCCGCTTCCTGGAGGACCCCGACCACGCCGAGGGCACGCGCACGATGGGCCAGGCCGCCATCCAGTGGCTGCTCGCTCACGACGAGGTCGCCAGCGTCACGCCCACCTTCCGCACGACCGACGACGTCGACGAGTGGGCCGCCGCGTCCGAGACGCCCCCGCTCAGCGACGACGAGTACGAGCGCGTCCAGGACCTGCACGAGGACAACTTCGGCGTCGACCGCTACGACGGCATGGACTCGCTGCGCTCCTCCGTCGGCGGCGAGGATCTGGACGGGACGGGGAAGAAGTCGGCAGGGGATTGATCAGGTGGAGCGTCGGCGGAGCCCGCAATTCCCTGCCGAAAGCTGGAGATTGACCGCGAGCGCGTTCATCGCGCGACCAGTCGATCTGTAGCGGAAGGCGGGGGACTGACCGGGTGAGCCGACGGGCGAACCCGCGGTCTCCCGTCGAGAGCCGGTGACTGACCGGGCGGAGCGACCGTCCTCTCAGGTCGACGGCCGTCTCGACCCCCCTGTTTCGACTAGAGACCGGACGCAGTCCTGCGGTTCTTCGCCGAGTCATCCACTTCCGCTACGGCGCGTCAGACGTTCGCACGACGGGGGACGGCGGTCGGTTCGACCGGAAACGGAGGGGTTCGAGGGCGGCGTCGGGCCGACGGATCACGCGCCCGGGAGGTCTACCCCTGTGAACTCGAAGCGCGCGCCGCCCGCGTCGCTCTCGGTGACGGCCACGTCCCAGTCGTGGACCTCGGCGACGGTACGCACGATCGACAGTCCCAGCCCGGTTCCATCGTCGTCGGTCGAGTAGCCGGACTCGAACACGTGCTCGCGCTCGTCCTCGGGGATGCCGGGGCCGTCGTCGGCCACGTAGAAGCCGCGACCGTCCCTGAGGCGGCCGACGGTGACGACGACGTCGGGACCGCCGTGTTCCACCGGGTCCTCGTGAGTCTCTGACGGTCGAGGGCTCGTCGAACCGTGTTCGACGGCGTCCTCGCGAGACGCAGTCGAGCGAGGGCTCGACGGGCTTCGCCCGTCGGCGTCCTCCGGAGCCTGCGACGGAGGGTTCGTCGAGCCGTGCTCGACGGCATTGCGGGACAGGTTCTCCAGCAGTTGGCGCAGTCGGCCTGCGTCGGCGAGCACGCGCCCCTCGGCGGGTACCGACAGCGCCGCCTCGCCGGCGTCGATCACGCCCCAGGCCTCGCGCGCGACGGTCTCGATCTCGGTCGGTTCGAGGTCGCTGACGGTCTCGCCCTGCCGAGCGAGGGTCAGGACGTCCTCGATCAGCGAGTCCATCCGCTCCAGCGAGCGCTCGATGGCGTCGAAGTGCTCCGGATCGCCGGTCTCGCGCGCGAATTCGATCCGGCCCAGGGCCACGCCGAGGGGGTTCCGGAGGTCGTGGCTGATGACGCGGGCGAACCGCTCCAGGTGCTCGTTCTGGCGTTCGAGCCGCCGCTCGTAGCGCTTGCGCTCGCTGACGTCGCGCGTGACGCCGACGAGGCCGACAACGCGGCCGTCCTCGTCGTACCAGGGCGCCTTCGAGGTGGCGACGTACGCGCCCTCCGTGGGGCTGCCGTAGGCGTGTTCGATCCGGCCCTCGACGGGCTCTTCGGTCTGGATGACGCGCCGGTCGTCCGCGACGGTGCTCTCGGCGAGGTCGGCGTTGTAGAGGTCGAAGTCGGTCTTACCGTGGATGTCGCCGGGGGCGTGGTGGATCTTGCCCTTCGGGTTCTCCATGTAGGGGTGGTCGATCAGATCCAGCATCTCGTCGCTGACCCGGACGTGTCGGCTCCGACGGTCCTGGAAGTACACCGACAGGGGGATGTTCTCCAGCAGGGAGTCGAGCATCGTCCGCTCGCGCCGGTCGCGGCGGTGGCGATCGATCAGGGGCTCCAGACTCGCGATGGCCGGGACCGGATCGAACGCCTCGCCGGCGTCGACGTATCGGTCGACGTCGAGGTCGGCGACCGCGCCGGGGGCCAGCCCGTCACCGGTCGCGAACTCGACGACGGGGAGCCGGCGGTCCGCCTCGCGGACCCGGTCGGCGACCGCCTCGACGGTCGCTCCGTCGGCGTGACAGACCACGGCGTCGACGGAGCGCTCCTCGACGGTCGTCGTGACCGCGTCGAGGTCGGCGGCGACGAGCTCGAACGGCCGGTCGGCCTCGTGGCTCGCGCCTCGTCCCACTCGCCGCTCGCTCTGATCGAGGTCGCTCGCGTCGCTCGCGACCTCGCGGCTCGCGTGTCGCTCCCTGCGGTCACTCCCGCTCGCTCGTTCGGAGGACTCCCGCTAGTCGTCCTCCTGCCACGCCGCTACTATCCGCTCGGCGTCCGGGCCGACTACCACCACCACCGGGCGATCCACCATGGGGAGACAGTCCCCGCTCGTAGGGCCGGGGAGTAATTCTCAGTGTGTCGCGGTCCGAACTTAAACGTACGGGATACGGTCGCTGGCGTCACGTCGCGGCCGTCGCCGACCGTCTTACGCCGGCGCCGTCCTCCGATGGTTTTACGCTGAACGGGAGACAGCGAGAGGACGTGAACCCCGCGCGCATCTTCGAGGAGTTCCCCGCCGACTCCTACCGGGGCAACCAGGAGTCGGCGCTCGCGGACGTCAGGGACGCCTTCGAGGCGGGCAACGACGTGGTGCTGGTGCGCGCGCCCACCGGGAGCGGGAAGTCGCTGCTGGCGCGGGCCATCGCGGGCTGTGCCCGGACGGCCGGCGAAGCGGGGCCTGAGCAGATCATCGACGCCTACTACACGACGCCGCAGGTCTCCCAGCTGGACGACGTGGCCGAGGACCCGCTGCTCTCCGACCTGAGCGTGATCCGCGGGAAGGGCAACTACGACTGCATCCTGCCCGGCGAGACGGACACGCCGGTCACGCAGGCGCCCTGCACCCGCGAGCGGGAGTTCGACTGCCAGGTCAAGCACCGCTGCCCGTACTTCTCGGACCGCTCCATCGCGGCCAACCGCCGCATCGCCGCGATGACGCTGGCGTACTTCATGCAGACGGCGGGCTCGGACGTGTTCGGGATGCGCGACGTGGTGGTGATCGACGAGGCCCACGGGCTGGGCGACTGGGCCGAGATGTACGCCACCGTCGAGATCGGGCCCGACACGTTCCCGCTGTTCGACGAGGTCGCCCCGCCCGACGTCGGCGACCTGGCGGACGCCGCGGGCTACGCCGAGCGCGTCTCGAAGACCGCCGAGCGCCGCGTGAAGGAGCTACGGAACAACGCCGAGATAGATCCCGAGGAGGCCGCCGAGCGCGACCGGCTCAACGAGCTGCGGCGGGACCTCGACTGGTTCGTCGAGGACTACCGCGACCCCGAGAGCGTCACCACGTGGGTCGTCGACCAGCCCGACGGCGAGGGGACGCCCGTGACGATCAAGCCGATGGCCCCCGAGAAGTACCTCAAGCACACCGTCTGGGACCGGGGCAACCGCTTCGCCCTGCTGTCGGCGACCATCCTCAACAAGGAGGCGTTCTGCGCCAACGTCGGCCTCTCGCCGGACCGCGTCGCCCTCGTCGAAGTCGGCCACACCTTCCCCGTCGAGAACCGGCCGCTGTACGACGTGACCCGCGGGAAGATGACCTACGAGCACCGCGACGAGACGCTGCCGGAGATAGCGCGGACGCTCGTCCGGATCATGCAGCGCCACCCCGACGAGAAGGGGCTCGTCCATTGCCACTCCTACGCGATCCAGGACCGGCTGGAGGCGCTGCTGGCCGACTTCGGCGTGAGCGAGCGCGTCCGCAGCCACGAGTCCGCCGACCGGGACGCCCAGCTGGCCGCCTGGAAGCGCAGCGACGACCCCGGCGTCTTCCTCTCGGTCAAGATGGAGGAGGCGCTGGACCTCGAGGGGGACCTCTGTCGCTGGCAGCTGCTGTGCAAGGCGCCCTATCCGAACACGCGGGACTCCAGAGTCGCCCGCCGGCTGGAGGACGACCAGTGGGGCTGGTACTACCGCGCCGCCCTGCGAACGGTGATCCAGGCCTGCGGCCGCGTCGTCCGCGCCCCGGACGACCACGGCGCGACCTACCTGGGCGACTCCTCGCTGCTGGACCTCTTCGAGCGCGCCCGGGTCGACATGCCCGACTGGTTCGCCGACCAGGTCGACCGGCTGAGCGAGCCCGATCTACCCGCGTTCGACCCCGGTGCGGCGCTGGCCGACGGCGCGGACGACGGGAGCAGCGCGGACCCCGGCTCGTCCCAGTCCGGATCGCGCCGTCGGTCCGGATCACGGCGCCGGTCGGGGTCGCGCTCCTCCGGCGGCTCCAGCCCCATGGCGGACGTCTGGGACACAGAATAGGATCGACAGAGACCGCTGGACTCTACCGCGACTCGGCCATCTCGGCCGCGACGTCGACGGCCTCGACCAGGCTCGCCGCCGAGGCGATTCCCTCGCCGGCGATGTCGAAGGCGGTGCCGTGGTCGACGCTGGTGCGGACGATGGGCAGCCCGATAGTGACGTTGACGCCGCTGACCGCCGTTCCGCCGGAGAAGCCCAGCATCTTGATCGGGATGTGCCCCTGGTCGTGGTACATGGAGACGACGCAGTCGGCGGCGCCGTCGGCCGCCTGCACGTAGACGGTGTCGGGCGACTCGGGGCCGACGGCGTCGACGCCCTCCTCTCTGGCCTGCTCGACCGCGGGCGCGATCTCGGCGTCGTCCTCGTCGCCCAGCAGCCCGGCGTCGCTGGCGTGAGGGTTCAGCCCCGCGACTGCGACGGTCGGATCGTCGATCCCCAGGTCCCGCAGCGCCTCGTCGGTCACCCGGATCGTGTCCAGCACCCGCTCCTCGGTGACCAGGTCGCAGGCCTCCCGGAGGGGGACGTGCGTGGAGACGTGGGTGACCCGGAGCGGCTCCTCGATGAGCATCATCGAGTAGGTCTCAGTGTCGGTGTAGTCAGCGAGCATCCCGGTGTGGCCGGCGTAGTCGCTGCCCGCGAGCTTCGTGGCCTGCTTGTTGATCGGCGCTGTCGTGATGGCGTCGACGGCGCCGTCGGTGGCGAGCTCGATCGCCCGCTCGACGTAGGCCAGGCTGGCCGCCCCGTACGCCTCGTCGACGACGCCCCGCTCCAGCGTGGACGGATCGACGTTGTCGAGATCCAGAACGTCGAGGACGCCCGGATCGCTCGTCGCCTCGGACGGGTCGGCGACGACGTTGACGTCGAGGTCGGCGCCGCAGATCCCCGCCGCCGCCCGGAGGACGGCCGCGTCGCCCACCACGACCGGCCGGGCTCGTTCGGCGATCTCGCGGTACCCCTCGACGACGACCTCCGGCCCGATCCCGGCGGGATCGCCCATCGTGACGGCGACGACGGGTGCGTCTGATGCGTCGCTCATACCACTCCTCGCCGGCCGAGCGAGTAAGGGCTGTCGGCCTTCCTGCCCCGATCAGAACATCGCGATGGCCCCGTAGACGATGGAGGAGCCGATCATCAGGAACGTAAAGATGATGGCGAGTATCTGCTGGCGGTCCATACGGGCCCTTGGTGGCTACCGGTAGTTAGGGGTTTCGCGGTTAGGTAAAGTTGCAGTCGCCTGGACGGACGGCGACGTGAACAGCCAGAAAGTCACCGACCCCTTTCAGGCTATCACACTCTTTGAGGGGAGAGGAAGCAACCGCAAGCGGACCACGGCAGCCTGGCGTTCACTCGATCCGGGCGTCGACGACGACGTGAGCGACGCCCTCGCTGTAGCCCTTGACCTCGCGGGTGTCGAGCACCTCGACGGAGCGGTCTCGGGCGGCCGCGGCCTCGCGGAGCCGTTCGATCGGGCGCTCGAAGACCAGGTCCTCCGGGGTGGCCTCATGGACGTGGAGGACGCCGCCCTCGGCCAGCGCGTCCAGGGCGGGGTCGAGGTAGGTGTAGCCGCCGTCCACGCCGGGCTCCGTGGCGTCGTAGTAGCCCATGACGATGCGATCGGCGGGGGCCTCGTCGGCGAACCCCTCCGTAACCGCCCGGCAGTCCGCGCGGTAGGGGTGGACGCGGTCGTTGACCTCGTTGAGGCGGGCGTTCTCGACGAGGTAGCGAAAGGCCGTCGGGTTTCGCTCGACGGCGGTCACGTCGGCGCCGGCGCGGGCCATCGGGAGCGTGAAGTAGCCGACGCCGGCGAACATGTCCAGCACGCGTTCGCCGTGTTCGACCTGGTCGCCCATCCGCGCCCGCTCGACCTTGTTGCCAGGCGAGAACATTACCTCGGCGAGGTCCAGCGCGTAGGCGGTGCCGTGCTCGCGGTGGACCGTCTCCGTGTCGCCCTCGCCGGCGACCACCTCGACGTCGGGCTCGCGGTGGGCGCCCGTGATCCCCCCGCGGGCGAGGACGGTGTCGGCCTCGCCGTGGACCGCCAGCAGCGCCTCGCCGACCTCCGCGGGGCGGGGGGCGTCGCCCATCGCGACGAGGACGACGCTGCCGACGACGGCCCACGAGGCGGGCGCGCGCTCGATCTCGTCGTCGGTCCAGCCGCGCTCCCGGAGGTGGTCCTCGAGCCCGCGCAGTCGCGGTTCGCCGACCTGTCGGACCACCTCGCGGCAGTCGACCTCAGGCGGTTCGGTGACCGGGATCGCCACGGTCCCGTCGTCCCACTCGGTGACGCTGCGGTCGGAGTCGTACCGGCCGCGGGCCTCCAGGCGGTCGACGACGCGCTGGGCGCGCTCCTTGTCGACGACCGCTGCGAGGCGCTGGTCGTCCTCGCCGCTCGCCTCTTCAGGCATCGTCGTCCTCGCTCTCCTCTGGTAGCACGTGCAGGCCGGCCCGCGACTTCAGCACGGGCACCTCGTCGGCGTCGGGGTCGAGGGAGTCCGGCCGCGGGACGGTCTTTGACTCGTAGGTCTCTGGATCCAGCACCTGGCAGGCGTGCTCGTCCTCGACGGCCACCAGCGTCGTCTGCTCGGCGTCCTCGCGGGTGCCGAGGCGGCGGGCGTCGGGGGCGTCGCCGTCCTCGAAGGAGGCCTCGAAGCCCTCGCCGGTCGCCAGGCGCGTCCCCTTGAGGTTGCCCCGGACCGAGCGTACGAGGATCGGCCCGTCGCCGTCCTCGGGGTCGATCACCTCGCCGGGGCGGTACCGCGGCAGGCGGACGGCGTAGGTGACGCGATAGACCTCCTCGCCGTCCTCGTCCTCGGTCACGAGCGTCTCGTAGTCGGAGAAGCTCCCGCCGAGTTCCTCGGTGATCTGGCGGGCGATCCCCTGGCCCATCTTGGTCGTCGAGATCTTCATGTCCAGGCCCTCCGGGCGCTCGTTCACCTCGGTGATGAAGGCGTCGCGGTCGCCCGTGGCCTCGCGCTCGGCGACGTAGTCCTCGGCGATCTCCCGGGCGCGGGACTGCTCGTCGCCGGTGGGCGTGCGCTCGTCGGCCCGCAGCTGGATCACGGCGGCGTAGGACCCGCCGGCGATCTTGCCACAGCGGGTGCAGGTCTGGCGGGCGATCTTGACCGGCACGACGACCTCCTCGGTGACCGCCGTCCCGCGGACCACGCCGGAGAACTCCGCGTGCATGCGGATGGTGTTCTCGTCGACCTGCTCGGGCGCGACCTGCCAGGCCACCGACTCGGCGTCGACGTGGACGCCCAGCGCCTCCGCCACCTCGTCGACGGCGACGTCGGTGTAGTCCTCCGCGCCGACGTCGACCCAGCGGTTACCCCGGTGGACGGCGCCACATTGGGCGCAGACCCGCACCTCGATGCGCTCGGGCGCGTCCACGAGGTCGAACTCGTCGAAGTAGCAGTCGTCACAGAGCACACGGTCCGGGTCCCGCAGGTCGTCCTCGCGAATCGGCTGGTCGGGCATCTCGTCCCCGCAGCGCGGGCAGAACTCCCCGGATCGACTCATTGGGCCGTGATAGTCGCCAGGGGCGTTTAAGAGGACCGTTCCGGGACGCTCGGTGCCGTGCGCCGCGCCGTTCACCCGTTCAACGCGAAGAACCGATAGTTCAGCAGCGTCGCGAACAGCACCCAGGCGAGGTACGGCACCAGCAGCAGCGCCGCCCGGCGGTCGACGCGGTCGAAGGCGAGGATCGTCGCCGCGACGAGGACGTCGAGGACGACGATGACGGCCAGCCCGGCCAGCAGGTCCTGCGCGGCGAAGAACGTCGGCGTCCAGGTGACGTTGACCGCCATCTGGACGACGAACAGCGCCAGCGCCGTCCGGACGCCCGGCGTCGACAGCCCGCGGCGGGCGACGAGGTACAGGGCGAGGCCCATCAGCGTGAACAGGAGCGTCCAGACGACGCCGAACGCCCAGCCCGGCGGGTAGATGGCGGGCTTCTCGAGAGCGGCGAACCAGGCGGTGTCGGGGCCGGCGAGCAGCGCCGGCGCGGCGCCGACGGCGTTGACCGCGAGGACCGACAGCAGCGCCCACAGCGCGTCGCGGCCGTCGAAGCCACCGCGATCGACCGCGTGTTCCATGGTCGCACTACGCACCGTATCGGGAAAAACGGTCGGCCGGCGGGTGCCGCCTCGCGTCGACGGTCGACCGCCGCCGCCGCTGCCGACGTTCGACGCCCCTACTCCGCGTAGACGGCCGGCCCCTCGACGTCCTCGTCCTCGGCCTCGCGCCAGGAGTGGCTGGGCTCCCAGTCGAGCAGGTCCTGCGCCTTCGCGCTGGACATGGCCGACTCGTCGCCGGTCAGGTCGCAGTCATCGGGCAACTCGCCGAAGAACTCCTCGACGAGGTCGGCGGTCGGGCGGCCGACGTAGTTGTCCGCCGCAGCGATCAGGAACGGCTCGTGGCCGTCGAGGTCGGCGTCCATCGCGGCGACGACGCTGTCGACGATGTCCCGGACGTCGACGTAGCTCCAGAAGTTGCCGTCGCCGGCCTCCATGGGTTCGTTGTCGAGGCACAGGTACTCGCCGGGGTACTGGATCCACGAGGGACGGATGGAGGCCACGTCGATCCCGTCGCGGCGGACGACCATCTCGGCGACGTCCTCGCCGACCACCTTGGAGGTCCCGTAGGGGTCCTCGGGGCGGAACGGATGGTCCTCGTCGACGGGGAGGTAGTCGGGCAGCGGCGTCTCCGCGGCGAACGGGAAGCCGTAGGCGCTCTCGGAGGAGGCCCAGACGACGTCGGCACCGACGCGTCCCGCGGCGTCGAGGACGTTGTACGCGCCCATGACGTTGTTCTCGAAGACGTGGCCGCCGGCGTGGCTGGTCGGGTCCGGAATGGCGCCCCAGTGGACGACGTCGTCGGGCTCGAACTCCAGACAGAGGTCGTAGACGTCGCCGCGGTCGGTCAGGTCGGCCTGGCGGGCGACGACGTCGCCGTGGTCGCTGCGGCCGCGACGCTGGTCGACGGCGACGACCTCGCGGCCCTCACGAGCGAGTCGGTCCACGATCCACCGTCCGGAACCGCCGAACGCGCCGGTGACGAGTACCGTCATGCCCGGTCCTACTGCGCGTCGGTACAAAACGACGGGGGCCACTCGTCAGCGAGGTGTCTGGACGTCGACGGGGGACACGGCGGAACGGGTGGCGACTGGCGCGGGGCGGAACGTGCCGTCGAGGGTCCTACCGTGGCATTCTGTAGCGCACACAGGGAGACTTATACGGCTTTCAGCCCCTAGAGGCGGGTATGCAGTGGAAAACGGACTGGGGACTCCGGGGCCGGATGGCCCTGACCATGTTCCTGCTGTTCGCCCTCTACGTGGTCTTCCTGGGCTTTCTGACCCTGTACTTCGAGAGCATCCTGATGATCGTGCTCGTGTTCGGGGCCTTCTCGTTCGCTCAGTTGTTCTTCAGCGACAAGCTCGCGCTGTACTCGATGGGAGCCCGGAAGGTGGACCCCGACGAGTACCCGGAACTCCACCGGAAGATCGAACGGCTCTCCCAGCAGGCGGACCTGCCCAAGCCGGACGTGGCGGTCGCGGACAGCCGCGTGCCCAACGCCTTCGCCACCGGCCGATCGCAGAAGAGCGCCACCGTCGCCGTGACGACGGGCATCATGGACACCCTCGATGACGAGGAGCTGGAGGGCGTGCTCGCCCACGAGCTCGCCCACGTCAAGAACCGCGACGTGATGGTGATGACCATCGCCTCGTTCCTGTCGACGATCGCCTTCATCGTTGTCCGGTGGGGCTGGCTGTTCGGCGGCGGGCGCGAGCGCGGCGGCGGGGGCGCGCCGGTGATCGTCGCCATCGTCGCGTCGCTGCTGGTGTGGATCGTCTCCTTCCTGCTGATCCGGGCCCTCTCGCGGTACCGCGAGTACGCGGCCGACCGCGGCGGCGCCGTCATCACGGGCCGGCCGTCGGCGCTGGCCACCGCGCTGATGAAGATCGACGGCCGGATGGACAAGGTCCCGAAGGAGGACCTTCGCAGCCAGTCCGAGATGAACGCCTTCTTCATCATCCCGATCAGGTCGGGCTTCGTCGGCAAGCTGTTCAGCACCCACCCGCCGACCGAGAACCGCGTCGAGCGCCTGCGCGATCTAGAGCGCGAACTCGAGGGGTTCTAGACCGACCCACACTCCCTGTAGTAGGAATTGAAATCCGTTACACGTCGAGGGGCACCCCGGGCGTCCCTCGAGTGTGTCAGTGCGTTCAATTCCGGCTGTAGTCGGCGTCGGCCTCGCACGAGGGGGAATCGGGGTCGCTCTCGTTCCCTCGCTCGTCGTCGCCGAGCGACGCCTCCCCGCCGTCGAGGGGCGGATCACCCTCGGCGCCGGGGGACGCGCCACCCCCCTCGGTCGGGGCCGGCAACCTGACCTCGGCGACGGTACCGCGGGGATCGCGGTCGCGGATCGAGAGGGCGCCGCCCATGCGGGTGACGCCCCACCGCACCGCCCACAGCCCCAGCCCGCTGCCGTGTTCGAGCGGGTTCTCGTGACCGCGCTCGATCGCGCGCCGCTCGTTGTCCGGCAGCCCCGGTCCGTCGTCGGCCACCCTGAGCACGACCGGGAGCGACTCGTCGGCGCGTGCGCGTCCGCCGGCGACCTCGACCGTCGGTCGCTCGCGGTCGCTGTGTTCGACGGCGTTGCTGACCAGGTTGTGGACGACGGGTTCGAGGAGCTGCTCGTCGACGCCCGCCTCCAGGTCCGCCGGCACGTCGACGGTCACGTCGGCGTCCGCGCCGTCGGCGACGACGTTCCGGACGACGGGCGCGAGGCGACACCGTGAGTCCATCCGAACGGTCAGCGACAGCATCCGCTCGATCTCGCGAGCGCGCTCGCCCAGTTCGACGAGGTCGTCGGCGGAGTCGGTGATGGCGTCGCCCAGCGCCGACGCGTCGCCGTCGCCCGCGGCGAGCACCTCCGCCCGGCCTCGGATGGTCGTCATCTCGTTGCGGAGGTTGTGCCGGAGGACGCGGTTGAGCACCTGGAGGCGCTGCTGGCGCATCTCCCGGTCGGTCACGTCCCGGAGGACGACCGCGTAGCCGAGTTCGGTGTCGCCGCCGTCGTACATCTCGGAGACGTTCGGCTCGTAGTGGCGCTTGCCGTCCGAGCCGTCGATGTCCAGCGACGCCGCCTCCTGGAGGTCGGCGACGTCCTCGCCGAGCACGCGCTCGATCGGCTCCCCGACGGCGTCGGTCGACGCGTCGAACACGCGGCGGGCGGTCGGGTTCAGCCGGACGATCCGCTCGTCGTGGTCGACGACGATCACCGCTTCGGGGAGGTCGGTGAGCACCCGTCTGGTCCCGATCGTGCCGGCAGCGGGGGCCGCGGCGAACAGGTCGTGACGCTCGCGGACCGTGGCGAACACGACTGCGCTCGCGAGGTAGGCCCCCGAGACGGGGAGGTAGGTCGCCTCCATCGGCAGGCCGGACATCGTCGCGACCATCAAGCCACTCATCTGGACGAGCATGGGGCTCAGCGCGGCCGCCGAGAGCGCGAGGCCGACGCGTGCGCTCGGGTGATCGTGTTTGAACGCCTGACTCAGCAGGACGACCGTCGCGACGAGTCCGAGCCCCATGACGAAGAAGTTCGCCAGATACTATCCCACGCTCAGGCCCTGGGCGACGAGGGCGAACGGACCCGCCATCTCGCCGATGATCACACTGGCCATCGAGCCCTCGTACTCCCACGGATCGATGCCGAGCACGGCGCTGGCGCCGAACGAGAAGCCGTAGTGAGCGCAGATGATGTACGCGCTCGGGAACGCGAGGAGGGCCCGTCGACGACGGGTCTCCGCGGCGTAGCGGCCGGTGTACTCGAACACGAACAGCGCCCACAGCAGCGGCGTCACGTACACCAGCAGCGGCGCCGCCAGCAGGACCGTCGCCTCGGAGAACCACGTCCCCGCAAAGGCCAGCGCGGACGCGCCCAGCGCACCGACCAGGGCGGTGAAGGGCTCGACGGCTCGCTCGCTCCACTGGGACCGCGACTGGTAGGCCGTCCAGAGCAGCGCGACCCCTGCGCTGCCCCACAGGAAGACCGCGGCGAGAGTACCCATCGAACAATCCCCTCGTCGACAACCACGCAAATCATGCTGCCGTATTTCACGGCTTGATAACGCCTGCGTGGCGATTTCGCCACTTTCATACTCGGTCGCAGGGACGGAAATTCCCATACGGGAGGGACCCGTTTCACCCGGTATGGGACTGCTCGACGGACTCAAGAGCGCGCTGGGGATCAAAGCCGAGGCCGACGCCACCCGCGACGCCGATCCGGACGACCTGTTCGGGATGTCGACGGCCTACCTCACGATGGAGGCCGAGCTCGGCTACGCCCCCACCGGCGACGCTGCCCTCTGCTTCGCCGACGTGGACAGCACCGACTTCCGGGACGCCATCGAGGAGGTCGAGGCCATCCTCGAGGCCGGCGAGGTCGAGACCGGCACCACCGCGGAGTTCACCAGCGACGACCACGGCTACCAGTGGGTCGTCCTCCACGACGAGGCGTTCGAGGACCTCGTCACCTCGATCCACTTCGCCGCCGACACGCTCATCGAGGCCCGCTACGGGTCGCGCCTGCTCGCGGCCGTCTTCGCCTTCGAACACGAGCGTGACGGCGGGCTTGTCTACTGGATCTACTCCTTCCGCCGGGGCGCGTTCTACCCGTTCGCGCCCGACGACCGCACGGAACACGAGCGCGACTCCGCGGCCGAGTTCAAACTGGAGTCGAACCTCAACGGCGAACTGACCGTCGAGTCGGACAAGGAGTACTGGTATCCCCTGTGGCCCGACCGGGCGGGCGACCACCCGTGGGAATGAGCCGTCAGGAGTTCGATCTCGGGGTCGGCGACCACCTCCGGCCCGTCGACGTCGACCTGCCCGCGGGCGTGTACCGCGTCGTGGGCACGCCCGGGGACGACATCACGTTGCTCCGCGTCGGCGACGCCGAGGGCCAGCGGGTCTACACGGGCGACGTGCGGCGGGTGCCCCGCGAGCGCCTCGACGGCTTCGATGCCGCCGAGAACCCGGACGAGAACCGGTCAGTCGCGTCGGCGGCTGCGTCCCGGCTGGAGGGGTTCGCCTGGGAGGTCCGGATGATCGGGCAGGCGATGCGCGCGAACCCGCTTCGGGGCGCTGTCGTGGTGACGCTCGTCCTCGTCGGCGTCTTCGGCGAGGGCCGTCTGCCCGGGCCGGAGTGGCTGTTCGCTGCGATGGGCGTCGCCGGCGGCCTGGGCGTCGCGTACGTGGGCTACCGCGGGCCCTGAGGGACGACGTCCGGTGGTCCTCGATGCGCACTCGGACTCGCCCCCGCTTCACTTTCACCTGCCGGTGGCTTCACTTACACTCGCCTGTTTACAGCCGGGCCCGCGTCGACCGTCGCGAGCGGCCCGCACTCGTCCTCGTGGATAAGCCTGCGGACCGGACCGCCGCGTAGCCGCCCCTCGTCGGCCAGTTTCACTTTCACTACCCTGTTAACGGGGGTTTATACCCCAAGAGGAGTAAGGCACGTCCATGTCCGCCAACGAAGACCTCGAGGACCTGCCGGGCGTCGGCCCGGCCACCGCAGACAAGCTCAAGGACAACGGCTTCGACTCCTATCAGGGGATCGCCGTCGCCTCCCCCGGCGAGCTGTCCAACACCGCCGACATCGGCGAGTCCTCCGCCTCCGACATCATCCAGGCCGCCCGCCAGGCCGCCGACATCGGCGGCTTCGAGACCGGTGCGACGGTACTGGAACGGCGCGAACAGATCGGCAAGCTCTCCTGGGGCGTCGACGAGGTCGACGAGCTCCTCGGCGGCGGCGTCGAGACCCAGTCGATCACCGAGGTGTACGGCGAGTTCGGTGCCGGCAAGTCCCAGGTGACCCACCAGCTGTCGGTCAACGTCCAGCTCCCCGCCGAGCACGGCGGGCTGGAGGGCGGCGCCATCTTCGTCGACTCCGAAGACACGTTCCGCCCCGAGCGGATCGAACAGATGGTCAAGGGGCAGGACGAGGAGGTCCTCGAGGACACGATGGTGCTGCACGGCGTCGTCGAGGACGAGGCGGAGGCCGACGCGACCGACGAGGCCCTGCTCGACGACCTCGTCGAGTCCGTCCTCGACAAGATCCACGTCGCCAAGGCGTTCAACTCCAACCACCAGATCCTCCTGGCCGAGAAGGCCCAGGAGCTGGCCAGCGAGTCCCAGGACGACGAGTTCCCCGTCCGCCTGCTCACCGTCGACTCCCTGACCGCCCACTTCCGCGCCGAGTACGTCGGCCGTGGCGAACTCGCCGAGCGCCAGCAGAAGCTCAACAAGCACCTCCACGACCTGATGCGCGTCGGCGACCTCAACAACACTGCCGTCGTCGTCACCAACCAGGTCGCCTCCAACCCCGACTCCTTCTTCGGGGACCCGACCCAGCCCATCGGTGGCAACATCCTGGGCCACACCTCCACGTTCCGCATCTACCTGCGGAAGTCCAAGGGCGACAAGCGCATCGTCAAGCTCGTCGACGCACCGAACCTCCCCGACGGCGAGGCCGTCATGCGCGTCGAGGGCGACGGCCTGATGAACGAGTAGGGCCCGCCGCGGTTCTTAGAACTGATAGCCGGACAGGAGCGGTTTTGCCGCCGGAGGTCGTTTCCGCGAACGAGTGACCACAGAGTACAGCGACGGCGACGCCGCCGACCTCCGCGGACGCGCCTTCGACGCGCTTCCCAACCAGATCGCTGTCCTCGACGCCGAGGGCGTCATCGCGGCGACGAACGCCGCCTGGCGAGCGTTCGCGTCGGAGAACGGCGGTCCACCGGGAAGCATGGTCGGGACGGACTACCTGGCGGTGTGCGACGCCGCGGACGACCCGGACGCCGCGGCGGCCGCCGCCGGGATCCGGGGCGTCCTCGCCGACGGCGAGCGGTTCCGCTACGAGTACCCCTGTCACTCCCCCGGCGAGCGCCGCTGGTTCATCATGGACGTGCGGCCGTTCGAGTGGCGGGGCGAGCAGCAGGTGCTGGTCATCCACACGGACGTCACGGAGCGACGCGAGGCCGAGAACGACGTCGAGCGGAAAAACGAGCGACTCGAGGCCGTCACGGGCGTCCTCTCGCACGACCTCCGCAACCCGCTGACCGTCGCGCTGGGGCGAGCGGAGATGATGGAGGGCGAGCACGCCGAGGCCGTGCGTGACGCGCTCGAGCGGATGGAGACCATCATCGAGGACGCCTGGACGCTGGCCCGCGTCGAGGCCGTCGACGGCGGCGAACCGGTGGCCGTCGGTGACGTCGCCCGGGCCGCCTGGCGGCACGTCGCCACGGAGGACGCCGCCCTGTCGGTGGACGGCGACGTCCGGCTGATCGCCGACGAGAGCCTCCTGACACAGTTCTTCGAGAACCTCCTGCGGAACGCGGTGGACCACGCCGGCGACGGCTGTCAGATCACGGTCGGCCCCCTCCGGGACGGGTTCTACGTCGAGGACGACGGTCCGGGCATCCCCCCGGGGGAGCGCGAGCGGGTCTTCGAGGCCGGAGTCACGACCGGCGGCGGCCAGACGGGCCTCGGGCTCTCGATCGTCAGTCGGATCGCGTCGATGCACGACTGGGCGGTGAGCGTCACGGACGGGACGGACGGCGGCGCGCGCATCGAGGTCACGGGTGTCGAGCGGCCCCCCTGACAGCGCGGGCGGGACGGACGCGGACTTTTGTGCCTCGACCGCCCATCGTCGAACATGGAGGTCGACTGCGAGGGCTGTGCGGGGTGTTGCGTCGACTGGCGACCGCTCACCGACGCGGAGGTCGACCACGAGCGCCGGGGACCGTTCGAGCCGCTGGACGACACGCACAACCTGGTGCCGCTGGAGCGGGACGAGGTGCGATCGTTTATCCGGGCGGGCCACGGTGACGCCCTGCGGCCGCGACTGTTCAGTGCGGACGATCCGGACCGATCGACGACCGTCGACGGCCGGGAGGTGGCGGCCGTCGGGGACCGACCGGTGTTCTTCGTCGGCCTGCGCAAACCCCCGAAGCCCGTTGGTCCGTTCGGGACGGACTCGACGTGGCTGCGCACCTGCGTCTTCCTCGATCCGGTGACGCTGCAGTGTCGGATCCACGACTCGGACCTGTACCCGGACACGTGCGCGACGTATCCTGGCGACAACCTCCAGCTGGACGCGGAGACGGAGTGCGAACGCGTCGAGCGAGTCTACGGCGGCGAGCGGCTGCTCGACGACGAGCCCCCGGAGGGCGACAGCCCGCTGCTCGGGCCGGCGGCGCTGGGTAGCACGGTGTTCGCCCACCCCGAGCCGGGGCGGCTGGACGGGGCCGTCGAGCGGCTGGCGGCCGACGAACCGACGCGCGAGGACCGGGCGGAGTTCGCGGCCGTCGCCGGGGCCTCCGCGCCGGGCACGGGGGCGATCAGCGACGACTGGTACGAGCGCCTGTACGACGAGGCCCTCGACGCCGACGCGTGGACGGGACGGGCCATCGACGCCTGGGAGGCGATGGCCGCCGGCTCGGTCGGCGAGCGGGCGCCCGCGTCGCGGCTCGCCCGCCGCGTGGAGGACGCCGACGGCGCGCCCGGGACGCCGGGCTGGGAGTAGCGGCGAGGCCCGCGGGACCCCGCCCGGGCCGACAGTTAAGGCGCTCGCGTTCCCGGTTGGGGTATGCGCGTGCTGGTGACCGGGGCGGCGGGATTCGTCGGTAGCCACCTCCTCCCGGTACTGGTCGAGCGCGGCCACGAAGCCCGCGCTCTGGTCCGGAACGCCGACGGGTACGAGGCGCCGCCGGGAGTGACCGTCTTCGGCGGGGACCTGCTGGACCGCGGGAGCTTCGAGAGCGCGCTGGCGGACGTCGACGCCGCCTACTACCTGGTCCACTCGATGCGGGCGGGCGACGGCTTCGAGTCGAAGGACCGGCGGGCCGCGCGGAACTTCGCAGCGGCGGCGAGCGAGGCCGGCCTCGACCGGGTGGTCTACCTGGGCGGGCTGGGCGAGGAGAGCGCCGACCTCTCGGCGCACCTGCGCTCCCGCCGGGAGGTCGAGCGGCTGCTCGCGGCCGGTGAGTACGACCTGACGACGCTGCGGGCGGCCATCGTGATCGGCCCGGGGAGTGCCAGCTTCGAGATGATCCGGCAACTGGCCGACCGGCTGCCGGTGATGGTGACGCCGCGGTGGATCGAGACGGACAGCCACCCGATCGCGATCGGCGACGTCGTCGCCTATCTGGCCGGCGTGCTGGAGGTCCCCGCGACGGCGGGCGAGACCTACGAGATCGGCGGCCCGGAGGTGCTGAGCTACGCCGAGATCGTCCGGCGGACCGCCAGCGCGATGGGCAAGCGACCGCCGCGGATCGTCTCGGTGCCGATCCTGACGCCGCGGCTATCCACCTACTGGGTCGAGCTCGTGACCGACGTACCCGCCAGCGTTGCCCGACCGCTGATCCTGGGGCTGAAGAACCCCGTCGTCGCCGACGACGGCCCCCTTCGCGAGCACCTGCCCGTCGCGCTGACGCCGTTCGACGAGGCGGTCGAGCGGGCGCTGGCCGGCCGACCGCCGTCGGACGCGGTCGAGCGACTGGACGCGGCGCTGGCGAGCGACGGCGACGCCAGGGCGGACGGCGGCGGTGCCCGGTCGGGGGGCGAGACGTGAGCGAGCGCCCGCGGTACGGCGAGACCTGGGTGTACGAGAGCATCGTCGGCGCGTTGCCGGGGATCGACCTGCCGGCGTGGGCGGCCGTCGCCATCCAGATCGTCGTCTTCGAGAGCGCGCTGCTGGCGCTGGCGGCGTACTACGGCCTCTGGGAGGCGGCGGTCGCGGGGACGGTCGCGGTGGTCGTCGCGACCGTCGGTAGCGTCGAGATGCTCCGGATCGGGACCCTGGTCCGCCGGGTAGACGTGCCGCAGGATTACCGAGATCTCCTGTTCAGTTCCAGCGTCGAGGTGGTGCTATCGGTGCTGGCCTACGTCGCCCTGGTGACCCACCTGTTCGTGTTCGACCCCGGGCACGGGGACGGGTCGCTGCTGGGGCAACTGTTCGGCTCGCGGCCGCCGGTGCTGGTCGCGTACCTGCTGCTGTTGATCCTGTGGGACGTCTGCTACCGCTTCGGGACGGGCTGGTGGGCGGCCGTGACGGCGCTGTGGCGGTCGGCGCGGTACCGGTTCGATCCGGAGACCGCGGCGGTGCTCCGGCGGGCCGACGCCGAGACCCTCGGGTTCGGACTCCTCCAGCTCGTGCTCGTACCGTTCGTTCTGGAGTATCCGGTGCTGCTCGCTGCCGTTGTCGGACACGTCGCGGCCGTGACGGTCGTCACGACGCTGTCGGTACTGCTGCTGTGGCGACGAGAGCGGGTCAGGAGGACTTGATCTGCTCGAACTGGTCGAGCAGGTCCTCCGTGGAGTCACCGGAGTCGTACTCGACCTCGCCGTGATACACCGTGCGGTCGTCGTCTTCGCTCAGCTCGACCTCGTTGTTCTTCCGCTCACGGCGTTCGTGTTCGTCTTCGTCGTATGCACCCATCGACATTGGTAACCACACTCAACGTAGCGTGTTAGTGCCTATCAATGTAACGGTGAATCGTACCGGTCTGTCACGACGGATTGCTCGTGGTCGGCCGTTCCGAGGCCTCGCGGCTCGCGGGTCGCTCCGTTCCCCCGCTCGCTCGATGTGAGGCCGCGAGCGAAGCGAGCGGCCTCACGCCGCAACCCTCAAACCCACAGCCGGCTAACGGCGAGTGTGGCTGGGCCCCTTCGATTCCGACGTTCGCACGAGCATTGGACCCCTGAGCGGGTCCACGACGAGATATACCAGCCCCTCGACGCGAACCTGGGCGCCGAGACGGACTCCGCCTGGTTCGCCCCGCCGGACGACTACGAGGCCCGCCGGTTCGCGATGGACAACGGCGACACCGCGCTGTTCTGCTGGAGCGACGGCGGCGGCGACGCCTACTGGCTGGGCAACACCGAGACGCCCGAGACGCTGTGGCGCACGGAGAAGTACACCTTCGACGAGACGACCTACCCGATCGCCCGGTGGGCCCAGCGGGAACTGCTGGCCCAGCTGGCGGTCGAGGACCCCTGGCTGGCCGAGTACGACCACGTCTCGTGGTTCTTCCTGCCCGTGTTCTTCTCCAAGGACGGCCGCGACTCGACCCGGAACTTCTTCCGGGAGCACGCCGCCGGCTTCCCCGACGCCGCCCGCGAGGACGGGCTGGCGTTCTACGAGGCGTTCCTCTCGACGGGCGTGCTGGACGACTACCGCTACACGATGGCGAGCAAGCTCGGCACCAGCGCCGGGGTCGACCTGACGCGCATGCAGGCGACGATGGGGGAGTTCAACGTCGCCAAGCTACTCGCGGACGCGGGCCACGACTTCGAGCCCGAGGTCGAGCTCGGCTCCGGGCATGCGCTGGACTTCCAGGTCGACGACGTCCTCGTCGAGGTGACTCGCCCCCAGCCGCCCCGGCGGCGGACGGTGAACTCGCCCATCGCAGCCGTCAAGGCCAGCGGCGACGCCAAGACCCGCGACCAGATCGCCGTCCACGGCAACGCCGTCCTCTTCGTCGACTGCACCTCCTTCCCCGACGACGAGTGGTACCGGATCCGCGGCGAGCGCCCCGACGTGGGCCACGAGCCCGCGGTGGTCTTCCGGACGCGCCCCTCCGGGCACACCGAGGGCTACGTCAAGGGCCGGCTCCCGCTGGACGTCGGTCGCGTCCTCGAACAGCCCGCCTGAGGGCGATAGCCGGGCGTAAGCTCGCGTGATAGCGGCGGTCCGGCGGACGCCGTCCGAGTAACTGCGCTGCATTATCGCTCGCCGATGACAGTCGAACACCGCGCTGTCGGGGGCGTTAACAACGTAATCCGCGCTTATCCCTCACGTGGGTATCGTTCCGGAGCCGGCGGGTCCCGCCGTCGTCGGGCCCGGCTTTCGTCGACTCCCGTAACGACGGCTTTGCGCCGACGCGACTCGCGGCCGACAGACGCGTCGGGAATAGCGCCCGGCTACTGATAGCCGTAGCCCCCTAAGCCGCGCTGTGTCCACCGACCGAGTGCTCGTCTGCAACGCCCACGCGGTCCACGGCCTGGTCGCGGTGCGCTCGCTGGGCCGGCGCGGGCTCGACGTCACCGCCGGGAGCAGGTTCCCCGTCTCCCCGGGGGCGCTCTCGCGGTACGCCGAGCGCAGGCTCACCTATCCCGACCCGGAGAGTAGGCCCGAGGCGTTCGTCCGCGCACTCGAACGCGAACTGGAGGAGCGGGACTACGACGCCCTCCTCCCGATCAACGAGGTCACCGTGGCGACGGTCGCGCGCCACCGCGACCGCATCGACCCCCTGGTGAGCGTCCCGTTCGACTGCTACGACCGCCTGCTCGTCGGGCTGGACAAGTGCCGGACGACGGCCGCCCTCCGGGCGCACGACGTCCCCCGCCCCGAGACGCTGCTGCCCGAGGAGGTCGACGCCGACGCGGTCGCCGACCTCGGGTTCCCCGTCGTGCTGAAGCCCGCCCGGGGGAGCGGCCGCGACGGCGTGGCGGTCTGCGAGTCGCTGGCCGAGTTCGAGACGGAGCACTCCCGCATCCGTGACGAGTACGGCCCGACGCTCGTCCAGGAGTACGTCCCCAACGGCGGCGAGGCCGGCGCGTACGCCCTCTACCACCCGGCCGGCGAGCGGGCGACCCGGGTCGTCCAGCAGCGCATCCGGACGCGCCCGCCGGAGGGCGGGGTCAGCACCTACCGCGAGACGATCGCCGACCCCGAGGTCGACGCGGTGGCCGACGACCTGCTGAGCGGGCTGGACTGGCACGGCGTCGCCATGGTGGAGTTCCGCCGCGACCCGCGAGACGGCGAGCCGAAGGTGCTCGAACTCAACCCCCGGCTGTGGGGGAGTCTGGCGCTGTCGACCTACGCCGGTGCCGACTTCCCGTACCTGCTGTACCAGCTGGCCGTCGGCGAGGAGATCGACCCCGACCCGGGCTACACGGTCGGCGTCCGCGCCCGGTCGGCGTTCGCGGACCTCCTGCACGCCCTGGAGCGACCGGACCGGCTCCGCGCGTTCGCCGAGGTGCTGACGCCCGGCGACGCGCCCGAGCGGTTCGACGTCCTCGCGAGGGAGGACCCGCTCCCCGCCGCCGGCCAGGTCGGGTACTGGCTGACGGTCTACCTCCGGGAGGCGTCCTCCGACGGCGCCGTCCTCGAATCGTCGCCCGTCCCGGACGCGACCGTCCGCCGGCTGATCGAGCGCTGAAACGGCGTCCCGAGTCTGGGGTTCCCGGGCGCAGGTGCAGGGCGAACCGCTACCCGGGCGAGGGCCCATCGATCGACCATGAGTAGCGATCCGTCCGGGCGGCGGTACCGACGCGAGGAATCGGAGCCCGACCGCGAGGCGGCCGGAGAATCGAGCCGTGGCGCGGGAACGCCCGACTACGTCCCGTTCGGGTGGCCGAACCTCTTCGGTCGCGGCGCGCAGGACCGCGACGCCGAGCGCGCCGGGAGCTACGGCGACGAGGTCCCGTCGGCGACCAGCGAGGACGGGAGCGCGGTCCCCGAGGGGCTCGCCGCCGCCGCGGTCGTCGTCGGCGTCTTCCTGTTTCTCGTTCCGGAACCGGTCTCGTCGCTACTGGGCGCGGGGCTCGTCGCCGGCGGCGTGGCCGCCCTGCTCTGGGACGCGACCCGGGGCGGAAAATAGGGCGGACCCGACCGGGTCGTCAGTGACCGTCCGGGTCGGCGAGGACCGGCGGACCGATCCGGCCCAGCCGTCCGTGGATGATGCGGTCGACGATCTCCTGCGGAGTCGGCGCCCGATCGTCGTTCTCGTCCCGTGGGAAGGTCGGGTACTCTGGCATGGGAAACCCTCCCGTGATATCATATGGCACGGCAACGGAAAACCGTTGGCCGACGGTCGACGCCCGCGCGCTGGGACCGCGCGGTCCGTCAGCTCAGGAGTCGCCCCGCTCGACGTGCGTCGCCTCGTAGACGCCCGCCATCTCCGTCTCGACGACCGTGGCCGTGATCTCCTCGCCCTCGCTGGCCACCGTCCCGGAGACAACGGTCACCGCCTCGATCGGTTCGCGCAGGAAGAACATGCGCAGCTTCTCGATCAGCGACGGCGCGCCCCCCTTCCGACAGACGAGGACGTACCGGTCGGTCGCCATCGTCTCGAGTTCCGGTTCGAGGTCGTACTCGTCGATGTCCTCCGGCGGGACGACGTGGACGACCTCGCCGACGAGCTGCTCGCTCATGGGCGTACCAGACCGTGCTGGCGGATGTGTCTTTCCCGGCGTCCGCGCCCGGACTCCGCTCACGGCCGGTCGCGCGCCGCCGCCACGTGCGCCCGCGCCTCGTCGGGCGTCATGCCCCGGACGCCGCAGGCACAGGACAGCAGTTCCGGATCCGCCAGCTCGTCGACCTGCTCCGTGCGAGCGCGCTCCAGCTCGTCCGCGTCGGCGTCGTACTCGTAGTAGCACCGGTAGTTGACCTGCGCTACACCCTCGATCCGGTGGTCCTCGTCGGGGTCGGGGTTCCGGATGGCGTCCTCGTGCTCCGCCCGCATCTCCTCCTTCCACTGCTCCAGGGTCGCCTCCGGGTCGGTCTCGTCGGTCACGGAGGCACTGGCCGCCGGCGAGTGAAAAAGCGCCGGGTCGGACTCGCCGTCTCGAGACGAGGCAGTCGTTCGGTTACGTTTCCGGTTCGCCGTCGGTCGACTCGCCGTCTCCACCGTCCGCCTCGTTGCCCTCGTTCTCGACCTCGTCGTCCGTCGGTCCGCCGCCGAGCTCCTCGTCCTCGACCTCGTCGGAGTCGGGGTTGGCGACGGCGCCCTCGCCGTACCGCTCGGGGGCCTCCGGCGACGTCGGCTCTGGGTCGGTCCCCTCACTGGCCGGGAACGCCTGCTCGTCCTCCGGCTGGGACACCTTGCCGAGCTCGTCCGTCATGTCCGTCTCCGAGAGGCTGACCTCGACGTCGTCGTCCGTCCCCGGCGTCTCCTCGTCGGGGATGCGCGGGTCCTCGTCGTCGCCGCCGAGCGTCGGGCGCGCCTCGACCTCGTCTTCGCTCTGGTCCTCGTCGAACGCGACGTCCTCGACTTCCCTGTCCACCACGCCCTCCGCTTTGGGCTCGCCAGTGGTCCCGCGGGGGTTCGTGTCGGGGCTCGTCATGTCCGTCGCCACGCGGTGGGCGTGGGCCTCGGCAGAGACCTCGTGATCCGCCTCGCCCTCGCCGCCGGAGGTACCGCGCTGGGAGTCACCGCCCGCCGTCGATCCGCCCGACCGCCGCTGTCGGAGGCCCAGGCCGACCAGCGTGCCGCCCAGCAGAGCCAGCAGCCCCGCTCGGAGACGACGCTGCGGGGCCCGCCTGATCGCGCGGGCGACCAGGAGACCGCCGACGGCCGAAGCCGCGGTGCCGTCTTTCGTCCGCCGCGCCGCCGTCGAGAGGAGGCGTCGCGGTCGCGTCTGTCGGGGCTGTCTGCTGGTGTCGCGCGTCCGCTCGGAGTCGTCCGCGTCGGAGATCTGTGTAGACATGGTGTTGTGGGGACCGCGTTCGAACTGTCCGCAAGACTGTACGTTCCCCAGGCGATTGAATCCTCGCCCGTTCGGAAGCGGTTACTGCGCTACGGCAGCGGTAAGCAGGGCTTTAGCGGTGACTTTCGCCACTTGATGGCGGGGTTCGCCGTGATCCAGAGTGGGACTGGAACTGGCGTCAACCTCACTGGGAACGCAAGAGTGCGGCGCGACGAAACGCGCTGCTCGCAGTCGAAATCTGAGAAGAGCCTCGGCCGGGATTTGAACCACGCCGAGACGGTCCTGCTTGCCTCGCTTCGCTCGGCTGCGCGGGCTGCGACTCGTCTACTTCAAATCCCGCTGTCGGCGTCATTCGCCGATAGCGATCGCTCGGCGATGAAACGCCTCGCGGGAGTGAAATCGGCGAAGAAGCCTAGGCCGGGATTTGAACCCGGGCTCTCGTCCTTACCAAGGACGCGCTTTACCTCTAAGCTACCCAGGCACGCACTCGTTCGTAGCCGGGAATCCTCTTTAGGGCTTTCGATTCGAGAGCAGTCGTTCGGACTGTCGTATAGTAGAAATTGAACGCACTGACACACTCGAGGGGCACCCCGGGTGCCACTCGATGTGTAAATAGTTTCAATTTCTACTATAGCCGTGGTCCGATTCGACCGTCCGGCTACGGGCGGTCGTCTCGGTATCGAACGACAACAGTCCGCCTCAGTAGTCCGCCGACGTGGTGACCCCGTCGCTGGTCGAGGCCTCGTCGGCGACCAGCGCGGCGACGGTCTCGCGGATCTCGTCGTCGGTCAGTCGCTCGACCGCAGGGAGGGGGTCAGCGTCGGCCGCGAGGTCGGCGGTGTACTCACGCAGACGCGTGGTCGAGCGGGCACCGCCGGCGGTCACGCCGGCGAGGGCGGCCAGTTCCAGCACGTCGGCCTCGAGGTTGCGGTCCAGCGAGGGATCGTCGGTCTCGCGGCGGACGGTCTGGTCGGTACCGAAGGCGCGGACGACGCCGACGGCGGCGTCTGCGGCCTCGGTGCGGGCCAGCAGGTAGAAGCCCCGGGAGACGAGGATGTCGGCGATCAGGATGTCGAGGTTGGCCTCGTCCCTGGCGTCGGATTCGTCGCCGAGGCCGCTCCAGGGATCCTCGTGGGCCAGCGATCGCGTCAGGCGGAGGCCCTCGTAGATCAGCTGGACGCCGGCGGCGCGGTCGGCGAGGCCGTCGGGGGCGTCCTCGCAAGGCCAGGCCGAGCCAGGGCTCGTCGAGCCACGCTCGACGGCGTCCTCGCAGACGGCGCGGGCGCTGACCAGCGCGTACACCCCGGGTGCCATCGACGCGGCGTCGATGCGAGCCTCGATGCGGTCGCGGAGACGAACCGGCTCGACGTCCTCGACCGCGGCCAGCGCGGCGCGCCGGACCGCAACGGCTTCCTCCATCATCCGAGCGTTAACGACCCGGAAGGCAAAGACCTTTGGAAACGGCCGGCAGCGGCCCGGTCGACATTGAGTCGAGGGAACAGGGGCCGCGTCGCCGTGGGCGCTCTGTCCGAGATTCTCCCCTTCGGTCGCGGCTCGCCGCTCACGGCTCGCGTGTCGCTCACTCCGTTCGCTCCCGCTCGCTCTGGCCGAGGTCGCTCCCTTCGGTCGCGACCTCGTGAGAAGCGCAACGTTCGTCTCACTGGAGTGCACAGCGAGGGACGATGGTCGACTGCGACTACTGTGACGCCGCCTTCGAGGACGAGGACACCTACCTCGCGCACCTCGCAGACGCCCACGAGGGCGAACTGAGCGCCATCGACCGACGCAGGGTCGAGGGCGTCGAGCGCGAGGAGTCCGGCGGCATTCCGACGGGGCCGGCGATCCTCGCCGTCGTGATCCTGGCCTCGCTGGCGCTGATGGTCTACGTGACGCTGATCATGGGCGGCGGTGGCGGCGGGAACGCCGACGCGTCGATTCCGGTTCAGGGCGACGCCGCGGTGATCTCCCAAGTCGAGAACGAGTCGTTCAACCAGACCCGACACGTCTCGGGTGAGATCGACTACGACAGGATGCCGCCGACGGGCGGACTCCACCACGACGGCGAGGTGAGTGCCGGCTTCTACGAGGAGGAACAGCCGCTGGGCGACCTCGTTCACACGCTGGAGCACGGCGCGGTCGTGGTCTACTACGACCCCGCGGCGCTGAACCGGTCCGCCGAGCAGAGCCTGCGGGCGTTCGCGAACCGCCACACCGGCCGCTGGCGGAGCTTCGTCGCCGTACCGAACCCCGCCGAAAGTCCCGACGCGACGTACGTCCTGGCCGCCTGGGGGCACCGGCTGGAGACGAACGAGTATGACAACGAGTCGGTCCGCCAGTTCGCCGGCGAGTACCTGGGTCGCGGACCCGAGAATCCGGTCCGGTAGCCGCCGTTCTGGTATTTGCTACCCCGAAATCCCACCTTACGGTATGATACGGTATCAACTGGTATCAGATGGTGCTGGCGGAACAGGTCAGTGAGGGAAGTCCGTGAGCCGGCCCCGCAGTGGCCGTCGCCGCGTCAGTACAGCGGGTCGGGGCCGGGCGGAACCTGCCGCTTGTGCTGGCTGCGCTCGTACAGTTCGCGGACGCGCTCGACGGCCGCCTCGTCGACGCCGATCTCGCGGGCCGTCGCGGTCTTCGAGACGCCGCCCTTCACGTGGATCGCGAGGACGGAGTCCAGCGTCGGGTAGTCGACCCCCATCTCGGCCTCGTCGGTCTGGCCGATCCACATCTCCGCGCTGGCGGTCTTCTCGGCCAGGTCGTCGGGGACGCCGACGTGCCTGGCCAGCTGGCGGACCTGCGCCTTGTAGAGGTTGGCGATGGGATGGCAGTCGACGGCGCCGTCGCCGTACTTCGTGAAGTAGCCCACCAGCGACTCGCTGCGGTTGCCCGTCCCCAGCACGAGTGCGTCCCGGTGGTTGGCGACCAGGTAGTTGAACACGGCCCGCGAGCGCACCTGGAGGTTCCCCACGGCGAGTTGATCGCCCTCGGCGTCGGGGTACCCCTCGAGGAAGGCGTCGACGATCGGGTTGATCTCGATCACCTCGTAGTCGATGTCCAGCAGTTCGCTGGCGACGCGCTCGGCGTCGCTCATGTTCGCCTCGCTGTTGGCCTCGCTGGGCATCACCAGCCCGAAGACGTTCTCCGCGCCCAGCGCCTCCACGGCCAGGTGCGAGGTGAGCGTGCTGTCGATGCCGCCCGAGAGGCCGATGACGGCCTCGTCGACCCCAGCGGCGTCGGTCACGTCGGCGATGAACGAGGTGATGTGCTCGCGGTGCGCCTCCAGTTCGGCCTCGGAGAGCGTCAGATCCAGCGGCTCGTCGGCCCGGCGGACCGTCGCGGATTCTGCCATCGTGTGCTCTCGTTCGACCCACCGCCACTAATATCCAAGCGATGCCGCGAATACTCGTGGACGTACGTCCACTTCGGCGCGAAGCGCTACGTTCAAGTGCCATCGGACGGTTCTGCTAAGTGAGAGCGCCGTTGGTGAGCGAACGTGGAACGTTCGTGATCCGCGGGCGCGAGGAACGAGCGCGCCGTTGGTCCAGTGGTAGGACAGTGGCTTCCCAAGCCACTAGCCCGGGTTCAATTCCCGGACGGCGCATGCGAGAACCTCGGGTTGCGAGCGGCGACCCGAGGGAGCCGCGAGCCTTCTGCTGCGAGCAAACCGCGGGCAGCGAATGCAACTTCGAGGGAATTGAGCCCTATCAGTCGCAGCCCGGGAAGCGAACGCAGTGAGCGACCCGGAACGTCTGATTCCGGTCGACTCCGACGACCGGCGTTCGCGGGCGAAGCCCGCTCACTCCCGGACGGCGCACTTTTCTACTCTCGTGGAGTTCTGCGCTGAGTGTGTCTCTGGAGTCCTATATAGACCCTCGACAGAGTGTGTGAGCAGCCAGAAAGCCCCGACCGGCTACACCCGGGGGTGCCGATAGACTCACGTCGCTCGTCTATCGAGATCACGCTCGCTCCGCTCGCGTGACGCTCGCTGCGCGCTTCGCTCACGCCGTTCGCTCCAGTGCTTGTGATCTGAAAATCGCCTCCGGCGATTTTCATCATCCCGAAAGAGCTACGCTCTTTCGGGCGACGTCGTCCGCCGTCGTGTAGCCGGCCGCCCCCTTTCAGTCCCGCCCGTAGCCGGCTGGTCAATCCACGCTGGGCGGGACTGAAAGGGGCCGAGCGCTCGACTGGTCCCCGGCGAAGCAAGCACCGCAACGGAGTGAGGAGCGCAGCGAGTCGCGGGCCATCGAGCGCTCGGGGGCTTTCTGGCTCTTTGAACTAGACGTTGCCATCGCTATATCCGCACGATACGTGTTTTCTCTGGACCGGCCAGAGAAGCCAGCCACGAGTCCTCCTACTCCGCGGTCAGGACGAAGATGCCGCGCTCGGGTTCGTCGACGGCCCGCTCGACGACGTCGTACCCCTGCTCGTCGAGGGCGTCGCGCGTCGCTTCCTCGGGCGTGCCGAAGCAGGCGTGGGTCTCCACGACGACCGTTCGGGGTTCGGTGTCGAGGTTCCGGAGGACGTCGGCCTCGGCGCCCTCGCAGTCGAGGACGAGGACGTCGCAGTCGGGGAGGGCGCTCGGGGGGCGGCGGGCGGCGCCGGAGCCGTCGCCGTCGACCTTGACGCCGGGTCCGACGAGGGCGTGGTGGACCGCGACGCGGTCGTCGACGCCGTTGAGGGCAGCCGTCTCCCTGACGTACCGGTACCGGTGGCGCGCGGGCTCGAACGCGGTCACGTCTCCGTCCGGACCAGCGCGGCGGGCGGCGACGACGCTGGAGACGCCCCAGCCGCCGCCGACGACGACGACGTCGTCGCCGTGCTCGACGGCGGACCGGACCGCGTCGATCAGCGTGGCCTCGTACTCCGGGAACTCGTCGGTCAGGTCGAGCAGCGGGATCCGGCGGACGGCGACGTCGTTGAACACGGCGATCTTCTCGGGCAGGTGCGGTCGGACGAACCGGTTGTACGCCCGGCGGACGGCGTCCGGGACGTCGTCACGGCTCGGGAACGTGTTCTCTCGGTGCATCGTCGATCGGTGTGTTGTGGGCCTGCGCGTCGGTCGGTCCGACCGCGTCGTCCGTCACGAGGTCGACTACGCGGGCGGCCGATCGGCCGTCGACGTCGTCGAAGACCGCATCCCGGACGGCCGCCCGGGCGTCGGCGTAGCCGTCGGTTCCGTCCGCGCAGTCGTCGAGGGCGCTCAGTAGCTCGTCGAAGTCGGCGGCGATCGGCCCGGGCGTGGCGGCCTCGTAGTCGAAGTACAGGCCCGCCTCGGCCTCGTAGGAGTCGCGGTCGTACGCGTAGAAGATGACGGGCCGGTCGAGCAGCAGGTAGTCGAAGAACACCGAGGAGTAGTCGGTGACGAGCGCGTCGACGTGCCGGAGCGCGGGGTAGACATCGAAGTCCGGCGGGAGAACGCGGACGCGGTCGAGGTCGGCGGCGTCGACGTCGTGGTCCTCGAACGGGTGGAACTTCACGAGCAGGTGGGCGTCGCGGTCGGCGAGGAAGGCGTCCAGCGCAGCGAAGTCGACGGCGTCGGCGGGCGAACGACCGTCCTCGCGGTAGGTGGGCAGGTAGGCGAACACCGGTCCGTCGAGCGCCGCGACCGCGTCGTGGAGCGCCCGGTCCTGACCGACGTCGAAGCCGGGGACCTCGCGGAACAGCGCGTCGTTTCTGGGGTATCCCGTGACGGAGACCCGGTCCCGATCGATCTCGAACGCCGAGCAGAAGACGTCGACGAAGCGGCGTCCGGTCACCGCGACGCGGTCGAACTGCTGGTAGACGTAGCGGCGCGACAGCCGCTCGAACGGCGAGGCCCGCTCGAACTGCGGCCCGTCGGCGGAGATGCGCTTGAGCGGGACGCCGTGCCAGAGCTGGACGACCTCCGCGCCGCCGGTCGGCCACAGCGGGAGGCCGGTGAAGCCTCCGGTCGTGAAGACGCGGCCGGCGCGGGCCAGCGTGCGGAGCCCCTCGGCCGCGTCGGTGCGGTAGGCCTCGTATCCGCGCTCCCGGAGGGCGGCGACCGTCTCGTCGCTCTCGGAGAGCCACACCGGCCGGACGTCGAGGTCGTCGCGCTCCTCGACGTGGAGGAACAGGTACTTCGCGTTCCCCTCGAAGCGCTCACCGCCGCGGCAGCCGAAGGCCCACAGGTCGTCGTCGCGGGGGACGAGGTGGGCGGCCCGGTGGGCCGCGAGGGAGGTGGCCGCGCCGGCGAGCGTCCGGAGCGCGGTCCGCCCCGGACTCACTCCGCGGTCACCTCGCCGAACAGCCGCCGGCCCGTCCGCAGGTCGTCGTGGTCGTCGATCTCGATCCAGTCGCCGTCGACCGGGACGACGCTCACGTCGACGGCGTCGAAGATGCGGTCGAACGCGGCCTCGTACCACTCGTTCGTCCGGCCGGCGTCGACCAGCGCGTCGAGTTCGTCGACCAGCGCGTCGGCGCCCGCGGGGCTGAACTTGCTCACGCCGATGTACTCGCCGGTCGCCGCCGAGAGGTCCTTCCCGATGGCCACCGCCTCGTCGCCCTCGGTCCTGACCTTCATCTCCTCGTCGCCGAGAGTCTTCTCGGCGTCGACGAGCAGGGCCGAGCCGTCGGTCGCGGCGAGTCGCCGCAGGCTCGCGGCCGGGAACAGCGTGTCGGAGTTGACGAGGGTGAACCCGTCGTCGAGGCGGTCGCGGGCCAGCCACAGCGAGTAGAGGTTGTTGGTCGAGTCGTACGCGTCGCTGTGGACGAAGTCGACGTCGAGGTCGAACCCGGCGGATTCGCAGAACTCGCGCACCTGGTCGGCCTCGAAGCCCGTCACGGCCGTCACACGCTCGTAGCCGGTGCGGTCGAGCGACTCGAAGATGTGACCGAGGATGTGGCGGTCGCCGACCTCGACGAGCGTCTTCGGGGTCGACTCGGTCACTGGTCGCAACCGAGTCCCCATGCCGGCAGCGAGCACGACAGCATGACTACGTTCGTCACACATGCACTCGTGTTAGGACAGTAACATCAAGAAGCCTTCTCGCCGGTTGGTTACCGGGAGGAAAGCGACTGGACACCAGCTACGGTCTATAGTAGAAATTGAAACTATTCACACATCGAGGGGCACCCCGGGTGCCCCTCGAGTGTGTCAGTGCGTTCAATTTCTACTATAGAGGGAGGAGGGTAGACGACGGCGAGGGCGTCGCTCGGCCGCGCTACTCGGGCCCGACGACGGACAGCAGCGTCTCCACGTGGGCCCGCTGGTCGGCCGCCGAGAGCGAGACGAGTTCGGCCTCCTCGTCGTAGGTGACGAGGCCGGCCTCGTCGAGCTTCGGCAGGTGGTTGTGGTGGAGCGAGGCGTAGGTCCGGAGGACCGCCGCCTCGGGGACGTCGGGGAAGGCCACGTCGTGGTCCCGCTCGGCGATCAGCTCGGCGAGGTCCGCGAGGGCCAGGGTCCGGTGGTCGAGCAGCGAGCGGAGGACGAACCGTCGGCAGTCGTGGTCCAGAACGTCGTAGAGACGGTCGATCCGCTCGCGTTCGCTCTCGTCGGCGGCCTCTGGGTGTTTCTCTGACATTGGTAGCGTGCTCCGATCCCGTGGGCGGCGTGTCGTTCGAGAGAATATCATTAATGAAAATAAGTGTTGTGGACGACGGCCGGTCGCGTCCCGTGTTCGGCGTCCCGGACCCGTTCGAAACGTCGACCCCTTTAGTCCCCCGGGCACGTGAGGTCGGACAAGAACATGGCTACAGACGAGACGGGGTACGAGCCGGCCGAGATCGAGCCGGAGTGGCGCCAGCGCTGGGCCGAGCAGGAACGGTACGAGGTCGACCCCTCCGAAGAGGACAGTGAGGCGCAACGCGCCTCAGAACAGTCGAGCGGTGACGGGACGGAACCGCGAGACAAGACGTTCATCACCGTCCCCTATCCCTACCCGTCGGGCGGGATGCACATCGGGCACGCCCGCACGTACACGGTGCCGGACGTCTACGCCCGGTACCGCCGCCAGCAGGGCGACAACGTCCTCTTTCCCATCGGCTGGCACGTCACGGGCACGCCGATCATCGGGGCCGTCGAGCGCCTCAAGAAGGGCGAGGAGAAGCAGCTGTCGGTGCTCCGGGACACCTACAACGTCCCCGAGGACACCCTCGCGGACCTGGAGACGCCGATGGGCTACGCCCGCCACTTCATCGAGGAGCACTACAAGGCGGGGATGAAGCAGCTGGGCCTCTCGATCGACTGGCGCCGCGAGTTCACCACCGAGGACGACCGCTACGAGAAGTTCATCACCTGGCAGTACGAGACCCTCAGGGACCGCGGCCTGCTGGAGAAGGGGCTGCACCCGGTCAACTACTGCACGAACGAGGAGCAGCCGGTCACCACCCACGACCTGCTGGAGGGCGAGGACGAGGAGTTCCAGGAGTACACGCTGATCAAGTTCTCCGCCGACGAGGGCGGCGAGAGCGTCGTCTACCCGATGGCGACGCTGCGGCCCGAGACGGTGCGGGGCGTCACCAACGCCTACGTCGACCCCGACGCGACGTACGTCCGCGCGACGGTCGATGGCGAGACCTGGATCGTCTCCGAGGACGCCGCCGAGAAGTTCGAGCTGCAGGCCCGCGACGTCGAGGTCCACGAGCGGATCGACGGCGCCGATCTGGTCGGCCGCCGCGTCGACAACCCCGTCACGGGCGACGAGATCCCGATTCTGCCCGCGGACTTCGTCGACGTCGACAACGCCACCGGCGTCGTCATGTCCGTCCCGGCTCACTCGCCGGACGACTACGTGGCGCTGCAGGACGCCAAAGAGCGAGCCGACGACCTGACCGAGTACGGCCTCGACCCCGAGGACGTCCGGGCCATCGAACCCGTCCCGATCCTCTCCGTCGAGGGCTACGGCGAGATCCCCGCCCGCGACGCCGTCGAGGAGTACGGCGTCTCCGGCCAGGGCGACCCCGCGCTGGACGATGCGACCCACGAGCTGTACAACGCCGAGTTCCACGGCGGCGAACTGAACGACGACTACGGCGACTTCGCCGGCGCGGTCATCGAGGACGTCCGCGACGAACTGAAGGAGTACTACCAGAGCCAGGGCGACTTCGACGCGATGTACGACTTCGCGGCCGAGGTCGTCTGCCGCTGCGGCGGCGAGGTCGAGGTCGCCGAGCAGGACACCTGGTTCCTGCGATACAACGACGAGGAGTGGACCGCGAAGGTCGAGCGGGCCATCGAGAACCTCGACGCCATCCCGGAAAACACCCGCCAGCAGTACTACAACACCGTCGACTGGCTGGAGGAGTGGCCCTGCATCCGCAACTACGGCCTGGGCACGCCGCTGCCGTGGGATCCCGAGTTCATCATCGAGCCGCTGTCGGACTCGACGATCTACATGGCCTACTACACCATCGCCCACCGGCTGTCGGACGTGCCCGTCGAGGAGCTGGATCGTGACTTCTTCGACGCCCTGTTCTACGGCGAGGAGGCCGTCGAGGACCCCGACCCGACGGCGCTGGAACTGCGCGAGGAGTGGTCCTACTGGTACCCCGTCGACTACCGCTGCTCCGCCGAGGACCTCATCAACAACCACCTCACCTTCTTCCTCTACCACCACGCGGAGCTGTTCGACGAGGACGAGTGGCCCCAGGGGATCACCGGCATGGGCATGGGCCTGCTGGAGGGCCAGAAGATGTCCTCCTCGAAGGGCCACGTGGTCCTGCCCGACGAGGCCATCAGCGAGTACGGCGCCGACACCGTCCGCTTCTTCCTGCTGAACAGTTCCGAGCCCTGGCAGGACTTCGACTGGCGGTCCGACGAGGTCGGCTCCACGCACGACCAGCTGGCGCGGTTCTGGTCGCGGGCCGTCGAGCTGATCGATGGCCCCGAAGGCGACCGCGACGCCCTCGAGGACATCGACCGCTGGCTGCTGGCGAAGCTCCAGGAGACCGTCGAGGCCGTCACAGACAGCCTGGAGCGCTTCGAGACCCGCACCGCCAGCCAGGAAGCGTTCTACCGCTTCGAGGAGCAGCTGCGGTGGTACCGCCGGCGCGCCGACCTCGACCGGCCGGGCGCCCGGTGGACGCTGCGCCACGTACTGGAGACGCGCCTGCGCCTGCTGGCCCCCTTCGTCCCGTTCATGGCCAACGAACTGCACGAGCGCCTGACCGGCACGCCCGCCGAGGACGCCCCGTGGCCCGAGGTCGACGAGGCGTTCCGCGACGAGTCCGCCGTCGCCAGCGAGGCGCTGGTCGAGGACCTCCACGAGGACGTCGCCGACATCCTCGAAGTCACCGGCGAGGACCCCGAGACCATCCGCGTGTACGTCGCCGCCGACTGGAAGCGCGACGTGTTCGCCGCCGTCCGCGAGGCCGGGGCGAACGTCGGCGCGGTGATGAGCGAGGCGATGTCGAACCCGGACCTGCGCGAGAAGGGCGACGCCGTCAACGACCACGCGCAGGAACTGGTCGAGTTCGCCCGCGGCCGCGACGACGGCGAACTGGCGACGCTCGCGGCCCTGGACGAGCGGGCCGTCTACGAGGACGCCGCCGACTTCCTGGCCCGCGAGCACGACGCCGACGTCGAGGTGTACGCGGAAGACGAGGACCCCGAGGACCCCGCGGGCAAGGCCGACCAGGCCGTCCCGTTCCGGCCGGCCATCCACGTCGAGTAACTGCCACCGGGCGACCGTTCGGCCGTGCGCGCCGACCGCCGTTTGGCCCCTCTTTTAAGTCAGGTCGTCCCTAACGAGTGAGGTATGTCGAGCGGAGTGCGCGTGGTGGTCTGCGGGGACGACGAGGGCTGGGTGGCCGAGGCCGCCGCGGAACTGGAGGACGCGGCCGACTGCGAGGTGGGGACGGCGGTCGGTGAGGTCCCCGCGCAGGCGGGAGACGCCGACTGCCTGGTGACCGACGGCGCGAGCGTCGAGCGCGTCCGGCGCGCGGCGCCGGAGACGCCGGTGATCTGTCTCGTCGACGACGCGGCCGCCGTCGACGCGGCGCTGGCGGACGGCGCGACCGACGTCGTCCGGCGGGGCGACGGCAGCGAGCGCGTCCTCGCCCACCGGATCCGGACGGTCGTCGACGGCGAGGGGGACGCCAGGGGACGGAACGCGGGCGCGGGACGGACAGCGAGCATGCGGGAAGCGGGCGAGGTGGTCGAGGCGCTGGACGCCGGCGTCGCCGTCCTGGACGACGGCGGCCGATTCGACGACGCGAACGACGCGTTGGCCGCGCTGACCGGCCGCGACCGGAGCGAGCTACTGGGCGAGCACGTCGCTCTCGTCGCCGGCGAGGACGCGGGCGAGCGCGTCGACCGGGCGCTGGACCGACTGGAATCGACGGGGGACGGCGCGACGGTCGAGCTGGAGCTCCGGCCGGAGCGGGGGGAGCCGACGCCCTTCGAGGTCGACCTGGCGGCGCTGGACGGGGCCGGCGCGGTGGCCGCGTTCCGGGACGTCTCCCGCCGGAAGCGCCGCCGGGACCTGATCTCGCAGCTCCAGGAGACCTCGCGGGCGCTGATGCAGGCGCCCAGCCGCGAGTCGATCGCCGAGATCGCGGCCGACGCCGCCGAGTCGCTGCTGGGGTTCGAGTTCAACATCGTCCGGCTGTACGACGCCGACTACCGGGTGCTCCGGCCCGTCGCCCGGACCGACGCCGTCGACCAGCGGATGAGCGAACGGCCGGTCTACGACCTCGACGAGGGCCAGCCCGGGAAGGTGTTCGCCTCCGGCGAGCCCGCCGTGGTCCAGGACCTCCGGGCGCTTTCCGACGGCTTCGACCGCGAGCCCGCTCGGTCGGCCATGTACTTCCCCATCGGCGTCCACGGGACGCTGACCGTCTCGACGGCGACGGTCGACGCGATCGACGAGGTGGACCGCCGGGTGGCGGAGCTGCTGGCGACCAACGCCGCCGCGGCCTGCAACCGCGCCAAGCGCGAGCGGGAGGTCCGACAGGCCCGCGAGCGCATCGCGACCATCCTGGAGCGGATCAACGGGCTCGTCGAGGACACCGTCGAGGTGCTCGTCGAGGCGACCACCCGCGAGGAGGTCGAGGCCGGCGTCCCCGAGCAGCTGGCCTCGGCCGACCCCTACGTCTTCGCCTGGCTGGGGCGCCCGGACGTTCGCGCCGAGACCATCGCCGCCCGCGAGTGGAGCGGCGCGGCCGACCTCGACGTGAGCGACGTCGAGGTGCCGATGGACGGGGACGACCCCGGCGCCCGGGCCCTCGCGGCCGGCGAGTCCCGCGTCCTCGACGGGGACGACCTGGCCGGCGCCGCCGGGTGGCTCGCCGACGCCGCCGAGGCCGGCGTCGCGTCGGTGATGGCCGTTCCGCTCTCCTACACCGACACGAACTACGGTGTGCTGTACGTCTGCGCCGACAGGCCCGACGCCTTCGACGAGCGCGAGCGCGTCGTGCTGGACGCGCTGGGCCAGGCCGTGGCCAACGCCATAAACGCCATCGAGAGCGGACGCATCCTCAGCGCCAACAAGGTCATCGAACTGGAGTTCACCGTCGACGACTCCGACCTCCTGTTCTGCCGGCTGACCGGCCGCACCGACGCCGCGATCGAATCGGCCGGCACCGTCACCCAGGAGGAGGGGTCGCTGCGCCTGTACCTGACCGCCGAGGGCGACGACGCGGGCGCGGTCCTCGACGCGCTGCGGGCGGACGACGCCGTCACCGAGGCCCGCTGCGTCGCCGAGCACGACGGCGAGGCGCTGTTCGACGCCACCGTCACCGAGTCGCTCGTTGCCACGCTGGTCGACCACGGCGCCGTTCCGAAGGCCATCGAGAGCGAGAACGGCGTGACCCGCTACGGCGTCGAGCTCCCCTACGAGGCCGAGGCCCGCGAGGTGTTCGGCCTCGTTCAGGACAACTACGTGAACACGGACCTCGTGGGCTATCACGAGCACGAGCGTCCCGTCCGAACCCAGCAGGAGTTCCGCTCGGCGCTGGCCGACCGGTTCACCGGCCGCCAAGAGACGGCGCTGCGGACGGCCTACCTCGGCGGGTTCTTCGAGTGGCCCCGCGAGGTCGACGGCGACGAACTGGCGGAGGGCATGGACATCTCCCGACCCACGTATCACCAGCACCTGCGGGCCGCCCAGCGGAAGGTCTTCGAGGAGCTGTTCGAGGGCGAGACGACCGCGCGCAGGTAGAGCGAAGGAGAGTGACTAGACGGGAGAGCGACGGAGAGCGCTACTCGACGAGCCGCTCGATCTCGGTCACGAGGACGTCGCTGGCGCCGACGGCCTTCAGTTCGGTGATCGTCTCGAACACCTCGCCTTCGTCGACGACGGCGTGGACGGCGACGTCGTCGGAGCCGGCCACGTCCATCACCGTCGGCCCGCCCATGCCCGGGAGGACCTCCTTCACGTCGTCCAGGGCGTCCGCGGGGGCGTTCATCATGAGGTAGCGCTTGCCCTCGGCGTCGACCACCGAACTCAGCGCCGTCGCGACCTGGCGGACCTTCTCGTCGTCGGCCACCTCCTCGCGGGCGAACAGCCGCACGGACGATTGCAGCACCTCGTCGACCACCTCCAGCCTGTTCATCCGCAGGGTCGTGCCCGTCGAGGAGATGTCGACGATGCCGTCGGCGATGTCGACGTGCGGCGTCAGCTCCGTCGCGCCGGAGACCTCGGTGATGTCGACGTCGACGTCCATCTCCTCGAAGTAGTCGCGGGTGACGTTCGGGAACTCCGTGGCGACGCGGCCACCCTCGAAGTCGTAGACGGTCTCGACGTCGCCGTCCTCCGGCGCCGCCAGCACCAGGCGGCACTTCCCGAAGTCCAGGTCTCGCAGTTCCACCAGGTCGACCGGAGCCTCGCAGACCTGATCGTAGCCCGTGATTCCCACGTCGGCGGCGCCGTCGGCGACGTACTCCGGGATGTCCGCGGCGCGGGCGTAGAGGATGGTGACGTCGGGATCGACCGTCTCGGCGTACAGCTGGCGGTCGGCCCCGTCGACGACGTGCAGCCCCGCCCGCTCCAGCAGGTCGACCGACGGCTCGTGCAAGCGCCCCTTGTTGGGCACGGCGATGCGCATACCCCCACTGGCAGCGCGGCGGGCAACTGTCTTTCCCCTCGCGGCGGCGTGGGGCCCGGAGAGCGTGCGAGAGTCTATCGCCGAACGGCAGACTGACGGAGGGGGCCGTCCAACCTCGGGCCATGAGCGAACTCCTCGTGACCGGCGGGCAGGTGCTCCGGCCGGACCGCACGGTCGAAGACGCGGACGTGCTCGTCGATCAGGTCAACGGCGAGATTCTGGCGGTGGACGACCCGGGCGCGCTCGGCCCGGCGGACGACGAGCTCGACGCCGAAGGCGGGCTGGTGATGCCCGGGCTCGTCAACGCGCACACGCACGTGGCGATGACGCTGCTGCGGGGCTACGCCGACGACAAGCCGCTGGACGAGTGGCTGCAGGAGGACATCTGGCCAGTCGAGGCCGAACTGACGGCAGACGACGTCCGGGTCGGGGCCGAACTGGGCCTGCTGGAGCTGATCAAGTCCGGCTCGATCGCCATCTCCGACATGTACTTCCACGTCGACGAGATCGCCGAGGCGGTCGAGCGGGCGGGGATCCGTGCGAAGCTCGGACACACGGCGATCACCGTCGGCAAGGACGAGGAGGGGGCGCGGGAAGATATGCGGCAGAGCCTCGACGTGGCGAGGGAGCTGGACGGCGCCACTGACGGGCGGATCACCACGACGTTCCAGCCCCACAGCCTCACGACGGTGGGCGAGGAGTACCTCCGCGAGTTCGTGCCGGAGGCGCGGGACGCGGGGCTGGCGATCCACTTCCACGCCAACGAGACCGAGAACGAGGTCGATCCCATCGTCAAGGAGCACGGCGAGCGGCCCATGGAATACGCCGACGACTGCGGGCTGTTGACCGAGCGTGACTTCCTGGCTCACGGCGTTCACGTCGACGAGACCGAGATCGACCTGCTGGCCGAGCGCGGGACGGGGGTCGTCCACTGCCCGGCCTCGAACATGAAGCTCGCCAGCGGGATGGCGCCGGTCCAGGACCTGCTGGACGCCGGCGTCCCGGTCGGCCTGGGTACCGACGGCCCGGCCTCGAACAACGACCTCGACCTGTTCGACGAGATGCGCGACGCCGCGATGCTCGGGAAGCTGGCGGCCGACGACGCCGGCGCGATGGCGGCCGGTACGGTCGTCGACGTCGCGACGGCGGGCGGCGCGGGCCTGCTGGGCATCGACTCGGGGCGGGTCGCCGCGGGCGCCAACGCCGACCTGATCGTGCTCGACCTGGACGCGCCCCGCCTCACGCCCGCCCACGACCTGGTGAGTCACCTCGCCTACGCCGCCAGCGGGAGCGACGTGCGTCACACCGTCTGCGACGGTCGCGTGCTCATGCGCGACCGCGAGGTGCTGACCCTGGACGAGACCGCGGTGAAGGAGCGCGCCCGGGAGCGCGCAGCCGACCTGATCGAACGGGCCGAGGCGAACTGACCACCTGGCAGGTCAGATCGACCGCTCGTCGATCGAACGTAGCGTCGAGTCCGACGCCGGCCCGGTCGCGACGGCGACCCGCCGCCGTCGCCGCCACCGGATCGGACGATCGCCGTCAGGGCGGCGGCCGCCGCCTTTGTTTCAGCATATTCGAGGTGCTTTTATGGTCGCATTCCGCCAACTGCTGGGCACGTCGTCCGGTGAAGACCCTTCCGTGAACCGGTACCTCGTCGCGCTCGCCGGAGTCGTCGCCGTCGGCGGGGCCATCGTCGCGGCCCCCGTCCGGGACGCCGGACCGGTCGCGTCGGTCGCGGACTGGGCCGTAGCCGGCGGACTGGTGGCGCTGATCGTGCTAGGCGGGGGCGCGCTCGTCCGCTCGTACAGGCGCGCAGTCGACGGTGGCGGTACCCGCGACGCTGGTGCGGCCGAGTCGCAGGCCGCGAACGGGGGATCGATCCGATCCGTCCGCTCGGCCTCAGCTCGGACACCTGGAAGCTCTCGCCGGTCTGGGTCATCATCGCGGTCGCTCCGCTGGCCATCGAGACCGGCCCAGTGCCGTGGTTCGTCTTCCCTGCCGCCGGGGCCGTCGGACTGTACCTCACGCACCGGCTGTGCGAGGGACCGCTCGCTGTCCCGTGACCGGTCGGGCGTGCTCCCGACGGATCCGGGCCCGACGACGCCGGCCGGAGAGGGGAGACAGCCCATTTTATGCACTATTTATACTAGAAATAAATATCTAGAATTGTTTGTAAACGAAACGAGATGCTCTCGACGGGTTTCGAACCGGCCGAACGCACCTGAACCGGATTCGGGGTTTATTGGTAGGCAACCGAACGAATCTGGTAGCATGAATCGGAAACTGCTTGCACTGATCGTCGCTGTCGCGGTCGTCGGGGCCGCCGTGAGCCCCGCGATCGGGACGGCGGCAGCGGACACGGGCACGGAGACCGCGAACGACGGCGATGAGACGACAGTCGACGACAACGAGACCGACGTCGACGACAACGAGACCGACGTTGAAGACGACGAGACGGAGACCGACGACGGTGGGATGGCCGTCGGGAACGCGCCCGACGCGTTCGGACTCCAGGTGTCCAGCTTCGTCGAGAGCCTGCACGAGGACAACGTGACGGGCATCGGTCCGCAAGTCGCCGATTTCGTGACCGAGAACAACCCCGGCAACGCGCCGGACTACGCCGGCCCGCCGGATCACGCTGGACCGGACGGTGACGACGACGAGACCGACGACAACGAGTCCGAGCGCGGACCGCCCGAGCACGCCGGTCCCGGCGGTGACGGCGACAACGAATCCGAACAGGGCCCGCCGGACCACGCCGGTCCCGGCGGTGACGACGAGACCGACGACAACGAGTCCGAACAGGGCCCGCCGGACCACGCCGGTCCCGGCGGTGACGACGAGACCGACGACGGCGACGACAGCGACGACGGCGCTGAGAGCGACGACGAGGAGAGGGACGACAGCGACGAGAGCGACGACGCCGAGAGCGGCGACAGCGACGAGAACGACGCCGAGAGCGGCGACAGCGACGAGGACGACGGCGGAAACAACGGTAACGGCGGCGGTCCGCCCGAGCACGCCGGTCCCAACTGAAGCGACACAGCCGTCACTGCTTCTCCCGGAGGGCGGATCGAACCCGGCCCCGGATCAATCGCGATCGCCAGTAGCAGCTCCCGACCCGGAACAGTCACCCAGACGTTCCACCGATTTGGAGATGGTCCCCGGCTGTGGATCGATATTTGAACTCTGAGATTGTAGTTTGAACGTTCTCGCGACACCTCAGACAGTCTCACGGACCGTTTTAGCAGCGTTAAAAAGGGCGAACCGAGTCTAATTTTTAATCTCAGCAGCCTCGACTGAACGGCTGCGATGCGCGATGCACTGATCGCGCTGCTGCTGGTGGGGGTGCTCACGGCCGCGGGGCCGGGGGTCGCCACCGCCGGAGCAGCGCCGGCTGCTGCACCGATCGATGGAAACGCTGGCAACGCGCCGGCGGACGCGGGGCCGAGCTGTGACGGCGGCCAGCCGGGTACCGGGAGCGCCGCGCCCGGGGAGGGCGTGATCGAACTGCCCGACAACGCGACCGTCAGCCCGTCCGCGAACGCGAGCGTCTACCTGAACGAGGACGGCGACCTCGTGCTGCCGGACCGCGCTGGTCCCGCACACCGCGGCCCGCCCGCGTGGGCCGGTAGCGACGATGGCGCCAACGAGACTGAGGCACGCGACGGCGGCGGCCCGCCCGCCCACGCCGGGCCCAAGTGATGCGACCCGGTCGCGACTGACCGACGTCGCGATTCTTTCTTTCGACGGCACCGTCGGTTCCGGGTCGAACGCGAGAACCCGCTTAGCGGCTGCTCGACGGTCAGAACTCGTCGACGACGGGGATGCCGACCGTCCCGTAGTCGGTCATCGCGTCGAGCTTCTCGGAGACGTCCTCGAGCGCGATGGTCTCCGAGACGACGGCGGCGGGGTCGAGCTTGCCCGCCGCCACCATCCGGAAGATCTCGTCGTAGCGCTCCGGGGGCATCCCCAGCGCGCCGAGGAAGTCGATCTCGCTGGTGACCATCTCGTCGGTCGGCAGGGAGAGGTTGCCGCCGGCCTCCTCCGTGGTGAGGCCGACCTGGACGTGCTGGCCGGTCTTGCCGAGGCTCCTGACGGCGTTGCGGGCGGTGGTCTCGATCCCCAGCGCGTCCATCGACACGTGGGCGCCGCCGTCGGTGAGGTCCAGCACCGCCTCGGCGGGGTCGTCGACGTCGCTGGCGTTGACGGTCGCCTCGGCGCCCAGTTCCTCGGCGAGCTCGAGCTTGTCGTCGGTCAGGTCCACGCCGATGGGGTTGGCCCCCAGCGCGCTCGCGACGTGGATGGCCGAGAGGCCCACGCCACCGCAGCCGTGGATCGCCACCCAGTCGCCGGCGCCCAGGTCAGCCCGGTGGGCCAGCCCGTGAAAGGCAGTCATGAACCGACAGCCCAGCCCGGCCATCTCGACGGAGGAGACGCCCTCCGGCAGGTGGACGAGGTTGTGGTCCGCGTGGGGGACCGGCAGTTGCTCGGCGAACGCGCCGGGCGCTTCCGGCTGGAGCCCCAGCGCCTGCCGGTTCTCACAGATGTTGGAGTGGCCGGTCTGGCAGAGCCGACACTGGCCGTCGCCGAGGTTGAACGGCACGGTGACGTGGTCGCCCTCGCTGACGCTCTCGACCTCCTCGCCGATCGCCACGACGCGGCCGGCGGGTTCGTGACCCAGGATGTGCCCCGGCACGGGGTCCAGCCCACGCCAGTCCCAGTCGCCCTGCCAGGCGTGCCAGTCGCTCCGGCAGACGCCGCAGGCCTCGACGGCCACGACCGCGCCGTGTGGCTCCGGTTCCGGGTCCTCGACCTCGCGGACCTCCAGCGGTTCCCCGTAGTCCGTGAACACTGCTGCGCGCATGAGAGCGACCACGGGGCGGTCCCCCTAATACGCTTGCCCGGCTAGGTGTTGCGAATCGGGAAGAAACAGCGGACGATACGTCCGCGAACATTGACCTCCTCCCGCGCCTGAAGACGCGGGAATCCCACCATGGGATTTCAGGCCGAGTGTGGCCCTGTGGTTTCAAGACGCATACGTTCCACGCGTCTCTTGCTGGGTTGCACCATCGGCGTGGCTGTCTTGTGGCGCGGTCAAACACGCCCCATCCTCAGCCGAGTCATCGTCGATCTCGTGTTCTCTGGACCGACTCTCTCCGCTGAGGTAGCGGTCCGCGATGTTTATCGCCCCGTTCACGTCTGCCTGGTATTCGCCCATCCAGCAGCCGTCGTTCGTGCATTTGAACGTCGCCTGCTTCGGACGATACCCCACTTCACCACACGCGTGGCACTCTTTCGAGGTGTTGCGCGGATTCACCGTCTCGACGGGAATTCCCGTCTCGACAGCCTTGTACCGTATCTGCGCGTGGAGTTTGGCGAACGCCCAGCCGTGAAGACGGCGATTCATATACTCACCGTAGTCCATCGACTCCCGAATGTAGGTCAGGTCTTCCAGAACCAGCACTTGGTTCGGGACAGACTCGGCGTGCTCGACGACGTCGCGGGTGACACAGTGGAACACGTCGTCGATGTGGTTCCACAGGGCGTCGCCGAACGACTCGGCGATACGGTCGCTGCCGCGTTCTTGGAGCCGTCGCGTGGCGGTGAAGTAGGTTTTGCGGAGCCGACGAACGGTCTTGCCCTCGTCGGCCCACAGCTCGGGACGGGTCGGAGAACCGCCCTCGTCGCGGTGACACACCGTGGCGAGTGACGCTTCCCCGATATCGACTCCGATCGGCGTTCGTTCGTCAGCGGCCACCCCGGAACAGTCCTCCACGCCGCGGGTGGCGGTGACGTGGAGATACCACGTCTCATCCCGCTGGAAGAGCCGACGCTCACCCATCTCCGCGTCACCAGCGTTCACGGCTTCTAACCACTCCCGTTGGTCGGGGTTCGGTTGTGCTGGCAGCCAGAGGTGGTAGTCCTCGTGGTGCGGAATTTTGACGTACCACTCGATAGCGTTCTGGGGGTTGTGATCGAGCCGGAGCCCCTCGTTTGTGAACCGAACTGGGTGGTCGTCGTGTAGCTCATCTGCATTGTACGTCGTCGTCAACTGCGGGACGTACTTCTTGAGGGCGTTTTTCGCGTACCCTGATAGGTCGTAGTTGACCACCACGTCGTTCGCTTCAGTTTGAGTGGTGCAACCAGCGTCGAACGCATCGGCGAGGGCCTGCTGGTAGGCGTCGCGCGTCTCTTGGAGTTTCCGCCGTTTGTGCGCGTTCGGGTCGACCAGCTTCAACTCCAGCGTCTTGGTGAGCTCGGTCATTGCTCGCCCTCTTCGTGACGCTGGATGTAGTCCTGAACCGTCTCACTGGACACGTGGCCCGCCGTCCCTGCGTAGTAGCCCCGCGCCCAGCGAATCTTTTCGTCTTCGGTGTCGGCGTAGCGGTGGTTGTACTTCCGTGAGGGAATCCCCTTGAACCAGTTGGCGAGAAGCGATGGGGCGTGTTTCGGCGGGCTGCTGACGAACAGGTGAACGTGGTCGGGTCGAACGGTCAGGTCGAGTATCTCTACACCCTTGTCGTCGGCGATCTCGTGGAGGATGTCTCGCACACGGTCTGCGACCTCCCCGGAGAGTACCGAGTTGCGGTACTTCGGCAACCACACTATGTGGTAGTTGAGAGTGTAGGTCGCGTGCCGTGTGGTCTTCATCCGTGTTGTGCACTATTGGACTTGAGACCTTAATTCCACCAGTAGAACCGTTGGAAATCCAGTCGTGACGTCGTCGATAGAAGTAGAGGCTGTTGTCCGCTTGACCCCCGCCTAAAGACGGGGTATGTGCTCGCTACTGTATCACGGAAGAGCAGAGCTCTCTCGGACGACGTCGTCGGGGTTCGCGTAGCCAGCCACCCCTTTCAGTCCCGCCCAGCGCCGGTTGAACAGCCGGCTACGGGCGGGACTGAAAGGGGCGCCCTGCTCGACGAAGGCAGGCGAAGCAAGCACCGCAGGGAGGAACGACCGAGGAGCACAGCGAGCCTCCCGAGTCGAGCAGGGCGGGGCTTTCTGGTTGTTCTCACCATTCGAACCAACACTTCCAGAACTCTCAGTTACTCCTAGCCGTCGCGTCGATGGCAGGGGGTTTTTGACGGGGCTGCCCGTCGATAGAGGCATGACCGAACCCATCACCGAGCAGCTATCGGATCCGGAATCGGCCCGCGAGGAGGGTCGGCGGAAGATGGACTGGGCGAGCCAGCACATGCCCATCCTCGAATCGCTGCGCGAGACCTTCGAGGACGAGCGGCCCTTCGAGGGCGAGCGCATCGGCATGGCGATGCACGTCGAGGCCAAGACCGCAGTACTGGCGGAGACGCTCGCGGCGGCCGGCGCGGAAGTCGCCATCACGGGCTGTAACCCCCTCTCCACGCACGACGACGTCAGCGCGGCGCTGGACGCGGTGGCGGGCGTCACTTCCTACGCCCGCCGCGGCGTCGGCGACGAGGAGTACTACGAAGCCATCGAGTCCGTCATCGCCCACGAGCCGACGATCACCGTCGACGACGGGATGGATCTGGTGGCGGCGATCCACGAGGACTACCCCGAACTGATCGACACCATCGTCGGCGGGGCCGAGGAGACCACCACGGGCGTCCACCGCCTGCGCGCGATGGACGAGGACGGCGAACTCGACTACCCCGTCTTCGCCGTCAACGACACGCCGATGAAGCGGCTGTTCGACAACGTCCACGGCACCGGCGAGTCCTCCCTCGCGTCGATCGCCATGACGACGAACCTCTCGTGGGCCGGCAAGACCGTCGTGGTGGCGGGCTACGGCTACTGCGGCAAGGGCGTCGCCAGGAAGGCCGCCGGCCAGAACGCCGACGTCGTCGTCACCGAGGTCGAGCCCCGCCGCGCGCTGGAGGCCCACATGGAGGGGTACGAGGTCATGCCGATGGCCGAGGCCGCCGAGGAGGGCGACGTGTTCATCACGACGACGGGCAATCGAGACGTCATCGTCGAGGAGCACTTCGAGCGGATGGACGACGGCGTCCTGCTGGCCAACGCCGGCCACTTCGACGTCGAGATCGACCTCGACGCGCTGGGAGACCTCGCGGTCGACACCTACGAGGCACGCGACGGCGTGCAGGCCTACGAGCTGGACGACGGCCGCCGCCTGAACGTACTCGCGGAGGGGCGGCTGGTGAATCTGGCCACACCCGTCGCGCTGGGCCACCCGGTCGAGGTCATGGACCAGAGCTTCGGCGTCCAGGCCGTCGTGGTGCGGGAACTGGTCGAGAACGGCGACGCCTACGAGGCCGGCGTCCACGAGGTCCCCGACGAACTGGACGAGGAGGTCGCCGAGATCAAGCTCGCCGCTGAAGGCGTCGAGTTCGACGAACTGACCGACACGCAGGCGGAGTACATGGACTCCTGGCAGCACGGGACGTAGGAAGTGTCAATCGAACTATGGGCCTCCCGACGCCAGCGCGGCCGGGAGCGGCCTCCGTGCCGCGACCCGGGGAAGGGCAGGGCTGCAGTCCTGGCGGACGAAAGGGCGAGGCGCGGTCGCGGGATGTGCGCGGGCACTGTCCGAGCGCAGCGAGGATATCCCGCACAGATCCCGCGAGCGGGCCGAGGGCTTTCTGTGCGTTCGCTGCTGTAGTGGTTCCAGCGAGCGGGCCGAGGGCTTGCTGAACTGACACAGTTCTCACAGCGACTCCAGAACAGACAGACACTCCTAGCCGTTATCGCGGCTGATAAGCGCCGGCCAATCGTTATAACCACGAGTCGTGATGACAGGGTAAATGCGTTCCCACACCCACCAGTCACGGGCCGGCGCCGACGTCGAGATGGCGCACTTCTGGCAGGAGGGCGGCGGCAAGCGGATGATCGAGGAGCTGTTCGCCGACTTCCGGTCCCGGAATCCGGGCGTCGAGGTGACCGAGCAGGCCAACACCATCGACGACCACGGGATGTTGATCAAGAGCCAGATCCTCCAGGAGTCGCCGCCCCCGGTGTTCGTCGAATGGCCGGGCCAGAACATGATCCCGTACCGCGACGCGGGCGCGGTCCGGGACGTCACGGACCTGTGGGAGGACAACGACTGGGCGTAGGCGTTCATCGAGGGACCGCGCGAGCGCGTCCGGATGGACGGAGCGTACTACGGCGTCCCCATCGACATCCACCGGATGAACAACCTGTTCTACCACGTCGACATGGTCGAGGAGCGCGGCGTCGATCCGGCGCACGTCGACAGCCCCAGCGAGTTCCTGGAGGTGCTCCGGCAGTGCGAGGACGGTGACGTCATCGGGATGGAACAGCCGATGAAGAACCCCTCGGACGTCCTCCAGCTGTTCGCCAACATCGTCATCGGGGAGTTCGGCGCGGAGACGTACCGGGGGATCACGCAGGGGGAGACGCGCAGTTACGAGAGCGAGCTCCGCGGGTCGGTGGAGCTGCTCGACGCCTACGCCGACCTGGCTCGCGACGACGCCACGTTCGTCGACATGGTGCAGGCGAACGGACGGTTCATGGACCGCGAGTCGGTGTTCTTCCACCAGGGCGACTGGATGGCCGGCTCCTACGAGGACCGGGCCGGCTTCGAGTACGGGACCGACTGGGACCACGCGGTCTTCCCGGGGACCGAGGGCGTGTTCATGCTGTCGACCGACGCGCTGGTCGCCACCGAGGGGGCCGACTTCGACGAGGACGCGCGTGCGTTCCTGGAGTTCATGGCCTCGCCGGGGGCCCAGAAGACGCTGAACCGGATCAAGGGGTCGATCCCGCCGCGGTCCGACGTCGACCTCGGCGACTACCCCGAGATCCTCCGGGAGCAGTTCCGCGACTTCAGGGCGGCCGACCACTTCCCGGGCGGTCACGCCCTCCAGATCACGCCGGACGCGTTCGTCGAGGCGAAGGTCGCCGCCGCGGAGTTCGTCACGACCCGCGACGTCAAGCGGACGACGCAGGCGCTCCTCGACGCTTACGGACACTGACGCGCGGTCCGTCACCGAACCGCACACTGGCGTAAATTTCAACTCATCTGCCAGCGAATCTATCGGTCGTGGCTAGAAGCAACGACTGGGACGCCGACGCCTACGACGCCGACCACGACTTCGTCTACGAGTACGGCGAGAGCCTGATCGACCTGCTGGACCCGAGACCGGGGGAGCGGGTGCTCGACCTCGGGTGCGGGACGGGACACCTCACGGCCGACCTGGCCGAGGCCGTCGGCGAGGGCGACGTCGTCGGAATCGACCAGTCCGACGAAATGGTCGCCGGGGCGCGGGAGACCCATCCCGACCTCCGCTTCGAGTGCGTCGACGCGACCGAGTACGAGGCCGACGAGCCATTCGACGCCGTCTTCTCGAACGCGGCGCTGCACTGGATAGCCAATCAGCGGGCCGTCGCCGAGCGCGTCCGGGCGGCGCTGCGTCCGGGCGGCCGCTTCGTCGCCGAGATGGGCGGCAGCGGCAACGTCGCCGCCGTCGTCGACGCGACGCTCGGCGAACTGGGCGAGCGGGGGTACGACGTCGACCACCCCTGGCGCTTCCCGACGGTCGGCGAGCAGGCGAGCTTGCTGGAGTCGACCGGCTTCGAGGTGCGACTGGCGCGGCTGTTCGACAGGCCCACCGACCTCGACGGGCCGGACGGACTGCGCAACTGGCTGGAGCTGTTCGGCGACTCGCTGTTCGCCGACCCGACGGACGCCGAACGAGCGGCAGTCGTCGAGCGCGTCGAGGACCGCCTCCGACCGGACCTGTACGACCCCGAGACGGAGACGTGGACGGCCGGTTACCGGCGGCTGCGGTTCGTGGCCGTCCGGTCGGCGTGACGGAGCAGACGGGCGGAGAAACGGATCGGTGGGTTGAGAGAAGATCGGGGAGAGAAGAGGAGGAGACGAGAGGAGAGAGAAGAAGGGAGAGAGAAGAGGAGGAGACCAGGCGACGGAATGTCAGTTCCGGGTCGACTGCGTCCCGCACTGCACGATGAACACCAGGCTGCCGTCGTCGAGTTCGGCGATGCGCGTCCGCGTGGTGAAGGTCTCGCCGTCCGCGCGGCGGCCCTCGCAGGCGCCGACCCAGTGCCACCCGTCCCCGAGGCTGGGGAAGGCGTCGGACTCGAGCCGGTCGATCTCCGCGTCGGTGAACAGGTCGCGCCAGTCGGAGCCGGGGAGGGCGTCGGAAGCGACGCCGAACTGGCGGGCGAACGCCGGATCGGCGAACGCGACCGTCCCGTCCGGCGCCGCGATAGCGGTGCCGTCGGGCACGAGTTCCAGCGCGGCGAGCGCCCGGCCGGCCAGGGTGGCGTCGCGCTCGTGGTCGACGAGGCGCCGGACGCAGTCGACGACGCCGCCGGGACCGGTCCTCGGGACGTGCTCGCTCCAGTCGTCCTCGCGGACGGCGGCCCGGCGGTCGTCGGTGGGGTCCGCCGCGACGAGGACGACGGGCACCCGCGGCGCCCGCTCTCGGACGGCGGCCAGCAGGTCGCGTCCGTCGACCAGCGTCGCGTCGGCGGCGACGACGCAGTCCGCCTCGTCGACGGCGGACAGCGCCTCGGTCGACTGCGGTCGGGACCGGACGTCGACGCCGTCGGCCGACCGGAGACGCGACTCGACCGCGTCGATCGACTCGGCGTCGCCGCCGACGTACAGGACTTCGACGCTATCGTCGAGTTCGTCGGCGTCGGGCAGGGACGGCGGCGACGCGTCGTCAGACGGCGTCGACATCGTCACGGCCTCCATGACGGGTCGTGACTCCAGTCATTGGATCACTCGCTCGACGACCGTCGACTGGATCCAGGCGTTGCCGTTCTCCGGGTCGGCGATCATCCCCACCGTCGCGTCCCCGACGGCGAACTCCTCGTAGGTCTCCCTGATCGCGCCCGGGGACGCGGTCGCGTCCGTCGCGCCGGCCATCACTCCGCCTCCGCCATCTCGGCTTCGCTCTCGCCCGTCACCGTAACGGAGCCGTCGCCCTCGACGACGACCGTGTGCCCGTGATAGTCGAACGACACGCTGACCTCCTCGCCGCTGCCGACGATCGCCTCGATGGCGTCGACGTCGACGGCGTCGTAGAGGGGGTCCATCTCGAGCGGGTCCGCGCCCGTTCGTTCGGCGATGCGGGTGACGATTTCCGAGCAGAGGTCGGTGGTGTCGACCGTGGTGGATTTCATCGTGTTCCTAGAGATGCACCAGCCGACCATGTCCCTGACTTCAATATGCGTTGGCCAGCGGCCGTAGCGGGGGTTACATGTATAGTGTCTAGCGGCCAGATGCGTGACACAGCGGCTCTCCCGGCCGGTTCGAACTCGTCATCGGAATCTTCCGCGCCGTCGGTGCGCTCGTTCGGTAAACACTTCTGGACGAGGGCAATACATATAGCTATGTCTACACGACGGCTCGTCCGGGCGGACAGGCGTCGCTGGTCGGTCGCGGGTCAGTCGCTCGCTCCCGGCGTCGCGGTGGTCGTCGCGGCCGCCGCGACCGCGCTCGCCTGGACGCTCCTCGACGGGGGGTCCCCTGCGGGCCCGTGGCTGGTCGGTCTCCCGGGACTCGCCGCCGGCGACGACGCGCCGATCGAGGACCTGACGGCGAAGGTCAGGCGACTCGCGGCGGGCGAGTGCGACGTCGAGTTCCCCACCGAGCGCGACGACGCGCTCGGGGGACTGGCCGACGCGCTGGCCGACCTGGCGGCGTCGATAGAAGCGCGCGAGCGGGACGCGGGAGCGGCCGAGCGGTCCACGGGAGACGACGCGGCCGACTGGGAGGCCGCGTCGACGACCGAGCGTCAACTGGAGGCCATCGTCCAGAACACGGAGAGCGCCATCTACATCAAGGACGCCGACGGGGTCTACCGGTTCGTCAACGAGGCGACCGCTGACTTCCTCGGGCTGGACCGCGAGTCGATCGTCGGCAGGGACGACGAGGAGCTGTTCGACGCCGAGACGGCGGCCGACGCCCACGCGGACGACGAGCACGTCATGGAGACTGGCGAATCGATCTCGCGGGAAGCGACGCGCCCGATCGACGGCGGGGAGCACGTCTTCCTCGACAACAAGTACCCCTATCGCGACGAGGACGGCGAGGTGATCGGCGTCATGGGCGTCAGCCGCGACGTCACCGATCGAAAGCGGGCCGAGCGCGAGTTGCGCGAGACCAAAGACAGGCTGGAGCGGTTCATCGAGCGGGCGCCGGTGGGGGTCACGGCCCTGGAGGCGGACGGGACCGTCACGCTCTGGAACGACGCCATGGAGCGGATCTTCGGCTGGTCGGCGGGCGAAGTGGTCGGCAACCAGTACCCGGCGGTGCCGGAGGGGAAGAGGGACCAGTTCGAGTCGCTCCGGAATCGGACCTGGTCGGGGGAGTCGCTCTCGCAGGTCGAGGTCAGGCGCCGGACGAGAAGCGGACAGACGATCGACGTGAGCGTGTCGACGGCGCCGATCTACGGCGACGGCGGCGAGGTCTCCGAGGTCGTCTCCTTCGTGGAGGACGTCACGGAGCGCAAGGAGCGGGAGCGAGAGCTCCGCGAGACGAAGCGTCGGCTCGAACTGGTGCTAGAAGGGACGAACACCGGACTCTGGGAGTGGCGGCTGGAGACCGACGAGGTGATCTGGAACGAGACGATGGCGCGGCTGGTCGGAATGGAGCCGGGCGAGTTCGAGGGGACGCTCGAAGCGTTCACCGAGCGCGTCCACCCGGACGACCGGGAGCGGCTACGGAGCGAACTGACGGCGGCCATCGAGGCAGACGACGTGCTCAACTCGGAGTTCAGGCTGTTCCACGAGAGCGGCGACGTGATCTGGGTCAGCGTCCGTGGCCGGGTCCTGTCCGACGACGGGGACGATCGGCGCATGGTCGGGATCAACAACGACGTCACCGAGCGCAAGGCGGCCGAGCGGGAGTTGCGCGAGCGCGAGGAAGAACTCCGGGAGTACCGGGACTACACTGAGGACATCCTGGACGCCATCGACGACGTGTTCTACGTCACCGACGAGGACGGCGAGGTGTTGCGCTGGAACGAGAGTCTCGTCGAGACGACGGGGTACTCGGACGCGGAGATCGAGGGGATGCACGCGACGGAGTTCTTCCGCGAGGAGGACCGCAGGGAGGCCCGGGCCGGGATCGACGCGGCGCTCCGGGCCGGAAAGAGCCGTGGCCAGCGGCCCTTCGTGACCAGCGACGGCGGCGAGATCCCCCACGAGTTCGTGGCGACGGGGCTGACCGATCCGGACGGGAACCCGGTCGTCGTCGGCATCGGCCGCGACGTCACCGAGCGGATCGAGACGGAGCGAGAGCTGTCGCGGCTGATCAGCAACGTTCCGGGGTGCGTCTACCGGGTCGCGAACGACTCGGAGTGGTCGATCGAGTTCGTCAGCGAAGGGGTCCGGGAGATCGCCGGCTACGACCCCGAGACGATCGAGAGCGGCGAGGTGAACTGGATCGAGGACGTCGAACTCGACGGACCGGACTGGACGGAGATTCACGAGGCCGCCGAGGCGGGCGAGGCCTACGACCTGACCTACTCGATCGAGACCGCCGACGGCGAGGTGCGGTGGATCAGGGACCAGGGACGGGCCGCCCGCGGGCCTGACGGGACCGTCGAGGCCGTCGAGGGCGTCGTCCTCGACGTCACGGAGCGCATCGAGTACGAGCGCGAGCTGGAGCGGACGCGCGACCTCCTCCAGCACGCCCAGCGCATCGGCGGCATCGGCGGCTGGGAGATCGACCTGCGCTCCGACCCGAACGAGCTGTTCTGGACGGACGAGGTCTACCGGATCCACGGGCTCGAACCCGACGCGGACGTCGACCTCGAGGACGGGATCGACTACTACCACCCCGACGACCGGGAGCGCATCCGCGAGGCCGTCCGGCGGGCGATCGAGGAGGGGGAACCGTACGACGTCGAGGCCCGACTGATCACGGCCGACGGGGAGCAGCGGTGGGTCCGATCGATCGGCGAGCCAGCCCGCGAGGACGGCGGCGACGCCATGATCCGCGGTTCGATCCAGGAGATCACCCGGCGGAAGGAGCGCGAGCAGGAGCTAGAGCGGTCCCGGCACCTGCTCCAGCAGGCCCAGCGCCTGTCGGCGTTCGCCGCGTGGTCGGTCGACCTCACCGGGGACGGGCCCCACTACTTCGAGTGGAGCGAGGAGATGTTCGAGCTGTTCGAACTGCCCGACAAGGGCATGACCATCGAGGACGTGGTCGAACGGTACCACCCGGAGGACCGCGAGGGGATGGCGCGGGCCTACCGGCGCGCTGTCGAGGACGGCGAGGGATGGGACCGGGTCGACCGGACGCGCCCGCCGAGCGGCGAGCAGCGCTGGACGCGGACCATCTGCCAGCCCGTGGTCGAGGACGGCGAGGTCGTTCAGCTGATCGGATCGGCTCAGGACGTCACCGACCAGAAGGAGCGCGAGCGGACGCTCCGATCGCTCCACGAGACCGCCCGCGACCTGCTGGCGACCGAGAGCGACGCCGAGGTGGCCGAACTGGCCGTCGAGACGGCCCGGTCCGTGCTGGACGTCGCGAGCGTGTGCGCCTACCTCGTCGACGAGGGGAGCAACCGGCTGGTCCCCGCAGCGGCCACCGGGGCGTTCGGAGACGACGGCGGGCCGCCCCCGGTCGACGTCGGCGCCGACGACGCCGTCTGGGAGTGCTTCGCGACCGGATCACCCATGGTCGTCGACGCCAGTGACGACGAGGGCCGGTCGGTGGCGCTGGGCGACGGCACCGACGGCGGCCTGCTGGTACCGATCGGCGAGCACGGCGTGTTCGTCGTCGCCGCGGGCGCCGACCGGATCGACGACGAGGTCCGCCGGCTGGCCGGTACGCTCGTGGCGACGACCGAGGCCGCGCTGGACCGCCTCGCCAGCGAGGCGGAACTGCGCGCTCGCGACGAGGAACTGGCGGCGCGAAACGAGCGGCTCCGCCGACAGATGGGGATCACCGACATCATCAGGCGGGTCGACCAGTCCCTGATCGCCGCCGAGAGCCGCGAGGACGTCGAGCGGACCGTCTGCGAGCGGCTGGTCGAGTCCGACGACGTCGCCTTCGCCTGGATCGGCCGGCCCGACGAGGGCGAACAGCGGCTCGTCCCGCAGGCCTGGGCGGGCGACGGCGAGGCCTACCTCGACGACCGCTCGCTGTCGTTCGGATCGGCCGAGCCGGCGTCCGTCGCCGCCCGGACGGGGGAGACGACGGTCGTCTCGAACGTCGTCGACCGGCTCCAGTCCGAGGACTGGCGCCAGGGAGCGGTCTCGAACGGCTTCCACTCCGTCGTCGCCGTCCCGCTGTCCGTCGACGAGTACTCCCACGGCGTCCTGGCGGTGTACGCCGGCGAACCGGACGCCTTCGGCGACCTGGAGCGGACCGTGTTCGCCGAGCTCGGACGGACCATCGCCAACGCCGTCGACGCCGTGATGACGCGGACGGCGCTGCACGCCGACACGCTGGTCGAGCTGACCCTGGAACTGGACGACGCCGACGAGTTCCTCTCGCGGGTCGCCCGCGAGGCCGACTGCGAGGCGACGTACGAGGGCATCGCCACGCACTCGGCCGACGAGACGCGGCTGTTCTTCGCGACGACCGGCGCGACCGGCGACGCCGTCGCCGCTGTTCTCGCGGACAGCTACGCCGTCGACGCGTTCCGCCTGATCGACGAGAGCTGCGAGGACGACGAGGACGGCGAGCGGCGGTGTCTGTTCGAAGCGACCGTCACCGGCCCCGTACTGGCGTCGACGCTGGTGCGCCGCGGCGTCCGCCCGCGGTCGATCCGGGCCACGCCCGGGGGAACCGAGGCGGTCGTGGACGCGTCGGCCGCGACCGACGTCCGCGAGTTCGTCGAGGCGCTGGCCGAGACCTACCCCTCCGTCGAACTCGTCAAGCGCCAGACCGTCGAGCGGGACATGGCGACGCGCCAGGAGCTGGTCTCCTCGCTGCTCGACGGCCTGACCGACCGGCAGCGCGAGGTGCTCCGGACCGCCTACTACGCCGGCTTCTTCGACTGGCCGCGCACGTCCACCGGCGAGGACGTCGCCGAGATGCTCGACGTGACCCAGCCGACGGTCAACCGCCACCTGCGGCTCGGCCAGCAGCGCCTGCTGGCCCAGCTGTTCGACGAGGAGACGGGCGGCGTGGTGGCGGCGTAGTCCGGCACAGCCGCCCAATCCGGCAGGTGCTGGCGGAACCGCCGGGCTCACAGCGGATTCGCGTCGGCGCTGACTGACTCGTACCGCTCGCGGGCCCACTCGGTGACCGGGTGGTCGGAGCGCGCGTGGACGACGGCGATCGGGCGCATCCCGTCGTCGTACGCCCCGAGGTAGGCCTCGCCGTCCAGGAGCGCGACGCCGTACGCCGGGACCGAGTCTGTCGACAGCAGCGTGACGTCGGCCTCGGACCGGAGGCGGTCGAGCGCTTCGGCGTGGTCCCGGCCGAGCGTCTCGGCGGCGGTCGGGGCGACTACTAGGTCCACGGAGAGGCTATCGAGGTGGTCCAGGACCGCCCTGAGGTACACCGGATGCACCACGGGAACGAACCCGCGGGCGCGGTCGGCGGCGGCAAGTTTCTCGCGGACGCGGGCGACCGGCGCGTGGGGTCGATCGTCGGTCGCCACCTCGACCGACAGCACGTCCACGTCCGCCGGTTCGATCGGGGGATCGGCCGGGAACTGCCTGAGGAAGGTCCCGACCCCGGTCGCCCCCGCGAGGGCGTCCGTGGCTTCCGCCATCGCGGCCCGCGCGCGCTCCCCGGCGGCCGTAAGCGCGTACTCGTCGGCCGCAGGGTCGCGCTCGATCAGTCCCCGCTCCTCGAGGGCCGCGATGTTCCGGTGGAGCGTGGTCCGGGGGACGTCGGCGGCCTCGCGGAGCGCCGCCCGCGAGCGCGGGCCATCCGCGAGCGCGTCGAGGGCGCACACCCGGACCGGCGTGCCGGCGAGGAAGGCCACCGCGTCGAGGCCGCGGGTCGCGTCGGGGTCCATGCCGGCCACGCGGAGCGGCACGACATAAAACGTCGCGGACCGGAATCCGTCGTTGAGGGAGAGTCCCTGCCCACACCGTGACCGCGACCACGGCGTGCACGTTCCCGGGGCATGTGCGCGGGAACGGCGCGGACACGTCCACCGCGCAGTCACGCTCATGGGACAACCTGATGGTCGACGCCGTCGCAGGAGCGGACGTGTACGAGGCAGTGGTGTTCGACAACGACGGCGTGCTGGTGGAACCGCCCAGTCGGGAAGCGCTCGTGTCGGCGACGCGGTCGGCGCTCGAAGACGTCGGACTCGACGCCGATCCGCGGGCGGTCTGCCGGGACCTGTCCGAGGGGGACGTCGAGTCGCTCGCGGGCCGCTGTCGCCGCGAGGCCGTCGAGTTCGCCTCGTTCTGCCAGCGCGCCGCGTCGGCCGCCTTCGAGGCCCAGCGGCGGGAACTGGAACGGGGCCGGCGCGCCGTCTACGACGACGTGGCCGCGCTGCGCGAGTTCGACGCCTCGCTGGGCCTCGTCAGCGACAACCACCCGCAGTTCGTCGACTACCTGCTGCGCCGGGCGGGGCTGGACGACCTGTTCGAGACGGTCCGCTGCCGGTCGATGACGCCGCGGGCGCTCGAGCGCTGCAAGCCCGACCCGCGCAACGTCAGGGCGGCGCTTTCGGACCTCGGGACCGAGGACGCGCTCCTCGTCGGCGACAGGACGGCGGACGTCGTGGCGGCCGAGCGGGCCGGCATCGACAGCGCGCTGATCGAGCGCCCGGACGCCGGCGACGGCACCGTCGGCTCGGTGCCGGACGCCGACGTCGATCCCGACTACCGGGTCCAGAGCATCGCGGAGTTGCGGGCCGTGATCGGGTAGCCTAGTCGGCGGCCGTCGCGGGGGCCGCATCCTCCTCGTCCTCGATGACGTTGTCCGTCCAGGAGCCCCGGAAGAACCACGCGAGCACGATCAGGGCGCTGCCGACGTGCATGCCGGCGATGCCGATCCACGCGCCCGTCGTGCCCATGTCGAAGGTCGTCACGAGGACGTAGGCGGGGACGACCTGCAGGCCCCACACGGAGGCGACGGACATGAGCATCGCCGCGCGGGTGCTGCCGGCACCGTTGAAACACCCCTTCACGACGTGGAACACGCCCATCATCGCGAAGGTGGGGGCGACGATGTACATGTACTCGGCCCCGATGTCGACGACGCGGTCGGCGCCCTCACCGACGATGAAGACGCCGACGATCTCACGCGCCCAGACGACGCCGGCCGCGCTGACGGCGACGTAGGCGGTGACGAGCATCCCGACGGCCATGTAGACGACCCGCCTGGCCCGCTCCTGGCGGTCGGCGCCGAGGTTCTGCCCGACCGCGGTCTCGACGCCCATCCCCAGCCCGACGGCCGGGAGGAAGACGAAGGAGGTGAGCCGCGCGGTGATGCCGAAGGCGGCGACGGCGGTCGATCCCACGAGGGCGACGACGGCCGTCATCGCGGTGTACGAGAGGGCCCCTGAGCTCTGCTCGATGCTCGCGGGGTAGCCGACCGAGAGGATCTTCTTCACCGTCGCCGCGTCGAGGACGAGGTCGGAGAGGGACAGCGAGAGCCCGAGGCGGCCGGTGAACAACAGGGCGACGCCGGGGACGGTCGCGAGCGCGCGCGAGAGGATGGTGGCGATGGCGGCGCCGCGCACGCCGTAGCCGGTGAAGCCGGTCGCGGAAAGCAGCGTCGCCTCCAGCCCCTCAAGGCCGAGCATCGCGAACAGCGGGTTGTCGCGGAAGCCCATGATGAACACGGGGTCGACGACGACGTTGACGGCCACGCTGACCGCCATCAGGTACATCGGCGTCTTCGTGTCGCCCCAGCCGCGCAGCAGCGACTGGAAGACGAAGAAACCGAACATGAACCAGACGCCGGTGAAGATGACGCGCATGTAGTCGACGGAGTAGTCGAAGACGGTCGTCCCGGGTTCGGCCCCGATGAGGCGGAGGAACGTCGGCGCCATGACGTAGCCGACGGCCCCCAGCGCAAGCGAGAACAGCGAGACGAACGCCAGCGTCTGGCCGGCCACCTCCTCGACGCGCTCGAAGTTCTCCGCGCCCTTGTGCTGGGCGACGAGGACGCTGCCGGCCAGCGTCAGCCCGCCGCCGAGGCTGATCAGCACGAACACCGGCGGCCAGGAGAAGGACAGCGCCGAGACGGCGTCCTGTCCCAGTCGGCCGACCCAGAAGGTGTCCACCAGGTTGTACAGCACCTGCAGCAGCTGTGTGAATACGATGGGCGCCGACAGCGCCAGAAGCGGTCGCAGCAGCGATCCCTCGGTGAGGTCCCGGTCGGCAGTCGCCGGCACGGGTCAGTCCTCCAGGTCGACGCCCTCGGCCAGCAGGTCGCGCACGAGCAACCGCTCGATGCCGGCCAGCGCGTCCTCCGTCGGGGCGGCCTCGCCCAGGATCACGTCGTGCGACTGCGCGCCCTCGATGGCCGACCGGAACGTCGCGGCGAACGCCTCCGGGTCGACCTCGCGGAACCGTCCCCGCTCGATCCCCTCGCGGACGACGTCGGCGATCTCCTCGCGGATGGCCGCGTCGTTGCGAACCAGCTGCTCGCGAATCGACTCGTTGTACGGCGCCTGGGCCCGCAGCTCCAGCAGGACGGTGTGGAGGTCCGACGCCGCGTCGTCCTCCCTCGTCACGACCAGCTCGGCGATCCACAGTAGCCGCTGGGCGGGGTCCATCTCCGGACAGTCCTCGATGTCCGCGATGAACGCCTCCAGCAGGTGCTCCAGAAAGGAGACGAGCAAGTCCTCCTTCGATTCGAAGTGGTAGTGCAACAGCGACTTGCTCTTCTCGAACTCGTCGGCGATCGACTGCATCGTCAGGTCCGCGTAGCCGCGCTCGCACAGCGCCGCGAACGTGGCGTCCATGATCTGCTCTCGCGTGTCCCCCGCCATCGTACTGGCTGGACGGCCAGTCAATATATAAGGGCGTGGGTTCGCTCCCACCACGCGACGGCCCGCGGTGCGAGCGTCCGGGGCAAGGCTAAAGGGGAAGTACCGGGGATGTAGATGGAACACGGACGATGACGGGGAACGACGGCGAGTCGAGCGAGCGGCCGCGGCCCGACGGCGACCGCCGCTCGCTGTAGGGCAGGGGAGTGCGTGCGGCGCTGCCGGGACCGATCAGGCGCAGCTACGCCGCGAAGTTCGCCCTCGCCATCGTACTCGTCGTCCTGCTGATCGTCGGCGTGGGGACGCTCAGCTACGTCCAGATCCAGGGGATCATCGAGGAGGACGCGGAGAACTCGCTGCGATCGACCGCCACTGTGCAGGCCGACTCGGTCAGCGAGTGGATCGCCGGGATGCAGTCGCAGGCCGGCGGGATAGCGGCCGCCGACGTGTACGCGACGGACGATCGCGTGCGGATCGGACGGCACCTCCGCGACTCGCTCCGGTGGACCAGTTCGGACGTCGCCGCCGTCCACTACGTGGACCCCGAGAGCGACGAGGTCGTCGCGAGCACGGGGAGGGACTACGTCGGTCGTCAGGTCACGTCGGTGGCGCCGGCCTGGCAAGAGCCCATCGCGGAGGCGGTCGGCGACGGCAACGAGAGCATCGGGATGTCCGACAGCGCCTACGAGCGGAACGGACGCCTGTTGATGGCGTTCGCGCGTGAGAGCCGGGTCGGCGGCGGCGTCGTGGTCGTCGTCGGCGACGCCAGGCAGGACTTCGAGCAGCTCCACGAGTCCCAGCCGGTCGTGACGACGCGCCTGCTGAACGCCCGGGGTCACGACGTGTTCTCGTCGCGAGGGATCCGGTCGAGCAGCCTCGCCGGGACCGAGGCCTTCGAGTCGGCGCAGGCCGGTGACACCGCCATCCACGAGCGCGACGACGACGTCGTCGCCGTCGCCCCGGTCGAGAGCACGAACTGGGTCGTCGTCACCGCGGCGCCGAAGTCCCGCCTCTACCAGGCCAGCGAGACCGTCGGCCGGAACGTCGCCGTGCTCATCACCTCCGGGGTGGCCATCCTCGGCGTGGTCGGGTTCGGGCTCGGGCTGGGGACCGTCCGGTCGCTGCGGCGCCTGCGGGAGCGCACCCGGGAGATGGAGGACGGGAACCTCGACGTCGACCTCTCGACGACCCGCGAGGACGAGCTGGGTCGGCTGTTCGTGGCCTTCGGGCACATGCGTGACGCGCTGCGGGATCAGGTCCGCGAGGCCGAGGCGGCGCGGGAGCGCGCGGAGGCCTCCCGCCGGGAGCTGGCCCGGCAGAACGAGCGCCTCGACCAGTTCGCGAGCACCGTCAGCCACGACCTCCGGAACCCGCTGAACGTGGCCGACGGCCAGCGGGAACTGCTCGCGACCAAGATCGAGAGCGCCGAGTCGGTCGCCGCCGGGCAGGTCCGGTCCCACCTCGATAAGATCGGCGACGCTCACGGGCGCATGGCGGCGATCATCGACGACGTCCTCGCGCTGGCCCGGGAGGGCGCGTCCGTCGACGACACCGAGATCGTCGACCTCGAGTCGGTGGCGAACGACGCCTGGGAGAACGTCGAGGCCGACGAGGCCTGGCTCTGGACGAACGACACCCGGCGGATCGAGGCCGACCGGGCGCGCCTGCTCCGGGCCTTCGAGAACCTGATTCGCAACGCCGTGGAACACGCCGGCCCGGACGTGACCGTCGAGGTCGGCACCACCGACGACGGCTTCTACATCGCCGACGACGGCCCCGGGATCCCGCCGGCGGAGGTCGCGGACGTCTTCGAGTACGGCCACACCACGGAGGAGGACGGCACCGGGTTCGGGCTGGCCATCGTCGAGACAGTCGTCACGGCTGGGAGATCGACGTCGACGAGTCCCACGACGGGGCGAGGTTCGTCGTCAGCGGCGTCGGCGCGGCCGAGGAGGCCGCTGCCGGCGTCGCCGAGGGCGAGTAGGACGCCGACGGCGTCCCGCTCGCGGGGTCGGCGGCCCACCGCCGCGACGCGGAGACGACGGGACGGCAGACGCTCACACCGCATCTCACGGACGATAACCCGACCACCAACGTTTTAATGCGATACGACAGATCCACAGTGAAAATGGACAGGCGGCAGTTCCTGGCCGGAACGGCGGCCGGAGCAGCGGGCGCGCTGGCCGGCTGTTCGGACCGGAGCGAGTCCGCAAGCGCGTCTCGCCCGCCGCGGCTGAGCGTAGAGGGACGATGGCTGACCGATCCTGACGGGCATCGGGTCGTCCTCAGGGGGGTCAACGTCGTCGACCCCCGGTGGGGCGTCCGGAACGAGGACGAGCGCGGCAAGGGCTACCGGGACACGTTGCGGCTGGCGACCGACGCCGACGCCGGCTGGCACGCGCGAGTCCTCCGGGTCCCGGTCACGCCCGCTTCCGTGCGGGCCGCGAGGCTGGGAACGCTCCTCGAGGACTACCTCGACCGGGTCGTCGAACTGGCGGCAGAGCAGGGCGTGTACGTCCTCATCGACTACCACGCCATCGAGCGGTACGACACCTCCGAGATCGACACCAGGCTCCGGGAGTTCTGGGACCGCGTGGCGCCGCGGTACGCCGACGAGGCCCACGTCCTCTACGAGCTGTTCAACGAACCGACCGAGCCGGCCGGGAACGGAATCGAGAGCTGGCGGGCCTGGCGCGAGACGGCCCAGCCGTGGGTCGACCTGATCCGCGACCGGGCGCCGGAGACGCCGGTCCTCGTCGGGTCGCCGCAGTGGACGTCGATGACCCGCTTCGCGCCGGAGGCCCCCTTCGACGGGGAGGACCTGCTGTACACGGTCCACCTGTTCCCCTCCTGGGAGCGGGACACCTGGGAGGCGAACTTCGGCGATCCGGCCCTCGACGTGCCCGTCTTCGTCACCGAGTGGGGGTACGCCAACGCCGACGGCGAGCGATACGAACCGCACATGGTCGGCACGACCGAGGACTGGGGCCGGCCGTTCCGGCGGTGGACGGAGACGCACCCGGACGTCAACTGGTGCGCCTGGACGTTCGACTCCCACTGGGCCCCCAACATGTTCGACCACGACTGGAACCTGCTGGGCGGCGACGACTACATGGGCCAGTTCACGAAGGAGTGGCTCCGGGACGCCCGCGACGAGCACCCCGTGTCCGGCGACGCCACGTCGACTATCGCCGAGGGCGCCCCGGCGCCGCCGGCGGCGTGCGCGTCGAGAAGGTGGTGCCGACCCGGGTCGACCTCGCCTGGGACGGAGCCGACGGCGTCGCCCAGTACCGCGTGGCCGTCGACGACCGGGTCGAGATACTGCCCGGCACCGCCACCGGTGCGTCGATCGGCGACCTCACTCCCGGCGAGACATACCGGTTCGCCCTCGTCGCCGTCGGCAGCGACGGGGCCACCTCCGACTCGACGGCGGTCACCGCCACCCCGCCGAAGCCGACCGAGCCCGCCGCGACGATTCCCCGGACCCCGACCGTCCCCGAGATCGACGGCGCGGTCGACGACGCCTGGTCTGACGTCCCGAGCCACGCCATCGACCGGACGGTGGTGTCCACCGACGTCGAGACCGACCTGGTCGCCTCCTGGCGGGCGCTGTGGGACGAGACGGCGCTGTACGTCCTCGTCGACGTGACCGACGGCGACGCCTGGACCGACTCCACCAAGAGCTGGAACGACGACTCCGTCGAGGTGTACCTCGACCCCGACGACAGCCGCGAGGACGAGTACGACGGGGAGAACGACCGCCAGTTGATCGTCCCGCGCGATTGGGAGCGGATCCTGTCCGGCGCCAACTCCGCCGGCGACACCGAGGCGATCGAGTTCGCCCGGACCGAAACCGACGACGGCTACCGCGTCGAACTCGCCGTCCCCTGGGACGTGCAGGGGTCGACCCCACACTCGGCCATCGGATGGGCATGGACGTCCACGTCATCGAGGACCACGACGGCGGCGAACGCGACGAGAAGCGGGCCTGGTACGCCACCGACGACACCGCGTGGGAGAACCCCCAGACGTTCGCCGTCGTGCGGCTGGGTGAGTAGCGGTGGGCTTCGTATCGACGGAAGATACGAACAGCCGGACAGCCCCGGCCTTTTCAGGCCAGCCCAGCGCCGGTCGATCAGCCGACCTGGGCGGGACCGAAAGGGTCAGTCGCTCGGCGGAGACGGACGACGCAAGCACCGCAGGAGCGAACGGAGTGAGCGACGAGGAGCGCGGCGAGTGCATCGAGCCGAACGACTGGGGACTTGCTGGCCGTTCACACGCTCTTCCACGGTACGAAAAGCAGCTAGTGGTCGTCCCGTCAGAGCTTTCACCGCCCACCGTTCAGCACCCACAGGAATGGCGAACTCGAACGCGAAAGGGGACAGACGCGAGCGCGAACTGGTCAACGCGCTCGACCAGGCCGGCTTCGCGGTGATGCGCGCGCCCGCCAGCGGGTCGGCGACCGAGCGGGAACTGCCAGACGTGCTCGCCGGCGACGGCAACCGCTTCTACGCCGTCGAGGCCAAGTCCAGCGCCGGCGACCCCATCTATCTGGACGGCGAGGAGGTCGAGGCGCTGCTCTTTTTTGCCCGGAACTTCGGCGCCAAGCCCCGCATCGGCGTCCGCTTCGACCGCGAGGACTGGTTCTTCTTCCACCCCGGCGACCTCCACGTCACCGACGGAGGCAACTACCGCGTCAAGAGGGAGACGGCGCTGTCCGAGGGCACCGACTTCGAGGAGTTCGTCGGCCACTCCGAGAAGGTGACCCTCGCGGAGGTCGGCGACGCCGGGCCCGACCAGGCGACGCTCGACGTCCTCTCGGCGTTCGAGCGCGGCGACCTCTCGAAGGAGGAGGCCGCGGAGATGCTGGAATAGCGTGGTCTGAGCGAAGCGAAGACCACGTTGAAGCCGAACGGCGACGGAGGAGCCGTGAGGCAGCGAGGGACCGACCGCAGGGAGGGCCCTCGAACATGCGAGCGGGAGCCGAACGGAGTGAGCGCCACATTACGCGAGCGGGAGCCGAACGGAGTGAGTGACGCGCGAGCAGCGCGGTTCCGGCCCCGCCCGGACCACGACGTGGGCGAGTCGACGGACAGTCGAACCGCCCGACGGCACTACATACTTCGGCCCGAGGCTCCTACCGACGGGTAGTGACGACCGACCGCGTGGCCGAGTCCTGGACCGAGGCGCAGGAGCTGCTGTACGCGGAGTCGTGGAACGAGGAGATCAATCGGTATCGGCCGGGCTACGCCTACCGGGGCGTGCCGGACGCGGAAAACGACCTCCGGACGTCGCTGCAGCGGCTGGGCGGGGACGACGAGTACGGTGCGACCGTCGAGCGGGACCTGCTGCGGAACTTCACCAAGTACGCGCAGGCCGAGGACGGGACGGCCGACGGGGGCGTCTGGCACCGGCTGGCGCTCGCCAAGCACCACGGCCTCCCGACCCGGCTGCTGGACTGGACGTTCTCGCCGCTGGTGGCGCTGCACTTCGCGACGGCGGAGCTCGACCGGCTGGACCGGGACGGCGTCGTCTGGCTGGTCGACCTCCAGGCGGTGGAAGCGCGGCTACCGCCGGAGCTGTCGGAGCCGCTGGCCTCCGCCGACGTCTACACGGCCGACGGGCTCGCCGAGCAGGCCGGGACGCTGTCGGACTTCGAGACGCTGTTCGACGACCACGAGCCGGCCCCGGTGTTCTTCGAGCCGCCGGCCGTGGACGACCGGATCGTCAACCAGTACGCGCTGTTCTCGGTGTTCCCCGATCCGACCGCGCGGCTCGACGAATGGCTGGCCGACAACCCCGACTGCTATCGCCGCGTCGTGATCGACAGCGACGCCAAGATGGAGATTCGGGACAAGCTCGACGCCGCGAACGTCAACGAGCGCCTGCTGTTCCCGGGGCTGGACGGGCTGGCCGACTGGCTGGAGCGGTACTACACGCCGATCGACGCGGCCGACGCCGGGCCACCGGAGTGAGGCCGGGGTAGAAGCCGATCACTCCAGGTCGGGGTCGAACAGGTCCTCGATGGAGCAGTCGAAGTGATCGGCGAGCGCGAAGGCGAGTTCGAGCGACGGATCGTACCGGTCGCGCTCGATGGCGTTGATAGTCTGGCGAGTGACGCCGACCGCCTCGGCGAGGTCCGCCTGGCTCAGCCCGTCGCGGTCGCGGAGTTCCGGGAGCCGGTTTTTCATTGCCGTCGACGCCCGACGAGGAGGAGGGCGCCGTACGTCCCGTACACGACGGGAACAGTCAGGGCGATGGGCACCAGCCACTCGGGCCAGGTCGCGTACCCGAGCGCGACCAGGGCGGTGAGGGTCGGGAAGAAGACCGCACACGCCCAGCCGAACAGCGCGAGCGTCCGCCCGGCGGCCCGCTGGTGGATCCGCCGGTCCCGTTCGTCGAACAGCGCGCCGGGATAGGTGACCTGTAGGTACCCCGCCGCGCCGAGCAGGAGCGCGAAGCCGGCGACGCCCGCGAGCGGTCGGCCCGCAGCGACGAGCAGCCCGAGCGCGAGTCCCGAGAGTCCCGACAGCGCGCCGTACGTGAGCCGATACGTCCGTTCTGATCGGGCGTGTGTCGACATCGTAGTGGCCTCCGTGTAAAGGAGACGTTCCGTAAAGCCTCCTTTACAGTAAAGCATGCTTTACACACCAGCATAAAACCAGGGGGTCGGCGTACAGACCGGTCGTGTCGCCGCCAACAGCCGCGAGCGCCGTCAGGCCACGAGGGCGGCGTCGTCAGCCTCGGCCAGCCGCGAGAGGGGGAAGGAGTACGTGCGCTGGCGATCGCGGCCGAGGTCCGAGAGGTAGCTCACCTCGATCACGAGGTCGTCGGCCGGGTAGTCCCGGTTGGTGGCGTACTCGGCGACGGTGCAGTCGGCGGCGTCGATCCGGACGTCGTCGGCCCGCTCGTCCGTGACGCGCTGGACGACCAGCCTGTCGCCCGTCTCGCGGTCCTGGACGACGTCGCCGGGCTCGACGTAGCAGGCGTCACAGAGGTGCGGCCGGTCGGCGTCCTCGTCGACGAACGTCTCCGTGCCGCAGGCGTCGCAGACGGCCCGCACGTGCCCCGGTGGCGGCACGCGACGGGAGGTGATCTCGAGGGCGACCCGCCGGAGGTGCTTGCACTGCTGGTGGCGGATCTCGTGGTCCGGACAGGTGCAGGTGCGCTCGGACAGGTCCACGACGTAGGTCGCGCCGCTCTCGGAGTCGACGGCGTATTCGGCCCCACCGAGATGCCGGACGGCCATCCGCTCCGTCCAGGCGCGCGCCGACCGCTCGTCGAGCCGTCGGAGGTCCGGTGCGAGTGCGGTCCGCGTGTCGTCGTCGGGAGTGTCGATGAGCATTGTCAGTCCCGGACGCGGTCGTTTTCCCGCTTGCGTCCACTCGAAACGTAGGTGCTGGAACTGGGTAAACCCCTCGCCCGGAGACGACATGCCCGTCGGGCGGCCCGGTGCTTCGAAGCGCTTTTGCCGGGGCCGGGGATACGGCCGAGCATGGATATCGAGCGGGAGACGGTCATGCAGATCTTCCTGTCCCTCGTCGCGGTCGGGATCTTCATCGCCGCCGCCGTGTTCGTGAGCGCGAACTACGGGACGAACGGCAACCTGAGCGCTCAGGGCGGACAGTTCCTGGTCGGGGTGATCGGGCTGTTCGTCGTGCTGATGGTGGCGGCCGGCCTGTGGCTGGAGCGCCAGGAGTTCTGAGAACGGCGGCGCTGGCGGACAGTCAACTGTTCTACGAGAATCCGGAAGACGGCCGAGCAGCGGCCCAGTCAGGCGTCCTGGGCCTCGCGCCAGTCCTCGAGTTCGTCGTCGTCAGCGTCGTCGATGGCCTGTTCGTAGTAGGCCATGGGATGGGAGATGCGCTCGCAGCGGTCGTCCATGTTGACGCAGTCGCCGTACGACTGCATCGTCGCGCAGGCGGGCGTGGAGTACTCCGTCGGCGAGGTGTCGCCGCGGATGTGGTTCACCTGGTAGCGGGTGGCCTCCTCGCCGAAGCCGGGGTTGACCTGGAACAGTTCGACGATCTCGTCGGTGGTCATGCCGATGCCGGCGAGGAAGGCGGCGATGGCGAACCGCGAGTGGTGTTCGAGGTGCTCGCCCTTCTGGACCCGGTCGAGCAGCGACTTCATGCAGGGCGGGAACAGGTCCGGGACGACGGTGTCGATGTCCCGCGTGAGGTCCAGTTCGGCCAGCACCTCGTGGATGCGAGCGACCTCGTCGTCCAGTTCCGCGGCGATGGCCTCCGGGACGGGGAATGGGAGACCGTCCTCGATGCGATGCCGGACGGCCTGCTTGAGCAGGGTGTGGAGCTCGTCGGCGGTCACCGGCACCTCTCCGTCGGTCAACTGGCGGTTGACGAGGCGCCACTCGTCGCCCCACTGGTCGGCCGCGAGGTCGAGGTACGAGCCCACGTCGACGCGGTAGCCGTCGGGCGTCTCGCGGACGGCGTCGACGAGGCTGAACTCGGACAGGAGCGTCCGCAGGTCGAGCGATTCGCTGTCGCCGTAGCTCAGGTCGTCCGTGACGGTGAACTCCTCGGTGAACCGCTCGCGGGCCGTCGCGGCCTCCGCCTGGGCGTACTTCCGGGTGCAGATGTGCTGGTCGACCAGCGAGACGAGCACCCGCGCGACGGGGTAGGAGAGGAGTTCGACGCGGGTGCGCCTGTGGGACTCGCCGACGCTGTCCTCGGTGATCGCCCCCTCGACGCGCTCCACGGCGCGCGCGACGACCGCGTCGTTCGTGGCCACGACCTCCCCGAGATCGACGTCTGCGGCCTCGACGGCCTCCCTGGCCGACTGGAGGAACGGGTAGCGCGCGTGGAGGGGCTTCATCGCCCACCCGTTGCGTGCGGGCGCGAATAAATTCGGTGGTCGGACGCGGCCCTCCGCGATCAGTTGACAGGATCCGTCGGGTCCCCCGCGGTCCTCGCGGCGATGCGCCGACGCCCCCGGGCGAACACATATCCGTCGGACGGCCATACGTGTGTGGAGATGGCCGAGGACCACGGCGAGCCGGTCTACTACGTCGTCAGTGACCTGCACATCGGCGGCGACGAGCAGCTCGAACACGTCGAGTTCCTCGACGAACTGCTCGCCTTCCTGCAGCGGCTGGAAGCGACCGACGAGGACGCGGAGCTGATCATCAACGGCGACGCCTTCGGCCTCTGGGAGTTCACGGGGCTGGAGGGACTGGCAAAGTTCGACGCGCTGGAAGCGACGTACCCGGAGCTGTTCGAGCAGTTCCGCGCGACCGGCGAGACCGTCCCGATCACCCTGCTGCCCGGCAACCACGACCACGAGCTGGCCGCCTACGACGCGTACGTCGACCGGTTCGCCAAGTACAACGTCGAGCTCGTGCCCGAGCAGTCGCTCACGCGCACGGTCGGCGACCGGGCGATCCACTTCGAGCACGGCCACCAGCGGGACCCCAACAACCGGATCGAGGACTGGGGGAGCCCCCACGCGACGCCGCTGGGGTACTACTACAACACCCTCGTGACCAGCCGCGCCGGCCAGCTCTCGAACCGCGGCCGCTACAACTGGCTGAAGGACGTCCAGGCCGTGACGCCGACCGAGCGGATGCCCGCATGGCTCATCTCGAAGTACTTCTACCGCGAGATGCACCCGCTGCTGCGGTACGCGCTAGTCCCCTTCCTCCTGCTGTTCAACGTCAGCGCGCTGCTGGCGGTGCTGGTGGGGCTAGACCTCGCCGGCGTCTGGTCGATGCCGCTGGCCCAGACCGAGGCCTTCCTCGGCCAGTTCGGCACGGCCGGCGCCGCGCTGTGGTTCCTGCTCGCGGTCAACGTCGCCGTCGCGGGGCTGCTGGTGCTGGTCGGGATCCCGCTGTACTTCATCCGCCGGGACGTCCGGCGGACGATCCAGCGCTTCGGCGTCTTCGAGACGGCGCTGACCGTCGACGCCGAGGCTCCCTACGAGGCGGCCGCCCGCGAGGTCTTCGACGAGCAGCGGGAGACGGCGATCTTCTGCTACGGCCACACCCACCGTCCGACCCTGCAGGCGATCGACGGCGGCCTGCTGGTCAACACCGGGACCTGGCTGAAGCGGCTGCACCGCCGCGACGGCGTCATCGGGATCCTCCCGCCGGTCTTCTACCCCACCTACCACATCCCCGTCGTCCGCATCGCCGCCGAGGAGGAGGGCGTCGCCGTCGAGTTCGAGGAGATAGAGAAGTCCAACCCCGGGCCGGAGGAACTCACGCTCACCGAGCGCCTGCTCACCGTGGGCCGAGTGCCCGACCCCGACCTCCCCGGCCGCGCGGTCGTCGCGGGAGAGCAGATCGCGGCGGCGCCCGCCGTCGACGACTGAAGCGGCGCACGGTCGCGGTCACAGGCCCCGTTCCTCGAAGTCCGCCAGCGTGACCGCGTAGCCGCCCTCGCCGAGGTCGTGGGTCGCGTCGGTCGTCGGATAGCACCCGTCCCGCGGGTAGAATCCGCTTTCGCGTCCGGGCCGCATCGACCGTTGCGGTAACCCCGACGTGTGACCGTCAAACGCGTCTATTGAGCGCACAAACGTCGCGTTTCCCCGCGTTCCGAGACGGGCCACCAGAACGGATCGCCTCCGGAAATCGCTCCCGCTCGCATTGAAGGACGTTCCTCGCTACGCTCGGATCACCCTACTCCTCGAACTTCTCCTCTAGCTCCTGAATGACCTGCTCAGTGTTCCCGCCGTCGCCGCGGACCGCCTGCTGGTACTGGCGGTACTGGTCCCGCGGGACTTCGACGGTCTTCGTCTCGCCCTGGCGGGTCAGCTCCAGTTGCACCGTCCCGCCGGGCGTGTTCCGCAGGCGATAGCTCGCTATGGCAGTGAACACGAACCAGAAGGCCACCGAGCCGCCAAGGAAGTACGTCAGTGCCGTGGGGAAGGCCAGCGACTGGCCCGTGCCGGTCCACCTCGTCGGGTAGGCGCGAGCGAACAGGGCGACACCGGCGAGACAGCCCACGGTGCCGACGAGGACGCCGAGGCGCTGGCGGCGGCTGGCGGGCAGCACGACCACGACGCCGGCCATCGACGCCGGGACGCCCAGGCCGGCGAGGACGCCGGCGAGCCACTGGGCCTCGGTGGTCGTCTCGGCACCGGCTACGGCCGAGAGCGACGTCGTCACGACGAGGATGCCGGCGACGACGGCAAGCAGGCCGAGGGCGAACAGCGCCCCGCCCGCTGCGACGCGCCGGGGGTCCCGTCCCTCCCAGCGGCTGCCGGCGTAGGCCTCCCCGAGACTCTCCATGTGTGCGCCGTCGGTGCCCGCGTACAAAACGATACGTCAGACGCGCGTCCGACGGCGGGCGTCGAGCGCGGAGAAAGAGGGACGGCGTCGAGGTCGAGACCGGCGACGGGGTCGCTACTCGCTCTGGATGCGCGGCGCCAGCATGTAGGTGACCGATCCCTGACCCTCGGCGAAGTCGAAGTGGAGCTTCACGGGGAACTCCTGACCCAGTTCCATCCGGACTTCGGCGTCCTTCGGGATCGCCTTGTTCATGTTCTGCAGGTAGTCCAGCGAGAACAGAGAGTGGGCGTCGCCGGCGGTGAGGTCGATCAGGTCGTCCCGGTCGAGTTCGAGGTGGACGTCGTCGGTGTCGCCCTCGGCGTCGACGTAGAACAGTTCGGCGTCGGGGTCGACGCCCAGCGCGATGTGGTCGGAGACCATGTCCGCCGCGGTGACGGAGCGGTCGATGTCCCGGCCCTCGATGACGATGTGCGAGGAGAGGTCCAGATCGGGGAGGTCGGGCTCCTGACGGATGGAGTCGGGGTCGATGAGCGCCAGGGTGTACTCCAGACCGTCGATGGCGATGTGTAGCTTGCGGGTCTCCTCGTCGAGGTCGAGGTGGACGAGCTGGCCGGCGTCGGCCATGCCGGCGATGTCCTCGAGCCGGGAGAGGTTGACGCCGATCAGCCCGCCGTCGGTCTCGTAGGACTCGAAGGCGGCGGCGTCGAGCGTGAGATCCACCATCCCCACGTTGGCGGGGTCGACCGCCCGGATCTCGAGGCCCTCGTCCTCGAGGTGGATCTTGCACTCGTCGACCAGCACGCTCACCGAGTCGAGCGCGGCCTGGAGCGTGTCGGCGCTCACGATGGCGTTGAACATGTTGCTCCGGTATAGGCCCCGATCCTTTAAAAAGTCACTTCATTGCGCGCGCGCAGTATCAACGCTGGAGACGGCCGGAAGCGACGTGCAAGGGAATCGCTGACGCGGTTTCGATCCGGAGCCGAGGTTCGCTTTCGGGCCGGCTTGTCCCCAGCCGAATCGGCTTCTATTCCAGTCGAGCCACTCCTTTCCCGCCGTTGACCCTACAGACGGGTACATGACTGGACCGCCTCGCGGCCAGCGGACGCCCACGCGTCGATCCGTCCTCCGAACCTGTGCCGCCGGCCTCGGACTCGCCGCCGGCGCGACCTCCGTCGCCAGCGCCCAGGAGGACGACGCCCTGCAGGACGCCGTGATCCCCGCGCAGGAGCAGCAGTTCGACCAGAACCTCGTGGGCTTCTGGATCCACATCGGGGCGACGGTCGATCCGCTGGAGGCGAGCATCAGCGACCGGTGTGACTTCGTCGACTGGGGCGACGACGACACGCTGGCCTACGACGCGCAGTTGATCGACAAGACCGCCGACCCGGAGCAGTCGTCGATCACGCTCTACCTCAACCAGAAGGTGGACATCTCCCCGGGGACGCTGTTCATCATCAACGAGAACGTCGAGTGCGAGTCGGGGTACATGGGCGTCCGACTGGAGCGGGTCGGCATGGACCTCCAGGACGTCCGCGCCGCGGAGCCGGCGAGTCCGACCGAGACGGTCGACGACGGCGAGGGCGGGGGCGCCGAGGGGCCGGTCGACGGGGCGGGCCCCGGCTTCGGCGTCGCCGGCGCGCTGGCGGGCCTGACCGGTGCCGGCTGGCTCCTGCGGAAGCGAGACGGGGAATAGGAAACGACCGACCGCGGCTCAGGGCTCGGGGTCGAAGATGTCGGGCTGTGCCTCGCCCTCGGCCGTGATGACCGCCATCATGCCCTTCCGGGCGACCCGGGAGAGCGCGTGGTCGACCAGCTTCACCGGCCCGGGGACGTCGAACGACAGCGTGGCCATGGTACAGGACCCGGGCAGCACGGGCGTGGTCTGGATGTTCCGATTGGGCTCGCTGCCGATCCCGCCCTGGGGCCAGACCTCGTCCCAGACGGACCCGATCGGGTGGAAGTTCGACTGGAGGTTCGGGCCACCGGTGGCCATGAACACCCGGGCGGTGTCGCCGACGTCGACCGTCGGCGCGCCGTAGCCGTCGGGCGTGATGGCGTACTTCTCGCCGTTCATGAGGACGTAGGTCGGGTCCTCGGCGGCCATCGCGTCCATGTCGAAGTCGTGGTGGCCCTCCTCGCCGGCCTCGCCGGTGGTGTACAGCTCGTGCTGGCCGAAGTAGAACTCGTGGTCCACCTCGGGCAGCCCCTCCGGCGGCTCGACGAGGATGGCCCCGAACATCCCGCTGGAGATGTGGTAGTCCAGGTTCGGGACGGCGCAGTGGTAGATGAACAGGCCGGGGTAGGTCGCCTTGAACCGGAACTCCGCCGTCTCGCCGGGGGAGACCATCGACGCCTCCGCGCCGCCGCCCGGACCGCGGACGGCGTGGAGGTCGATGTTGTGCGGCATCGAGTTGCTCCCGTCGTTGGTGATGGTCATGTGGACCGTATCCCCCTGCCGGACCCGTATCATCGGCCCCGGAATCCGGTTCTCGAAGGTCATGTACGTGTACGTGACTCCCGGCTCGACCTCCGCGACGACCTCCGTGGTCGTCATCTCGATCTCGACTGTCCTGGGCGAACTCCGATCGATCGGACCGGGGACGTCAGTCGGATCGGCGGCGATGCGGTCGACGTCTGGCTCCTGTGGCTGGTTCATGGCTGGCTCCGTCGGCGTCTCGCTGGCTGCCGATTCCTGCTCGGTGCTGCCCGGAGCGCTCGCACAGCCGGCGACCGCTGCGGTCCCGGCCGCGCCCAGCGCCTTGAGCACTCGACGTCTCGTCGAGCGTGGGATAGTGGTCATGGATCCTACCTCCTCACATGCGAAGATGTGTGATGCTGCCCCATATACAGGGACGCGCGTTCTCAGCCGCCGGCAAGCGCTCTCGGCGCGCGAGAAGCGGTCCCGGGGTTCGGGAAGGCGATCGAACTCGTTCGGCTGTCGAACGACCTCACAGAACCGATCAGCCGACGGCGGCGAGAACGACACGTCTAACCGGGTCGACCGACTATCCGCTGGAAATGAGCGGCAAGGACAAGTACTACAACAAGGCCAAGCAGGAGGGGTATCGCGCCCGTTCGGCCTACAAGCTCAAGCAGCTCGACGAGACGACCGGCCTGCTGGGGCAGGGCCGGACCGTCGTCGACCTGGGCGCGGCGCCCGGCGGGTGGCTCCAGGTGGCCGCCGAGGCGGTCGGCCCCGAGGGCACCGTCGTCGGCGTCGACCGCCAGCGCATCGACGACCTCGAGGACCCCGACGCCACCGTCGAGTACGTCCGCGGGGACATGACCGACGAGTCCACCAAAGAGGAGATCCGCGAGCGCGTCGGTGCCGACGGCGAGGAGCGGCCGGTCGACGCCGTCGTCTCGGACATGGCGCCGAACATGACCGGTGAGTACGACCTCGACCACGCCCGCTCGGTCCACCTCGCGCGCCAGGCGTTCGACGTCGCGCTGGACGTGCTGGGCGCCGGCGGCGACTTCGCCGTCAAGGTGTTCGACGGCCGCGACCTCGACGACCTCGAGGAGGAAGTCGACGAGGAGTTCGAGTACGTCCGCCGGGTACGCCCCGACGCCTCCCGGGACTCCTCCTCGGAGCTGTACCTCGTCGCCAAGGGCCGGCTCACCGCGCCCGTCCGCGAGGGCGACGAACTGGAAGTGACGATCGAGGACGTCGGCAGCGAGGGCGACGGCGTCGCCAAGGTCGACGGATTCACCCTCTTCGTCGACGGCGTCGACGAGGGCGAGACCGTCGAGGTGCGCGTCGGCGACGTCAAGCCCAACTTCGCGTTCGCGGAGCCCGCGGAGTAGTCTTTCTCTTTCTCGAACGCGGGTCGAGTCAGTCGGCTCGCACGGCCTGCGGTTCGGCGCTCCGGCGCCGCGCGGCACCGACGACGGCGTAGACGAAGGGCGTGTCGAGGACGGCGATCCCGAGCTTGAAGAGGTACTGCCCGGCGACGAGGGCGACCGCCGTCTCCGGCGTCGTCGAGCCCAGCAGGACGAACCCGACGCCGACGAAGATGACGGTGTCGAGCAGCTGGCTGGTCGCCGTCGATCCGACGTTGCGCAGCCAGAGGTGGTCGCCGTCGGTCGCGTCGCGGAGCCAGTGAAAGGCGAACACGTCCCAGTTCTGGCTGACGACGTACGCCGCGAGGCTGGCGACGACGATGCTCGTGCTGGAGCCCAGCACCGAGCGGAACGCGGCGAGGTCGATCTGGCCGGGCGCCAACTGGGGGAGCGCGGGCGCCTCGATGGTGCTCCAGACGAGCGCCAGCAGCACGAAGTTCATCACGAACCCGACGTTCACGACGACCGTCGCTGCGCGGCGGCCGTACAGTTCGGCGTAGCAGTCGGAGGCGAAGAACGTCAGCGCGTACGCCAGCGCAGCGCCCGGGAGGACGAGCGACGCCCCGACGGCCGGCAGTTCGAAGGGAAGGCCGAACGCGAGCAACTTCGCGGCGGTCACCTGGGCGGCGACCAGCGCGGTCACGAACAGCCCGACGAGGGCGACCTGCGCGATCGACGGCGCGGCCCTGCCGCGCTCGTCACTCGCGCTCGTCATCCAGTCGTCCCTCCCGCTGGTCGATGTCGTCGAGCAGGTCCAGCGTCTTGCGGATCGACGCCCGGATCGCCTCGCTGCGGTTGACGAACTTGCCCTCCTCTCCGACGTGGCTGTCGAGGTCCTCGAGCAGTTCCTCGGGCACCTCGACGCTGATCTTCGGCATAATCGTGCGATAATCGCATGAGAATATAAGCTACGGGGTTCGTCGGGAGAGCGAGCGAGTGCATCAGCTATCGGCGGTGTCGCGTGAACGGGAACGAGCGCGAACCCGGATCAGTCGGCGGGTTCGCGCTCGGGCTTGGGCTCCCGGCGTCCGCCCAGCGTGTACAGCCACAGCAGTCCGAGGCCGATCAGGAAGAACACGGTCACCGGGATAGCGATGATGAACATCGTCCAGACGTCGTCCGGGGAAAACAGAACGCTGGCGACGAACACGCCCAGCGTGACGGTGCGCCACCGCTCCTGGATCGTCTGGAAGGTGACGATGCCGCCGCGGTGGAACAGCAACATAGTGATGGGAATCTCCACCAGCAGTCCGATCCCGACGGTCAGGAACAGGACGAGCCAGCCGAACTTGGCGACCCGGTAGGAGATGATCATGAAGGAGTTGAGCACGTCGTAGGCCAGCCAGGAGATGATCGTCGGCGCGACGTAGAGGAAACCGCCGACGGTGCCGCCGATCAGCGTGGCGATCACCGTGAACCCCCAGATACCGAGCATATTGCGGTCGCCGCGGACCCAGCCCCGTTCGAGCAGGGCCGGCCACGCGAAGTAGACCAGCAGTGGGAGGGCCGAGACGACGCCCAGTATCGTCGAGAACTTGACGATGAACACCAGGTGCTCGACGGGGTGGAGCGTGATGAACTGGACGTCGGCCTGCATCGTCGCCGGCAGGTTGGCGACGAAGATGCGCTTGATCCGGCCGATGCCGCCGGAGTAGAGGAAGACGAACGCCGAGCCGGCCACGAGCATGAACGTGCCGACCAGCCAGATGGCCTTCGAGGTCAGCGAGTCGAGGATGAAGGCGATGTCGTAGTAGTAGCCGCCGATGTCCTCCTCGGTGGTCTCCTCCTCGGTGAAGGAGTCGACCACGCCAGCGGTGGTCGAGGCGAGGACGCCGGTCTCGTCGTCCTCGCCCTCGGCCGCGTCGCCGTCGTCCTCGTTAGCGGTGTCCCAGCGGTCGAGGATCAGTTCGGCCTTCTCGGGGTCGTCGTCGCTCATCGCGTCGTCGGCGAGCTGGAGCGCCTCGGCCTCGCTGAGCTCCTTGAAGGCCTCGCGCGGGGCGCTGCGGACGGCGCCGGCCGACAGCTCACCGAGGTCGATGGCGGTCGGGTCGCCGAAGTTGCCGGCCTCGGCCGCCGCGACGTCCAGCTCCTTGACCATGTAGTAATAGAGGACCAGCAGCGCCGCGCCCAGGCCGACGAGGGCGGCGATCAGCGCCGTGGTCTCGGTCGACGAGAGCCCGAACCACGCGGGGCGAGCGAGGGTGTCGTAGTTGCTCGAAACCGTCGTCACGCCCGTCTCGATGTACTGGAAGAGCGCGCTGGCGATGACGTAGTACGTGACGCCGCCTGCGAGGACGGCCGCCGCGGCGAGCTTGTTCCAGCGGGCGCGCGCGACGTCGGTGGCGTCGACCACCTCGCCGGCCCGTTTCGTCAACACGAGCAGCTTCGAGATGCCGAGGCTGATGGCGTACAGGCCGACGAGCGGGGTCGCCCACATGACCTGCGTGAACGGGTCCGGCGGGGAGAACAGCGCCCCGAAGCCGAAGATGATGACGACTGCCCACTTCCAGTTGTCCCGGAACGTCTCGTAGGGGACGATGCCGGAGTAGCTCAGCGTGCTCATCACGAGCGGGAGCTGAGCGGCCAGGCCGAAGGATAGCGCCAGCAGCGCGACGAAGCCGACCCACTTGACGATGGAGTAGTGGGGCTGGAAGTCGGCCTGTCGGGCGTTGCCGGCTAGGAAGTCGAACATCAGGGGGAAGAACAGGTCGTACGCGTAGAGGATACCACCGGCGAACAGCCCGAGCGAGATCGTCACTATCGAGCCGACCTGCCACGTGGGGAGTTTCTCGCTGGGCCACTTGTCGCGTTCGCGGAGCGCGTCGCGACTGTAGTAGATCAGCAGCGGGAGGGCGACGATGATCCCGACCACCGCCCCGATCTTGAACTGCAACAGTATCACGTCGAAGGGCGTGACGGCGATGATCTCGGTCTCGTCGATCAGCGCCGAATCCATCTTCTCGTAGAGGAGGTCCTGGCGCAACCGGTCCCACAGGAAGTTCTGCAGGAGCATGATCGTCGCCAGGAGCACGAACACCCAGACGAGAAACACCTTCTGGAGGTGCGACTGTGCGGCCCCGAGCATCGACCCCAACGTGTCGCGACCGCTCTGGAGCGTTCGGACAGTGTCCTCGTCGAGACCGGCAGCCATGTCATCGACTCTAACCGACTCGCTGTTATCAATTTATTCATTGAATCGGGCGACGAGCGACGGCGCGAGAAGAAAGTTTACAATAGCCACCGGCCAAACCCGGGGCAGATGGGCGAGCGCGACGGCACCGACGACGCCGACGACGAGCCGACGCCGCCCCCCGAGGACGACGTCGGGGACGACGAGCCCGACGGCGGCGGGGGCGACGGCGGTGGGAGCGGGACCGCAGGGAGCGGTCCCGGGACGGCGAGCGGCGACGCCGAAAATGACGACAGCGGCGGCCCCAACCTCCCCGAGCGGAGCGACGGCGATGACGACGGGTACGACCTGTACGATCCGCCGACGACCGACGACTCCTGGGGATCGACCGATGACGTCCTCTCGGCCGCCGACGAATCGGGCGACGACGGTGACGGGAGCGATAGCGGCGGGAGTGAAGACGACGCTGACGCGCGCGAGCCCGACGACGAGGACGGGAACGACGCAGCGAGCGACGACGTCGTGACCGATCCCGGGCCGACGGGCGAGGACCTCGACATCAATCCCGCGGCCGAGGCGGACTACACGGGTGCTGCCGAGGAATCCGAGTCGGAGTCGGTTCCGAACCCCGAACGCAGCATGAGCAAACCGACCGACGGCGGGACGGTCCGCGGTGGCGACGGCGTCGGGGGGACCGGCTTCGACGAGACGGCTCCCGACGACGAGGAGATGCCGCTGGCAGACCACGTCGAGGAGATGGCGCTGCGTCTGCTGGCGGTGGGGCTCGTGATGTTCGGCGTCGCGGGCATCGTCCTCTTCTACTCGGACGAGCTGATCAACTTCCTGTGGTACTCGTTCATCGGCCCCGAGTACGGCGCCGTCTGTCCCGGACCGGAGTGTCCGCGCGACGTCCGGCCGCGCGTCTACCACCCGCTGGCGCTAGTGCTGGCGCGCCTGAAGGTGTCGACGATGGTCGGGTTCGTGCTGGCGCTGCCGGTCGCGGTCTACCAGACCTACCGGTTCATGCGGCCCGGCCTCTACCCCAACGAGCGCCGCTACTACCTCGCGGCGGTTCCGACGAGCCTCGTGCTCGCGGCCACGGGCATCGCGATGGCCTACTTCGCCGTGCTGCCGTCGCTGTTCTCCTACTTCCGGACCTACTCCGAGGAGGCCGCCGTCATCGCCTTCGGCCTCACGGAGACGTTCAACCTCATCGTCATCATGCTGGGCTTTTTCGCCCTGATCTTCCAGATCCCGCTGCTGGTGATGCTGGCGATCATGATGGGCGTCACCACCCGGGAGTGGATGCAGGACCGGCGGCTGTACTTCTGGGGTGGGTTCGCCGCGGTCGCCTTCGTGTTCAGCCCGGACCCGACCGGGATGGCGCCGCTGATCGTCGCCGTGACGATGATCGGCCTCTTCGAGGGGACGCTGACGCTGCTGCGGTGGGTCGGCGAGGGGAGCATCGTGCCCACCCCCGACGGCATGGCCGCGCGCCGGCCGCTGGCCTACCTCGCGGCCGCACTGGGCGGCTACCTGGTCAGTGCCGCGCCCGTGCCGACCGGCTACTACGGCCAGCTACCCGGTGTCGTCCGCGAGACGCTCGCCTACAACGGCCTGACGATCTACACGCCGCTGCTCATCGCCGGCGCACTGATCGCGCTGTTCGAGGGCGGCGCCTTCCTCCTGCGCCGGTTCGGTCACACGCGACGCGCGCTCAAGGCGCGGCTGGCCGTGGACAGCGCCCGCCGGCCCGTCTGGCTGGTCGCCATCGTCGTCGGGTACTTCGGCAGCCCGAACCCGCTGTTGCTCGAGGTCGTCGACGACGTCTCGCTGGCGCCGGTCTACGCGGCCGGGGTCGCCGTGGGCCTGATCGCCCTCTACGAACTGGCGATCGTGGTCCTGCGCTGGCGCGAGAACCGCGCGGCGGCCGAGGCCTGAGCATAGGGGGCCTCGACCGGTTTTCTAGGTCGACGCACCGTCCGGGAAGGGCGCCGTTATTTCGCTGTCGTCCGACTGCCGCGCGTCGAACCCGTCGCGCGTTCAGCCGACGTTAACTCCCATCGCGTCACCGGGGCGTCGGAGCGTCAGTTCGGACGTCTCGTCTGGCGGTCGCGACGGGTCGATAGTTCGACCATTGGTAACAAATAACACGTCATACGTTACTGATAACAAAGCGGGCGGGGGCCGACGTACGCTCTATGTCGGAGAAACGACCGACGCGACTGGGTTCGTACAGGCGCGACCTGATGAAGGCCCTCGGAGCGGGGGCCGGCGTGGCGGCGCTCGGCGGCGTCGCGACAGCACAGAGCGGCGACGACGACGGCGGGGTGGAGGCCGCCGACGACGGCGGCAACGCCGTCCACGAGGTCCTGACGTTGATCGGCCCCCCGACCCACCCGGAGCGCCCGGCGGACTTCTACTACCAGCCCACGGGCCTGCACGTCCAGCCGGGCGACGTCGTCCGCTTCCGGTTCGTGACGCCGGACCACAACGTTGTCTCGATGCACCCCGCGTACGGAATGCGGCGACGGGTGCCGACGGGCGTCGACGCCTTCTCGTCGCCGCTCCTGGGGTTCGAGTCGATTCCCGACGATCAGGTCGAGCCGCCGGAGCTACCGATGGAGGGCAGCGAGTCGGCTGGCGGTGACGAGGGCGGCACACAGGAAGCGGACGACGGCGAGAGCGAGGACGGGCCCGACCCGGCGACCTGGCTGCGCGCGTTCGAGACGCCGGGCGTGTACGACCTCATCTGCTCGCCCCACGAGGCGTTCGGAATGGCGATGCGGGTCGTCGTCGGCGACGAGACCGACGCGGCGTTCGAGACGTCGGACCCCGAGGCGCTCCCCGAACCGCGGGCCGGCCCGGTCGGACTGGCCCGGGTGACGCTGACCGATCCGGCGCTGGAACCGGAGACCGTCGTCGAGCAGGGGGCGGTCGCGTGGGAAGACCTCGAAGCGTGGAGCGACGCGGCGGCGGAAGAGGAGACGCCCGCCGGGACGCCGGCGGAGACGCCCGCGGCGGGCGACAACGAGACGGATGGAAACCTGACCAGCGGTACGCTGACGGACGAAAACCCGGCCGGCGGCAACGGGAGCGGCGGCTCCTGACGCCTACTCGTCGGCGACCGGATAGTCGGTGTCGAACACGTCGGCGACGACGGGTTCGTCGTCCTCGGCGTCGTCTTCGCCCTCCGGACTGACGCTCCCGGTCTGGTACCCGTGGAGGTCCAGCGTCACGTGGTCGAACCCGAGGTCGCCGACGTGGTCCCGCGCCGCGCGGACGAAGTCGGGGTCCAGCGCCACGTCCAGTTCCTCCTCGGCGACCTCGATGCGCGCGAGGCCGTCGTGGTCGCGAACGCGGAACTGCTCGAAGCCCCAGGTCCGCAGCAGGCGCTCGGCCTTCTCGACGCGTGAGAGGCGGTCCTCGGTCACCTCGAGTCCGGTCGGGATCCGCGAGGAGAGGCAGGCCATCGAGGGCTTGTCGGCGACCGAGAGGTCGTACTCGCGGGCGATCTCCCGGACCTCCTCCTTGGTGATGTCGTGCTCCAGCAGCGGCGAGTAGGCGTTCAGTTCCTCGACGGCGCGCAGCCCGGGTCGGTGACCCTCGCCGGGGTCGGAGGCGTTGGTGCCGTCGCAGACGATGTCGATGTCCAGCTCCCGGGCCCTGTCGTACATCGCCGAGAGGCGCATCGACCGGCAGTGATAGCACCGCTCCTCGTCGTTCTGGACGAAGGCCTCGCTGTCGAGCTCGCTGAACTCGACGATTTCGTGACGGATGCCGATCTCGTCGGCCACCCGGTTGGCGTCGACCAGTTCGGCCTCCGGGAGCGTCTCGCTCTTGGCGGTGCAGGCGACGGCGTCCTCGCCCAGCGCGTCGTGGGCGATCGCCGCCACCACCGACGAGTCCACGCCGCCGGAGAAGGCGATCAGCACGCCCTCGCGGTCGGCGAGATCCGAGCGAGCGGCCTCGAGCTTGGCCTCCACGGCTGTCATGCACCTTCGTTCGTCGCCCACGGCCAAAAGCCCGTTGCGTCGCCCGTTCGGGTGTCAACCGCCCGACTCGACCGGGCCCGCCGGCGGCCCCCGATATCGCGTTTGGCAATATTTTTCACCGTCTTTCCACAGCAACTAGCCGGGATGGGGAGTCGAAGCTACGCGATCGCAGGGGGGAAAGGAGGGGTCGGCAAGACGACGACCACCGTCAACGTGGTCGCGGCGCTGGGGGCGTCGGGTCACTCCGTGGGCGTCGTCGGCGCCGACCTCGCGATGCCGAACCTCGGTGCGGTCCTCGGCGTCGAGGCCGACGCGACGCTGCACGACGTGCTCGCCGGCGCGGCCGACCTGGAGGCGGCTCTCGCCCGCGTCGACGGGCTCGCCGTCGTCCCGGGAGACCCGCGGCTGGACCGCTACCGGCGGGCCGATCCGGCGGGACTGCGCGACGTGATCCGGCGGCTCGCCACCGCCGTCGACGTCGTCCTGGTCGACACCGGCGCCGGGCTGACCCACGAGTCGCTCGTCCCGTTCGGGGCCTGCGACGGCGTCGTCCTCGTGACCACGCCCGACCGCGCGGCGGTCGACGACGCGGCCAAGACGGCAGAGCTGGTCGCCGAGGTCGACGGCACCGTCGCGGGCGTCGTCGCTGCCCGGGCGGACGAGGCGGGCGCCGAGCGCGTCGACGCCGACGTCCCGGGGTCGCTTCTGGGTCGCGTCCCCGACGCCCCGGACCTCGCCGGGGACGAACCGGTCGTCGAGACGGCACCGGACAGCACCCTCGCCGACGCACACCGCGAGGTCGCCGACGCGCTCGCCCCGCAGCCGGACGGGGGTGCCGCCGCGACGGCCAGCGACGGGTGAGAAGCGTCGCTGCTGGCCGCGTGTCACACGGCGATGCGACCGAGGGCGACGTCACTCGGCGTCGCTCTCGTTGTCCTCGGGCAGATCGAGTTCGACCTCGGTGCCGGGACCGACGCCGGTCTCGTTGGCGAACCCGCGCTCCATCTCGACGACGTACTGCGCGTCCCCGTCGCTGTAGTAGGACTTCAGCTCGCCCGCGCTGGCGTTGGGCTGGGTGCGGGCGTGTTCGACGTTCAGCACGGTCCCGTTGGGCGCGACGAAGATCATGTCCAGCGGGATCAGCGTGTTCTTCATCCAGAAGCCCCGCTGGGCGGCCCCGTCGTAGACGAACACCATCCCGTGGCGCTCGGGCAGGTGCGTCCGGTTCATCAGCCCCTCGCTGCGCTCCGTCCTGTTGTCGGCCACCTCCAGCGTGACGGTGACGTTCCCGTCGTCGGTCAGGAACGTCCCCGTGGCGTTCCCGCGTTCGAGGTCGATCGTCGGGGTCGACGCCGGAGTCTCTGTGGGCGTCGCCGTCGCGGTCGGGGCCGGCGTGTCAGTCTCGGTCGGCGTCCCGGTGCTCGTCGCCGTCGTCGACCCCGCGTCGAACTGCGCGCACCCCGCCAGCGCGACGAGGAGGACGAGCCCGACGACCGACAGTGAACGTGCTCGCGTCATTGATTCCGGATATGGACCGGCCGTTGAAAAGTTCCGCTGGTGCAGCACCGGTCCGCCCGACGGCGGGCCCGTGGTCGGCCTCGCCCCCCACCGCGGGCCTTAATCGCGTGGCAGCCCAGAGACGGGTATGGACGTGGCGCTGCTGACCGTGGGTGACGAACTGCTGTCGGGCGACACCGAGAACACGAACGCGACGTGGCTGGCGCGGGAGTTGACCGGCCGGGGCGCGAGCGTCCGGCGGGTCCTCACCGTGCCGGACGACCGCGAGGTCATCGCCGACTACGTCCGCGAGTGGCGCGACCGGTTCGACGCGGTGATCGTCACCGGCGGGCTGGGCGACACGCCGGACGACGTGACGGTCGAGGCGGTCGCAGACGCCTTCGACCGCGAGCTGGAGGTCCGCGAGGACGTCCGCGAGCGCGTCGAGGAGAAGGCCCGGCAGTACCGCGAGGAGAACCCGGAGCGCTTCGAGGAGTACGAGTTCGACATCGACTTCGACGAGACGGCGGCGCTCCCCGCGGGCGCGCGGCCGCTCCAGACGGAGGAGAGCTTCAACCCGGGCTGCGTCGTCGAGAACGTCTACGTCTTCCCGGGGTTCCCCGAGGAACTGCGGACGATGTTCGGGGCCGTCGCGGAGGAGTTCGGCGGCGACGTCGTCACCGAGTCGGTGGCGACGGTGACCCCCGAGGGCGCGCTGAAGGACGTGCTGGACGGCGTCCGCAAGCAGTTCGACGTGGCCGTCGGGAGCTACCCCGTCCGCGACGACCGGCCCGGGCGAGTGAAAGTCAGCGGGACGGACAGCGAGGAAGTCGAGAGTGCCGCGGCGTGGGTGCGCGAGCGCGTACGGACGCCCGAGGAGTGATCAGATCGGAAGCAGATCCAGCAGCCCCCACTCGAAGGCGTAGTGGGCGGCCAGCGCGAGCCACGACTCGAATGCGAGCGTGCCCAGCGCCGACAGGAGGGCGAACTCCCGGACGTCCATGTCGGCGATGCCCGCCGGGACCGTGAGCATGCCACGCGTGAACAGCAGCGCGTTGCTGATCGGGACGGCGGGGCGACCCCAGCGGTCGAACCAGCCCTCGAAGCGGGCCAGACTGGACTCGTCGACGCGGAACCAGGGCTTGTCCAGGAGCCACTCGCGGCCGCCGCGTTTGGCGAGCACGAACAGCGCGGTCTGGCCGGCGGTGGCACCGACCACCGCGACGGTCAGGATAGCGGCGACGACGCCGACGTCGTAACCGCCGTCGGTCGTCGCCAGCACGCCGATGGAGATCGGGACGAGCGCCTCGCTCGGGGCGAAGTACAGCAACATTGCGCCCTCCAGCACGAAGATCGCCAGCAGCGCGAACAGTCCGTACCGGTCGATGAGCTGGCGGGCGTACTGCTCGTCGCCGATCAGGAACAGGGCGACGCCGGCGACGGCGAGGAGGACGAACGTCCCAGCGACGACCAGCAGGCCGTAGTCCTCGGCGAACGTGCGGAGGGAGCTACGCGAGGGCTCCAGGGAAGCCATTCGGGCGAAGCAACGCCCGTCCCGGGCAAAGGTCTTGTTATCGCGGTACCGGCCAGTGGAAAGGCGCTTTAGCGCCGGCCGACAAGGGCCGGGCATGAACCCCACGCGTCGCCCGCGGCGGCTCCGGACGGACGGGGTCCGCCCGCTGGTCAGCGAGACGGAGCTGTCGGCGTCGGACCTGATCGCCCCGGTGTTCGTCGACGCCACGACGGACGAGCGGGTGCCCATCGAGTCGATGCCCGGCCACGAGCGCGTGCCCGTCGAGGCGGCCGTCGACCGCGTCGAGGAGGTCCTGGCGACGGGCGTCGAGGCGGTCATCGTCTTCGGCATCCCCGAAGCCAAGGACGAGCGGGGCTCCCGCGCCTGGGCCGAGGACGGCGTCGTCCAGCGGGCGGTCCGCGACGTCACCGCCGAGACGGACGCCTACGTGATCACGGACGTCTGCCTCTGCGAGTACACCGAGCACGGCCACTGCGGTATCCTGGAGCCAGACGCCGACGAGGACCCGACGCTGACGGTCCGCAACGACGAGACGCTGGACCTGCTCGCGGAGACGGCCGTCTCCCACGCCCGTGCTGGCGCCGACATGGTCGCGCCGTCCGCCTCGATGGACGGGATGGTGGGGGCCATCCGCGAGGCGCTCGACGGCGAGGGGTACGACGACGTGCCGATCATGAGCTACGCGGCCAAGTACGAGTCGGCCTTCTACGGGCCCTTCCGGGACGCCGCCGACGGGGCACCGGCCTTCGGCGACCGCCGGCACTACCAGATGGACCCCGCGAACGCGCGCGAGGCCATGCGCGAGGTGGCGCTCGACGTCGAGGAGGGCGCCGACGTGCTGATGGTCAAGCCCGCGCTGCCCTACCTCGACGTCGTGAGTGCGATCCGGCGGGAGCACGACCACCCCGTCGCCGCCTACAACGTCTCCGGGGAGTACGCCATGCTCCACGCCGCCGCCGAGAAGGGCTGGCTGGACCTGGAGGAAGTCGCCTACGAGTCGCTGCTGTCCATCAAGCGCGCCGGCGCGGACCTGATCCTGACCTACTTCGCCGAGGACGTCGCCGAGCGGCTGTGAGGTGCGGGGTTCCGAGCGCTAGCGAGGACCCTCGGAACGAGCGAGCGGGAGTGAGCAGAACGGAATGACCCGCGAGCCGCGAAGCCGAACGAAGCGAGGCTCGATTAGCGCGGCGCGCGCGAGCTATAGCGGCGCTGAACGGGGTCGCCGGTCTCGTTTCCGGTTGACGAACGTCCGAAATATGGGCCGACGAACGCCCTGTTTCTGAACGGAATACAACCTTATATCCATAATACCATGGTATAATCTGGACAGTTGTCTATTCATACGACCAAATATTCAGAATCATCAAGCCAATCCTTATGTAGTGGTGATCCGAGTGCATCTCCCGTGAGTGAGATGACGAAATTGGTCGAATACGAGGGAAAGTTGGACATCTAACCACAGTAGCGATACAGAAGGATACGAGTGAACATACACATGCTGTACGAACCACTACAGGTCAGCGCGGACGCGCTCAACTACACGTGGATACTGGTGGCATCGTTCCTGATCTTCTTCATGCACGCCGGCTTCGCCATGCTCGAGGCGGGGCAGGTGCGATCGAAGAACGTGGCGAACCAGCTGACGAAGAACCTCCTGACCTGGTCGGTCGGGGTGACGATGTTCTTCCTGGTCGGCGCGGGCATCTCTGGCCTGGTCGGCGGCAGCGACTTCGCCGCCGGCTTCACGACCAGCGGAACGGGCTGGATCGACTGGCTGTACGGCGCCGTCTTCGCGATGACGGCGGCGACGATCGTCTCCGGGGCCGTCGCCGGCCGCGCGAAGCTCCGGGCCTACGTCGGCTACACGTTCCTGCTGGCCGCCGTGATCTACCCCGTCGTCACCGGCCTGACGTGGGCCGGGAGCCACATCTCGTTCGGCGGCGCGGTCTTCACCGACTTCGCCGGCGGGATGATCGTCCACGGCATGGGCGGCGTCGCCGGCCTCACCGCAGCGTGGGTGCTCGGCCCGCGCATGGATCGGTACAACGACGACGGCACGGCTAACGTCATCCCGGGTCACTCGATGACCTTCGCCGTGCTCGGCACGCTGATACTGGCCTTCGGCTGGTACGGGTTCAACGTCGGTACGTCGGCGATCATCGGCGAGGAGTTCCTCGGCGCCCAGCTCGGCCGCGTCGCGATGACGACGACGATCTCCATGGCGTGCGGTGCCATGGGCGCCGGGCTCGTCGCCTGGTTCAAGACCGGGAAGGTCGACACCCTGTACGTCGCCAACGGCCTGCTGGCCGGTCTGGTCGGCATCACGGCGATCCCACACACGACGACCTGGTGGGGGGCCTTCGTCGTCGGCGGCCTCGCCGGCGCGCAGCTGCCCGTCGTCTTCGGCTTCGTCGAGAACACGCTGAAGATCGACGACGTCTGCGCCGTCTTCCCCGTCCACGGGAGCGCGGGCGTGCTCGGCACGCTGCTGTTCCCGTTCGTCGCGGCCCCCCAGTTCGTCGATTCCGTGGTCGACGCTTTTGTCGCCCAGGTGATCGGCGTCGCCGTCATCACGGCCTGGACGGTCGTCGCGACCGGCGTCGTCTGGGGCGCGTTCAAGGCGACGGGGCAGGCCCGGGTCACGCCCCAGCACGAGCGCGACGGCCTCGACGTCAGCGAGCACGGCGTCGAGACCTACCCCGAATTCGGCGAGGACGAGGGCGTCGTCGCGGACGGTGGTCTGGTCGGAGACCAGACCTCGTCGGAGCGCCGGTCCGGCGGCGGCACCGTCGTGACGAACGAGAACGTTGCGGCCCAGAGAGGTGACGACGAATGAGCGACACTGACACCGACGAGGACGAGCGCGAGATCAAACTGGTGATGGCGATGATTCGTCCCGACAAGCTCGGCGACGTCAAGGAGGCGCTGGCGGAGGTCGGCGCCCCCTCGCTGACGGTGACGAACGTCTCCGGCCGCGGCAGCCAGCCCGCCAAGACGGGCCAGTGGCGCGGCGAGGAGTACGTCGTCGACCTCCACCAGAAGGTCAAGATCGAGTGCGTCGTGGCGGACATCCCCGCCGAGGACGTCGTCGAGGCCATCCAGCAGGGCGCCCAGACGGGCGAGCCCGGCGACGGCAAGGTCTTCGTCCTCCCCGTGGAGGACGCGGTCCAGATCCGAACGGGCGAGCGCGGACCCGACGCAGTGTAGATGGAGCCCGACGAGACGGACCGAACGGTGATCAACGCACTGCTCGCGGACGGGCGGGCCAGCGCCCGGGAGATCGCCTCCGAGACGGGCCTGCCCGCGCCGACGGTGGCCAAGCGGCTCGACGCCCTCGAGGCGGCCGACGTCGTCGAGGGGTACGAGCCCCGCGTCGACTACGAGCAGCTGGGGTACGACGTCGGCGCGGTCTTCCAGCTGTCCGTCGACGGCGACGGGCTGACGGACCTGACCGACCGGTTGCGCGACCACGAGCGGATGATCGCCGTCTACGAGGTGACCGGCGGCCACGACGTGGTCGCCATCGGGAAGTTCCGGGACACCGCCACGCTGGACGAGGAGATCAAGACGCTGCTGACCGACCCCGCGGTCGAGGACGCCACCACGGCCATCGTCCTCGACACCGTCCGCGAGTTCGAACAGTTCTCCGTCGACGCCGGCTGACGCCGCGGTCGCGGGCACGCGCCCGAAACCGGCGTTCGACGGCGCAGTGAGTCGCGCCGACGGTCGGGCGGCGCTCGGCCGTTCCGATCCCATCGGGCAGTTTTCCGGGAGCGGCCGGGGGAGAATCAGCCGGTCAGTCCGAGTGCGTAGTGTCCGCTATCGCTCGTCAACGCGGAGCGAACGCACTGGCAGTCTCCGCACTGGTCGCGTGCCAGAGCTCACTGGCCACGCGCCAGAGCTTATTTATACCGTACGTCCGTGACAGACGGTAGTTCCCATGAGCGCCGTGCTCTAGCGGGGCCCGATGCACGCGGGCCCACGATCGGTCGCTCCGACCGAAAGCGACGGCTCTCGGTGACCGATCCTCGCCTCTGACGTCTCTCCTCCGTGGTATCCCGCGTTTTCACGGTCTGTAGCGAACCGTTCGCCGACCACGTAGTATCGAGACACACCGGAATTTCACATGCTCAGATTGCAACGCAGCCGGTCCAGCAGACCGCCGCTCTCGCCGCGAGAGCGAGCACCGCGCAGTCGAACGACTCGATCGCTCGATCGACGCGAACGTCGAGTCGGGAGGGACAGATGACGGATACCTCGACTGACCAGTCCGATCAATTCACGCGGGGATCTATCGTTCGGCCGCTACTGGTGCTCGCCGGCCCCCTCACCGCGACTCAATTGCTGCAGGTGGCGTACAACCTCACCGACACGTTCTGGGTCGGACGGCTGGGTGCCGGGGCAGTGAGTGCGCTCTCCTTCTCCTGGCCGCTCATCTTCCTGCTGATAAGCGTCGGTGCGGGGATGACCAATGCCGGAACGATCCTCATCTCGCAGAACGTCGGTGCGGGCAACGACGACCGACTCGGGCACGTCGCAGGGCAGACGATCGCGTTCGTCGGCCTGCTCTCGATCGGCGTGGCGGCACTCGGGGCAGCGTTCGCTCCGCAGTTGCTTCAGGCGATCGGCGCTCCCGCGGGCACGACGGTCCACGACCTCGCCGTCGCGTACACGCGAGTGATCGTCCTCGGGATGCCCTTCACGTTCGGATTCTACGTGTTCATGGCGCTCCTTCGCGGCTGGGGCGACACGAAGACGCCGATGTACCTGATGGCGCTCAGCGTCGGTCTCAACGTCGCCCTCGATCCGTTCCTCGTCCTCGGATTCGCCGGCAATCCGCTGTTCGGCTGGGTGGGTCTCGGCGGCCTCCAGGACGCGCTGTTCACCGCGACCGGGTTCACCGGCTTCGGCGTCACAGGCGCTGCGGCGGCGACTGTCTTCTCACGCGCCGTGGCTGCAGTCGTCGGCCTGTGGCTGCTGTTCGGTGGACGCGTCGGCCTCCGGCTCGGACTGGACGACCTCCTGTTGCAGTTCGAAACGGTCGCGAAGATCGTCCGACTCGGGGGCCCCGGAGCCGTCGATCAGAGCACCGAATCCGTCGCGGCCATCGTCACGACGGCGCTGGTCGCCACCGTCGGTACTGATGCCGTCGCTGCGTACGGAATCGGCAACCGGTTCGTTTCGCTCGTCTGGCTCCCCACTGTGGCGATGGGTATGTCCGTCGAGACGGTGGTGGGACAGAACCTCGGTAGCGGTCGTCGCGATCGCGCTCGACGCACGGTGTACGTCGCCGTCGCGATCCTCGCGACGGCCTTTCTCGTCGCCGGTGCGTTCACCGTCCGGCTCGCCCGACCGATAGTGGAAGTGTTCATCGCCGGTCCCGACGCGGGCCCGATCATCAGCCACGGTGCGGCGTTCCTCCGGATCGTCGCGCCGACGTGGGTCGTCATGGCCGCCTATCACATGATGAACGGGGCGTTCTACGGGTCCGGGTCGACCCGGATGGCGATGGGCATCGGCGTGACGTCGCTGTGGGGCGTCCGTGCCCTCGCCGCAGTCCTGCTCGTACTCGTGGCAGGTCTCGGTGCGAGCGGGGCGTGGTACGCCATCGCCCTCTCCAACGTCACTGCGGCCATCGCAGGAGCGATCTTCTTCTTCCGTGGCGACTGGCTGGGGGACGTCCTCGCAGTCGATTCGACGCCGGAAGCGACTGACGATGCGGACGCGGGGACGACTGACTGATCCCGCGTGGGTCACGTTCTGACCGATTCCGGCACCGCGATCGGCGTCTCGCTCGTTCGTACTGACTGTAGTTTCAATTTCTACTATAGCGCGGGCGGGCTCAGTCAATCGGAGGGAATCGCAACGGGGACGGCCGTCCCGTTTTCGCGACTGAGACTCCCGGCAGAGGCGTTATACCGCTCGAAGCGGATGCGCTCGTATGGCGCTGGAAGTCGACGTCAGGAAGCTCGACATCTTCAACGGGATGGCCAGGGAGGGGTCGGGGACGGTCGCCGATCACCTCGGACAGCTGACGGGGCGCGACGCCGCCGTCCGGACCTCGCAGATCAACTTCCTCGACATCGAGGACGTCAAGACCCACATCGGCGCTGATCGGCGCGTCGGCATCTACGTGGAGTTGAACGAGCCGCCCTACGGCTACGTCCTGTTCATGCTCGAACCGGCCGACAGCAAGCAACTGGCCGGCGCGATGACGGGCGGGATGGGCGGGGAGAGCGACGAGTCGGGATTCAGCGAGATGGAGCGGTCGGCCATGCAGGAGATCGGCAACATCATGACCAGCGCCTTCATCGACGGGTGGGCCAACGTCCTCGAGACGACGATCGACATGGGGACGCCGAACTTCGTGCTCGGACCCGCAGACGGCATCGTCGACGAGATGGGCGGCTGGCCGGAGTCGGAACTCGTCTTCGTCGTCGACTCCCGGATCACGGTCGAGGGGGGCGACCTCGGGATGACCGTCTACACCTTCCCCGAACTCGAGTCGCTCGTCGGACTGATCCAGAACATCGACCTCGACACCGACGTCGAGGCTGACGTGGCGGCCGACGAACTGTTCTAGCCGAGAGGGCCGGTGGACCGACGGGCCCGGACACGTGGGGAGAACAGGACTGGTTTGCCGGTCGGCCTCGAGTCCCAGCGATGGTAACGCCGGAGTGGCTCCAGCGCAATCAGGTGGCCGTCTACGCGCTCGCGGTCGCCGTCGCCGTCGCGGTCGGCGAGCGGCCGCGAGTGGCAGGGGCGGACGGCGTGGCTCCCGGTGCCGATGACGGGCGCGACGCTGCTATAATAGAAATCGAAACTATTTATACATCGAGGGGTACCCGGGGTGCCCCTCGAGTGTATCATTGCGTTCAATTTCTACTAGAGTCGTGATCGGCTCACAGCTCCCCCGCGTCCGGGCGTCGATCGACCAGATAGCCGCCGTCGTCGTGTCTCTCGTCAGTGAAGTCCCATCGTTGACCGGTAGCGAGGGCTTGAAGCGGCAGACGCGCCGACCAGGGGACGTGGTGAAGAAGCCCGTCGCCGGTCGCCGGCCGAGCCGATCGATCGCTGGACGCCCCGCCGGAGTCGTCCGACCATGACGGGCGACGGGAAGCCGGCGGGCCGAACCGGCGTGTTCCTCACGATCTGTGCGTTCTCCTTCATGGTGAACTTCGGGCGCGTCGCGTTCGCGCCGCTGGTCGATCACTTCATCAGCACGGGCGTCGCTCCGGCGACCGCCGGTCTCGCGGCGACGGCAGTGTGGGTCGGCAGCGCGCTCCCCCGCCTGCCGACGGGCTACCTCCTGACGTTCGTCCGCCGGCACCGGATCATCCTCGGGATGGGCCTGTTCCTGTCCGTCGCGGCGGCGCTGACGGCGCTGTCGCCGGGCATCCGGTTCACGGTGGCGGGCGCGCTGCTGATCGGGCTGGCGACGGGCGTGTTCTTCATCGCCGCCAACCCGCTCGTCAGCGAGCTCTACCCGCAGCACGTCGGCCTGGCGGTCGGACTGCGGGGGATGTCGTCGCAGATCGCCGCCGTCGCCGCGCCCTTCCTCGTCGCCACGGCCATCGGGCTCGGCTCCTGGCGGTTCGGGTTCTGGGGGCTGGCAGGCGCGGCGCTGCTCACGACGCTCGCGTTCGCGCTCGCGGTCCGGCGGGCGGAGCTCCCGACCGCCGGCCGGGAGGACCGGAACCTGCTGGGAGCGATCCGCGACCAGTGGCACCTCGTGGCCGCGGGCATCGTCTTCGTCGGCTTCACCGGCTTCGTCTGGCAAGGCGTGTTCAACTTCTACGTCACCTACCTCGGCGCGGCGAAGGGCCTCGACTCGGGGGCGGCCAACACGCTGCTGACGATCACCTTCGCCGCCGGCGTCCCCTCGTTCGTCGTCGCCGGCCGCCTGGCCGACCGCTTCTCGTACCTCTCGCTTCTGGTGACCATCCTCGGCGGCTTCGTGGTCACCCTGCTGGCGTTCACGGTCGTCAAGGGGTTCCTGGCCATCGCCGCCGTCTCGGTCGTCATGAGCCTGATCGTCCACGGCCTGTTCCCGGCGGCCGACGCCTACATGCTGGACACGCTCCCGGACGAGCAGCGCGCCAGCGCCTACTCGGGGTTCAGCGCGACGATGATGCTCATCCAGGCGCCCGGCAGCGTCGCGGTCGGCCTGCTGGCCCAGTACGGGGTCGCCTACACGGACGTCTTCCGCGGGTACGCGGTGCTGGTCGCCGCCATCGCCGTCGGCATGGGCCTACTGGCGCGTGCCGGGCGGCTCCCCAGGGGCGGCTAGACTGTCGGGAAAGCGGAACGAACGGACGCGAGAGCGGCGGACGAAGGAAGTGGACACGAGCAACCGGACGGGTCCACCGGAGGACTCACTGCGTTCGTCCTCCGAGCCCGGTCTCACGTGGTTCGACCGGACGCCGAGCCGTCCGAAAACCGCCGTCGACCGCGCACAACGGGACGCCCCGTCAGTCGTCGGCGGAGATGGGCTGACCCTCCGCGTCGGTGGACGCGGGGCTCTCGCCGTCCGCGAACGGGTACCAGGACTGCTTGGCGTCGTTCAGACAGGGGTCCTCGTACCCGTCGACCTCCTCGGGTTCGGCCAGTTCGACGATGGTCTCGTGGCCGGTGGCGTCGACCCACTCGGAGAGGGTCTGGCCGTCCTCTCGGAGCGCGGCGTAGGCCTCCAGGAGGTTGGCGATCATGCCGGGCACCTCGTCGGCGGGGACGCGCTGGCGGACCCACTCGATGAAGGAGGGATCCTCGCCGACGCCGCCGCCGACGCCGACGTCCATCGCCTCGACCATCTCGCCGTCCTTGCGGGCGCGCATCCCCTGCATGCCGATGTCGGCGGTCATCGCCTGGCCGCAGTCGGCGGTGCAGCCGGAGTAGTGCAGCTTGATCCGGTCGACGTCGTCTGGCAGTTCGACGTTGTCGCCCAGCCACCGGAGCAGCCGCGCCGTCCGCGTCTTCGTCTCGGTGAGCGCGATGGAGCAGAACTCCGTGCCGGTGCAGGCCATCGCGCCCTGGACGAAGGGGTTGGGCTCCGGCTTGTACTCCTCCAGCAGGTCCTCGTTGAGCAGGTTCGCCAGCTCCCCGTCGGGGACGTCCATGAGCAGCGGGTTCTGCCGCCTGGTGAGCCGGACCTCGCCGGAGCCGTAGGCGTCGGCCAGTTCGACGGCGTCCTCGGCGGGCATCCGGCCGACGGGGACCGACAGGCCGACGTAGTTCCGCCCGTCTTTCTGGTCGTAGACGCCGACGTGGTCGTGCGCGCCGTGCTCGCTGGGCTCGCCGGCGTTGTAGGTGTACTCGCCGCGGAAGTCCGTGCCGGCCGTCTCGAACTCGAACTCCAGCCGCTCGTCCAGGGCCTCGCGGATCTCGTCGGTGCCCCACTCGTCGACGAAGAAGCGGGCGCGGTTCTTCGAGCGGTTCTCCCGGTCGCCCTCCTCGTGGTACAGCTCGACGAACGCCCGGACCGTCTCCGTGGCGTGCTCGGGGCGGACGAACAGGTCGAGCGGGCGGGCCGCCCGGGGCTCGCGGCCGCCGAGGCCGCCGCCGACGCGGACGTTGAAGCCCCTGACTGCTTCGCCGTCCACGAGCTTCCGGGCCGGCTCCAGGCCGACGTCGTTGATCGAGTCCTGGGCACAGCCCTGCCGACACCCCGTGACGGAGATGTTGAACTTCCGGGGCAGATTACAGAGGGCGTCGTCGTCCCGAATCTCGGCCTGAATCTCGTCCAGTAGCTCGCGAGTCTCGACGTACTCCTCGGCCTTGCCGGCGACGGGACAGCCGGTGACGTTCCGCATCGTGTCCCCGCCGGCTGACCGCGAGGAGACGCCGACCGACTCGAGTTTCTCCCAGATCTCCGGGATGTCCTCGAGTTTGAGCCAGTGGAGCTGGATCGACTGGCGGGTCGTGAAGTCGATCCAGCCGTTGCCGAACTCCGGGTTCTCGGCGGGCCCTCTCGCGTAGTCGCGAGCGACCTCGCCGATGGCCCGCAACTGGCCGGGCTCGAGGACGCCCCCGCAGTTGGTCAGCCGCAGCATGAAGTACGACTCCTGACCGGAGCGCTGGTGGAAGATTCCCCAGAACTTGAAGCGCGTGAACCACTCCTCGCGCTCGTCTTCGGGGATGGACTCCCAGCCTTTCGCGGCGAACTCCTCCAGCTTCTCGCGGACCTCGTCGCCGTACAGTTCGTCCTTGACCTCCTCCTTCTTGTGTGGCATAGTCGTTTACTCCAAGCTTGTGATTATTTTCGGCAGATATCGTGACGTTCGTCCCGCAATCTACATGTATTCTAGCCGTTCGCTTCGTCTATAATGGTTAGAGTTGAAATCACCAACCAGGTGGCTGTAGATCCGGACGAACGGTCGGTGTTGAAGGTCTCGATACGGGTACTACGCTGTCGGTCAAATCGACGAAGTCCCGCCCCTCGGCCGCTGATAGCGCCAGCCGTGGCCGGCAGGTCCTCGACGGCGTCGTCGACCGCGAGGGGTCGTCGTCGACGGTGTCCCGGAGTCCCGGTGAACCGCTAGTCGCCGCCGGTGGGGGTCTCGGGGTTGCCGCCGTCGACGATCCAGCCGTCGTCGGTCGCGCGCTCGGCGACGTGGGGCCAGAACACCCACGCGGTCAGGGCGACGATGGGGAGCATCAGCACCGCGACCACGGAGTAGCCCGTGTGGAGGTTCGGCAGCAGCGGCGCGGCGTAGATCAGCGGGAAGACGATGCCGCCGACCGTGCCGACGCCGCCGACGACGCCGGCCACCGCGCCGGAGCTGTCCGGGAACATGGCGGGCACCTGCGCGAAGATCGACCCCTCGGCCATGGCGCAGGCCGTCCCGACGACGAAGCCGGCGGCCACGGCCAGCAGGACGCGGCCGGACAGGCCAGCCAGCGTCATGCCGAACATCGAGACGACGACGAAGCAAAGCGTGACGAACGTCCACTGTTCGCGATAGCGACCGGGGAAGAGCGGGACGATATCCGTCTCCGTCCGGGCGACGTAGTCGCTGACATAGCCGCCGATGGGTCGCAGCAGGCCCGCCGCTACGGAGAAGGTGGCCGCGAACGTGCTCGCCAGCACGAGGTCGTCCGTCGCGAAGCCCTCGCGGTAGTAGGTCGCCAGCCAGCCGTTCATCGACAGCTCCAACCCGAAGCTCATCACGTACGCCAGCGCGAGCACGACCGTGCCGTAGCGGGTGGCGGTGTAGAGCCAGCCCCTGAAGCTCGCGCTCTCCTTCGTGGCCCGGCGCTTCTCCTTGCTCCGGGCCGCCTCGCCGAGCGCGTAGTAGACGACCGCCAGCAGGATCGAGACGGCCCCAGTGTAGAAGAACGCCGCCCGCCAGTTCGACTCGAAGAGGGGGCCGCTCCAGTCGGGGCCGAAGACGCGCGGCAGGATCAGCGCGCCCCCCGCGGCGCCCGCGTTACCGACCCCGGCGTAGATCCCCTCGGCCAGCCCGAGGTTGTCCTCCTCGAACCACTCCGAGACGTGCTGGATGCCGATGACGAACGTGATGCCGGCCGTCGCCACGATCAGGCGCTCGACGAAGAACACGGCGTAGTCCTGCGCGAACGCCGACGCCATCGAGAACACCCCGACGTACGTCAGCACGATGGCGAACACTGCCGGCGCGCCGAACTTATCCGACAGCCAGCCGGTCAGGATCCGACCGAACGGCGCCAGCCAGATGGCCGCGCTGGCCAGGATCCCGATCTCCGACAGCGACAGGCCGAACTCCGCCGCCATCGGCCCCGTGAAGGGGGCGAAGGAGAACCAGATCAGGAACGAGAAGTTGAACCCGATCGTCGCCAGTACGAGCGTCCGCCACCTGGTCATCCTGATCAGACCCATGCTGGCACCTCCCTAGCGGTGTCGGGCTCAGTCGCCGGGCCACTCGTGCGACGGTCGAACCCTTCCGTACGTCCACAGATTTCACCAATGTATCGTAGCACGCCCACCATTAGTGCATTAGACGAGACGAATGCTCGATATATGAAGCTAGTCGTTAAAATATTCTACGTTTAAGGGCAGTGGGCTGGACGGCCGACCACTATGGAAGTGAGTATTATCGATAAAAGGTTGTTCGTCGTCTACCTGCGCGGGTCGAATCTCGACGGACGTCCAGAGATTCGGGTCTGCAACGATCGATAATAACTGTCTTCGCGGTCGGACGAGCGCGTCGTCGCTCCACGATTCGCGGCCCAGGACTGTGCCACGCGCGAGGAAAGGCCTCCGCGGTCAGAACAGCTCAGCTCGCGTGTCGCTCCTGACGTCGCTCCCGCTCGCTATTCGAGGCCGCGAGCGAAGCGAGCGGCCTCGCATCAGTCGTCGGCGGTCACGACCCCAGACGCCTCGGCCTCACGGGCTTCTGGAGCGACCAGCCGGACGGCGCACTGCTTGAAGTTCGGCTCCTTGGACTGGGGGTCCAGCGCGTCGACGGTCAGCCGGTTCGTGTCGGGGTGGTGGATGGGCAGCCAGACGAGCCCCTCGGGGACGGCTGGGTCGGGGTCGACCGCAGCCCGGACGGTCCCGCGGCGGGACTCGATCACCGTCTCGCCGTCCTCGACGGAGTCGGCGTCGTCGACCGTCTCGGGGTTCACCCGGGCGACGACCGGATCGGGGTTCTCGACCGCACGCGAGCGGACGCCCGTGTTGTACCCGTCGGACTCCCGGGCGGTCGTCAGCGTGAGCGGGTACGTCTCGTCGGTCGGTTCCGGCAGGTCACCCTGGCGGCCGGTGGAGAAGCGCGCGCGGCCCGTGGCCGTCGGGAACGACCAGGACTCGTCTGGGTCGTCAACCTCGCCGCCCCCTGGGCCCTCGTAGTAGCGGTAGCCGCCGTGGCTCTCCTCGTCGGGAGCCGGCCAGCGCACCGCCTTCTCCTCGTCGAGCCGGTCGTAAGTGATGCCGGACACGTCGGCGACGGTGCCCGCCGTGAGCCCGGCGAACTCGTCGAACAGCGCCTCAGGGGAGGGGTCCGGGTCCGGGAACAGCTCCGGGAACAGCTTGGCCCCGATCGTGGCGACGATCCGCAGGTCCGTCCGGACGCCGCTGGGGACGTCGGTCGCGGGCCGGACACGGGAGACGGTCCGCTCCATGTTCGTCGTCGTCCCGGCCGACTCGCCCCACGTGGCCGCGGGTAGCACGACGTCGGCTAGCTCAGTCGTCTCCGTCTCGAAGGCGTCCTGGGCGACGAGGAAGGTATCCTCCAGCGCCTCTTCGACCGGGCCGGCGTCGGGCATCCCGGCGACGGGGTTCGTCGCGACCGTCCAGACGGCCTGGACCTCCTCACCGACCGCGTCGACCAGTCCGACGGGGCCGGGGCCGGCGTCGTCGGGCAGGCGCTCGACGGGGACGCCCCACTCGTCGGCGACGACGCGGCGCTCGTCGGGGGCCTCGAAGTCGCGCTGGCCGGGCCAGGTGCCCTTCGACGAGCAGACGCGCGTCCCCATGGAGTTGGCCTGGCCAGTCAGCGAGAAGGGGCCGCTGCCGGGCCGGAGGTTGCCCGTCGCCAGGCAGAGGTCGATCAGGGCGCGGGAGAGGTCGGTCCCCTGGACGTGCTGGTTGACGCCCATGCCCCAGTAACACAGCGCCTTGCGGTCGAAGGCGGTCGCCAGGCGATCCACCGCCGCGACGGAGACGCCCGCCTCGGCGGCCACGGACTCGCTGTCGGGCAGCACGTCCAGCAGGTCAGCGAAGCCCTCCGTGGCCTCGTCGACGAACTCGCGGTCGATCCGGTCGGACTCGACGAGGCGGGCCAGCACCGCCCGCGCGAGCGCGAGGTCCGTCCCGGCGTCGGGCGCGACGTGGACGTCGGCCTGCGCCGCCGTCTCGGTCTCGACGGGGTCGACCACGACCATGTCGACGCCGTCCTCGTCCGCCGCCTGCCGAATCCACCGGAACATCACGGGGTGGGCGGCCGCCGGGTTCGCGCCCCAGATCACGTGGCTCTCGGCCGCCGGGATGTCGTCGTACGTGCACGGCGGCGCGTCGCTACCGAACGCCCGATAGTAGGCCGTCACGGCGCTGGCCATGCACAGCGTGGTGTTGGCGTCGTAGTACCGCGTGCCGAACCCGCCGCGGGCGAGTTTCCCGAGTGCGTAGGCGGCCTCGTTGGTCTGCTGGCCGCTCCCCAGGATCCCGACCTCGCCCGCCTCCTGCGCGCGCCGGAGGCCAGTGACGGCCTCGGAGAGCGCGACGCCCCACGTCGTCGGCACCAGTTCGCCGTTGCGCCGGACCTGCGGCCGTGTCAGCCATGGCCCCTCCGGGTCCTGACTCTCCTCGATCCCACGCTCGCAGGCCAGTCCCTGGTTGACCGGATGGGCGTCGTCCCCGCGCACCACGTCGATGCCCGCCCCCAGGTCCGCACTCCGATGCAGGTGCCCGCAACCGACGGCGCACCGCATGCACGTCGTCGGCACCCAGTCGCTCACGGCGCACCACCCGCGCGACGCCTGGACTCGCCACGAACGGTAGTTCGACGAACTGCGAACATACTCTGTCAGTGTCAAACGAATTGCCGAACTAAAACAGTATCCGTTCGTGTTCGTCTACTATATAGTCATGATTTCGTACGAGTGGGCAAAACTAGACGTTCGTGGACCAGCGTGGTGTCGGCCGGCTGGTCAACCGGACCCTGGTGGATAAAAGGGCGATTCGAGGGCTTTCGGGCTGTCAGTAGCAGTTGCTATCGCTGTTCAGGGCGGATCAGAGAATCGCAGTCCTAGGGCCGGTCGTGGGCCCAGAACTCGTCCTCGACGGTGACCTCCTTCTTGAACAGCGGGACCTCCTCCTTCAGGCGGTCGATCCCGTCCTCGACCGCCGCGAAGGCCTCGCCGCGGTGGCCGGCGAGGATCACGACGAAGACGATGTCCTCGCCGGCCTCGACGACGCCGGTGCGGTGGTGGAGCGCGGCCTCGTGGACGCCGTCGCGGTCGAGCAGGTCCGCGCGGATGGCCTCGAGGCGCTGCTCGGCGACGCCGTCGTACTTCTCGAACTCCAGGAACTCGGTGGGGTCGTCGTCGGAACCGTCGCGCTCTCGCACGCGCCCGGTGAAGGTGGCGATGGCGCCCGCCAGGTCAGCGTCGGCCGACTCCTTCACGCGAGCCACGAGCGAGCCGAGCGTCTCGTAGGGCTCGCGGTCGTGGAGGGCACTGACGATCTCGTCGAGGTCCGCGTCCGCGCCGCGTTCGGCCGCTGCGATCCGCTCTCCCTCGTGGTCGGCCCCGGCGAGCGCGACGGTCGGGATGTCCGCGCCGGAATAGCCCTCCACGAGCGCGTAGTCGTAGTCGGGCGCGAGGTCGGCGAGCGTCTCGTCCAGCGTCCGGGACTCGCCCGTCGCGAACCAGCCCGCGTCGTCTGTGATGCCGTAGGTGACCGCTGCTCCGGCGGCGCGGTGGCGCGCGGTGTCCTTGCCCTCCGTGTCGAGGTCGGGTTCGTGGGTGAGGCGCTTGACCGTCGCGACCGCGCCGCGCTCGTCGAGGCGGGCGGCCAGGCGCTCGACCAGCGTGGTCTTGCCGGCGTCGGAGTGGCCGGCGATGCCGAGGACGTACACGTGCGAACCGCGGACCCGGACGTACGTATATTTTCCCTCCCGCACAGACCCGATGTCACGCGCAAGGGGTTAGTGGCTGCCGAGGGACGGTCCAACATGGACGAGTTCAGTCACGTCGACGACGACCGGGTGCAGATGGTCGACGTCGGCGACAAGGCGACCGTGGATCGGCGGGCGGTGGCGACCGGGCGGATGGCCGTCCAGCCGGAGACGGCGGACGCCGTCGAGCGCGAGGACGTGCCGAAGGGCGACGTGCTCGCGACGGCCCGTGTCGCGGCCGTCCAGGCGGTCAAACGGACCTGGGACGACATTCCGATGTGCCACCAGATTCCCGTCGACGGCGTCACCGTCGAGTTCGAGGTGGGCGACGAGTACGTCGAGAGCACCGTCGAGGTGACCTCCACGGGGAAGACCGGCGTCGAGATGGAGGCACTCAACGGGGTCACCCGCGCCCTGCTGACGGTGTGGGACATGGTCAAGTCCGCCGAGAAGGACGGCGATGGCCAGTACCCCGAGGCCGCCATCGAGGACGTCCGCGTCGTTGAGAAGGTCAAGGAGGACGCCTGAGGCGATGAGCGAGTTCACCGACTACGCGCCGGTCGCGGACGCGCAGGCGGCGGTCCGCGACCTCGTCGATCCGGTGACGGAGACCGAGCGACTGCCCCTCGCAGCGGCGGACGGGCGCGTGCTCGCGGAGGAGGTCGCGGCTCCGCGGGCCGTCCCGCACTACGAGCGGGCAGCGATGGACGGCTACGCGGTCCGGGCCGAGGACGTCGTCGACGCGAGCGACCGCTCGCCGGTCCGCCTCTCGGTCGGCGACGAGGTGGGAGCGGGCCGCGCCGTCCGCGTCGACACCGGCGAGCCGGTCCCCGAGGGAGCCGATAGCGTGCTGGTCGTCGAGGCGACCGAGCGCGTCGAGGGCGAACTGACGGCTTTCGAGTCCGTCGCGCCCGGCGAGAACGTCGCGCCCGTCGGCGAGGACGTCGAGGCCGGGACGACGCTGTTCGAGGCCGGCCACCGCCTCCGGCCCGCCGACCTCGGCCTGCTGAAGGCCGTCGGAGCGGCCCATGCGGCCGTCTACCGCCGGCCCGAGGTGGTCCTGATACCGACCGGCGAGGAGATCGTCGAGTCCGATCCCGACCCCGGCCAGGTGATCGCGACGAACGGGCTGACCGTGAGCCGCTACGTCGAGCGCTGGGGCGGGGACGCCGCCGTCGCGGACATCGTGCCCGACGAGGACGACGAGCTCGAAGGAGCCCTCTCGGACGCCGTCGCGGAGGCGGACGTCGTCGCGACGCTCGGCGGCACCGCCGTCGGCGAGCGCGACCGCGTCCCCGGCGTCATCGGGGACCTCGGCGAGGTCAGTTTCCACGGCGTCGGCCTGCGGCCCGGCCACCCCGTCGGCGCCGCCGAGGTCGACGGGACGCCGGTGCTCATGCTCCCGGGCTACCCCGTCGGCTGCCTCGTCGGCGCGATGGCCCTGCTGCGGCCCGCCGTGGCCGCGGCCGGCCGCCTGCCCGAGACGAATCCACCGACCACGGAGGCCGAGCTGACCCGGAAGATCGCCAGCGAGCCCGGGATGCGGACCTACGCTCGCGTCTCCCTCGACGGCGGTGAGGGGAGCGACGCGAGCCGGTCCTCGTCGGAACGCCGTTCCGACGGCGACACTGCGACCCCGACGCGGTCCCGCGGCTCGGGCGTTCTCTCCAGCGTCACCGAGGCCGACGGCTGGGTCGTCGTCCCCGAGTCCGTGGAGGGGGTTCCGGCCGGCGAGACGGTTCCCGTGGAACACTGGGACGGCTGGCCGCAGGCGGAGTACGGAGGTGAGGATCCGTGAGCGACGCGCGGTCCGGAGGACCGCGGAGCGCGCGAACGGTGAGGAGGCGGCGGCGAGCGCCGCGAGTCGTCGCCGGAGATCCGAGCGGCGGGGCCGCGAGGAGGGTCGAGCCGTGAGCGACCGCACCGAGTTCCTCGACCTGACCGACCCCGACGTGGCGAAGGAAGCCATCGCCGACTTCAACCTCGCCGGCGAGCCGGACACGGTCCCGCTATCGGAGGCGGACGGCCGCGTCCTGGCCGAGCGGGTCGACGCGTCGATGGACGTCCCCGGGTTCGACCGGGCGAGCATGGACGGCTACGCCGTCAGGTCCCGGGACACCGTCGGGGCGGGTGAGGCGGACCCGGTGACCCTCGACGTCGTCGGCGCCGTCCACGCCGGCGAGGAACCGGACACCGCGGTCGAGGCGGGAACCGCCGTCGAGGTGTCGACGGGCGCGGTCATGCCGCCCGGCGCGGATGCGGTGGTGAAGGTCGAGCGCACGGAGCGGCGCGGCGACGCGGTCGACGTCCGGACCGCCGCCACGCCGGGCGAGAACGCCATGCCCGCGGGCGACGACGTGGCCGCGGGCGAGCGGGCCTTCGGCCCCGGGACGGTGCTGACCTCCCGGGAGGTCGGCCTGCTGGCGGCGCTCGGTCGGGAGGCAGTGCCAGTCCGCCCGCGGCCGCGCGTGGCGGTCGTCTCCACGGGCGAGGAGCTGGTCGCGCCCGGCGAGGAGCTGAACCCCGATGCCGGCCAGATCTACGACGTCAACGGCCGGGCCATCGCGGCGGCGGTCCGGGACGCGGGCGGCGAGCCCGTCGTCGCGCCGCAGGTCCCCGACGACCGGGACGCACTGGTCGCGGCGCTGGCGGAGTACGCCGAGACGTGCGACCTGGTGCTCACGTCGGGGTCGACCAGCGCCGGCGCGGTGGACGTCCTCGGCGACGTCGTGGCCGACCTGGGCGAGGTCCACCACCACGGCGTCGCGATCAAGCCCGGCAAGCCGACGCTGATCGGGCGCGTCGACGGGACGCCGTACGTCGGCCTCCCGGGCTATCCCGTCTCCGCGCAGTCGGTCTTCCGGGCGTTCGTCGCGCCGGCGATCCGGGACGCGGCGGGCCGCCCGCCGCTGGAGACCCCCGAGCGCGCGGCGACGATGGGCACCCGCCTGCGCTACGACGAGGGCCGGGACCGCCTGCTGCCGGTCGGCCTCGTGACCGACGGCGACGGGAACGCGCTGGCCTACCCCGTCGACAAGGGCAGCGGCGCGACGACGAGCCTCGCCCACGCCGACGGCGTGATCGAGGTGGCCGCTGAGACGGTCCTGCTGGAGGCCGGCGACGCCGTCGACGTCCGGCTGTTCGGGACCGAGGTCCGCCCGCCGCGCCTGCTCGGCGTCGGCGAGGACGACCCGACGCTGTGGCGCCTGCTGGACGCCGTCGACCGGACGCGTTACCTCTCGGTCGGCAGCGCCGAGGGCGCCCGCCGCCTCGACGGGGGCGTCCCCGACGTCGCCGTCGTCACCGGCGACGACCCGCCCGCAGGCGAGCGACTCGGCGGGTGGACCCGCGAGTGGGGGCTCGTCGTGGCTCCGGACGCCGGCGTGGACTCGCTGGTCGACCTCGTGGACGGCGACGCGACGCTCGTCAATCGCTCGGCGTCGGGGCTGCGGGACGCGCTGGACGACGCCGTCGGTGCCCTCGCGGACGAGCGCGGGGAGACTCGGGCGGCCATCACCGACGCCATCGCGGGCTACGACCGCGTCACGCGCGGCCACGAGGGGCCGGCCAGGCGCGTGGCCGGCGGCGACGCGGACGCGGGGCTCGGCCTGCGCTCGACGGCCGAGCGGCTGGACCTTGCGTTCGTCTCCCTCGGCGACCAGCCGGTCCACGTCGTCGCGAGCGCGGACCGAGTCGAGAAGCGGGGCGTCCGCGACCTGGCGGGCGCGCTGGAGCGAGCGCCCGAGACGGTGGCGACGCTGCCGGGCGTCTCGTGGAACGAATAGGTCGAACCGCGAGCGAGCGCCTCAGTCCGCGACGCCGGGCTGGTCGGCCTCGCCGGCGTCGTCGGGCGCGTCGCCCGGCGCGTCCTCGCCGTCCACGTCGTCGAGGTACTCCTCGTTGACCACCCACTCGCCGTCCTCCTCGACCATGTACTCGCCGTAGTAGGGGACGCGGTTTGCGACGGTCTCGCGGTACGTCTCCCGGATCTCCGCCGTCGTCATCTCGCCCATCGATCGGAGGTCGTCCGTGCGGTTGAGACAGCCCTTGAGCTTCCCGTCGTGGGTGACCCGCACGCGGTGGCAGTTGGCGCAGAAGGACTCGTTCTCGACGGGGTCGACGACTTCGACCATCCCCCCTGTCTCGTCGTCGGGGCCGCCGATCCAGTAGCGCCGGCGGCCGTGCATCTCTCGCCGCTCGACGCGGTCGGCGCGCTCCTCGAGCCAGTTGTGGACGTCCTCGATATCGACCGCCCGCTCGGGGTTGCCGGCGAGTTCGGGCATGTACTGGAGCAACTGGAGGCGCAGGCCCGGGCGCTCGGCGACGAAGTCGACCATGTCCGGGACCTGGTTGGCCGTCGCGCGCATGAGCACCATGTTGAGTTTCACGGGGTCGAGCCCCGCGTCGAGGGCGGCCTCAACGCCGTCCAGCACCGCGTCGAACGCACCGCTCTGGGTCACCTCGGTGAACTGCTCGGGGTCGAGCGCGTCCAGCGAGACGTTGACTCGCTCCAGCCCGGCGTCGACGAGGTCGGGGGCGCGACCCGGCAGGAAGGTCCCGTTGGTCGTCATCGAGACCTCTATCCCCTCCGGCGTCCGGCGGACGATCTCGGCGAGGTCCTCGCGGAGCATCGGCTCGCCCCCGGTGAACTTCACCGCGTCGACGTCGAACTCGCGGGCGACCTCGAGAAAGCGGACCACGTCGTCGGCGCTCATCTCGTGGTCTCGCGGCTCCATGGGACCGCGGGTGTCGCCCAGGCCCTCGTTGTGGCAGTAGACGCAGTCGAAGTTACACCGGTCGGTCAACGAGACGCGGACGCCGGTGACCTCGCGGCCGAAGTCGTCGACGAGCATCTCACCTGGCGAGCGCGGCGACGCCGGACGCTTCGTGGGGTGACGGTCGGTGCATTGCGATCAGTACCCGTTCACGTAGAACCAGTCTCGCCCGACCGAAAAGGGTTCCGTCGGGTGCGGACATCCGGGAGTCGGCGCCGGGTTTTTTGGTCGATCGGCGATCTCGCCCGAACGTATTCGGCGTGGAGAGAGCGCCGCGTCGCCGGGTCCGATAGGCTCTTTCCGCGCCGCCCGGAACCGGGACACATGAACCACGAGCAGTCGCGGTCGCTGTACGATCGGGCGCTGTCGGTGCTCGCGGGCGGCGTCAACTCGTCGGTGCGGGCCACGCAGCCGTACCCAGTCTTCGTCGAGCGCGGGGACGGCGGGCACGTCATCGACGCCGACGGCAATCGCTACGTCGACTACGTGATGGGCTACGGACCGCTCCTGCTGGGCCACGACGTGCCCGAGCGGGTCCAGGCGGCCGTCCAGCAGCGGACCGCCGAGGGGCCGATGTACGGCGCGCCCACCGAGGTCGAGGTCGAGCTGGCGGAGTTCGTCACGCGGCACGTCCCCAGCGTGGAGATGCTCCGGTTCGTCAACAGCGGCACCGAAGCGACCGTCTCGGCGGTCCGCCTGGCGCGGGCGACCACTGGCCGCGACAAGATCGTGGTCATGCAGGGCGGCTACCACGGCGCTCAGGAGTCGACGCTGGTCGAGGGCGAGGGCGACCACACCGCCCCCTCCAGCCCCGGCATCCCCGACTCCTTCGCCGAGCACACGCTGACGCTGCCGTTCAACGACGAGCAAGCGGCGCGGGAGCTGTTCGAGGAGCACGGCGACGAGATCGCCGCCGTCCTCACCGAGCCGATTCTGGGCAACTACGGCATCGTCCACCCCGTCGAGGGGTACCACGAGACGCTGCGGGAACTGTGCGACGACTACGGCTCGCTGCTGATCTTCGACGAGGTGATCACCGGCTTCCGCGTCGGCGGCCTCCAGTGCGCCCAGGGTAAGTTCGGCGTCGAACCGGACCTGACGACGTTCGCCAAGATCGTCGGCGGCGGCTTCCCCGTCGGCGCCGTCGGCGGCCGCTCGGAGCTGATCGAGCAGTTCACGCCCGCCGGCGACGTCTTCCAGTCGGGCACCTTCTCCGGCCACCCCGTGTCGATGGCCGCCGGCCTGGAGACGCTGCGCTTCGCCGCCGAGAACGACGTCTACGACCACGTCAACGAGCTGGGCGACGAGCTCCGCTCGGGCCTGAGCGACATCGTCGCCGACCAGGCCCCCGAGTACACCGTCGTCGGGACGGACTCGATGTTCAAGGTGATCTTCACCCGCGACTCCGGCGGCGCCCGCGGCGACGAGGACGACCACTGCGAGGCCGGCTGTCGCCAGCGCCCCGAGTGCCCGCGCTACGACGCTTGCCCGAAGAACGCGGCGGACGTCAAAAACGCCGAGACCCAGCGCTGGGTCCGGCTGTTCCGCCAGCAGATGAAAGACCAGGGCGTCCTCCTGCCGGCCAACCAGTTCGAGTCGCAGTTCGTCTCCTACGCCCACACCGAGGAGGACATCGAGGAGACGCTGGAGGCGTACAAGGAGGCGCTGTAGGCTATAGTGGAAATTGAACGCAATGACACACTCGAGGGGCACCCGGGTGCCACTCGATGTGTGAACAGTTTCAATTTCCACTACAGTCCTCCCCGTCCGGGTCGTCGGCCCCCGTCGGTCCGGCGGCCTCCCGGTCGGCGTCCGTCACGGGCGCGTCCCTGACCTGCGGGTTGCCGATGCTCGCGCCCGCTCCGTCGCGCGCCAGGAGTCGTTCCACGACCGCCCTGATCCGCCGCCAGCCCAGCACGAGGCCGATCCCGAACGCACCCAGCGGCAGCAGGGCCAGCCCGATGGGGATGGCGTAGCCGAAGAAGACGATGACGTACTTGGCCGCCGTCAGGCCGCCGTAGAACGCCTTCAGGAAGGCGTCCTCGAAGCCGAAGGCCGACCGGTAGTTCTCGGGCGGCCGCTCGCTCACCGGCTCGCGCATGTCGAGACTGATCGTCGACAGCGCCTCCCGGCGCTCCAGCGACTGCTGGTCGCTCCGGAGGCTTCGGATCTGCTCGCGGATCTCGGCCAGATCCCCACGGATCTGCCGGGCCTCGCTGACGTTGCTCGTCTCGTTCAGGAGGCGCTGGAGCTCTCGCTCCTCCCGTTCGAGCTGTTCGATGCGGGACTCGCGGTCCCGGTGCTGCTGCGTGAAGTCCCGGACGCTGACGTCTTCGTTCTCGACGTGGCCCAGCGCGGTCAGGTCGTCCCGCGCGGCCGAGAAGTTCTCCGCGGGCACCCGGACCGTCAGTGACCCCGCCTGCCAGTCGCCGCGAGCGTTCATCGATCGCTCGCCGACGTAGCCGCCGTGGCTGAGGGCGACGGCGCGGGCCCGCCGGAACGTGCGGGTGAAGTTGTCCACGCGCAGTCGCAGGTCCGCCTCGCGGATCAGCACGCGCTGGCCGTCCTCGGCGTAGAAGCTTCCGAGGGCGGCCCCGCCGCCGCTGCCGCCGCCGGGCCGAGCGCCGTCCGCACCGCCGGCGTCGCCTCCGGGCGGCGCCCCGACGTCGTTCGACGCGCCCGAACACCCGGCCAGCGCCACGAGTGCGATCAGTGCCACGGTCCCGAGCAACCGGATTCGTCGCCCGTCCATGCCACTACCACCCACGATATAGACTATCAAGACTGCGAACAGTCAAATCGGCGTTTGACCGACGAAGCGAACGCGTACGCCGCCAGACTCCCGACGGTCGACTCCCGAGCCCGGCCTGGGTCGGCTCGGCCGGATGGCGGTAGCCTTTCGAGGCGGCCCGCCGAAGGCCCGCGCATGCCGAGCGACGAGGACATCGCGCTGTCGGAGAAGCGGATGTACGGTGACCGCCGCGAAGAGACCCGCGCCTACGTCGCCGGGCGGATGGGCGTGACCTACGTCGCCGTCTCGGACGACCAGATCGGCCGCTTCGGCCTGGAGGAGCAGTGCACGGCCCGCGACGTAGCGGGCGCGGACGGCCGCCTCGTCGTCGCGACCGACGAGGACATCCTAGTCGGCGGCGAGGAGGGCCTCGAACCCACGGGCTTCGGCCCCGCCGTCGCCGTCGGCGCCGACCCGCTACTGGCCGCCGACGAGGACGGTCGCGTCGCCCGCTCGACCGACGGCGAGTGGGAGACCGCGGGGACCGTCGACGAGGTACGCTCGATCGACGGCGGTCTCGTGGCCGCGGCCGACGGCGTCTACCGCGTCGATCCGGACGGCCTGACTCCGCTCGGACGGCGGGACGCCCGTGACGTCGCGGCCGAAGGCCCCTTCGCCGCGACCGGTGCGGGCCTGTTCCGGGGGACAGAAGACGGCTGGGACCTGGAAGAGGGCGGCGACGCGACGGTCGTCGCCGCGGAGACCGGTGGGGGACGCGCCCACGCCGTCGTCGGCGGCGACCTGCTGGAACGGCCCGACGGCGGTGAGCGATCCGACGGATCGCGGTCCTCGTCAGAGCAGCGCTCGGACGGCGGTGAGTGGTGGCTCGCCGACGCGCCTCGCGAGGGCGTCGTCGACGTCGCCTACGACGAGGCCACGTTCGCAGTCACGGGCGACGGAGCGGTCCTCGTCGACCCCGTCACTGCCAAGGACGGCGAGCCCGAGTGGCGGACCCGCTCGCTCGGCCTGACCGACGTGGTCGGAATCGCCGTTCCCTGAAGCGCTGCTCAGACTGCAAAGGCAACCACTGGGTTTCTGCCGGTGTGTCAGCCGAAATCCTGGCGGACTGAAAGGGCGAGTCCGCGTGGCGGCGAAGCCGCCACGGCATGCGGAGGTCGGCTACGCCGACCTCCCGTTCCGGGGACCCGGACGAAGTAAGCGCCGCAGCGAAGCGAGGAGCACAGCGAGTGTCACGCGAGCGGAGCGAGCGTGACCTCGGAAGACGAGCGAAGCGAGTCTTCCGGTGCCCGGGACCGGAACTGACCGAGGGCTTTCGAGGTGCTGTCGGTTCCAGAGCAGCGAGTTCGTGTGATTACGATGGTCCCTAGCCCCGCGAATCGAAAAGCCCGTAACCACAGACGGCGAGCGGGCGAACATGATCCTCCCGGGCTCGGCATCGCAGTCGTTCGCGGCGGCGCTGGCGGCGGCGACCGGCCACGAACTCGGACGCGTCGAGTACGAGCGGTTCCCCGACGGCGAGCAGATGGCGCGCGTGCCCGCCGACCTCGACCGGGCCGTCGTCGTCGCGTCGACCGTCTCCGACGCGGCCCACGTCGAACTGCTCCAGCTACAGGACGCGGCCCGGGAGGCCGGGGCCGACGAGGTCGTCACCGTGATTCCCTACATGGGCTACGCCCGCCAGGACCGGGCCTTCAAGGATGGACAGCCGGTCTCCTCCCGGGCGGTGGCCCGGGCGATCTCGACGGGCACCGACCGCGTGCTGACGGTCACGCCCCACGAGGAGGCCGTCTGCGACTTCTTCGACGTGCCCGCGGAGCCCGTCGAGGCCGCCGCGCGCCTGGCCGAGCCTCTGCCCGCCGACCTCGCGGACCCCCTGTTCCTCTCGCCCGACGACGGGGCCATCGACATCGCCGAGTCGGTCCGGGACGCCTACGGCGACGGCGAGACCGACTACTTCGAGAAGGACCGGGACTACGACACGGGCGAGGTGTCCGTCACGCCCAGCGACGCCGCGGTCGATGGCCGGGACGTGGTCGTCACCGACGACATCATCGCCACGGGCTCGACCATGAGCGAGGCCGTCGGCGTGCTGAACGACCGCGACGCCGCGCGCGTGTACGTCTCCTGCGTCCACCCGATGCTGGCCGAGAACGCGCTGACGAAGCTCAACGCCGCCGGCGTCGAGCGGGTCTACGGCACCGACACCATCGAGCGGGCCGTCAGCGACGTCAGCGCCGCGCCCGCGGTGGCCGAACGGCTCTGACCTGATTGTCGGCCGGCGTGACCCCCGCCCACTCGCGGTCGACCCACGCCGGCGGCGAGACGGTCGTGGTCCCCACGTTCGTGTAGCGAAAGCGGTAGCTGACGCGCTGGCGGTCGTCGCCGTCGGCGGTGGTGTACGCAGCGTGCAGCGTCTGGACGAACCCGTCGGACGAGACGACCGCGCGGACGGTGTAGTTCTCGACCGTTCCGAGCGTCGGGATCGAATCCGCGCGTCCGACCACCCGATAGCGTCTCTCGCCGCCGGCGCGCACGGCCGTCACGGTCGCGTTCTCGACCGCGAGGTATCGCCGGATCGACGCCGCGGCACCCCCGCCGAACCGGTCAGTCGCGTTCGTGACTGACCCCCGCTGGTACCGGACGCCGCCGGCCCCTCTCGCGCGACTGTACCGGTATCGCCCGTCGGCGTACTCGGCGGCGTCGACCCGCGACCACTGCGAACGCGTCTCGTATCGATAGCGCCGTTCACTCTCGACCAGCAGGTGGCTCAGATCGACGAGTGAGCGGTTCTGTGCGGGCCAGGCGACGATCCGCCGCTGGGTCCACGTGTACGACCGGTTCTCGACGGCGTCGAGGTGCGTCTGCGCCAGCCGATCGGCGTCGGCGACCGACTGACCGGACAGTCCGGGCGCGACGGCGCTCTCCGGGTGGCGAGCCTCCGGTTCGGGCACGGGCGCCGGCGTCACCGTCTCGGTGGTCCGGGATTCGGCCGGCCCGAAGACCGCGCCACAGCCGGCCAGGAGCACGGCCAGCGCGACGAGTGTGGCACGCCATCTCATACCAGTGGTTCGGGGTGGACGGGGAAAAGGAAGCGCCCGTCCGACTCGACAGCGGGGAGATAGTCCGCGGCCGGACTCTCCCTCAGTCGCTCGCTTCGGCGGCCGCGACGGGAGCGATCGCGATCTCCACCTCCCGCCCTCGACGTCCCGACACCACCTTTTTCGCGCCGGGGTTTCCTCGCGCACTCCGTGCGCTGCGGGAACCGCGACGCCAAAAACGTGGGCGAAAAAGCGGGCCCGAGCGAAGCGAGGGCCCGTGATCGTCGTGAGCGTCAGCGAACGACTGCTCGTCAGAGCGAAGTTCTGACGGCGACCTGCGGCTTCGCCGCCGGATGCCAATTCAGTCCGACGCTTCCGCTGCCGCCATGGGTTCGATCGCGATGGTCATCTCGACGCCCTCGACATCCCACGTCTTCTCGTGGCCGTCAGAGACATCTGCAAGTTCGCTCGCCCTCACCTCTTCGCTGATCAATTCTTCATGCTCCCTGACGAGACCAGCGACTCGATCGTCATTGACCTCTAGATCCAGCCGGATCCGCTCCTCGATGTCCAGTTCGAGGTCCTTCCGCATCTCCTGGACGCGGCGGATCACCTCGCGGGCGTAGCCCTCGGCCTCGATGGCCTCGGTGAGGTCGGTATCGACGTAGACGACGCCGCCGCCGTCGAGCGCCTCGAACTCGGTGCTGGCGACGCCCTCGGGCGTCTCGCGGCGGAAGGTGACCATCTCGTCGGTCAGGTCGACTGCTCGCGGGCTCTGCCCGCTCGCTTCGTCCGCGGAGCGTTGCTCCGCGCTGTCCTCGCCGAGGTCGTCCGCGACGGCGTCGGCCAGCGCGTCGAGCGACGGCTCGTCGACGCGGGCGTCGTTGAGCGCCTGCATGACGCGGCCGGCGTCGTCGCCGAACTCGGGGCCGAGGACGGACATGTCGGCCTCGGCGGAGTAGGCGAGTTCGCCCCAGGCCTCGTCGGGGCCGACGACCTCGACCGTCCGGGAGTTGAGTCGGTCGGCGACGAGGTCCTCGTAGGCCTCGACGGCCTCGGCGACGTCGGCGCTGTCCGCGTCGACGACGACCCGCTGGACGGGCCAGCGGAGCTTGCGCTCGGCCTGCTGGCGGGCGTTGGAGCCGGCCTCCTCGACGGCGCGGACGACGCCGATGCCGTCCTCCAGTTCCGGGACCCGGAGGTCCTCGTCGGCGGTCGGCCAGTCGCACATGTGGACGGTGTCGTGCTCGGCGTCGCCGGTGAGGTGCTGGTAGATCTGCTCGGTGACGAAGGGGGTAAAGGGCGCCAGCAGCGCGACGACCTCCCGCAGCACGCGGTAGAGCGTGGCGTAGGCGGCCCGCTTGGACTCGCTGTCCTCCTCCTCCCACATGCGCTCGCGGACGAGCTGGACGTAGTAGCGGGAGACGTCCTCGACGACGAACTCCAGGACCGCGTCGACGGCGCGGTCCTGGCGGAACTCCTCCATGGCCTCGGTGGCCGCGGCCTCCACCGTTTGCAGCCGCGAGAGGACCCAGCGGTCCTCCAGTTCGAGGTCGACGTCGCCGACCGTCGTCGCCCCGGGATCGAAGCCGTCCATCCGCATGTACGGCAGCGGGAAGCGGAAGACGTTCCAGAGGATGTTGAGGCGGCGCTGCATCTCCTCGGTCTCGTCGTAGGAGAACTGCATGTCCTCGCCGCGCGCCGTCAGGGAGAGCAGGAACGCGCGCATCGGGTCGGCGCCGTAGTCGTCGATGACCTCGCCGGGGTCGACGCGGATGTCCTTCGACTTGGACATGGCGCGGCCGTCGGGCATCAGCGCGTGGCCGTGCATGAGGACGCGCTTGTATGGCGACTCGCCGACGGCGGCGGTGCCCATGCCCAGCTGCGACCAGAACCACCCGCGGGTCTGGTCGTGGGCCTCCATGATGAGGTCGGCGGGCCACAGCTCCTCGAAGTCCGCCTCGTTCTCGGGGTAGTCGAGGGTGCCCCACGTCGCCACCGAGGAGTCCAGCCAGACGTCGAAGACGTCCGGGACGCGCTCGTAGGTGATCCCGTCCTCGGTGATGGTGACGTCGTCGACGGTGTCCTTGTGGAGGTCCACAGTACTGGAGTCGAGGTCCTGATCGGCCCGCTCGGCGAGCTCCTCTCGGTCGCCGATCACGACGGCGTCGTCCATGTCGCCGGACCACTCGACCGGGTTCCCGTCCGCGTCCTCGCTGGGGAGCCAGATGGGGACGGGCGTCCCCCAGTATCGCTGGCGGGAGACGTTCCAGTCGGGGGCGTCCTCGACGAAGTTCCGGAAGCGGTTCTCCCGGGCGTCGTGGGGGTACCACTCCGCGTCGTCGATGTTGTCGAGCAGGTCCTCTTTGACGTCGGTGATCGTGATGAACCACTGGTCGGTGACGATCTGGACGATGCCGGTGTCACAGCGCCAGCAGTGGCCGTAGCTGTGGGTAGTCGTTCCCGCGGAGAGCATCAGGCCCTTCTCCTCCAGGTCGGCGACGACCTGGTCGTCGGCGTCCTTGACGTACTGGCCCGCGTACTCCCCGGCGCGCTCGTCGTAGACGCCGTCGCCCCCGACGGGACAGAAGATGTCCAGCCCGAGTTCGCGGCCGCGCTCGAAGTCCTCTTCACCGTGGCCCGGCGCGGAGTGGACCAGGCCCGTGCGGTCCGCCTCGACGTAGTCGGCGGTGTAGACCTGCAGCGCGCCCTCGAAATCCGGCGCGTCGGGCACCTCCTCGCGGAGCGGGTGCTCGTACTCCCAGCCGACCAGGTCCTCGCCGGAGAACTCCTCGACGACCTCGTAGTCGTCGTAGCGGCCCTTCTTGAGGACGTCCTCGACGACCGCTTCGGCGACGTAGAGGCGCTCGGTCTCGCCGTCTTTCTCCGCGTCCACCCCGACGTAGTCGAGGTCTTCGTCGACGGCGACGAAGGTGTTGGCGGGGATGGTCCAGGGCGTCGTGGTCCAGATGACGAGGTTGCCCTCGCGGCCCTCCAGGGGGAACTTGACGTAGATAGAGGGGTCCTCGACGTCCTCGTACTCGACCTCGTTGTTGGCGATGGCGGTCTCGCAGCGGGGACACTGAGTGATCGAGCGCATGCCCTGCTCGACGAGGTCGCGCTCGTGGGCCTGCGCGAACCCCCACCAGGCCGCCTCCATGTACTCGGGAGTGACCGTCTTGTAGGGGTCGTCCCAGTCCATCCAGACGCCGAAGTCGATGAAGTCGTTCTGGAGGCTCTGGAGGCTGTCCTCCGCGAACTCGCGGCAGGCGTCGATGAAGTTCTCGACGCCGAACTCCTCGATGTCCTTCTTGTTCCGGAAGTCCTTCTCCTCCTCGACCTTCGTCTCGATCGGCAGGCCGTGCATGTCGTAGCCCGGCCGGTCGGTGACGTCGTACCCCTGCATCCGCTTGTAACGGATGTAGACGTCCTTCAGGCTCTTGTTCCAGGCGTGGCCCATGTGGGCCGATCCGGACGTGTACGGCGGCCCGTCGACGAAGAAGTAGGGCTCCGCGTCGGCCCGGTGCTCCTTGGCCTTCTCGTAGGCGTCGACCTCGTCCCAGTACTCGAAGACCCGCTCCTCGACGGCCTCCGGGTCGTACTGGTCGTCGACCTCGGCGAATCGATCCATATGAGTTCGAATCCGCGCGGGGCCTAAAGGAGAATCGATTGTGTGCGTATCAGCACCGGTGTGGACGACGAGCGCGACCGCACCTGACGGCGGCGGCCGCTACACCTCGCGCTGCAACAGGAGACTGGCCGTTTCCCCGGTCTTGTCGGTGATGGGGGCCGCGACGTTCCAGCCCTCTGCACCCAGTTCGTTTAACTGTTCGATCGGTGGACTGACGTCGCCGCCGAGTCCGGCCACCATGACCTGACTGTCGACCTCGACCGTCCGATATTCGTAGGAGGGCATACGCGCTGAACGGCGGCGACCAGCGGCAAACGTCTTATGGTGACGCCGCCACCGCTACCGATTTGGCGCTCACGACCCTTCGCCGCGGTGTGCCCGAGTTCCCGAACGCCGACGACCGAAATGCCCTCGCCGCGGACTGCCGGCGCTGCCCGGAACTCTGTGACGCCCGCGAGGCGATCTCGTGGGGCAACGGTCCCCTCGACGCCGACCTCGTCGTGGTCGGCGAGGCCCCGGCGGCGGGCGACCCCGGCGCCGATCAGTGGCAGGGCGGGAACCTGACCGGCATGGCCTACACCTCGCGCCGCTCCGGCCGGAAGATCCGCGACCTGCTGGCCGACGCCGGGTTCGGCCGCGACGACTGCTACTTCACCAACGCCGTCAAGTGCCACCCGCCGGAGAACCGCGACCCCACCGCGGCGGAACTGGACAGCTGCCGGGCGTACCTGCTGGCGGAGATCGAGACCGTCGATCCCCTGGCCGTCGTCACGACGGGGAAGCACGCTACGAGGAGCGTTCTCTCACACGAGGGCATCGAACTGGACGGCTTTCTCGACGGCGTTCTCGACCCGAAACGATGCCCTTCCCTGGGGACGACGGTCGTGCCGCTGTTGCACCCCTCCTATCAGGAGGTGTGGATCTCGCGGCTGGGCTACGACCGCGACGAGTACGTCGCGGAGATCGAAGCGACCGTGACGGGCCTCTGAGAGCTACGTCTCGATTTCGTCGAGCCACTCCTCGACTGCCCCCTGGAGCGCTCCCGTCGTGCTGCCCATGTTGATCATCTGGTAGCCCGCGTCGGCCTTCGCGCTGACGTCGTCGGGTCCGAAGCCCAGGCCCCCGACGGGGACGCCGGCGTCCAGCGCCTGCTCCCTGATCTTCTCGATCGCCTCCTGCACTTCAGGGTGGTCCACCTCGCCGGGGTGGCCCAGCGACACCGACAGGTCGAGCGGCCCGAGGAAGACGAATCCCAGTTCCGGCACCGCCAAGATCTCGTCGATCGAGTCCAGCGCCGACTCGTTCTCGATGGTGACGCCGATCATGACCTCCTCGTCCTCGGTCTCGGGGTAGTCCTCGGCCATGCCCCAACGACGGGCGCGCGGGGCCGCCATGCCGCGCCGCCCCGGCTCGTCCTCAGCGTAGGTGAACTGGCTGGCCTCGATCGCCTCCCGGACGTCCTCCGGACCCTGGACCTGCGAGATGAACGCCGTCCGCACGCCCGCGTCCAGCGCCTTCCGGACGAGGCCCTGATCCGGCTCGGGCAGGCGGACGAGCAGTTCGGTCCCGGTCACCTCCGCCGCCCGCAGGAGGTTCTCCATCGCCGGCGCGTCCCAGGGGCTCGGCCCGCCGTGTTCCAGATCGATCCACACGAAGTCCGCCCCGAGGTCGCCGTACATCTCGACCAGGGACGGGCTGTAGGTGTTGTCCAGTACGCCCAGCGCCACGTCGCCGGCTTCGAGCGTCTCGCGGAGGTCGTTGGTTCGCTGGCTGTCTGCCATACCCGACGGTTGGGGCGACCGACGCAAAAGGATGTTCCAGTGACACGACGTGGACGGCCCCGGAGGCCGAGGCGACCGGCGGTCAGTCTGCCTCCCGCTCAGAACTCGTTGAAGACACCGTGATGGGCCCGCAGCGATCCGTCCGGCTCGACGAAGGCCATGTACCCGGCGTCGAACATCGGGCCGCACTCGGCGCGGTGGCCGTCCGCCACGGGCGTGTGATGCAGGAGGTGGGCGGTGAACCCCACGTCGCGCTCGGCCAGCGCCTCGAGTTCGACACGGAGGGTCTCGGCGCGCTTCTCGTCGTCCTGCGCGCCCCATCCGGTCTCGGTCCCCAGGAGGGGCTTGCCGACGTTGTTCGCGTACGCGACGGCGTCGTCGAGGAACGCCCGGACCTCGTCGGGCGTCCTGCCGCGAGTCCAGGTGTAGTAGGGGTGGGTCGACAGCACGTCGGCGACGGGTTCGAACAGTTCCAGCGCGGCCAGACTGTGGATCGTTCCGACGGTCGTGGGCGCCACCGGATCGTAGCCCTGGATCTGGTCGTAGACCCGCTCCAGGAACTCGTAGATCACCAGCGATCGGTCGGCCTCGAGGTCGGAGACAGCCGCCTGGGCCTGGAGGCTCAGCGTCGGCTCGTTGCAGAGGTCCCACAGCAGGACGCTGTCGTGGTCCGCGAACTCGCCGACGACGTCCTCGAGGTAGGGCTCGAACGCCTCCTCGTAGAGCTCCCCGTCGCGCCACTCCCGGAGCGACTGGGGGTGGAGGCCGCCGAGGTCGGGATAGCTGTGCCAGCCGTTGAACAGCGTGACGACGAAGTCCACGTCGTAGACGTCGCCCAGGTCGAGGACCTGCTCCAGTCGCTCCGGGACCCGGTCCGGATATCGGAGGTAGGCGTCGTGGGACAGCCAGAGCCGGATCGTGTTCATCCCCGGGAAGTGTTGCTTCCCGATCCACAGCTCCTTGCGCATCAGGTTCAGGTTGAAGTCGGTCCCCCAGATCTCGACCCCGTGACCCGCGTGACCGGGCTGGTAGTTGAAGCCGCGGACGTCGGCGTAGCGCGTGTCGTCGAGCGTGGTAACCATACGCAACCATCGATTCCAGGAAGGGTGATAAGCGCTGAACATCCGGCAATCGCGGGTGCCGTGGCGGGGCGCGGCACGGGCCCGAGACGCGGGCCGCCTGCCGGGTGACAGGAACTTTCATAGCGTCGCCGGACGCACCGCCGGGCATGAGCGAGGACTGCATCTTCTGTCAGATCGTCGCGGGAGAGATCCCCGGTCGCACCGTCTACGAAGACGACGACGTGCTGGCGTTCCTGGACGCGAACCCGCTCGCGGAGGGGCACACGCTGGTCGTCCCCAAGGAGCACCACGAGCGGCTCAACGACGTGCCCGCCGACGAGGCCGAGTCGCTGTATTCGACGCTGCACGAAATCGTCCCCGCCGTCGAGGCGGCCGTCGACGCGCCGGCGACGACGGTCGCGTTCAACAACGGCGAGGAGGCCGGCCAGGAGGTCCCGCACGTCCACGGCCACGTCGTCCCGCGGTTCGAGGGCGACGGTGGCGGCCCGATCCACGGCATCTTCGGCTCGCGGCCCGAGCTCTCCGACGACGAACTGGACGAGATCGAGGCGGCCATCGACGAGCGGGTCTGACATGGCGTCGGAAACGTGTGCGGTCTGCGGCGACAGCGTGCCCTTCGCCGCGGCCGCGCACGTCCTGCTGAACCCGCCCGACGACCCCGTCGTCGACGGCTACCTCTGTCCCTCGTGCTACGAGTCCCACTTCGAGGGCGTCCTCCAGCACGTCGCAGCGCCGGAGACGGGCGATGCCGACGGCGAGGCCGATTCCGACGGTGAGGGCGAGGCCGACGAGGAGACAGTCGAAGCTGGCGACGAGGCCGTTTCCGACGGGGAACCCGAAGCGGACGCCGGCGAAGGCGGAGACGACAGCGGCGACGGCAGCGACGAACCGGCGGACCCGGTCGACGCGGACCGCTAACGGACGACGAAGCTTTTTATCCGGTCGCGCAACAGTCGAACCAATATGACGGAGACGCTCGCGTTCGTCGGCGTCGCGGGTGGCGCGGGGACGACGAGGACGGCAGTCGAGGTGGCGGCGACGCTGGCCCGGGACGGCCGGTCGGTCGCCGTGGTCGACGGGGCACCAGAAACGCAGGGCCTGGCGCGATACGTCGACGGCCGGATCGACCCGGACGCGACGGCCGCCCTCGTGGACGAGGCGGGCTTCGAGGACGCTCTCGTCGAGGCGTGGGCTGATCTCGACGGCCGCGCGGCGCTGTGGCCGACCCACGCTCCCTTCGAACGGCTGGCCCGCGCCCAGACGCCCGACGCCGCCAGGTGCCTCGATCGGTGCGTCCGCCGGGCCGAGGAACAGTTCGACCACGTGCTGCTTGATGTGCCGCCGCTGGCGTCGAACGTGGCCGTCGCCGCGGCGACGACCGCCGATCGCCGGGCGCTCGTGGCGCCGGCGGCCCGCCGCGGGAACGACCACCTCCCGCGGATGCGCGGCCGCCTGGTCGACGTCGGCGCCGGCGCCGACGACGTGGTGGCCACTCGCGTCGACGGCTCCCACCCGCTGAGCGAGGCCGACCACGAGATTCCCGCGGGCGACCCCGACGCGGTCGTCCCGACCTGCGTCGAACCCGACACCGATCTGGCGCCGGCCGTGGCGGACGCGACGGAGGCGCTGCTGGAGACGTCGCTGGACCTGGAGTTCCCGTCGGAAGGGCTACTGGGATAGCGGCGAGACGTTCTCAGAGCAGGTCGTCCGGCGCTTCCAGCGCCTCGCCCAGCGACGCCTCCCTGTCGGCAGTTGCGTCGGTGTAGACGAGCACGCCCTCGGCGGCCTCGCGCGCTTCCGGAAGCGGGTCGTGGGTCTCGACGTAGGCGACCAGCGCGAACTCGCGGGGACCGACGCCGGCCAGCGTCGCCGCCTCGTCCCGGGAGAGCCGCCCCTCGATCCAGTCGCGGACGAGCTCGCGGCCGCACGGGCCGACGGGGCAGACCTGCTCGCCCAGCAGGTGGAGCGTCTTGGCCGCCGTCACCGGCGGGACCTCGGCGGCGTGGCCCGCGTCGCCGACCGAGCTCCCCTCCGCGTAGGTCTCCACGACCGTCGCGGCCGCCTCGGGTTCGTAGGGGAGGTCGGCGTCCAGTTTGGCGAACCGGTCTGCGAGGTCGGCGGCCGTCCGGTCGACGGTCGCGACGCCGCGGTCCCGCTGCTCGGTGGTGGCCTCGAGTCCCGCAGCGATGTCCGACAGCGCCATTGGTATCTCGTTCCTGATCCCGTAATTTAAGGCTGGCGGAGGGAGCGGACCGGCGTCGGACAGCGAGAGGGAAGCGAGACCGTCACCCGCCGGAGTATCTACCGGTAACCGGTCGGTAGATCGTGCCGAAGTCGTTCGTTTCGCCGCCGGATCGCTCGTTTTAAAAGTCCGATCGGGCCGCAGTTCCACACGTGATGAGCGCTACGACGCGGACCTGCCCCGAGTGCGAGGGGCGACTGGAAGCTGAGGGCTGCGAGACAGTCTGTGCCTCCTGCGGCCTCGTGGTGGCCGAGGACGCGATCGACCGCGGGCCGGAGTGGCGATCCTTCGAGGACGACGACACCGACCGCGCCAGGACCGGCGCGCCCCTGACCCGCTCCCGGCACGATCGCGGGCTCTCGACGGAGATCGGCCGGTCGACGCGGCTCAAGGGCCGCAAGCGCCGGCGGATGGCCCGGATGCGCCGCGAGCACAGCCGCGCGCAGACCGGTTCGAAGCGCGACCGCAACCGGATGGTCGGGTTCATCGAGGTGCGCCGGCTGGTCAGCGCGCTGGAGCTGTCGGAGACGATCCGGGACCGGGCGTGCGTCCTCTTCGAGTCGGCCCAGGAGGAGGACCTGCTGGTCGGCCGTTCCATCGAAGTGTTCGCTGCCGCGGGCGTGTACGCCACCTGCCGGACGGCGGGGCTGGCGCGTACCATCGACGAGATCGTCGACGCCGCCCAGGCCGACGGCGACGAACTGCGGGCCGCCTACGACGCGCTGAACCGCGATCTGGGGCTCCCGACCGGGCCGATCGATCCCCGCGAGTACCTGCCCCGCTTCGCCAGCGAGCTAGACGTGCCGCAGCGAGTCGAGCGGCGCGCGACGGAACTGATGGACCGCGCCGAGGAAGAGAACCTGATCGCCGGCAAGAACCCCGGCGGCGTCGCCGCGGCCTGCCTGTACACCGCCGCCCGCGAGGCGGGGCACGACCTCACCCAGCAGACCGCCGCCGACGTGGCCGACGTGAGCCCGGTGACGCTCCGGTCGACCTACCAGGAACTGACCGAGTGATATCGATTGTCGTACGCCAGGAGAGAATGCTCGGCGGGAGCTTGCCGAGTATCTCTCATCGGGTACGACAATCGCTATGAACGGCAGCAGCGAGCTTCCCGAATCTATCGCGAACGCGGCTCGACGGCGCCGTCGCGGCCAGCGGCCGTCCCGCGGCCTGCGCGCTGGCGACGACGTCGCTCTCCGGGACGGCGACGACCAGCGCTCCGAGGCGGTCGGCGACGGACTCCCGTGGCGGATCGGGGCCGGCGCGGTTCAGGACGACCCGCGCGAGGCCGGCGTCCAGCCGGCAGGCCAGCGCGCGGATCCGGACCGCGTCCGCAAGCGCCGCCCGGTCGGGCGTGGTGACGAGCACGCAGGCGTCGGCGACGTACAGCGGCAGCCCCGCGTCGGCGCGCATCCCCGCCAGCGAGTCGACGACGACGGTCCCGTACTCGCGCTCCATGCGGGCGACCGCGTCGGCCAGCCTCGCCGGGTCGGCCGCACGGGCGCCCGACAGCGAGCGGCCGCAGGGGAGGACGTCGACGGGCCCGTCCTCGCGGACCGCCTCGACCGGGTCCGCTCGCCCCGCGAGGACGTCGTGGAGGTCCGGACCGCGCGCCGACGGCAGGTCCGCCATCGCGAGGTCGGCGTCGACGGCGACGGCGCCGAGTTCGGCGGCGAGGTTGTACGCGACCGTCGACTTCCCGACGCCGCCCTTGCCGCCGGTGACGGCGAGGATCACGAGATCCGCTCCAGCGTCTCGACCGGCACCGCCGCGCCGGCCGCGCGGTCGGCCAGCCGTTCGGCCCGCTCCGCGACCGCCCGGAGCGCCGCTGCGTCCCGCTCGGTCGCCTCCGAAACGCGGGTCGCGCCGTCGAGGCCGCCAACGGACCGGAGCGCCCGCGTCGCCCCAGGGAGCGAGTCGGCCGCAGCCAGGGACTCGGCGCGGTCGATCCGGACCTCGACGTCGTCGAGCCACGCCGCGACCGGCTCCGGCGGGGCGGCGTCAGGAGCGGGAGCGCCTCCCTGTGCCCGTGTTTCGGCGAGAGCGGCGTCCGCAGCGTCCGCGTCGGATTCGGCGGTTCCGTCGCCATCGCCCGGCTCGTCGCGGTCGTCGGCTCCCCCGTCCGATCCGTCGCCGGCGGGCAGCGGCACGGCGTCGCGCGGCGGCGACGGATCGCCCAGGTCGCGAACGACGATGCCCGGGGAATCGGGCGCGTCGGGCGTGAGCTCGGGCACCTCGTCCGGTTCACTCGCGTCGTCGTCGGGCACCGACTCGACCAACTCCAGCGGCGGATCGGCGGGCGACGCCGGGGACGCGTACCCGACGGCGCGCCGGCCCGTCGCGGGCACGACGACGGAGACGCCGTGGTCGTCCCATCCGTCCTCGGGGACGCCCTGGCACCGCGGCGGCCAGATCGGCCCGTCGAGGCGGTTCGCCAGCCGGACCCGCCGGCGCTCTCCCCCGCCACGCACGACGGCGGTGACGAGCGTCACGTCGGCGCGGACGGTCGTCGAACACGAAAGCGAGACCATGGGGCGGGTGGCCCCGTCATCCGGCTTAAACTACCGCAACGGGGGCGCCGATCCAGTCGGCGGCCGCGGCCGGTTCGAGGCGATCGCTGGCGAGGACGACGGGCGCGCGGACGCGAGCGACCCGCAGGACCGCCAGCGCCTTCGTGACGGAATCGACCTCGTCCGGCGCGCTCGCGGGTGCCAGCGCGGCGAGCGCGACGCGGTACTGCTCGCGGACGGCGTCGGCCAGGTGGGCGCGGGCCGCCCGGTCGAGGTTCGCCAGGCGGTCCTCGAGGCGCATGCGCTCCTCGCGACGGTCGCGCCGCTCCCGGGCGAGCTCGCGGGCCTCGGTCGCCGCGGCGCGCTCGGTCTCGAGCTCCGAGAGCCGCGTCGCCGCCTCGCGGAGGCGCTGGCGGGCGTCGCCGGGGTCCTCGTCGCGGTCCTCGGCAGCCTGCACCCGGCCGCGGAGCTCCGCGACCCGTTCGCGCAGGCGAGTCACGTCCCCTTCGGACGGCGACTGTCGCAGTGCGTCGGCCGGCGATCCGAACGACGCCAGCCGCTCGCGGAGGCGGGCGCGCTCGTCGTCCTGGGGCGCCGCGAGGCCACGGGAGCGGGCCGCGACCGCCAGCGCCGCCCGCTCGGCCAGCGACGTTCCGGACCGGACGACGCCGACGCGGTCGTGGACCGGCCCCGGAGCCGGGCACTTGACCGAATACGGCAAGGAATCGCCGCGGATCGCTGCCGCGAGCGCGTCGGGGTCGACCGACCGCTCGCGGAGGTCGGCGACGGCGCCGCAGTGCGTCCGCCCGTCGATCCGGACGATCACACGTCCCGCCGGCGTAGCTCCTCGGGACCGGGGAGGTCCGTGCCGGCCGCGAACTGCCGGTACGGCGTCGCCGCGCTGTCCCGGTCCTCGTACTCCCGGGCCGCCCGGCAGACCGGGTCCGGGAGGTCGCTCTCCGCGAACGGCGTCACCCGCTCGATCTGGACGTCGAGTCCGTGCTTCTCCCGGAGCCGCAGCGCCTGGAACGCACCGAAGCCCGTCGCCTCGAACAGCGCTGCCCGCCCGAAGCGACGGACGACGTCGTCCTCGTGGGCGCGGCTGACGTTCCTGAGCGTCCGCCGGGCCGCCCGGGAGTAGGTGATCACGAGGAACACGGCGGACGTTACGGGATTAAGATGTTAAAATTAACTGTCTGAGACAGCGTCCGTCGACGGTCGAGCCCGGACCGCCGGCTCCGCATCGGATTCGACGAGCGCGTCGCACAGCGACGCGACAACGCCGGTGGTCTCCACGTGGTGGTCCGGCGCGAGGTGGAAGTGCGCGCGGGCGCCGGCCTCGCGGATCTGCGCCGTCAGCGTGTGCAGGAACCGACAGACGCCGTCCCGGTCGGCGTGCTCCAGCAGCGCGGTGATCGACTCGAAGCAGACTGTCAGGTCGCCGTCGTGCTCGGAGAGTTCGCGACTCAGCTTCAGCCCCAGCGCTGGCAGGTCGCCGGGCTTCGAGACAGTCTCGACGTGGACGTCGCCGACTGCGTCGGCCTCGCCGGGCAGGCCGCCCACCGACAGGACCCCCGCCGTGTCGGCCTCGTCGATCGCTCCGGCCACCGCGCAGGCCGACCGCTCGTGACACACCCATAGCACCTCGCGACCGGCGCTGACGTCCGCTTCGACCAGCTCCCGGCAGACCGACGACTCGTCGGGCGAGTGGATCACCAGGACTGTCGGCGCGTCCGCGACGCGCTCCGCGACTGTCATCGAGCTATGATGGTAGCTCGACCGACAAGTCAGTTGCCCTCCACCGGCTCGACCTCGAACCGGCCCGGGTCGTCGACCAGGGCCGCGACGCGCTCTCGGGCCTCGGGCCGCGACGCGGCGACCACGACGACGCCGTCCGCGCCGGCACTCCCGGTCTCTCCCGCCGCGCGGTAGGCCCGCAGGTCCCCCTCGAACTCCGTCGCGTAGGTCCGCAGGACGCCCCTGACCTCCCGCTCCAGTTCCGCGAGCGACAGTTCCCCCTCCTCGAAGTTGGCCAGCGCGTCCTCGACGTTGCGGAGGGCGGAGATGCGGTCCATCAGGTCGTCCGGAGGTGATCGGTGCGGGGCTCGTACACCTCGCCTTTCTGTTTGAGCTTCTCGATCTCGCTCTCGGCCTTGGGTTCGTCGATGCCGACCTCCTCGGCGCGCTCGATCACGACGTCGATGGGCGCGCCCTCGTCGTACTCGTCCTCGATGTCGGCGATGATCCCGCGGATGTTCTGGATGCGGTCCCGCTGGCTCTTGGAGGTGCCCGTCTCGACGACGTCGGCGTCGAACTCGCCGGTCTCGGGGTCGACGCCGATCTGCTCCATGCAGTACCGGGTGATCGAGGTCGCGCGCTCGGCGTCGTCCTCCTCGACGGTATCGGAGAGGCGCATCCGGGCGGACGCCTCCGCCAGGCGCACCATCGCCTCCAGCTTGCGGGCCGTGACGGGCACGGCGGCGTCCTCGTCGGTGCCCTGCAGGCGCAGGTCCACGTAGAAGTCCTCGATGACCTGCTTGGCCTCCTCCGTCATCGTCGGGAAGCAGTTGCGCTTGGCGTAGGCCACGTACTTGCGCAGCAGCTCCGGCTTGATGGTCGGCGCGACCTCGTCGGTGACGTTGTCGACCTCCTCCTGGGTGTAGTCCGAGGTCGCCGTCTCCTGACGGTGAGTGTGCAGCTCCCCGGCGTAGTTCGTCTGGATGATGTGCTCGGCCAGGTTGGCGTCCTCCTCCTCGTCGGGCTGGTCGGTGACCGTGAAGATCAGGTCGAACCGGGAGATCAGCGCGGGTTCGAGGTCGATCTGCTCGCCGATGGGCTCGAACTGGTCGAACCGGCCGTACTTGGGGTTCGCGGCGCCCAACAGCGAGCAGCGGGACTTCAGCGTCGCGTTGATCCCGGCCTTGGAGACACTGATCTTCTGCTGCTCCAGCGCCTCGTGCATGGCACTGCGATCGTCCGCGGCCATCTTGTCCAGCTCGTCCACCGCGGCGATGCCCTGGTCGGCGAGGACGAGCGCGCCGGCTTCGAGCGTCCACTGCTGGCCGTCGCCGAAGTCGTCCCTCACAGCAGCTGCGGTGAGCCCGGCGCTGCTGGACCCCTTCCCGGAGGTGTAGACGGAACGGGGAGCGATGTTTTGAATATATGACAGCATCTGAGATTTTCCTGTTCCAGGGTCCCCTATCAGGAGCATATGGAGGTCTCCACGTATACGAGATCCGTCGGGAAGGTCCTTGGTAACCCCGGAGAACAGCTGCATGATCATCGCGAGCTTCTCCTTCTCGTAGCCGTAGATGGAGGGCGCGATGGCGCCGACCATCTTGTCGTAGATGTCGGGCTCGTTGGACAGCTCGACGATCTCCTTCTTGTCCTCGTCGGTGATGTCCATGTCCTCGAACTGCTCGTCCTCGATGGTGACGTCGACGCCGTCCATGTAGACGTCGAACATCGGGGACTGGTCCTGCTCGGAGCCCTGCTGGTCGAGTTTGAGGACGCCGGTGACGGTGACGTGGTCGCCGGCGGTGACCTCGCCGGTGATGTCGTCCTCGATGTTGATGTCGATAGACTGGGGCGTCTCGCCGCCGCGCAGTCCCTCGGGAGACTCCTGGACGCGGATCTTCTGGGCGTCGACGAACTCCGACTGGTCCATGTTCAACCGGAAGGGACCCTGGCGTTCACAGCCCTGGCACTCGTGGGGTTCCTGGAAGTCGCCGGAGACCTGGGGGATGCGCGTGAGGGTGCCACAGCGCTGGCACTCGAAGGCGGCGGTGGTCACCTTCGGTCGGACGTTGGTGGCCTTGCGGACGATGCCGGTGACGGCGATGAGGCGGCCGTGGTGTTCGTGGCGGATCGCCCGGATGTCCGTGCTCTCGGGCAGGTTGTGAAAGCGGACGTGGGCCTGGCCGAGCTTGACGTCGATGGGGAGGTCGAACAGGCGCAGCGCCTCCTCGGCGTAGTCCTGCATCTGCTCGGGCTTGGTCCGCACGTCGTCGGCCAGGTCCGGATCGAAGCGATAGAGGTCCTGCCAGTCCACCCACAGGGACTTCTGGTCGCTGGGATACTTCTGGGCGAGCTCACCGATCTCGTTTCGGTAGTAGTTGCGATAGAACTCGTCGAAGGCGTCGGTGAGCTCCGTGTTCTCGACGCTGGCCATCTGGGCTTCCCCTACTGCCTCCTTTGCCAAGAACCTTCGCAAAGCCGGGCGGAAGTGGTCCGCGACGGTCAGTGAGCGGCCGGTGTGAGCGGTGCTGGCGGTCGCTCCCGACAGCTACACGTGGGATCTACTCGGTCGCGATCACGGTACCAACCGAAAGCACTTATTCCCGGTGTCGAGAGGGGCCACTGATGCCCTCCACTCGATCGATAGCGAGCGTCGGAGGCTCGCTCGCCCTGGGCCTCGCAGTCACGGGCGTCGCCGCGGCGCAGGCCCCCGGAACCGGCACCGGACTCGACCTTCACGTCGAACTGGCCGCCCGGTTCGTCGGTGCGTTCATCGGGAACCTGATCGTCGGCGGTCTGCTCGTCGCGCTGGGTCCCGGGTACGCGGCGGACAAGGTCGACGAGATAGCGGACGATCCGGTAGCGGCCTTCGTCTGGGGACTCCTCGTCGGCATCGGCGTGCCGATCGTCCTCGCCCTGTTCGCCATCACGATCCTCGGACTCGTCGTCACGATCCCCGGACTGATCGTCGTGGCCATCGTCGGCCTGGTCGGGCAGGCGGTCTCGGTGGTCTGGGTCGGCGACGCGATCGCCGGGAGCGGCAGCCGGGTCGGCGGCAAAGCGGCCCTCGTCGGGGCCGTCGCGCTGGCCGTCCCCGCGGCGATCCCGATACTCGGAAACCTGCTCACGACGCTCATCGGGTTCTTCGGAATCGGCGTCGTCGGGCGCGGACTCTACGAGTCCTGGCGCGACTGACCGCGCACCCGCGCCCTACTGCTCGTCGAGGATTTCGTCAGTCCACTGCTCGGGGACGACCAGCAGCATGGCGTCGTCGGCGAAGGCGTCGGACGTGGCGAACACGATGTCGGTCCCGCTCACGACGGCCACGCCCCCGTCAGTGAGGCTGTCCCAGTGGTCCAGAATCGCGTCGGGTACCCGCAGCGTCCGCTCGTCGTCGACCTCGCTGCTGGCGACGTACCGGAACGCCGGGCGCTCGTCGATGTGGTCGTACTCCCGCGAGACGGCGACGGCGCCGTCGGCGTCGCGGACGCCCCAGAACGCCTCGGCGTTCAGCGAGAGCTCCCCCTGGTTGAACGCGCGCTGGGGTGCGGGCACCTCGCTGGAGTGCTCGTCGAAGGCGGCCGCGCCGAGGCGCTCGTAGGTCTCGTCGTCGGGGATAGTCGGCTCGTCGTATTCCGGTTCGGTCGGGTCGGCTTCCGAGTCGGTAGCCTCAGCGCCGGCGGCCTCGGTGCCGGCGGGTGCGCCCCGGTCCTCGCTGGCCGCGGCGTCCATCGGTCGATCGGCGGACTCCCTCGCCGAGCGCCCCAGCCCGACGGCGAGCGCGGCGAGGAGAGCGCCCGCGGCGAGGGAGGCGATGCCGCGCCGACGTCGGCCGTCCCGAAACGCCCGGACGCCCCGGAGGACGGCGAACCCGACGCCGACGGCCGGGACGGCGCCCGACCGGAGGCCGCGCCGCGCGACTGACTTGACTCGACCTGCCGTGCTTCGGCCGCCGCCGGCCGCGCGATCCGTCTGACTCCCGGTGTCGCCGGACGCCTGCGGTGCTCGTTGCTGACTCATGTCGCTAGAACGTAAGGTTTCGGCGCATAAATCGGTGCGGGCACGCCGGCCGCGAGCGGTCGAAATTCGCCGCACCCGTGACGGCGACAGGTCTCAGTCCTCGGCGTCGTCGGCCGCTCCGGCGTCGTCGGTCGCTTCGGGCTCCTCGGTCGCGACGGTCTCGAGGAGGGTCTGCCGCTCGTCGAAGTAGGCGGGCGCGTTCTGGTCGGCTTCGAACTCGACGATCCGCTGGAGGGCGTCCTGCCCGTTGTCGACAGTCGATTCGATCTCGGCGCCGAGGTCGGCGTAGCCGGCGGCCAGCGCCTGGAAGGCCTCGATGCGGGTCTGCTTGGCCTCCACGAGGGCCTGCTTCGTCTCCAGGTTCGACTGGACGTCCTCGATGTCGTCGAGCTCGGCGTCCGCGGGGGTCTGCGTCGACGGCGGCGACTGCGGCCCCGTCACGCCCTCTGCGTGCTCGTCGAGGCGCTGCTGGATCTCGGTCATCTCGTCATCGATCTCGTCGAGCAGCGCCGCCGCCTCGTCGCTCATCGTCTCGACTCTCCCCGAGAGCAGCCCCGCCTGGGTCCGGCAGTACTCCACGAACTCGTCGACGGACAGATCCGGACCGTCGTCGCTCATGCCACCGGGTACTCACCCCCCGCCGAAGTCTCTTGGGGACGGGCGGGAACCGCGACTGACGCGGTGTTCGCGGGACCTGGATAGCTTCGTGGTATTAAATGTCTCTTTATGACTTCAAATGGCAATAAATTCCAGTAGATATCATCTCGAACCGGAGTCTGGCATCCGCGGTTTCGGGGGCGAGTTCCGGTCGGCACTCACGCTCCCGACGCGGCCAGCCCTGTCACGCGGCGGCCGCCGAGCAGGAGCACGAGGCAGGCGGCCAGGCCGAGCAGGACGAGCATGGCCTCGCCGATGGAGTAGACGTCGGCGAGGACGCCGACGGCGGCGGGGACGATCAGGAAGCCGAGCTGGCTGGAGACCATGGCGACGGCGTTGACGGGGCCGGTGTAGTCGGGGGCGACCTCGACCCCCCAGGTCAGCAGCAGGGGGAAGAACCCGGAGACGAAGAAGCCGATGCCGAAGGTGACGGCGAAGAACGGGAGGCGACCGAGGTCGCCGACGCCGAAGAGGACGGCGAGCAGGGCGACGAGGGCAGCCGCGGAGACGAGGACGACGTCGGGCGGCGAGGCGCGGTCGGCGAGGAAGCTGAAGCCCAGGCGGCCCGGGACGTAGGCGGCCAGGTAGACCGACAGCGCGAGGTTGGCCGCCGAGCGGGGGAGGAACTGGATCACGTAGTAGGGGTACCAGCTGAAGACGGTGCTCTCGATGCCGCCGACGAGGATCAGGGCCAGGCCCATGCCGAGGATGGTGGGCCGGGAGAGCAGCGGCCGGAAGTCCTCGCGGGAGAACGACCGCTCGCTGGTGACGTGGTCGGGGAAGCCGGACCGCCACGCGAGGACCGCGATGACGAGGTAGGGGAGCCCTAGGAGGTAGTAAGTCAGGCGCCACTCGCCGACAGTGAGGACCCAGGTGACCAGGAACGGGCCGAGCGTCGCGCCGACGGCCCAGGCCATCGTCTCGAGGCTGAACATCCGGCCGCGGTTCTCGGGGTGGAGGTGGCTGAGGATCGGTCGATCGAGGGCGCGGACGATGCCCAGCGCCGCGCTCTGGACGGCCACGAAGGCCAGCAGGGCGGCGAACGTCGGCGCGAGGCCGATGAGGACGAGGCCCGCGCTGGTCAGGACCAGACCGATCACGAGCGTCCGCTTGATGTCGAGGCGGCCGGCGAGCACGCCGATGATCACGACCGGGCCGACGAATCCGATCGTTCCGAGGGGCGTGATCAGCCCCAGTTGACTCTCGGAGACCTCGAAGGCGGTCTGGAAGCTCGGGACCAGTGCGCCGCGGGCCTGCAGCGCCGCGCCACCGGCGGCCACCGCCAGGAACACCACGGCCGTCCACACGCGTCGAGTACGGGTGTCAGTCGCTGCCACGGAAATAGCTGCCTGCAGGAGCGAAAAAGCCTACCGATCCTGTCCGACCGTATCGACCGCCTAACTGTTCTCGGCCGAACGCGGTGGCCGGGTTCGGGCAAAACCCGTCATAGGATTAACTGTTCCCGGGCAGGGTGACCTGCCCGATGGAACCGCCGGCAACGTGGGACTTTCCCGTGTCCCGGCCCTGTCGTCGGACGTGTTCGCTGGTCGACGCCGAGGCGGTGAGAGAGCGTGGTAGCGCGGCGCTACGCCAACGCCGTCCTGTTCGTCCTGCTGGCTGGCCTGTTCGGGATCTCGTTCGTCGCGATCAAGGCCGGCCTCGAGGCCATCCCGCCGCTGTTGTTCGCAGCGGTCCGGTTCGACGTGGCGGCGCCGTTCGTCCTCGCGTACGCGGCCTGGCGCTACGACGCCTGGCTCCCGCGGGACCGGTCGGACTCCCTCAGCGTCGCGGTCGGCGCCGTCGCGATGATCGCGGCGAACAACGGGCTGCTGTTCCTCGGCCAGCAGACGACGACGCCGGCGACGGCGTCCGTGATGTACGGGCTCAACCCGATCCTGGCACCGGCGTTCGCCTACCTGCTCCTCGACCAGCGGATCGATCGCCTGGGCTTCGCGGGCATCCTGCTGGGCCTGGCCGGCGTGGTGATCATCGTCCAGCCGTCGCCGGAGACGCTGACCGACGCGTCCGCGCTCGGGCAGCTCTACGTCCTCGGCGCGGCCGTCGTCGTCGCGCTCGGGAGCGTCCTCCTGCGGCGCTTCGAGTCGACCATCGGCAGCGTGCCGATGACGGCGTGGGCCATGGCGCTGGGCGCCGGGCTGCTCCACCTCGTGAGCGTCGCCGTCGGCGAGTCGCTCGCGCCGGGCACGTGGTCACCGACGGTCCTGCTGGCCGTCCTGTCGCTGGGCGTCCTCTCGACGGCGATGGCCTATCCGATCTACTTCGCGCTCATCCGCCGCGTCGGCCCGGTCCGGACGAACCTGGTCGCGTACGTCGTCCCTGTGGTCGCCGCGTTCACGGGCTGGATCCTGCTGGACGAGGCCGTCACGCTCGCGACGGTCGCGGGCTTCGTCGTCGTGGTCGCCGGCGTCGTCCTGCTGGAACGGCAGGTCGTCCGCGAGGAGGTCGCGCGGGCGTACGGCGCGATCGCCGGGGGCCGGCCCGCGTCCTCAGCCGACGACTGACCGGTGCCGCTTCCCCCGTCTCGAAACCGGCTCCCGGTCACCGGACGGCTTGCTCCGCCCGCTCGGACGCCGGACGGCTCGTTCCGCCCGCCGTCCGAGCCCGCGCTCACTGTGTTCGCGCGGACGCCGGCAGACTCCCACTGGTCGACTCCCGAGCCCGTGCTCACTGTGTTCGCGCGGACGCCGGTACCGATCGGAAGCGACTCGACCCAGTACCGTGGTCGAAGCGGGCCGGTCGCCGCTGATCACCCCCAGCAGCGGTGATCTCCTGTCTTCGACCGCCCGTCCCATTCACACCCCGACCGCATCGCCGATCATAGCCGTGTGCGACCGCGTTCCCGGTGCGGTCGGACTGTTGTCACTCCCGTAGTGAACGAACGCTTTTGACCCGGTCGAACGTGCGCCGATGCGATGGGTGATCAGGACGAAGACACGCGGCTCGTCGCCGTCTGTGCGGACTGCGGGGCCGCGTACGCGGCGAGAGTGCTGAAGGACGGTGGGATCAAACCGATCGGAACCAAGGGCGGCTGCAGCGAGTGCGGCGGCACGGAGTTCGAGCCCCGGTCCGAGGCGGACCACCCGGGCGACGACGGATCGAACGACCCGGATGCTGCCGAGGACTGACCGTCGACGTCCGACCCGAAGAAAGCCGGCGCGGTCCAGAACGCTCAATCCGACGGATCGGCGGCCGTCGCAAAACCGATCGAGAAGCGGTGTCGTCCGCAGTTTCGCCTGACTGGCGTCGATCGAATCACGCCGTCGACGGAGCGCACGTGTCGGCGGACGACAGTCTTAACACTGGCAGACTCATCAAGAGCTTAATGAGTGTTCTAGACATATTCGGCCACGTCCTCCTCGTGGAAGACAACCCGGGAGACGTCCGGCTGACGCGGGAGATGCTCCAGAACGGGGAACTGGAGCCGGCGATTCACGCCGTCTCCGACGGGCCCGAGGCGCTGGCGTTCCTCCAGCAGCGCGGCGAGTACGCCGACGCGCCCCGGCCGGATCTGATCCTCCTCGACCTGCACCTCTCGCGGATGGACGGCGACGAGGTGCTGGAGATGATGGCGGACGACGTGCGCGACATCCCGGTCGTCGCCGTCTCCGGGTCACAGGAGGGCGCAGCGCTCAAACTAGACGACATCGAGGACGACGTCGAAGCCTGTCTGGTGAAACCGATCGAGCCCGACGACCTGAAGGACGTCGCGAAGGCACTGTAGCCGCGTCGCTCGGTTCCGTCTCGCTGCTCCCGGACGTCGCCTTCTGCTTCCTTTCTCGCTACCGCTTCTCTCGCCGCCGCTTCCCTCGGGCGCTCCCTACCGCTTGACTGGCGGCAGTCGCGCCTGTCGCAGCCAGAACCGCTCGACCGCCCTGACCACGTCCTGGAAGTCGTCCATGCCCGTGGGCTTCGTCAGGTACGCGTTGGCGTCCGCCGCGTAGCACCGCTTGACGTCCTCCTCGGCCGTCGAACTCGTGAGGATCAGGACCGGCAGCGACTGGAGCCGCTCGTCCTCCCGGATCGCCTCGAGGACGTCGTAGCCGTCCTTCCGCGGGAGATTCAGGTCCAGCAGGACGATGTCCGGGAGCGACACCCCCTCGTAGTCGCCCCGTCCCTTCAGGAAGTCCTCGGCGTCCTCGCCGGTGTTGACGACCTGGAACGCCGTCTCGATCCGCGTTACCTCGAACGCTTCCCGGAGCAGTCGGACGTCGCCGGGATTGTCCTCAACGAGGAGTATCTCGACCGGTTCGTCGGATTGCTGCTGATGGGCTGTGGCAGACATAGTGAAGCGACGACGGACCCCATGATGCGCCCGAGTTCGCACCCGGCTCGTCTAATCACTCGGTCTCATCGCGGGCGACGAGACGCACAGTGCGAGAGCCCTCTCGTTGCCCTATCTAGTAAGTCAGGCAATATAAAGAGGCGGTTTTGCGCAGTGCGTCGAGAACCGGGTCGGCCGAGATCTGGTCCGACTGTGGCGCGCGAGCGCGCCGCGGTGCGGATAGCTGGATGAATGGAAAAGAAGTTGGGACGAATACTGGACTGTATCGCATGGATACTGAACGTTTCCTCAGCCGAATCGGAGTTATCTCGTACTAATCTGTATCTATCTCGCTAGTAACTCGTCCCCAACTCGACGGTATCGTTACGGGCGGTAATCGGAATCGTCCCACTGGAGGATGGAGCAACTTCGATCTGTACTCGGACGAATCGTCGGATCGATACGGGACGAGGAGCAGTCCGAGACGGGCGTCTCTATCGACCGCATCTACCGGTGTACCTACTGCCACTGTACGTACGCGAACCAGCTCGAGAAGTGCCCGGAGTGCCGCATCGGGCAGCTTGTACGAAGCGGGCCCGACGCCGAGGCGACGTCCGGCCTCAGGTGCCGGGACTGCCACGCGACTGTCGACCCCAGGTACGAACGCTGTCCGGACTGCGGCTGCCCGCGGCTCGAGGACGTCAGTTAACCCGACCCGCCTTCTCACCGCTTACCGCTGCTCCGCTTCGACAGCGTCGCCTCCCCACTTCGCTCTCGCTCGGCGTCTCCCGCTCAGGCGTCCTCCCGCTCGGCCCGGAGCACTGGGAGGTCGTCGTACTCGTCGACGACCGTCTCGGCCACGCGGTACTCGTCGGGCAGCGCGTCGCGGACGTCCGCCACCGGCGCGCCGAACGCCGGGTGGCACTCGACGACGAGCGAGCGCGGGCGCGGGCCGAGCGACTCCAGGATGCCGACCTCAGCCCCCTCGCAGTCCAGTTCGAGGACGTCGCAGTCCGGCAGGTCGGCGGCCGCGACGCGGCGCGCCTCGGCGGCGTCCCCCCACAGGTCCACGGCGTCGCCGACGACCGCGTGCTCGACGGCCACGCTGTCGCCGACGCCGTTGCGCGCGGCGGTATCGCGGGCCAGGTCGACGTACTCCCGCGCGGCCTCGAAGATCCGGACGCCGTCGGCGCCGCTTTGCACGGCGTAGACGGCGGTCACGCCGCGGCCGCCGCCGACGATGACGACGTCGTCCCCCGCCTCGACCGCGTCGCTCAGTTGCCGGACCGACTCCGCCTCGAAGTCGGGGTAGGCGGGCGTCTGATCGAGGAGCGCGCGGTCCTTGACGGCGACGCCGTTGTACTCCCGGACCGTTCTGGGGAGGTGCGGCCGGACGTACCGGTTGTAGATGGGCTGCAGCCGATAGAGGACGCCGTCTGTGGACTCGCTCTCGCCGTTCATCACCCACAGTGTTGGGTCTCTGCGACGTTAACGTACTCCGTGTTTTCTTGCGGACTGGTCTGCAAGCAGGGAGGTCTGGTAGTCAGTTGCCTTCTGGAAGATGGTTCTATATATACTAGATGGAACCAGTCTGCCAGCGTAGAATCGGAGATCCGTAAAGTGGTCAATACAGCGGGTAGACGTATCGGTATGTATGGGACTTATGCGTGTCTGATATCAAACAGCAGTATCCGATGAACCGTCGTCAGGTACTCAGACGCTTGGCAGTAGCTGGGAGTACCTCTGTTGCCGGTTGCTCGTCTGTTCGCGGCTCTGAAACGACCGTTCTTGGGAGAATCGAAGTTGTCAATTTTTCACCCGTGGCAAATCGAATCCGATTACTCGTGACCCGGGAAGATGACGATGAGAATCTTCTCGACCGGACGATGACGTTGCCAGCAGTTAACGCCGAAAACGGTACACCGGGGGTAGTTATCGAGCCCACCTGGTCAGAAACACAGGGTGAGTATACTGTCATCGCGGTCCATTACGGCGAGGATGGCGATAGGGAAACCGAGGATTGGGAGTACACGTTCACACGAGAGGACTACAACACGTACTATGACGATCAAGAGGACCCAGGCTGTATCGGTGCTATCGTCAAGATCGGGACTGTCACTGATACGGAGAACGGCACAATTGGGATCGGCCCGACCGACATGGAGAATCCCTGTGGGACGTAGGATTCTCGATTAGGGTCGGTACGTTCGCACATCAACTGACCAGCCGTTGTACGGAAACGCTCGCGTCAAAGTCAACGTGTATCGGCGGCCGCTGCCCACACGCGCCGCTCGTGAGTGAGCGGCGCGAAAAGTCAGTGGGACCGCCCGGATTTGAACCAGGGTCAACGGCACCCAAGGCCGCAAGGATACCAAGCTACCCCACGGTCCCGCACCACAACGTGTGCCCGTCGCGGAGTAAAGGGTTTCGTTGCCCTGAGCCTCCGCCACGCACCCACACGGTCAGGGCGTCAGGCCCCAGAAGAATGCGATGCCGAGCGTCGTCACCACGGCGAAGATGGCCTGCAGCGGCGCGCCGACGCGCAGGTAGTCCGTGAAGCGGTAGCCGCCGGGGCCGTAGACGAACAGGTTGGTCTGGTAGCCGACGGGAGTCATGAAGGCCGTCGAGGCGGCGAAGGTCACGGCGAGCACGAAGGCGAAGGGGTTGGCTCCGAGCTGGACCGCTGCCTCGGCCGCCACCGGGATCATCAGCACGACGCTGGCGTTGTTGGAGATGATGTTCGTCAGCAGCGCCGTGACGACGTACATCATGCCCAGCACGAGCAGCGGCGGGAGCGCGGGCGCGACGGCGACGATGCCGTCGGCGATCAGCGCGGCGCCACCGGTCGCCTCCAGCGCGACGCCCAGCGGGATGACGCCGGCCAGCAGGAAGATGACGTCCCACTGGACGGCCTCGTAGATCTCCGGCGGGCGGAGGCAGCCGGTGAGGATCATCCCCAGGGCGCCAGCGAGCGCGGCGACTGCGATGTGGATCGGCGTCAGCGCGGCGGCGGCGACCACGAGGCCCACGATGCCGACGGCGACGGGGATTCTCGACTCCCGGAAGTTCGGGCGGTGGACCTCCTGGGCGACGATGAAGTCGGGGTTGTCGTTCAGGCGATTGACGCTGGCGTTGGTGGCCTGGACGAGCAGCGTATCGCCGACGCGCAGGCGGACGTGGTCCATGCGCTGGCGCATCACCTCGTCGCCGCGGCGCAGGGCCAGCACGGTCGCGTCGTAGCGCTGGCGGAACGTGGCGGTGGCGAGCGACTCGCCGACGAGGCTCGATCCCGGCGAGACGACCACCTCGACGAGGTTCTGGCTGCCCTCGCCGGCGACCTCGAGTTCGCTCTCGTCGACCTGGACGTCGGGCAGCAGGTCCAGCCCCTCGGTGTCCATGAGGTTCACCAGCGTGTCCCGGTCGGTCCGGACGGCGAAGACGTCGCCCTGGCGGATGGTCTTCGGCCCGAGCGGTTCGAGGAACGTCTCGTCGCCGCGGATCAGCTGCACCAGGTCGACGTCGACGTCGGTCTCCTCGATGGCCTCGCGAACGGTCTGGCCGGTCAGCGGCGAGTCCTCGCGGACGACCACCTCGGTCAGGTACTCGGCCATACCGAACTCCTCGGTGAGGTCCGTCTCGGGCTCGATCCGCTCGGGCGTGAGCCACCGGCCGACGGTCATGAGGTAGACCGAGCCGATCACGAGGACGACGACGCCGAGCTGGGTGAACTCGAACATGGAGAACTCCCCGAGAGCGCCGTAGCGCGCCGGGTCCTCGACGGCCAGCCGGCCCGACAGCTCGCTGGCGAGGATGTTGGTCGACGTGCCGATCAGCGTCAGCGTGCCGCCGAACATCGAGGCGTACGACAGCGGCAGGAGGAGCTTCGACGGGGAGACGCCGTTCTCCCGCGCGAGGTCGGTGATCATCGGCAGCAGGATGGCGACGGCGGCGGTGTTGTTGATGAACCCGGAGATGGGGCCGACGATGCCCACGGTCGCGCCGAGCTGGCGGAACTCGCTGTCGCCGGTCAGTCCGGCGATTTTCGATCCAAGGATCTGGACGACGCCGGTGCGCTGGACGCCCGCCGAGAGGACGAACATCGCGAGTACGGTGATCGTCGCCGTCGAGGAGAAGCCGGACAGCCCGACGGAGACGGGCGAGACCCCGTCGCCGGCCCGGTGGAGAACGTATATCGGCGATCCCAGCAGCCCGGCGTCGGCCGCGACCTCGGTGACGGGCTCGACGAGCAACAGCGTCACCATCACGCCGATGGCCGTCACGTCCACGGGGAGCCGCTCCGTGGCAAACAGGACCAGCGCGGCGAACACGAGCGCGAAGACGACGGCCATCCCCGGCGTGACGGCGCTCAGTTGCACGGTCCGATGGCGGGGCGCGCCGGCGAAAAAAGCCGCGGATCCGGGCGACCGGGCGGTCGGGCGGTCAGTGTCCTCGCCGCGCTGCTGGGCCGGGCCTCAGTGCTCTTCCTCTCGCAGCTCCATCTCCGCGACGATGTCGTAGGGATGCTGCTCCTTGCGCACCCCGTCGAGGATGGCGAAGGCCTGACCGGGGTCGAGGAAGAAGCGGGTGACGGCCCGGCCCAGCGGCGTGGGCTCCAGCCCGTCGATGAACTCGTACTCCAGCAGCTTCCCGATGGCGTGCTTGGTGGGCACCTCGCCGATCATCCGGTCGTTGAGCGCCTTGGCGCGCTTGCCTGCGACGGTGACGTTAGCCAGCGTCTCCTCGACGGCGGCGGACTCGTCGTAGCGGGTGATCACGGGCTCCATCTCGCCCTTGAGGAGCTTGAAGGCCACCTCGTCCTCCGTCATGTCCATGCTGTTGTGATACGAGCAGTCCGGCTCGACGAGCATGTACACGGTGCCCTTGTCGTGGTAGTCCGGGCGGCCAGCGCGACCGAGCATCTGGCTGAACTCCTGGACGGTGAGCCACTCGATGCCCATCGCCAGCGAGTCGAAGACGACCTGCGAGGCCGGGAAGTCGACGCCGGCCGCCAGCGCCGCCGTGGTGACGACGGCGGCGAGGTCCTGGTCGGCGAACTGCCGCTCGACGCGGTTGCGCCGCTTGTTGTCCAGTCCGGCGTGGTACGGCGCCGAGGAGTACTCCAGCTTCCGGGAGATCTCGTGACAGCGCCGCCGGGAGTTGGTGAAGATGATCGTCTGGCCGCGGTAGCCCTTGCTCGACTTCGCGTCGAACGCGCGCCTGACCAGCTTGTTCTCGATGCGGACCTTCTCCTGGCCGTCGGCGAAGGTGACGTGCCGTTCGATGGGCACCGGTCGCTCCTCGAACTCGATGAGCTGCGCCTCCAGCTTCTCGGCGAGGTCGCTCGGGTTCCCAACCGTCGCCGAGAGGTAGATCCACTGGGTATCGCTGGCGCTCTGGTGGGTTTCACAGTAGTACTTGAGCCGCGAGATCAGGCCGTCGAGGCGGTGGCCACGCTCGCCCTCGCCGAGCGTGTGGACCTCGTCGATGACGACCGTCCCGACGTTCCCGAGGTCCTTGCCCGTCCGGAGGGCGTGGTCGATGCCCTCGTAGGTCCCGACGATGACGTCGGCGTCGGGGTCGAAACGACCGCCCTCGCCGTTGATGCGGCTAGAGCCGACCCGCAGTGAGACGTCGACCATGTCGCCGTAGCGCTCCTGGAACTTCTCGTACTTCTGGTTGGCCAGGGCGACCAGCGGCACGAGGAACAGCATCTTCCCCTTGTTGTTGAGCACGCGGTCGAGTCCGGCCATCTCGCCGACGAGGGTCTTCCCGGTCGCCGTCGCCGAGACGACGAGCTGGTCGCGGCCCTCGGTGACGCCGTTCTCGACGGCAAGGCTCTGGACGGGCAGGAGCGTGTCGAACCGCCCCTCCATGTGGTCCTGAATCCCGGGGTGGAGATCCAGCGAGTCGACCCGAACGGGGTCGACGTCGTCGACCGTGGCGGAGATCTCGTCGAACTTCGTCAGGTCGGGGTCGAGTTCGCCCTTCAGGAGGTTCTCGATGCGGTCGAGGTCCTGGACCTCCAGCAGCAGCTCTTCCAGGCGTGCCCGGGCGTCGCCGGTGATGCCGCCGTTGAGCGCCAGCTCCCGGTCCAGCTCCTCGCGGGCGCAGTCCGAACAGATGTACTCGTCGTCGGCCTTGATGGCCGTGTCCTCGGTGATCGGCGAGTAGCGGCCGTCCGAGGCGCAGTACCGACAGGTCCGGACGACCTTCGCCTCCAGCTGGTAGCCGTCCAGCATCTCCTGCACCTCCTCGCGGCCGGGGCCGGAGGTCTGCTGGGAGATGCGGATCCGCGAGGCCCGGCGGGCCAGCTCCACGAACTGGTCCGGGCTGCGGGGCTCCTCGTCGGTCCCGCGCTTGATCCTCAGCCGGCGGGGCCGCGGACCGGCGTCGGTCTGCTTCACTTCGAGCACGCCGTGGAACACCCGCTCCCCGTCGCGGTGGACGGCCACCCGGTAGTCGTCCCCGCGCTCGTGGAGGAACAGCGTGTCGACGCGTGCGACCTGCTGAGACACGGGCGTACATCGACGTGCGAGGTATTTCAGCCGTTCGGACCGCGGTCGGCCCGGGCCGATCGACGAACGTCGACCGCCCGGTTCCAGTGGAAACGGAGGGGGTCCGCCACGGCGGAAATGTAGACGCCACCGCAAACCACTACCCGGTGCCGGTCCGTGTTACCGACGAACGCAGCACCGCGACGGGCGACTGTCCCGCGGCGACCGAACTATGACACGAGACGCAGACCGCTCTCGCCGGCTGACGGCAGACGGAGGCGATCGATGACCCGCCTTGGCGTCGACGTCGGCGGGACGTTCACGGACGTCGTCGCCGTCGACGAGGACGGACACCTCCGCGACGTCAAGGTACCCAGTACGCCCGACAGGCCCGACGACGGCGTGATCGACGGCGTCCGGCGGGCCGCAGAGGCGGGCGTCGACCTCCCGGACGTCGCCTTCCTCGGCCACGGGACGACCGTCGCTACCAACGCCGTCCTCGAGGGGGACCTCGCGCCGACGGCGCTCGTGACGACCGAGGGCTTTCGCGACGTGCTCGAGATCGGCCGGCAGGACCGCGCGGACCTCTACGACCTGAACTTCGAGCGTGCAGCGCCGCTGGTCCCGCGGGAGCGCCGTCTGACCGTCTCCGAGCGGATCGGCCCGGACGGAGCGGTGATCGAGCCCCTGACCGACGACGACGTCGCCGCGCTGGTCGAGGAGCTGCCCGACGACGCGGACGCGGTCGCGGTCTCGACGCTGTTCTCGTTCCGGGACGACGCCCACGAGCGGGCGATCCGCGAGGGGATCCGAGAAGCGGGCCGCGACGGCCTCGCCGTCTCGCTCTCTTCCGAGGTACTGCCCGAGTTCCGGGAGTACGAGCGGACCTCGACGACGGCGCTGAACGCCGCGCTCGGGCCGCGGATGGAGACCTACCTCGGACGGCTGGCCCGCCGGACCCGGGGGACCGGCGTCGACGCGGCCCCGGTCGTGATGCAGTCCCACGGCGGGCTCACGAGCGCCGACGCCGCCGCCGAGCGGCCCGTCGGGACGGTGCTGTCGGGCCCGGCGGCCGGCGTCCGGGGCGCACAGTACCTCGCCGAGGCGGCGGGCCACGAGGACGTGATCACGATGGACATGGGCGGGACGAGCACGGACGTCAGCCTGATCGAGGGCGGGGACCCGTCGCTGACCACGGACTGGGAGATCGCGGGCCACCCGCTCGGCGTCCCCGCCGTCGACGTCCACACCATCGGCGCCGGCGGGGGATCGATCGCCCGGATCGACGCCGGCGGCGCCCTGCGCGTGGGTCCGGAATCGGCTGGCGCGGAGCCGGGACCGGCCGCCTACGGCCGCGGCGGCGAGCGCGCGACGGTGACCGACGCCCACGTCGCCCTCGGGCGGATCCACCCCGACCACCCGCTCGGCGGCGAGCTATCGGTGGACGTCGAGGCGGCCGAGGCGATCGTCGAGCGGGCCGTCGCCGACCCGCTCGGCCAGTCTGTGACCGAGGCCGCCCACGGCGTCCTCGAAGTGGCGCTGGCGAACACGGAGCGGGCGCTCCGGGTCGTCAGCGTCGAGCGCGGCCACGACCCCCGTTCGTTCGCGCTCGTCGCCTTCGGCGGCGCCGGCCCGCTCCACGGCCCCCGCCTCGCCGAGCGCCTGTCGATCCCCACCGTCCTCGTGCCGCGGCTGGCGGGCGTGCTCTCCGGCCTCGGCCTGCTGACCTCCGATCTGGAACACACGTACGTCACCTCCGTGGTCGCTCCCCTCGAAACGGTGGGCGTCGGCGACCTCGACGGCGAGTTCGACGCCCTCGTCGCCGAGGGCCGCGAGACGCTGGCCGCGGAAGGCGTCGACGCGGACGCGATGCGCTTCGAGCGCTCGCTGGACCTCCGCTACGAGGGCCAGTCCTACTCGCTGAACGTCCCCGTCGAGGGCGAGCCGTCGCGGGAAGCCATAGATCGGGCCGCCGACCGCTTCCACGAGCGCCACGAGGCCCAGTACGGCCACGCCGAGCCCGCCGAGCCGGTCGAACTCGTCAACGCCCGCGTGCGGGCGGTCGGCGAGATCCCGGCCGTCGACGTCAGTAGCGAGGTGACGGGGACGGTCGCCGACGCCGCGCTCGGCGACCGCGAGGTCGTCTTCGACGGCAACTGGCGCGAAGTACCGGTGTACGACCACGCGATACTCCCGCCCGGCGGCACGTTCGACGGCCCCGCCGTCGTTCAGGCCGACGCGGCCACGACGGTCGTCCGGCCCGGCCAGTCAGTGCGCGTCGACGACCGCGGGACCCTCGTCGTCTCCACCAGCCACGCATGACCGACGACAGCCAGGACGCGAGCGACGAATCGCAGGGGGAACCAGTCGACCCGGTGACGCTGGAGGTCCTCCGCAACGCCTTCGAGAGCGTCGCCGAGGAGATGAGCGCCAACCTGATCCGGACCAGCTACTCCCCGAACATCACGGAGCGGGCGGACTGCTCGTCGGCCGTCTTCGACGCCGACGGACGCATGCTCGCCCAGGCCGAGAACGTCCCGGTCCACCTCGGGGCGATGCCTCACTCCGTCCGGACGGTGATCGACGCACTGGAGCTGGGCCCGGGCGACACCGCGATCCACAACTCGCCGTTCAGCGGCGGCGCACACCTGCCCGATATCACCTTCGTCAGCCCCGTCTTCGTCGACGGGGAGCGCGTCGCCTACGTCGCCAACCGCGCCCACCACGCCGACGTCGGCGGGGCCCGCGCCGGCAGCGTCGCCGCGGACGCCACCGGCATCTACGGCGAGGGGCTTCAGATCCCGCCCGTCAGGCTGTACGAGGGCGGCGAACCGGTCGACGGCGTCTTCGACCTCCTCCTCGAGAACGTCCGCACGCCCGAGGAGCGCGCCGGCGACCTCCGGGCCCAGCAGGCCGCCACCGAGACCGGCCGCCGCCGGTTCACCGAACTCGTCGCGGAGCACGGCCGCGAGACCGTCGCGGCCGTGACCGACCGCGTGCTCGACTACGGCGAGCGGCGGATGCGCGACGCCGTGGCTGACCTCGCGGACGGCACCTACGGGTTCGTCGACGCCCTCGACGGCGACGGTGCGGGCGCCACGGACGTGGAGATTCGAGCCACGGTCACCGTCGACGGCTCAGCCATCGACGTCGACTTCGCGGGCTCCGCCGAGCAGGTCGCCGGGCCGATCAACGCCCCCATCGCCGTGACGACCAGCGCCACCTACTACGCGCTCCGTGCGATCACGGACCCGGACGTCCCGCCGAACCACGGTGCCTACCGGCCGTTCTCCGTCTCCGCTCCGGAGGGGACAGTTGTCAACGCCCGCTCGCCCGCCGCCGTCGTCGGCGGGAACCTGGAGACATCCCAGCGGGTCGTCGACGTGGTCCTCGGCGCGATGGCCGAGGCAGGCGTCCACGCGAACGACGTGAGTGTGGGCTCGAAAGACGAGCGGAGCGAGTCTTTCGGCGTCAGCCCGATCGCCGCCGCAGCGAACGGCTCGATGAACAACGTCACCGTCGGGAGCACGGGGGACGCCGCGGAGCCGTACACCTTCTACGAGACCATCGGCGGCGGCTACGGCGCCCGGCCCGAGCGCGACGGCGTCGACGGCGTCCACGCGCACATGACGAACACGAAGAACACGCCCGTCGAGGCGCTGGAACTGTCCTACCCGCTCCGGGTCGAGCGGTACGAACTCCGTCCCGACACCGGCGGTGCCGGCCACCGGCGCGGCGGACTGGGCATCCGGCGGGACGTCCGCGTCCTCGACCACGACGCCTCGTTCTCGCTACTGGCCGACCGCCGTCGCAACCGCCCCTACGGCCTCGACGGCGGCGAACCCGGCGCCCCCGGCGACGACAGAGTCGTCGAGAGCGGCGAGGAGCGGTCCATCGAGGGGATGACCGCGCTGGAGCTCTCGGCCGACGACCTCGTCAGCATCCGGACGCCCGGCGGCGGCGGGTTCGGTCCGCCCGGGGAGCGGTCCGTCGAGGCCATCGAGCAGGACCTGAAACAGGACCGGGTGACCCCCGAGCACGTCGCCGAGCACTACCCGCAGTACGGGAGCGGAAACAAGGGCGGGGACGAACAGGGCGAGGACGGGTGAGAAGCGCTACTCGTCGTCGACCAGTTCGATCGAGTCGTCGCCGGTCGGGACCGCACAGAGGAAGGCCGCTCGCTCGTCGCCGTCGTTCTCGTACCAGTGGGTCGCGCCCGCGGGCACGTGGATCGAGTCGCCGGCCTCGACCTCGTACTCCTCGCCCTCGATGCCGACCGTGTACTCGCCAGCGAGGACGTGCTGCTCGTGCTCGATCTCGTTGGTGTGGCGCGGGACCTCACCGCCCGCCGCCAGCGTGAACCGCCGGATCGCGACGTTCGGCGCGCCGTGGTCCTCGTTCAGGAGCACGCCCTTCTCCAGTCCCTCCGCCGCGTCGACCGTCTCGTACTCGATCTCCGAGGCGCTGCGTACCAGTGGCTCGCTCATGCCCGCCGGAACGGACGGATCGGTGATATGTATGTCGGGTTTCCGAAACCAGCAGCGGGCCCGCCGGTGTGAACAGCCGGAAAGCCCCGACCAGTTCGACTCGGGCGGTCGCTGCGCGCGCTCGCTCCGCTCGCGTGCTTTCGTCGCCCGTCTTCCCGGAGCGTCCGGGGGCTTTCTGGCTGTTCTTGCCCGTAGTGGTAGCACTCACGGCTGTGTCCCGGACTGCTCTTCCTAGGCCCAGCGCTCTTAAGGCCGAGCCCACGGTAGCCCCACGCATGCGACGGTTCCGCATCGGCAGCGCGTTCGGGATCCCGATCCAGCTGGATCTGACCTTCCTGCTGGTGTTGCCGCTGTTCGCCTGGATCATCGGGACCCAGATCGAGCAGACGGCGGCGATCCTCAACCGGGTCGGCGCGGGGCTCGACGCGGAGGTGCTGACGGAGGGGCTCCTCCCGTGGGTGCTGGGCGTCGCCGCCGCGGTGGGCCTGTTCGCCGGCGTCGTCCTGCACGAACTGGGGCACTCGCTGGTGGCGACGCGGTACGGCTACCCGATCGACTCGATCACGCTGTGGCTGTTCGGCGGCATCGCGCAACTAGACGAACTCCCCGAGGACTGGCGGGAGGAACTACTCATCGCCGTCGCTGGCCCGATCGTCAGCGTCGGCGTGGGACTGGCGGCGGGCCTTGGCTTTCTCCTGGTCCCGGGCGACGGCGTCGCGGCCAGCGGGGCGCGGTTCGTCCTCGGGTACCTGGCCGTCCTCAACGTCGCGCTCGCGGGGTTCAACATGCTCCCCGGGTTCCCGATGGACGGCGGCCGCGTCCTGCGGGCGCTGCTGGCCCGCTCGCGCCCCTACGCCCGCGCGACCGAGATCGCCGCCGAGGTGGGGAAGATGTTCGCCGTCCTGCTGGGCATCTACGGCCTGTTCGTCTTCAACCTCTTCCTGGTGGGCCTGGCCTTCTTCGTCTACATCGGCGCCGAGGGCGAGTCCCGTCAGACCGTCATGCGCGCCGCCTTCGAGGGCGTCACCGTCCGCGACGTGATGACGCCCGCCGACCGAGTCACCGCCGTCGACCCCGACGACTCCGTTCGCGAACTGATCGAGACGATGTTCGAGGAGCGCCACACCGGGTACCCCGTCGAACGGAACGGCGCCGTGGTCGGCCTCGTCACCCTCGACGACGCCCGCGCCGTCCGCGACGTCGAGCGGGACGCCTACACCGTCGGCGACATCATGACGACCGAACTCATCGCCGTCGCCCCCGACGACGACGTGATGAGCGCGCTGAACCAGCTCGAGGGGAACGAGGTCGGCCGACTGATCGTCCTCGAGGACGAGGAGTTCGTCGGCCTGCTCACCCGCACCGACGTCATGACCGCGCTGTCGATCATCCGCTCCAGCCCCGACTACGCCGCGACCGACGAGAGCGACGCCACCGTGTTTCGGCCGCAGTCGTAGGGGATGTAGTCGGTGGCGGTCCAGTTCTAGACGGTGGCCGGCGCGGGCGTCCCTGGAGCCGTCGTCGCGATGCCCGCCCGCCAGTGGAGTTCCGCCCGCGAGATCCCGCCGAACTCCGCCCGGCGGTGACAGGACGGACACAGCGACACGACGTTGTCAAGCGTGTGGGCGTCCCGCTCCGCGAACACCGGCGTCTCGACGAAGACCCTGACCGGGACGACGTGGTGGACGTCCGGATTCCGGCCCAGTTCGTCGTCGTCGGTGCCACAGACCACGCAGGCGTGCCCGTCGCGCTCCAGCGCCCGCTCGCGGACCTCGTTCCACCCCTTGCCGTACGGCCCCACACCGCCGCCCTCCCAGTTCGGGTGCCCCTCGCCGGTGAAGGCGTCGGAGAGCCACTCGTACTGGCACTCCGGACCGCAGAGGGTCGCGTCGCCGGTGACCTGATTCGGGTACCGTTCGACCGTCGCGTCGCAGACGTCGCAGGAGAGGGTCAGTTTGCCGCCGTTCCAGCGGGGTTCTTGTCGCCTGAGATGTCCCGCCTCGGGCGCCACGACTTGATCTCGACACACTCTGGACAGAATCGTCCGGGTTTCTCCGACGGGTAGTACTCGAAGGAAGTCCCACAGATCTCGCAGTCCGTCTCCTCTTTCGCGTTCCGATAGTTCGGATTATCCTCGCCTGCATAGGACACTGCGCTGTCGTGGCAAGCGTCAGAACAGTACTTCTTGTCGTAGCTGCTGTAGAACTCGTCTCCACACTCAGCGCAAGTGCGGTTCGGGAGTCGCTCGTCGTGTACGGAACTGTGGTGACTCCGAAACCGCGTCGCGTACCGAACGATTCCCCTGCACGTCGGGCATTCGTGATCCGCAATATATTACGGTATCTATGACGTGATTATAAACCCAATCCGACCGGGGTGGAAGTAGAACTGTCGAAGGCAAACAAACGTCGAACTAATCGGCGGAAGGTGTTAGAAGCTAAACCAGTCCGGGCGCGGGAATCGAACCCACTTCACAGCCACCACAAGGCTGTAGGATACCATTACCCCAGCCCGGACACGCTCTCCACTCACATCTATCCCGCTGGGACAAATATACGTTACGACATCGGCCGCGCTCCGTGCGCCTTTTACCCGAGAACGACCTACGAGCTGTCAAGCGTGGCCATCACGGACAAGATCTACGTCAAGAACCACCGGCAGCTCGCCTCGCAGCTGGAGACGTCCTTCCCGAAGGGGGCGTTCAAGGGGGCGACGCTGGACGTCCTCTTCCAGGGGGAGGGGCTGGCGAAGCTAGACGAGGCCAGCCGGGAGCGGGTACTGGAGTTCGCGGAGGACTTCATGGACTGCGACTGCCAGGCCAGCCCGCACTGCGGCTGTCCGGAGCGGAAGTTCACCCGGTACCTGCTGGAGTTACGCGAGCAGGGGCTGGGACCGGACGCCATCGTCGACGTGATGGGCGACGACTACATGCTGTACGCGTACCCCGGCGACGTCCTCTCCTTCCTGGACGACTCCGTGCGGACGCTGGAGGCGGTCGAGGCGCTGGCGGACGTCGACGGTCGGGACGAGGTGGCTGAGCAAGCCAGACAGAAGCGAGACGAACTGGTCTGAAGCGGGCGAGGGCGGGCAACGGACGGGGCGGCGTCGGACCGAGTCGCCCCGGGCTATACCTCGTCGAAGCTGCCGATCCGGTAGGAGGCGTCCTCGTCGTCGTCGCCGTCGAGGTCCTCCAGCTGGACGACGTCCTCCTCGTCGTGCTCGTCGAGTTGCTGGCGCAGTGTGGTGACGTAGCGCTTGTGTTCCTCCAGCTGCTCGCGGAGGTGCTCGGCCTCGAGTTCGAGGCGCTCGTGCTCGCGGACGAAGCTCTTGGGGACTTCGACCTTCGGCGGGAAGCTCTCGGTGTCCTCGCTCTCGGACGTCTCCGAGAGCTCGTGCTCGGGGACGACCTCGACCTGGCCGTCGTGGGCGACGAGCATGTCGACGTAGTCGCGGAAGACGGCGGACAGGGAGATGTCGCGCTCCTCGGCGATGTCCCGGAGCGTCTCGAACTTCTCCTGGCTGACCCGGAAGGAGATGGTCTTGTTCTTGTTGCCCATCAGTGGCTTCCAGTAGGTAGTTCATCCCACTTAATCGTTTGTCAGACAGTCTCAGGACTGGGCGAACGTGAAAAACCGGCGGCGGCGGTGGCGATTCGCGGCACTGAGTGAGGGCCGCGGAATCAGCCGCCTGAAACGGTCGCTGGCTTACTCCGCGACGCTCGCTTCGCCCGTCTCTCGCTGCTCTTCCTCCAGCGATTCCAGCGCGCCGACGACGGTCCGGCGGTAGTTCTCCACGGGGAGGTCGTACTCCTCGCGGGCCATCTCGGCGTACTCGTTGGTCTCCTCGTCGAACGCCTGGATGCGCTCGATGGTCCGCTCGGCGGTCTCCACGACCCAGCGGTCGCGGGTGGCCTCGTCGACCAGCGAGATAGACTCCGGACGGATGGAGACGTTCACGTCGCCCTCGTCGGTCTCGTAGGTGCGGGGCTTGCCGACCACGGAGACGTAGGCGGGCGGCTCCAGCTCACGGAGCATCGAGGCGGCGTCGGGCTGGTACTGGCCGGCGTACATGAAGAACGTGTCGCCGTTGGGGTCGACGAGGCGACCCTGCCAGTACTCGCTGTCCTCGCCGACGTCTTCGGTCTCGGTGAGGGTGCCGACGACGAAGATGCGGTTGGCCTTCGCGCCGGTGGGCAGCAGCAGGTAGACCGGGGCGCGGTCGTCGTCACTTTCCTTGAACGTGTAGCTCGCGTCGTTGAACTCGTCTGCGAAGACGCGGCGGGCGACTTCGCGGGTGGGCGTGGATGCCATCTCAGATCGACCTCGCTTTGATGAGGGCGGCTTCCGGATCGACCGGATCGTCCAGCAGCTCCTGTTCGTCGGCCAGCACGTAGCGGCCGAAGGTCGGACCGGTGACGCGGTAGTAGCGCCCCAGGACCTTCTCGCGCATCTCGTCGGCCACGACGGTGGTGTCCAGGGCGTCCATCGCCATCTCCTGGGCCTCTTCGAGGGTGATGCCGGTCAGCGCCTCGGTGGCCGCCTCGTCGAAGATGACCTCGGTCACGTCGTCGCCGTCGTCCAGCACGCCCTTGATACGGAGGTCGAACTCGCCCTCGACCTCGCCGTGCTCGGAACAGCGGCCGTTCTGGAGGACGCGCGTGCAGTCCTCCTCGGGGCAGCGCTTGATCAGGCCGGAGCCGGACTGGATGTCGACGAGGGCCCCCTCGACCTCGACGCTCTCGTCGCCGACTTCGATGTCCTCGTCCAGTTCCTCGATGGTGGTCGTCCGGTTGAGCTTCACCGAGAACCGACCCTGGTACTCGTCGGTGACGACGTTCCGGAGGTCGTAGACTTTGCCCTCCTCCAGCTCGGGGAGGTCGGACTTCGACCACTTGGTGAACTTGATCGTGCCCGTCTCGTCACCGAGGAGGCCGACCTGGGCGACGGCGTCCGCGGTCGCGTCCCAGAGGTCGACGACCTTGGCCGTGATGTCGACCCACTCCTCGGGGGCGTCGACGTCGGTGACCTGCACCCGGTCGTTCTCGCCGCCGGAGAGCTGGTCGCGGTCCATGCCCGCCTCGTCGAGGTACGTGCTGACGACGCTGCGGCGCGCCTCGCTGACGGGCACCTTGTACTCGTCGACCAGCGTCTCGAGGCGCTCCTCGATCTCGTCGACGCTCAGGTCTAACTGGTCGGAGAACTGCTCGTGTATCTCGTCCGCGTGTGTACGCAAATCCGTCATTGCTATCTCTGTCTCCGCGTGGTTTCGGTGGGAGACAACTGACTCTTGGTCGCCTTCCCGTATAAACCCTCGTCGACCGCAGTGAAAGTGAACGGCGGCGACTGAGACGTCTCAGACGCGCATCTGCGCGAGAAGATTCTTGAATCCGGAACCGGAACTGGGGGTATGGACGACGACACCGAGCGCGTCCAGCGGTTCATCCGCTCGACGCTCCGCTCGGTTGGCCGCCAGCTCGAAGAGGCGAAGGTGGCCTACACGGACGCCAAGCGCTCGGCCCTGGCCGAACTCCCCCAGAACGACGACGGCAAGGCCCGCATCGTCTGCCGCCGCCACGCCGAGCGCCGCGCCGTCCGCCTCGACGACGAGGCCCGCCCCGCCTGCTTCGACCCCGACCACCCCGACTGCCAGGGCTGCGCCGAGGACGTCCGGGACGGCACGGTCGAGACCTGGTAAACGACGTTTTTACTGTCGTTCGAGAGAGCGGAGCTCTCTCGTGATGACGAAAGACGCCGGAGGCGTCTTTCGAACCACGGGGGGTTCCTCGCGAGCCTTCGGGTCGCTGCACTCGCGGTGTGCTCTGAGAGCTCGTGACACTCGTTCACCGGACCCACGCTCACTCCGTCCGCGCGGGCTCCGACGGCCATCCTCCGGGGAACCTGCGACTCCCCGCTGTGTGACCCGGTCGCTGCACTGGAAACGGTGGCCGCCGAGGAGGTGTTCGACGCCCTCGACCCCTTCAGCGTGGACGATGCGGTCCGCGAGCGCGACGACGACGTCGTCGTCGGACCCGCTGGCTTCGAGTGGGACGAGCGCTCGGCTCGCGTGTCACACCAATTCGGACGGCGACCGAACGCTCGTCGTCCCGAAGTCGGAGGCCCAGCGCGTCCGCGAAGTCGCCGCGGAACTACGGGAACGGATCGGTTCTGACCGGTCCGCGAGCGCGTCAGTCCCGGCCGAGCGCGTCCCGGTAACGGCCGATCATCGTCTCGGCCAGTCGCCGCTCCACGGGCGTGAACCCCAGACGGCGGAGGACGAGGGCGTACGCCGTCAGGCCGAGCAGCGTCCCGACCGCCGGCGCGGCGGGCGCCGGAAGCGTCGCGTGCGCCCCGAGCGTGACGACTGCGAGCGGGACGGCCGCGGCGACGGGCCGGAGGTGCAGGCGCGTGAACGGCTGTAGCCCCTCCAGGTAGTACAGCACGACGACTTCGAGCCCGTTGTTCACCGCGTACATGAGGAAGTAGCTCAGGACGAGTCCGGGCAGTCCGTACCGGATCGTGAGGGGTACCGCGATCGCCGCCAGGACGGCGGTGATCGCCACGTTGACGATCAGGTAGGCCCGCTGGTTGTCGGTCATCATCAACAGGAGGCCGACGCTCCCGGCCGCACACGCGACGTACTGGGCGAGGAGAAAGCCCGGGAGCAGCGCCGCGTACTCGACGAACGTGGGGCCGAACAGCCCGAGCGCGGCCTCTCGGTACACGAGCAGCGGGATGGTGATCCCCGTGACCCCGACGAGGACGAGCCGGCTCGTGACCTGATACAGCCGGCGGAGCGCGTCCCGGTGGCCGGCCTCGTGGAGGGCGGCCATCACGGGCGGGATGAACTGGTTGACGCCCAGAAGCGGGAGGCGAACGAGCAGGCCGAGGAGGACGGCGACGGCGAAGACGCCGCCAGCGACGCCCGAGAGGAACAGGGCGATCAGCGGGTAGAAGCCGAACCGCTGCGTGACAGTGGCGAACCCGCCCGCGAACAGCGGCAGCGAGTAATCGACGTACCGACGCCAGATCCGCCCGCCGTCGGCGCCCGGTGCTCGCGGCCGAAGGCCCCTGTTCCGGGCCAGCCAGCCGGTCGCGGTCAGTCCGACTGCGCCCATCGCGAGGACCACGCCGCCGGCGACGAACACCAGGTCGCCGACGAGGACGCCGACGGCGCCCACGGCGAGCTGTGCGACCGGAAAGCCGACGCGGAGGGTGAGCGTGAGCGGGACGACTTCCTCGAGGCCGCGCAGGACCTCCGTGACGGTGAACAGCCAGACGCTCGCCGGCAGCCCCACGGCGAAGACCCGGAGCAGCGTCTGGAACTGCGGGCCCTCGCCGGCGGCGCGCGTCACGTGCGGCACCGCGACGTAGAGCGCGGTCCCGAAGACCGTCGCGACGCCGACCAGCAGGAGGCTCGCCACGGTGACGAGCGCGTCGCGCTCGGCCGTCGACTCCGCCGCCGGGAGGAACCTGCTGAGGCCGCGCCGGAACCCGAGCGCGACGTGGAGGAGGAACCGCTGGAGCCGCCTCGCGACCGCGAACGTCCCGTATGCTCCGGCAGTGAATCCGTTAGTCAGGACGGCGGTGAACGCCAGCGCCAGCCCCCGCCGGACGAGGATGCCCGGGACCGAGACGGTCGCGCCGTGGGCGACCCGTTCGAGCGCGTCGTCGAGGCGCTGCTCGACGGGGTCGGGCGCGGACGCCGAACGCTCGTGGCGGTCGCCGTCGGCCCGGTCCGCGTCGGCTCCTGCCGTCGTCTCCAGCCGATCGTCGGCCACGGACGTAGCTATCGGGTCGGCAGCAAAAGCTCGCCGATACGGCGTCGAACGCGGTGAAAAAACGGCGTGTCCACTCGCGGGCCGCGGGGCGGGCTCAGCCCCAGAAGTTGTCGCGGCTGCCGAGGCGCTGGCGCTCGGGTTCGCCGTCCGCTCCGGCGGACGCGTCGCCCTCCTCGTCGGCGTCGGCGTCTGCCTCGTCGGCGTCGGCGCCCTCGCCCTCGTCCTCGTCGAGTTCCAGGCGCTCCAGCTCCTCAGCGCGGGCGTGGTTGGACCGCACCTTCGTCACCTTCACGCGGGCCTTCGCCGGCGGGAGGACGCCGTCCACCATGATGATGAACCCGTCGCCCGTCCGACCGACGCCGGCGCCGCTCTCGTGGATGTCCTCGACCTCGACGACGACCTCCTCGCCGGGCTTGACCGGCTGGCTCTTGAGGTCCTCGATGGGCTGGTTGTAGTGCTTGCACCACTCCTTGCCACCCCGGTCGCCGTAGTGGGTGCAGCCCATGCCCTCGATCCGCTCGGTGAATTCGGGGCACTCGTCCGCGAGTGGACAGTCAGCCATGAATCTCGCTAACGGACCCGGCGCTAAAACAGTTGCGTCACCGTCCGACGGCGCGTTCGCGCGTCGCTGCCCTCGACGTCAGCCGGGAGGGCGATCACACCGGCCGGCCGTACGTCCCGCCCCGCTCGTCCGGGTCGACGACGATGGCCACGGTGGGTTCGTCGACGTCGGTCGGGCACTCCCCGGCCCGCTCGACGGCGTAAGTCACGGGCGCGGTCTGGTTCCGGTCGCGGTCGAGGTGGAGCGTGAGGTGCATCGGGACCGTTCCGCCGCCGCCGATGCTCTGGGGATAGCCGTACCGCTCGCCCGGCGTGCTGAGTGAGACGCCCGCGTGGCGCTGGACGACGCCGTCGCCGTCGACGACACAGGCCACCACCTGGGGCGGATCGAGCGCGCGGCGGAAGACGAACTCGTTGGTCGCCGTGAGCGTCCCGACCCGCTTCTCGACGCCCGGGACGTGGTTGTCCGGGTACTCCCCGGTCGGCGGCTCGACCGTGACCGACTCGTTGGTCTCCAGGTCGTAGGTCACGCCGCCGCCGACGGCGTCGGCGCCGACGAGGGCGACGCCCACGACGGCTAGGACGGCGACGACCGACGCCGCGGTCCGGACCGGCAGGGCGAACCCGCGCTCGCGCAGGAGGTAGCCGAGCCCGACGAACAGCGCCGCGGAGACCGCCAGCAACAGGAACGTGCCCGTGTCCTCGATCGGGTAGTTGCTGACGACGTACCCGAGGCCGACGAGGTAGGCCCCGCCGGAGAGGGCGAAGGCGACGGCGTCGAGGACGTCCCGCTCGGTCGCCACGCCGACGGCGAAGAAGGCGACGAACGCGAGAAAGAGCAGGGCGGCCTTGACGGTGATCGACAGCCCGAACACCAGGTCGCGCATGAAGTAGACGAGCGAGGCAATGGCCAGCGCTACGCCGATCGCGTAGAGGAGTTTGCCGCTGTCGAACTCGAAGTCCATGTGTCGTCCACCACAGACCCAGTTGTAATCACTGTTCTCGTGGGTTCGACGGCGATTTGAGCGACCGCTGCGGCAGACGTGCGGGAAGCGAGAGAAGCGTTAGTCCCCGGCCGCCGACTGCCCGGACCCGGCACCCGGACTGGCCGACAGCGGCGTCACGCGTACCTTTTTCCCCGTCGGGTTTCCTCGCTCGCTCCGCTCGCTGCGGGAACCCTCGGGCAAAAATCTACGCTAAAAAGTCCGCGACTCGCTTCGCTCGTCGCGGCGAACCGCGCTCACTCCGTTCGCGCGGACGCTCAGTCCCCGGCCGCCGACTGCCCGGACCCGGCACCCGGACCGGCCGACAGCGGCGTGCGCTCGACGACCGTCCCGTCGTAGGTCGGGTACTGCTCGACGATTTCGCCTTTCTCGACGTCGCCCTCCTCGACCATCTCCTCTAAGAGCCACCAGGCGAGTTCGACGTGGTCGGACTTGACGGCGTAGAACTCCTCGGGGACGCCCAGTTCCCGCAGGCGAGCCTCGGAGACCCATGCCTTGCCGTAGACGAGCGTACCGTCGTCGGTGACCTCGTCGAACTCCCGGCGGATCGTCCGGGCCATCCGCTTCAGGCGCGAGCGGTGCTGGGCGGCGTCCTTGAAGACGGAGGTGCAGAAGTAGACCTTCTCGTGGTCGCCCATCGTCTCCAGGATCTCGTGGCTGCCCTCGACGGCGCTCATGTGGTCGTCCTTGAGCTCGAAGCCCTCCTCCTGCATCCGGCGGTAGTTGCCGTCGGACATCTCGAACTCGTTGATGTTGCAGAAGTCGGCGGCGCCCTCGTCGAGGAAGTCGAGAAACTCCTCCTCTGCGCGGATGCCGGGGATCTCGAAAGCCGGCGTCAGGCCCTCCTCGCGGGCGATATAGAGGATCTCCTCCCACTCGGTACCGTGGAGGGCGCCCCACTGCTCCACGGGCGGGTGGAAGCGAATCTCGTCGAGGCCGGCCTCGCTGAGGCGGCGCATGTTCTCCCGACCGCCGGTGATACCCGTGTAGAGGTGCGTGTGGTGGTCCTCGCCGAACTCGTCCTTGAGGAGTTCGAGGTAGTGACAGGTCCGGTCGAGGGCCTCCTGGGGTTCGCCGCCGGTGATGGAAGTCCCCAGCGCGTCCATCAGCTCGGCCTCGGCGACGACGTCCTCGTCGGACTCGACGGGGCGCTCGTTGGCGTACACCTGGTCGACGTTCTTGCGGTTCTCCCCGAGGGGGCAGTAGAAGCAGTCCCGCTGGTCGCAGTACCCGTAGACGAAGAGCACCATCTTGCCGCCTTTCGCGCACTGCTCGCAGCCCTCGGAGATCATTCGGTACCCGGGATTCCCGCCCCAGCGGCAAAAGTCGTGCGTTCCCGAGTCGGTTGTTACAGTTCGTTCGTCAACTAAATTACCGTAAATATTTGTTCGTGTACGGACGTGTCACCCGTATGGATACCGCCATCGGGACGGCGCAGGCCGCGGCCGACGACGGATCGCAGGCCGGCGAGCGGGCCGCGTCGGAGGCCGTGGCCGAACTCCCGGGAGATTGCGTCGACTTCTGCCAGGTGTTCTGCTCTGTCGACTACGACTACGAGCGGGTCGTCGAGGCCGTCAGGGACGTCGTCGGAGCGGACGCGGACCTGATCGGCTGTTCGGCCGCCGAGACGTTCACGGAGGACAGCGTCGAGGAGGGCGCCGTCGCCGTCGCCGCCGTCGCCAGCGACACGCTGACCGTGTACACCGGCTCCGGCGTCGGCCTGAGCGACAACGTCCGGCGAGCGGTCCGTGAGGCCGTCGCCGACCTCCCCGCCGACGTCGAGGGCTACCCCTATCGCTCGGCGATCACGCTCCACGACGGGCTGTCCAGCGTCGGCGAGGAGCTGGCCATCGTCTGCCAGCAGAAGCTCGGCCCCGAGGTGACCGTCGCGGGCGGGGCCGCCGCCGACGACCACCTCATGCAGTCGACTCACGTGTTCCACGGGGACCGTGTCCTCGAGGACGCCGTCGTCGTCGCCCTGATCGCCGGCGAGGAGCGGCCCGTCGTCTCCGTCGCCCACGGCCACGAACCGCTCTCCGAGCCGGTGGAGGTCACCAGCGCCGACGAGCGCCGGGTCCACGAACTCGACGGCCGGCCGGCGTTCCAGGTGTGGAAAGACGCCGTCAGGGAGTCCGTCCGCGAGGAGTTCGGCGTCGACGTCGACGGCCTGGACGCCGACGACAAGTTGCTCCAGCGGATCCTCTGCGAGTACGAGTTCGGCATCGACCAGGGCGAACGGTACAAGATGCGCTGGCCGTGGATCGAGGCAGAGACCGGCGACACGCTCCACTTCGCCGTCGACGTCCCCGAGGGGACTGTCCTCCGGGTGATGCACGGCACCGCAGACGAGCAGATCGAGTCCGCGCGGGCGACCGCCCGACGGGCGCTCCGGGCCGCCGGCGACACCGAGATGGCCGGCGGGTTCATCTACGACTGCGCCTGCCGGGGCATCGTCCTCGGCGACGAGTTCCCGCGGGCCGTGGCCGCCCTCGACGACAAGCTCGACCTGCCGTTCTCCGGGTTCGAGACCTACGGCGAGACGTGTATGGGACCGGGCGAGTTCAGCGGCTTCCACAACAACACGACCGTCGCACTACTGCTTCCGAAGTGATGGACCACGACGACCTCGTCGCCGCGTTCAGCCAGACCGTCGGCGTCGAGAAGGCCGACCGGCTGATCACCGAGGCGGCCGACGACCTCGGCATCGATCCCGGCGGCACCTACACCGACGGCGAGATCGACGACGTCTGCGACACCATCCAGCACTCTGGGGACGGCTACGTCCGCCTCGTGGCCAACGAGGTGCGCGTCCGCCTGCAGGCCCGACGCCGCTTCGACGCCCTGCTCGACGAGATCACCGATCCCGTGGTGACGGTCGCCTTCGAGTCCGCCGAGCCCATCGTCACCGCCGTCAACCCCGCCTTCGAGGAAACGTTCGGCTACGGCCCGGAGGCCGTCGGCGAGCCCCTGACCGAACTGATCGTCCCCGAGGACCGCCGCCGGGACGCCGTCGATCAGTGGCTCCGCTCGGATCCCGACGGCGGCGTCGAGGTGGAGCGCCTCACCGCCGACGGGGACCGCCGGACCCTCCTGTTTCGGCCGGTGGTCGTCACCCGCGGGGACGGCCGGATCGAGGGGCACGGCATCTACACCGACATCACCGAGCGCAAGCGCCGCGAGCGCCGCCTGCGCCACCAGAACGAGCAGCTCGAGCGGTTCGCCAGCGTCGTCTCTCACGACCTCCGCAACCCCCTTCAGGTGGCCCGGGGACGGGTGGAGGCAGCCCTCGCCGACACCGACGACGAGCGCATCCGCAAGCACCTCGAGGCCGTCCAGGGCGCCAACGACCGCATGGAGCGGCTCATCGACGACCTCCTCACCCTCGCCCGGGAGGGGCAGGTCGTCGAGCGCCAGACGCCCGTGCGGCTCGGCACCGTCGTCGACGACGCCTGGGCCGCGGTCGACGCCCCCGAGGCCGCGATCGAGGTGGACTGCGAGCATACCGTCGCCGCGGACCGGTCGCGGCTCCAGCAGCTACTGGAGAACCTCCTGCGGAACGCTGTCGAACACGGTTCGACAAGCCCTCGCTCGACTTCGTCTCGCGAGGACGCGGTCGAGTACGGCCCGAAGGACGAGGATCCAGTGACCGTCCGCGTCGAGGGCCTCGACGACGGGTTCTACGTCGAGGACGACGGCCCGGGCATCCCCCCAGAGGAACGTGAACGGGTGTTCGAGCACGGCTACACCTCCCGGACGGACGGCACCGGACTCGGCCTCGCCATCGTGGAGGCCATCGCCGACGCACACGAGTGGGACGTGGCGGTCCGCGAGGGCGTCGACGGCGGTGCCCGCTTCGTGGTCACCGGCGTTGCTGTTCTGTGAGTGGCTCGGTAGTTCGCTGTCGAGCGATGGGAACGGCCAGGAAGCCCTCCGCTGCGCATCCCCCGGAGCGTGGCGGAAGGCATTATACGGGCCCGTCGTGAAACGTCGAACGATGCTGCTGGTGCTGTGTGTCGACCTCGACGACGACCTCGGCCGCAAGACCGGCTTCGACACGCCGGTGATCGGTCGCGAGGCCGTCGAGGAGGCCGCCGTCGCGCTCGCCACCGCGGACCCGGAGGACTCCGACGTCAACGTCCTCTTCGAGGGGATCCACATCCACGACTCCATCACCGACGAGGCCGTGGAAGTCGCCGCCGTGACCGGGACCGAGGCCGGCGACGTCGCGGCCAACCGGGCGGTCGGGGAGGAGGTCGACACCGTCCTGGCGTCGCTGGCCACCGGCGAGGACGTCCGCGCGCTGCTGGTCACCGACGGCGCGCAAGACGAGTCCGTCGTGCCCGTCATTCGCTCGCGGATCCACATCGACGGCGTCCGCCGCGTCGTCGTCCGCCAGGCTCAGGACCTGGAGTCGATGTACTACACCTTCAAGCAGGTGCTCGACGACCCCGAGACCCGCGGGACGATCCTCGTTCCCCTCGGGATCCTCCTGCTGATCTACCCGCTGGCCATCCTCGCGGACGCACTCGAGCTACCGGGGTCGTCGCTGGGACTCATCTCCGGCCTGCTGGGCCTGTACGTCCTCGCGCGCGGGCTGGGGGCCGAGGAGGCGCTGGACGGCACCGTCGAGCGGCTCCGCTCCGGGCTGTACGCCGGCCGCGTGACGATCATCACCTACGTCGTCGCCGCCGCGCTGCTGGTCATCGGCGGCGTCAGCGGCGCGCAGACGCTGACCCAGTTCCCGACCGCCTCCGCGCTGGAGGTGCTCGCCGCGCTGGTCTACGGCTCGATCCAGTGGTTCGCCGCCGCCGGCGTCACCTCCAGCTTCGGCCGCGTCACCGACGAATACCTCGCCGACAGCTTCCGGTGGCGCTACCTCAACGCCCCCTTCTACGTGCTCGCCATCGCCGTCGTCCTCCGGGCCGTCAGCGGCTACTTCCTCGGCGAGGTCGGCATCTCCTACCTCGCGCTGGCGCTGACCGGCGGCACGCTGCTCGGCCTGGGCAGCACGCTCGCCTTCGCCATCGCCGAGACCCGCTTCCAGACCGATCCGGCACCGTCAAGCGGCCGGGGCTCCTGACCTCGCTCGATGTACGTCTCCAGGGCCGTCCAGAGCGTCCGCGAGGACCCCGTCCCCGGCGAGACCGTCGTGCTCGTGCTGGAAACCGACGACGACGCCGATCCGGACGCCGTCGCCGCCGCGGCCGAGGATGCCGGCGCTGCGGTCGAACGCCGCCTCCAGTTCGGCGACTTGGAGGTCAGCGTCAAGCAGGAGGCTGTAGGGGCAGTCTGCGAGATCGACGGCCTCGCCGCCGTCCAGACCGCCGACGCCATCGGCATCCACCCCGACGAGGCCGAGGAGGACGTCGACCCGGACGCCTGATTCCGGGCAGTTTTTGAGAGACCCGGCGCAAGCGAGTCGTGAGGGCACGTAGCTCAGTCCGGATAGAGCGTCGGACTTCTATCCCCGGGACGCTCGTGTCGGGGGAAGACATCCGACGGTCGTGGGTTCGAATCCCACCGTGCCCGTCACAGAACTGTCGTCTCTGACCTTCTACCTGCACTTTTCGATCTAAGCCGGAGTAGAGCGTCTACTGCCGACTCTGAGATTTCAGCTCAATCTCAGAATCCTGATCCCGTTCACCTGCTAAACGGCCCCCGGCGCCGTCCCTCGAATTTCATTGTTCTCGGGGGTGGTCGCCGTGTCTAAGCGAGCGTCCCCCGAGGACTGGCCGTTTCCCCGAAACGAGTTCGTCCGCGCTTCCCAGCTCGTCGATCACCTGAACGGGGGTGACCTGTCGTGAGACAGTCGTCCCCCAACTGGTCTCAGTATCGCGAGTACACCTGCCGCTACTGCGGGTACAACTGCATCAACAAGATCGACTCCGACGCCTCGGAGGCAGATGTCTGCTGGGACTGCTACCCTCACCTCGCCGTACGCTTAGATGAACCTCACACCACGAGCGAGGTCGAGGAGGGATGCCCCCCTCACATGGGGGGCGACCGACGACGACCGAGCGCACGGGGCCGAGCGGAGCGAAGGCCCCCCTCTTCAGCGCGACAGCCCGCGCAGCGGAGCGAGCAGGACCGTGCGGGCGGTAGCGGTCGACAGCACGAGGACGCGGACTTTTTTGATTTCTAACCTTGTCGACCGACGAACCCACCTCCGGCGGCTCTCGGCACACCAACCTGAACAACTCTGTAAACTGCTCAGAACCTGGTAACCAAGCGAATCAGGATCGCGAGTTACCCACTCCATCCGAACGGATTGCAGAGTTCTACGAGACCTATCCCGATCGGGCCAACCTCCAACTGACGAGTGATCACGGTGCTTCCCTCCGTCGCGACTATTGCCACGAACGCTATGAATCGTGGCAGACCGAACGGATCAACGAGTGGGAAGACGCTCCGTCTGGCCAGGAACTTGTCGAACGCCGCCCGATGACGTGGGGCGAAGCCCTGGAGCAGCTTCTCGAAGATCACGAAGATACGCGGCGAACGACAGTCAATCTCGAATGCGGGAAGCAGTCTGATCCCGAATACGAAGAATGGTCGATAGAGGCTAAGACACGCTGGTTTGCTTCGTACCAACGCCGCTACTTTGCCCAAATGAAAGCGTGGCTCCGGGAACTCGTCGGTGGTGACCGTCCGTCCGGTGGCACTACGAAACCGTCCTACGAGAATCCGAAGATCGCCCTGATCACCCTCTCCGCCAGTTCGGTGCCGGATAATACCCGCGTCGGTCCGGTGAAACACGCCTCTGTCCGTCGCGAGAGTTGGGATAGCTGCTACGACACCCTCCGAAACACGTTACGCTCACTCGGTTACACCGACGGATGGCGTCCTCGTTCTGCCACTCCCACATCTCCGTCGGCAGGTACTCCCGACAGAACTGCTCGAAAGCGACCTCTCCGAGGTTGCCGACGCGCTTGCTGTCGACGTCGTCCGCTCCCTGCTGTTTCGCCTGGTAATCCGCTCTGGTCCGGTCTATGTCGCTCGGCGTGTACTGATACATTGGCTCTCCGCCCGGTAATTTCCAGGGCAAATTCCGTCAGACAGACGGCGTTCTTAATCCCTCTCGTGGTTACAGCCGTCGATATCCAGAGATGGTATTAAATGGTATCTAATGGTATTTAATGCCACATGCGCCCAAAATATCGGAGATGGCGGAAACTGACCGCAGCTGTCGACTGGCCGCGAGTGCGTCGCTAACTCTCGCCCGGCAACTCCCGCAGACACCCCTGGCAGTACTTCGCTTCCGCGAGGTTGTCGGTCCCGCAGGTCTCGCAGACGACGGTGTCAGTTCCCGGGTCAGTCGGGAGTAGATCGGCGGTCACGTCGGTGGGGCTGGGCGAGGACTCCAGATAGCCCTGCTCACGGGCCATCTCGACGAGTTCGTCGTCGCGCAGGGCGTCGAGGCCGCGCCAGAGGCCCAGGAAGAGCAGCGTGGGCGCGACGATGACGAACACGGCAGCCCCGACGCGCAGCGCGAGTTCGGCCTGCCCGACCATAGCGTGACCACGGGCTCCGGGAGTGTGTAGTTGACGCCTGAGAAATACACCCACACCGAGAATCGGCCACAAGAACGACGGTAACGGCCGATTACCGAATCCAGCGCCAGTTGCGAAAGCCGCTAATCCGCCGTTATCTACTCTTCGAAGCCGTCCTCGAACCGGAACGTCCCGTCCCGCTGGACGACCTCGCCGTCGACCTCGATGTAGGAGTCCTCGCTCATGTCGACGATCATGTCCACGTGGACGGCGGACTGGTTCTGCTCGTTGTCCTCGCCGACGGTGGCCTCGTAGGCGCGGCCGACGGCCATGTGGACGGTGTCGCCCATCTTCTCGTCGAACAGCATGTTGTAGGTGAACCGGTCGATGTCGCGGTTCATGCCGATGCCCAGCTCGCCCAGCCGGCGGGCGCCGTCGTCGGTGTTCAGGACCTCCGTGAGGACGTCCTCGTTCTTCTCGGCGGCGTGGTCGACGACCTCGCCGTCCTCGAACGCCAGGTAGACGTCGAGTACCTCGCGGCCCTGGTGGTAGAGCGGCTTGTCGAACAGGACCTCGCCCTCGACGCTGTCGGGGACGGGCGCGGTGAACACCTCGCCGCCGGGCATGTTGTGCTCGCCGTAGTCGTTCAGCGTCGGATTGCCGGCGACGCTCATGGTGACGTCGGTGGTGTCGCCGGAGACGATGCGGACCTCGTCGGCGGGGTCCATGATCTCGACCATCTGGGCCTGGTGCTGCCGGACGGCGTCCCAGTCCTTGTTGACGGCCTCGTAGACGAACTCCTCGTAGGCCTCCGTGGAGAGTTCGGCCAGCTGGGCGTTGGCCGGCGCGGGGTGCTGGGTGAGACACCAGCGCTTGGAGAGCCGCTCGTCGAGGATGGGCTGGTGGGCCTGCGAGCGGGCGGCGTTGGTCTCGGGAGCGACGTCGCTGGTCTCCGTGACGTTGTCGTTCGCCCGGATCGCGATGAACGCGTCGGACTCCTCGATCAGGGCCAGTTCGTGGTCGGGCGTCTCGAAGTCGCCGTCGTGCGCGCGCAGGTACGCCCTGCCCGCACGGTCGCTGGCCATGACCGCGTGCGGGTTCGCCCCGACGTCGCCGATCAGTTCGTGCAGCGCGACGACGAGGTCCTCGGCGACGGGGGGAGCACGGACGACGACGTCGTCGCCGGGCTGGAGGTCGACGGAGTGGTCGACGACGATCTCTGCGTGCTCGCGGATGCGCGGGTCCATACCGGATACTCGGACGGGGCGCGCAAAAACGGTTGGTCCTGCGGCGAAGCCGGAAGCGTATCCGATCGCGACCGGCGCTAGCTGCTATTTCCGCCGGCTGTCCTCGACGCCCTGCTTGAACCCCTTGACCGTGCGCCGGACCATCAGGTAGAGGAAGAATACCAGCGCGAGGAGGGCGGCGAGGATGCCGTAGGTGATGAGGTCGGGCATGGGCAGCGCTTCGTCGGCGCCCGGGAAAGTCGTTTCGAGCGTGGACCGCGCTCGCTGCCGCGAGCGTCGCCAGCGCGCGCAGCGGAGTGTGGGTGAAATCACTCTTTGAGCAACACTAAAGGGTCATACGGTCGTAGTACATACGAAACGATCATGTCACTGCTGCCCTCCCGGGACCCGGCGTCCCCCGACGCGGATCCGCGGGTGATCCCCGTCGACAGCGACGACGCCGACGAGGTGCTGTCGGCGCTGTCGGCGGAGACGGCCCGGAAGCTGCTCGCCGAACTCCACGAGGAGCCGGCGCCGCCGGGCGAGCTAGCCGACCGGGTCGACACGTCGCTACAGAACGCGCAGTACCACCTGGACAAACTCGAGGCCGCCGGGGCCGTGGCAGTGGTCGACACCGCCTACTCCGAGAAGGGGAGGGAGATGGACGTCTACGCGCCGGCCGACCAGCCGCTGGTCATCTGCGCGGGCGACGAGCAGGACACCTCCGGCGTGCGCAGCGCGCTGACGAGCCTCCTCGGCGGCGTCGGCGTGCTCGCCGTCCTGAGCGTCGTCGTCCAGCAGGCGCTCGGCGAGGGGATCGCGTCGCTGCTCGGCCCGGACGTCCGGAGCGGCAGCGCCGGCGGAAGCGGCCCCAGCACCAGCTACGCGGCGGATCCGAGCAGCCCGTACTCGCAGTCGACCGACGTCGCTACGGCGGCCGTCGCCGACGGCGGGAGCACCGCCCAGAGCGCGGGCGAAGCGGCCGTCGCCGGCGGCCTGCCGCCGGGACTGCTCTTCTTCGCTGGCGGCGCGGTCGTCCTGGCAGCCCTGTTCGCGCTGTGGTACGCCGACCAGTGACGCGGCAGCGCGTGTGAACCGGCATCAGTGAAATGGCGGTTTCAGGGACGGGACTCGCGTTCACGGGAGTGTAAAACAGTCGTTTGAGTTATCGGCGGGTATTTTTATCGGAGGGTCGTAGGGGGAAACGCGGCGGCCCGGTGCACCGGTGACCGCACGCGACCAGACTGGCACTCCCCCACCGCCTCCGATGCGGGCCTACCGGCACACCTCCGACACCGTCGCCCCGTCGGGCCGACGCAGCGTGACGCGCATCTCTTCCCCCCTGTCGTCCATTTTCACTTCTGCATGCGCCGGCGAGTACTGGCGCGGATCTGCGTGACTGCCGGGATTGATCAGCAGTCCGTCGCCGAACTCCGTCACCGCCGGTCGATGGGAGTGACCGACCACGACCACGTCGGCGTCCTCCTGTCTCGCGAGCATCGACAGCGCCGTCTCCGTGTGCTCGTGGCCGTGCGCGACGACGAACCGGTGGCCCCGCCAGTCGAACGCGGCGACGTCGGGGAGTCGGTCGACCAGTTCGGGCCGGTCGTTGTTGCCGTGGACGGCCGTGAGCCGCGCGGCGCGGTCGTCGAACGCGTCGTACACCGCGGGCGTGGTGAAGTCGCCGGCGTGGACGACGCGCTCGGCGCCGTCGACGGCCTCCAGCGTGCGCCCCTCGAGGCGCGGGTCGTCGGTCCCGTGCGTGTCGGAGACGATCGCGAGCATACCCCCCGATTGTCGGCGCGGATATAAGTCAGAAACCCTTAGGACCGCCCGGGAGAGCTATGGACGATGGCTGAAAGCAAGGCGGTCGTCATGGCGGCGCTGATCGCGAACGGCGCCATCGCGATACTGAAGTTTATCGGCTTCCTCCTGACCGGGAGCGCCGCGATGCTGTCGGAGACGTATCACAGCATCTCCGACACCGGGAACCAGGTGTTCCTCCTGATCGGCCTCCGCTTCAGCGGCCGCGAGCGCGACCGGCGCCACCCCTTCGGGTACGGCAAGGCGGAGTTCTTCTACAGCTTCCTCGTGTCCGTGTTCCTGTTCGGCATCGCGGGCTGGGAGAGCCTCAAGCACGGCTGGACCCAGCTCACCAGCGGCGGCCACGGGGGCGGCGGTCACGCCGGCGAGGCCGTCGAGTTCCTGTGGATCACCTACACGCCCCCGGCGTGGCTGGACCCGGTGACGGTCAACTACGTCGTGCTGCTCGGCGCGTTCGGCTTCGAGACGTGGGCGCTGTATAAGGCCCGCGCGGGAATGGTCGCCCAGATCGGGGAGAACGACTGGTCCGGGTACCGGGAGGCGTTCCGGAAGACCAGCGACGTGACGACGCTGACGGCGCTGACCGAGGACACCATCGCGCTGGCGGGCATCGTCATCGCGCTGGTCGGGATCACCCTCGAACAGCTGACCGGTAGCCCCTTCTTCGACCGGCTGTCGGCGGTCCTGATCGGGCTCATGCTGATGGGCTTCGCCCTGGCGCTGGCCTGGGAGAACAAGCGCCTGATCCTCGGCGAGAGCCTGCCGAAGGACGTCGAGGGGGAGCTTCGCGGTTCGATACTGTCGTTCGACGGCGTCGTCGACATCGTCGGCTTCCGGACGGTGTACTTCGGCCCGGGCGAGGTCCTCGTCACGGCCGATGTCGCCTTCGATCCCGACATGGAGACCGCCGAGATCGACGACCTGATCACGTCGATGGAGGCGACGCTGAAGGAAGCCGGGCAGGGCGTCGTCAAGGTGTACATCGAACCGGAGGACGAGCCGGCGACCGGCTCCCGTGGGTAGCGTCGTAGCCGCTACGTGCGAACCCTTTTGAGCCAGAACGGACAAAGAGTCCCTCGTGGCGACGACCGACGACTACATGCGGTTTTTCCCCTACGAGGAGCCCTACGACCACCAGCACGAGGCGATGGGGACGATTCGCGAGGCGCTGGCCGAGGAGCGCGACGTGCTCTTCGAGGGGGCCTGCGGGACGGGCAAGACGCTGGCCGCGCTGGTGCCGGCCCTGGAGTACGCCCGCGAGACGGACAAGACGGTCGTCATCACGACGAACGTCCACCAGCAGATGCGCCAGTTCGTCGAGGACGCCCGCGCGATCACCGAGCAGGAACGCATCCGGGCCGTCGTCTTCCGGGGCAAGGGCTCGATGTGCCACATCGACGTCGACTACGAGGAGTGCCAGGCGCTGCGGGACACCACCCGCGACCTCGTCGACAAGGAGCAGGACGTGGCCGACCTCGAGCGCCAGCAGGGCGACCTCCTCGACCAGGCCCAGGACGGCGACGCGGACGCCGTCGAGGCCCGCAACGCCGTGATGGACGAGCTCCGCGACCTGGAGGACGACGTCGCCGAGATCCGCGAGGAGCAGTCGGTCTGCGACCACTACTACCGCAACCTCACGACCGACACGACGGAGTTCTACTCGTGGCTGTTCGACGACGTCCGCCGCCCGGACGACATCTACGAGTACGCTCACGAGCGCGAGCTCTGCGGCTACGAGCTCCTCAAGGAGGGCATCGAGGGCGTCGACCTCGTCGTCTGCAACTACCACCACCTGCTCGATCCGACCATCCGCGAGCAGTTCTTCCGCTGGCTCGGCCGGGACCCGGAGGACGTCGTCGCCGTCTTCGACGAGGCCCACAACGTCGAGTCGGCCGCCCGCGACCACGCCCGGCGGACGCTGACCGAGACCACGCTCGAGAGCGCCGTCGACGAGCTGGCCGAGACCGACGACGCCCGCGCCGACGCCGCGCACAACGTGATCGCGACCTTCCTCTCGGCGCTGCGGACCGCCTACGACGAGGCGTTCGCATTTGGAGAACGGGAACAGGTCGGCGAGCACTGGGAGGACCTCGCCATCGCCAACGAGGACGGCCGCGACGACCTGACGCTCGCCTTCCTCCGGGAGTACACGGGCCCGGGCTTCCACGAGGAACTCGACCACGCGCTGAAACTGGGGCGGGAACTCGACGAGCAGTACGAGGAGGCGTTCAAGAACGGCGAGACGGACACCCGACAGGAGTGCCAGACGCTGCAGGCCGCCCAGTTCGTCTCGGACTGGCTGGCGGAGAGCGACGACCTGGGACAGTATCCCGTCGTCAGCGTCCGCCGCGCAGACGAGGGGGACGGCGACGTGTACGGCCGCGCCGAGCTGTACACCTGCATCCCGTCGAACGTGACCAGCGACCTGTTCGAGGACCTCCACGCGGCCGTGCTGATGAGCGCCACCCTGCGCCCCTTCGACGTGACCGAGGACGTCCTCGGCCTGGCGGACGCGGAGACGATGGCCTACGGGCCGCAGTTCCCCGACGAGCGCCGTCGCACCTACGCCGTCGACGGCCCCGCGCTGTTCGCCAGCGAGCGCGACGATCCCCAGACGCAGGACGTCGTCGCCGGCGTGCTCGAGGACGCCGCCCGGATGACGCCCGGGAACACGCTCGCCTTCTTCCCCAGCTACGCCGAGGCCGAGCGCTACCACGAGCGGGTCTCGACGGACGCCACGACCTACCTCGACGAGCCCGGGACCCAGGCCCGCGACCTCCGCCGGGAGTTCGTCGCCGACGACGACGCCGTCCTCTTCACCTCGCTGTGGGGCACCCTCGCGGAGGGCGTCAGCTACGACGGCGACGACGCCCGGACCGTGGTGGTCGCCGGCGTCCCCTACCCTCACCTCGACGACCGCATGGAGGCGGTTCAGGAGGCCTACGCGACCGCCTTCGGCGGCGACGAGGAGGCCGGCTGGCGCTACGCCGTCGAGATTCCCACGGTGCGCAAGACCCGACAGGCGCTCGGTCGGGTCGTCCGCTCGCCCGAGGACTTCGGCGCCCGGATCCTGCTGGACAAGCGCTACACCGAGGCCGCCGAGATGGAGATGCGCGACTACGCCGTCCGTGGGACGTTCCCGCCGGAGGAACGGCGCGAGATGATCGACGTCGACCCCGAGAAGCTCAAGTTCGCGATGCTGAACTTCTATCAGGACGTGGGCGGCTACGACGGCGAGCCGCCGCGGCCCTGAGCCGGCCGCGTCAGGACGGCCAAATGTGACCTGTACGCGACCTCGAGTGATGAGAAGGCGGTGACGATCTCGGGTCGATCCGGCTCGACGTGGTGACTAGGTTCTTGCGGGCGCTGGCGCAAGGATCGAACCCATGGCAGTCCTCGTGGATCTCATCACTCCGGCCGACGAGTTCGTCCTCGCGGAGGCGCTGACGGCCGAGTCGAGCGTCCGCGTCGAAATCAAGCGCGTCGTCGCGGGGACCGCCGACGTGACGCCGTACTTCTGGGCGTTCGGCGACCGACTCGGCGACTTCGAGTCCGCGCTGTCGGCCGACTCGGAGACCCGCGAAGTCGACCCGCTGGAGACCACCGACGAGGGCGAGCGGTTCTACCGCGTGACCTGGAACCAGGCGGCGCCCAGCCTCCTGACCGCCGTCGCCGACGCCGAGGCCACCATCCTCGAGGCCGTCAACGACGACGGCGGCGAGTGGGAGCTGAAGGTCCTCTTCCCGGACCAGGCGGCGCTCTCGGCGTTCCACGACTACTGCCTGGAACACGCTTCGACATCCGGCTGGAGCGGGTCTACCACCCGGAGAACCCACAGGAGCGGGGTCAGTACGGCGTCACCGACGACCAGCAGGAGGCGCTGGTGACCGCCTACCACGCCGGATACTTCGAGGTCCCGCGGGCGACGACGCTGGCCGACGTCGCCGACGACCTGGACATCTCTCGGAACGCCGCGTCCGCGCGCCTCCGGCGCGGCCACCGGAACCTCCTCGCGAGCACCCTCGTCCACGACGAGGGGTCGGGATCGTGAGCCACAGAGGGGCCGGGAGGCCGTCGGCCCGCTGTTCGACGGCACCGTCGGTGATGCGCGGGGACTGAAAAGGCCGGTAGCATTCCCACACGCCGACCAAGACGCTCGCGGACCTAGACCCGCAGGCGAACATGACAGACGGGAGCCGGACCATCGCTGCCGAGGCACTGCTATCAGGCGACGCGACGCTCGAATACCGGCAGGGGGACGACGAACCGCTGGTCGACGCTGTCCTTGCCGCCGTCTGCGACGCCACCGGGAGGGACGCGACCGACCTCCCGCCGCTGTACTCCGCCGTCGACCCGGACGCGCTCGAATCCCTGATCGAGTCCGGCGGCGAGGCGGCCGTCGCCTTCGAGTACGGGGCCCACCACGTTCTGGTCGACGGGGGGCGGACCGTTACAGTCTACTGAGCACGAGATTCCGACCGAAGGGCGGAATCTCAGACCGAGCGAGCGGAAGCCGAACGGAGTGAGGCGACACGCGAACGGAAACCGGGGAGTTTGAAACCCCGCGCGCGAAAGAGGTCGGCAATGCTAGTCGCGTTCGACTTCGACGGGACGCTCTCAGACTCGGAGATGACGGTCCTGCTGGGGGAGCGCAACGGAACGGCCGACGACATGGCCGAGATCACCGAGCGGGCGATGAACGACGAGATCGCCTACGCGGAGAGCCTGCGCCAGCGCTGCGCGCTGCTGGAGGGGCTGCCGGACGAGGAGGCGGCGGCGGCCTTCGATCAGGTCGCGCTGCGACCGGGCGCGGCCGACGTCATCGAGTCGCTGCGCGAGGCGGGCGTGTACGTCTGCATTCTCACGGGCGGGTTCGAGCGGGGCGTCGCCCGCGCACTCGAAACGGAGGGGGTCGAGGTGGACGCCATCGTGGCGAATCGGCTACCCGTCGACGGTGACGAGCTCACCGGCAGGGTCGAGGGGCCGCTCATCGAGGGGACCAAGGACGACGCGCTGGAGGTCGTGACGGCGGTCGTCGGCGAGGACCGGGACGACACCGTGGCCGTCGGCGACGGCGCCAACGACCTGCCGATGCTGGAGATCGCCGGCCTGGCCGTCGGGTTCGACCCGAAGCCGGCCGTGGCGCCGTCCTGCGACACCATCGTCGAGTCGATGGAGGCGCTGGGCGAACTCTTCGAGGAAGAGGACGTCCTGTAAAGCGCTCGGACGGGAATCCGTCAGCTGAACCGCCGGGAGGCGGCTGCGAGGTAGGCGACGGCGACGGCCAGCGCCGCGGCCGGGAGGTACGCCTCGCGGAGGACCCCGACGATCGCCAGCAACGCGTACAGCGCCATCGCCGTGGTCCGGGCCCACGACTCCATCGCCCACAGACCGAGCAGGACGACCAGGTGGCCCATCGAGAGTGCGATGGCTCCGAGGGCCAGGAGCGGTACCGGCCCGAGCGACACGAGGCCCCACCCGAAGGTGCCGATCGACGCCGCGAGCCCGAGGCCGACCAGCGCCTTCACCCCGCGGGGCTGGCGGACGCCGTCGAGCAGCCCGATCCCGCTGTTCCGTGACACGGGTAGAGCACGGTCGGATGCAAGCAAAAAGCTCGCGGTCCGGCCCGGGATCGGCAGACGGCGACCGGCCGGGACGTACGCGCCGGCCCGATCCGCCACTGGAGCGTCGTCTCGCCTCTCCGAGCTATCCGAAATCCCCGGCGTCGGTGGTCGTGGTACCGTGACCCTCGGAACCCTTATCACCCTATCGCGTCTCTGATAATTTGCAATGGCAAACGGTAAGGTTGATTTCTTCAACGACACTGGCGGTTACGGTTTCATCTCGACTGAGGACGCGGACGACGACGTGTTCTTCCACATGGAAGACGTGGGCGGCCCGGACCTCGAAGAGGGAGAGAGCATCGAATTCGACATCGAACAGGCCCCGAAGGGTCCGCGCGCGACGAACGTCGTCCGCGCCTAAGTCGGCTTCTACCCGGCTGTTTTCACGTTTTTCCGCGTTCGAGCGGCTGCGTCGCCGGTCGCACTACGAGTCTTCGGGAACCAGTACCAGCGACCGTACAGCGGTGCGTCAGACACGGCAGACGACTGACTGGTCCCGGCGCCGTCGGCCGGAAATCATATGGGGACTCGGGAGAGTCCACGTCTATGATCGAGATCGACGCACGGCATCGGCGGGCGGCGGCGGTCGTCGTCGCGGGTGCGTTCCTCCTCGCGTCGGTCGTGCTGCTGGCCAACCGGGCGCACGGTCCCGGTATCCTGACTGCGCTGGTCTCCGTTGGCGCGTTCGGGCTGCTCGACGGGACCGGCGACGAGTGAGCGCGGCCCGGATCAGGTCGCCTCGTCGATGGCCTGATCCAGGTCGGCGATGACGTCGTCGGCCGACTCCAGCCCGACCGACAGGCGGACCAGGTCGTCGGTGACGCCGGCGGCCTGCTTCTCCTCGTCGGTGAGCTGCTGGTGGGTCGTCGACGCGGGGTGGATGATCAGCGTCTTCGCGTCGCCGACGTTGGCCAGCAGCGACGCGATTTCGGTCGACTCCACGGTCGTCCGGGCGGCGTCGTAGCCGGCCTCGAGGCCGAAGGTGATCATGCCGCCGTAGCCGCCGTCGAGGTACTCGCTGGCCTCCTCGTGGGTCTCGTGGTCTTCCAGTCCGGGGTAGGTGACCCAGGAGACCTCGGGGTGATCCTGCAGGTGCTCGGCGACGGCCATGGCGTTCTCGCAGTGGCGCTCCATCCGTACCGGGAGCGTCTCCAGACCCTGGAGCGTCGTCCAGGCGTCGAAGGGTGCCTGCTGGTTGCCCATGTCCCGCAGGCCGCGCGCGATGGCGGCGTAGGTGAGGGCGGCGTCGCCGAACGTCTCGGCGAAGTTGACGCCGTGATAGGCCGGGTTCTCCCGGGCGATTTCGGGGAACGCCTCGGCGTGCTCGCTCCACGGGAAACTACCCCCGTCGACGAGGACGCCGCCGACGGTGGTGCCGTGGCCGTGGATCCACTTGGTCGTGGAGTTCCACACGACGTCGGCCCTGTGCTCCAGCGGGTTGCAGAGGTACGGCGTCGCGAAGGTGTTGTCCACGAACAGCGGGACGCCGTTGTCGTGGGCGATGTCGGCCAGGCGTTCGATGTCCGGCGTCACCAGCGCGGGGTTGCCGATGGTCTCGAAGTGGACGTAGGCGGTGTCGTCGTCGATGGCCTCCTCGTAGGCCTCGTAGTCGAGGGTATCGACGAAGCGGGCCTCGACGCCGTTGCGCGGGGCCGTGTGCGTGAAGTAGGTGTAGGTCCCGCCGTACAGCGACGACGCCGTGACCACGTTGTCGCCCGCGTCGGCCAGCAGGAACGTCGCGAGGTTCAGCGCCGCCATCCCCGACGACGTCGCGACGGCGCCGACGCCGCCCTCCAGCGCGGCGATGCGCTCCTGGAGCATCTCGTTGGTGGGATTCATCAGCCGCGAGTAGATGTGCCCGGGCTTCTCCAGGGCGAACTGCGCGGCGGCGTCCTCGGCGTCGTCGAAGACGTACGACGTCGTCTGATAGATGGGCGGTGCACGGGCGTTCGCGTGTGACTCGGGTTCCTCCTGGCCCACGTGCAGGGCGTCTGTCTCGAAGCCGCGGTCCTCGCTCATTGTACGGGCCCACACATGAAGTCCTGAACCTTAAACACGGGCGACGCGGCCGTCCGTGCCCGATGTCACGGATAGCGGCGAGTATTCCGCCGCCGTCCGAACGAGTTCGGCGCGGAGACAGACCAAAGCGCGCGGAGGCGAAACCGGCCCGGATCAGGAGAACTTCCGGACCGTCATGTCCAGCGTGTCGAGGTCGAGGATCGGCGCGTACCCCGAGTCGGGGTCGATGTTGACGCTCTCCTGGAAGGCGGTCTGGGCCTGCCAGCACCCGGAGTTGATCGCGAGGACGTTGTGGTACTTCCCCCAGCCCAGCTTGTGGACGTGGCCGGTGTGGAACACGTCTGGGACCTCCTCCATGACGAGGTAGTCCCGGTCCTCCGGCGCCAGCCGGGTGTGGCCCCCGTACTGGGGCGCGACGTGTCGCTTCTTCAGGAGCTGGTACATCGCCTTGTGGGGCTCGTCGTAGCTGGCCTTCTCGTCGGGCAGCTCCGCGATGACCTCGTCCAGCGAGACGCCGTGGTACATCAGGACGGAGACGCCCTCGACCGTGACGAGGGAGGGGTTCGAGTGGACCTCGGCGTCGTGGGCCGTCATGATCGACCGCAGCTCCTCGTCGAACCCGGGCTGGGGCTCCGCGAGGCGGACGGCGTCGTGGTTGCCGGGGATCATCCGGATCTCCATGTCGCCGGGGACCTCCTTGAGGTACTCCGAGAAGCGCTCGTACTGCTCGTATATGTCGACGACGTCGAGCTCCTCGTCCTGGTCCGGGTAGACGCCGACGCCCTCGACCATGTCGCCGGCGATCAGGAGGTACTCGACGGACTCGGCTTCCTCGGTGTGGAGCCAGTCGGCGAAGCGATGCCAGGCCTCGGCCATGAACTCCTGGCTGCCGACGTGGACGTCCGAGATGAGCGCGGCCTGGACGTGGCGGTCCGCGGTCGAGGGGCTGTGGGTCCGCGGGACGTCGGGGAAGTAGATCGAGTCGGCGAAGAGGATGCCCGAGTCGTCGGCCAGCGTCCCCTCGACGGCGATGACCTCGTCGTACAGTAGCTCCTGGACGAGGTCCGCGAACGGCCGGTCTTTCATCACCAGCGCGGGGAAGGTCCCGTTGGTGTCCTCCAGTTCGATCAGCCAGTGGCCGCTGGCCGTCGTGCGGATGTCCGAGACCATCCCGACGACGGCGGCCTCCTCCCCGCCGGCCATCGACTCCAGCGAGGAGGTGGGTCGGTGGTTCACCCGGCCCCGGAGCTGCTTCGAGAGCTTCTCGTAGCGGTCCCGGAACACGGCGACGAAGTCGCGATACTCCCCGGTGCCCGTCGACCGGCCGGTCATGTCGTTGTCGACCGTCACGGACCGCTTCTCGAGGTTCACGTCGCGGTCGCTCCCGGTCGAAGACCCCCCTGTTTCAACTGGAGCAGCCCCGCCGCCGTCGGCCGACGACGGTGCCCGGGTTCCACCTGAAGCGGGGGGGTCTTCGTCGGGCGTCGACGCGGTCGGTCCCGCTCCCGACTCCGCGGGCTCCGAACGCGACCGTTCCCCGTCGTGTTTGGGTTCTAATACGTCTCTGACGTGGTCCGCCGACAGCTTCAGCGCGTCGTCGGGCGCCGTTTCGAGTGCGCGCTCCAGGGCCGCGTCGGGGTCCGGCGCGTCCGCAAGCAGCGTCACCGCCTCGCGCTCGGCGTTGTACCCCCTGCTCGCGAGTTCGCTGACGATCCGCGCCGGCGTCTCCAGTGGCACAGAGTTGGAGTTGGGAAGCGACGACAAAAGGCTAGCGAACGGCGGAAAAGCGAGTGTCAATGTGAGCTACACCCACGGGCGTGCGTAACGGACGAGGGTGACGAAGCCCAGCGCCGCGTCCCCGTCGTGAGACAGAAAGTTCATACGAGCTACCGCCCGACGTGCCATCGATGAGCGACGACCCGCGCCGGGGGGAGTCCGATCGGACCGATGGCGCCCGGGACCCGTCTCGACGGCCGGACGACGAGGGACCGCCTCGCGGCGACGGCGACCGGGAGATTGCCGGCGGCGAACCGCGGCGGGCCGAACCAGCGGAGCGAGCCGACGACGTCGACTGGCAGGTGTACGCCTACGACCTGGTCAGCAGCGTCGCGGCCGTGGCGCTGGTCGGCGCGTTCCTGTTCGCGGTCAGCGGCGTCTGGCCCCCGCTGGTCGCCATCGAGAGCCCGAGCATGACGCCCCACATCCAGAAGGGCGATCTGGTGTTCGTCATGGAGGAAGAGCGCTTCTCCGGCGACGGCGCCGTCGGCGAGACCGGCGTGGTCCCCGCCCAGAGCGGTGCCGAGAGCGACTATCGCACGTTCCAGGGGTACGGCGACGTCATCGTCTACCAGCCGGACGGCAACGCCCGCGAGACCCCGATCATCCACCGCGCCATGTTCTGGGTCGAGGAGGGCGAGAACTGGTACGACCGGGCCGACGAGGAGTACGTCGGGACGGCGGACAACTGCGAGGAGCTGTCGAACTGCCCCGCCGACCAGGCCGGGTTCGTCACGAAGGGCGACTACAACCACCAGTACGATCAGGTCGGCAGCCGTCCGCTCAGCGACCCGGTCCGGCCGGAGTGGGTGATCGGGACTGCGGAGGCTCGCGTGCCCCTGCTGGGCGAGATCCGACTCCGATCCGGCGGCGTCGGGGCGGCTCCGGCGGCGGCCACGCCCTCGCCGAACGAGGGCGGAGTCCGGAAGGCGAGCACGAACGCGTCTGCCGCCTGCGCGATTTCCGCGTCGCCGTCGGCCGGTGCGAGCACGGCCGGCGCGAACGCGACCGGTGCGAGCGCGGCCGCAGCTAACGCGAGCGCAGCGGCTGCGCCCTGAGACCGGAGTCTCGCTGCGGAGCCGTCGCGTGCGGAGTCTTGAAGCGGATTCTCGAGGTGAGTCCGCGAAAAGCGTCGCCAGGTGGATCCGCAGCTAGTTGTCGAACCGCGCCTGGACGAACGGCTGGAGGTCCTCGATGTCGCCGAGTCGCGAGTCGGACATGAGGACGGCCTCCGTCTCTTCGAGTGGAACGGAGAGGCTGATCTCCTTGGTCCGGCCGTACCGGCCCTTCGAGACGACGACGGCGTTGACGATGCCCAGCATGTCCAGTTCGGAGATGAGGTCGGTGACGCGGCGCTGGGTGAGCACGTCGGCGTCGATCTCCTCGCAGACGCGCTTGTAGATGTTGTACACCTCGCCGGTGTTGATGTTGTGGACGCCGTTTTTCTCCAGCAGGATGATCGCGAACAGGACGATCTTGCTCTGGGTCGGGAGGGTGCGTACTACCTCGACCACCCGGTCGAGTTCGATCTTCTCCTGGGCCTGCCTGACGTGCTTCTCCTCGACGACGTCTGTCTGGTCGCGCTCGGCCAGTTCCCCGGCCGTCCGGAGCAGGTCCAGCGCGCGCCGGGCGTCGCCGTGCTCCTGGGCGGCGAAGGCCGCACACAGGGGGATGACGTCGTCGCTCAGGGCGTCCGACTTGAACGCCACCTCCGAACGGTGCTGGAGGATGTCCCGGAGCTGGTTGGCGTCGTACGGCGGGAAGACGATCTCCTCCTCGCCGAGGCTGGACTTGACGCGGGGGTCGAGGAAGTCGGTGAACTTCAGGTCGTTCGAGATGCCGATGATCGAGACGCGGGAGTGCTGAAGCTCGTTGTTCATCCGCGAGAGGTTGTACAGCGTGTCGTCGCCGGACTTCTCGACGAGCTTGTCGATCTCGTCGAGCATGATGACGACCACGCGCTCGTGGTAGTCGACCGCGTCGAAGAAGGAGCTGTACACGCGGTCGGTCGGCCATCCCGTCATCGGAACCTCCTCGAAGGACTCGCGGTCCTCGGTCAGCGACTCGATCTCCTCGTCGATCGCCTCGACGTCGTCGAACTCCGAGTCCGCAAGGGCGTCGGGCGCCTCGTCCGCGCGCTCGCGGAGGCCCTCTAACTCCTCGATCCGGCCGTCGATGTAGGACTCGTTCTCCTCGATGAACTTGTTGGCCAGCTGGGCGAGCACGCGGTACTGGGTGTCCGTGACCTCGCAGTTGATGTACTCGACGGTGCAGGGGACCTCGTACTTCTGGGAAGTGCTCTCCAGTTCCTCGCTGACGAACTTCGCGCTGGCGGTCTTGCCAGTCCCCGTCTTCCCGTAGATCAGGATGTTCGAGGGCGTGTCCCCCCGGAGGGCGGCGACGAGAATCGTCGCCATGTTGTTGATCTGCTCCTCGCGGTGGGGGAGTTTGTGAGGGGTGTACGAGGGGCGGAGGACCTCCTTGTTCTCGAAGATCGGTTCCCCGCTCAACAGGTCGTCGAACAGGCCCCGCGAGGCCTCCTCGGAGTCCTCGTCGTCGTCGAGGCCGTCGAGGACGACGTCGTCGAGATCGGTGTCCAGGGACGGAGTGCCGTCTTCTCCCTCCGTCGAGGTGATGTCAGCGTCCAGATCGTCGTAGCCGTCCGTCGCGTCGTCGCTCGCGGCGTCGGTGGTACGGTCGGACTCGTCTCCCGCGTCTGTCATGTGGATTCGAACCCCTTTATTTCAAGTGGAAACACTTGCCCGCACCGGCCTAGCGGCGCTGAGGGCGGCGATATATTCCGAAACGGTGGCGCGAGGACCGGCGAGCGAGTGCAGTTGAACCACAAGAACCCGTGGCTGATAGAGTATTAAAAATTTCGGTACGCCAGTCCTCCACGTCGGGAAACAGGCCCGTTTCGACTCGAACGTTGCGGGAGGAGATCGGTCGCTTTCTGGCGATTACGCGCTCCGGGGTCGGCGCCGATGAATCAGAAGTGTAGTGGGCGTTTCGAAAGAGAGCGATCCATCGACGACCGTCGAGGCGATCCCATCGGCGTCCGGATTTTCCAGCGGGAGCCGGGAGGGGACCGCTTCGACTCCGGACCGGTCCCGGCGGGACTTCGGCGATTCGGCCGTCGTATCCACAAGAAAGCACAGGGTTCGATAGAGGGCCGCCAGCCGGATCGCCCGAGCCGGTTCGGAGGCGTCAGGGAGGCGAGGATCGAGCAGCATAGTTCGATCGCACCGGCCGACCCCCCCACCCCTTCGTTTCGGGTGGAGAGCGGGAAAGAGGGAGGTGGGGGGTCGCCGAGCGGATTGTTGCTCTCTAGCTACGGAAAGGCTTATGCTACCACAGCAAAAACTAAACCCGCACTAGAGAGAAAGCATTATTTCGTGTGCTAGTAGTGTCCTAGATTAGTCCGAACACTCCGAGAACGACATCTAGAACACCTCTAGCTAGGTTCGTCCGAAGGATCGTCACCTCGTCCACACCGTCGTCCGGTTCCCCGCACCCAGGGGTTGTTCCGTTTCCAGTTGAAACGAAGGGGTGGGGGGCTCCGGATGTCTTCCGTGGGTACCGCAGGTCCCGCGAGCCTCTCCACGCACGGTCGCTCGCTCACCGTTTGCACCCATCTATTCACGCTGTCGTTCAAATCTGGTCACGCTGTCGTTCAGCCTCGTCCCTGGGCTATCGTCGCCATCGTACCCGCTGTCACCCCTTGTGTCCGTTGCTGTCACCGTCATCCCTATCGTGTCCGTTGCTGTCACTGTCACGTCTGCTGCCATTCCCGTGAGAGAGCCGCGTCGAAACCGCGTCTCGGCCGCGGAATCGAACAGTACGCGGTATCTCTACCGCCGGAATCCGTCTAGGAAGTCTGACTCGTGTCTGACGTAGGCTTAAGTGAATCGGCGGGTCTTCTACGGGCAAGCCCCCGAACCATCGGGTTCGGGCGGGAGGATACGAGGATGGGACTGCTCACAAATCTCAGAGATAGCATATCACGCGCGGCATCGACGCTGTTCTCGGAAGAGGACCCCAAGCGAATCGGCATCTACGGCCCGCCGAACGCGGGGAAGACGACGCTGGCGAACCGGATCGCCCGCGACTGGACCGGCGACGCCGTCGGTCCTGAGAGTCACATTCCACACGAGACGCGGCGCGCGCGCCGCAAAGAGGACGTGGAGATCGAACGCAACGGCAAGACCGTCAACATCGACATCGTCGACACGCCCGGCGTCACGACGAAGGTCGACTACACGGAGTTCCTCGACCACGACATGGAGGAGGACGACGCCGTTCGTCGCTCCCGCGAGGCGACGGAGGGCGTCGCCGAGGCGATGCACTGGCTCCGCGAGGACGTCGACGGCGTCATCTACGTGCTCGACTCGACGGAGGATCCGTTCACGCAGGTCAACACGATGCTGATCGGCATCATCGAGAGCCAGGACCTGCCGGTGCTGATCCTCGCGAACAAGATCGACCTCGAGGAGTCGTCGGTCCAGCGGATCAAGAACGCGTTCCCGCAGCACGAGACGATTCCGCTGTCGGCGCTGGAGGGCGACAACATGGACGAAGTGTACGACAAGATCGCGGAGTACTTCGGGTGATACAGATGGCAGAAGCAAAACCTCAGGACGGGGTCCAGATAGACCTCATCAGCGGCGAGCGGATGGACGGCATGACGTCCATGGAGAAGATCCGGATGATCCTCGACGGCGTCCGCGACGGCAACATCGTCGTCCTCGAGGAGGGGCTCTCCCCCGACGAGGAGTCGCGCCTAATCGAGGTCACGATGACGGAGATCAGCCCCGACGAGTTCAACGGCATCGAGATCGAGACCTACCCCAAGTCGGAGGCGTCCGATTCGAGCCTCCTCGACCGGCTGATGGGCAGCCAGTCGACCAAGAAACTGACTGTGATCGGTCCGGCGAACCAGATCGAGACGCTCCACAAGGACGAGACCCTCATCAGCGCGCTGGTCTCCCGGAAGTAACCCACCCAACCCATGCCCCACCAGTGTACGAACTGCGGCCGGACCTTCGACGACGGCTCCAAGCAGATGCTGTCGGGGTGTCCGGACTGCGGGGGGAACAAGTTCCAGTTCAAGCCCGACGGCGGGCCCACGCCGGACGCGGAGCCGCCGGAACCCCCCGAACCCGCGGGCTCGTCGGTGGCCAGGACCGTCGGCAAGACGGCCGCCACCGTCAAGGACTTCGTGAGCTCGTCGGACGACGAGTCCGCGAGCGTCGGCGCACCCGAACCCGCGGACGCGTCGTCGGAAGCCGGTACCGCGGACGCCGCCGCGACGGAGGCCGGTGCTGGGGACGCGACTTCGCCGGAGGTCGGCACCGCCGGAGCGGAAGTGAACGGCGCCGGGACGACGCCCGCGGAGGACCGCTCTGCGAGCGCCTCGGCCCGGAGTCCACCCGAAACGGAGGGGTCTCACCCGGCCGGAGAGGATTCGGCCCAGGCAAGCGCACGCAGTGAAGTCATCGCGCCCGACGAGATCCCGTCCGAGCCCGCCACCGACGAGGAGCACCACTTCGATCCGGTCTCCACGGAGGAGTCGGCCGACAGTTCCACTGGAAGCGAGGGGGCAGAGCCGGTCGATCGACCCGACCTCGACGAACTGCGCGAGGAACTCAACAACCAGTTCGAGAGCATCAAGGTGCTCGACCCCGGGAAGTACGAGCTCAACCTGATGGAGCTGTACGACCGCGAGGAGTACATCATCGCGCTGCGCGAGGACGGCCGCTATAGTATCCAGGTTCCGGAGAATTTCCGGGAGTAACCGGCCGTCAGCGACTCGCTTGCTTTGTATAGAACTGTACGTCTCGCTCCGCGAGGGACGATCTCGCCGGCCTCACGGTCGTTGTACTGATCTCCTTCACGCCCGATAGCTTGCTCTGGCCTCTCGAGAAGGGGTGGCTGCCGGGTCCGTCACCGCTGAACGCTGCCGTTAGAAATTTAAATGGGAGAGATAATGAAAGTAATTAATCTCGGTGCTTCCCGGATTCACGCATGACAGAGACGGTGTCGTCGAAATACGCCCCCACGTACGTGCTGAAAGCGAAGAGTTGGACCATCAGTCTGGCGCTCCTGCTCGGGGCGATCGTCGTCGCTTCAGTCGTCGGCGGACCGATCGTCTACTACTTCGACGGGGATCTGGCCATCGTCCTGCGGACTGTGGCTTCGAGCCTCGGGATGGTCGTCGTCATCGGCCTCTACCTGTACCAGACCGACCTATCGCTCGCGTACGTCGACTTCCCAGGTCTGTCAGCGAGGGCACTCGGTACCGGCGTCCTCTTCGGTCTCGGACTAACCGCACTGCAGGCAGCGCTGACCGCTCTCTTCCTGTCACAGGGGATCGGTTCGCCCGTCGGTCCCGTCGGTCAGCTCGTCAGCCGCCGCGGAGTCGGATTCCTCGCCACGATGATGGCCGTGAACGTACTGGTCGTCGCCCCCGCAGAGGAGCTGTTCCACCGGAACGGCATCCAGAAAATCCTCGCCCGGAGCCACACGGAACTGACAGCCGTCGTGGGGGCGGCCCTACTGTTCTCGGCCCCTCACATGATATCCTACGTGCAGGTCCCCGTCGACGTGGCCGCGACAAGCTTCGTTCAGGTCCTGATCAACGGGCTGCTGTACGGGTTCGCGTACGCCCGCTGGGAACGCGTAGATGTCCCCGCCGTCGCCCACGCTGTCTACAACTGCGGTGTCTTCCTATTCGCGTACTTCCACGTCCTGGGTTGAGACGACTGCCGATACCACGTCGAGCGCCGCTGCCCGACTGCTCGCTTCACGTTCCGTTATACATCGGAATAAGTTTAACCCGAAATAGAAAAGAATTCACTATGGGCGGGGACGTCGCCATCGAGACGCGGTCCCTCGGCAAGGAGTATGGGGGTGAGACGGCCGTGCGGGATCTTGACCTCACTGTACCAGAGGGAGAGATATACGGATTCCTCGGTCCGAACGGTGCCGGGAAGACGACGACGATTCGAATGTTGACGACGCTCTAGGCCCCGACCGACGGCACCGCTCGCGTGGCTGGTGAATCGATTCGGGATCGGCAGCGGGTGACTCCACGCGTCGGCTACCTGCCGGAGCGGCCGCCCGTCTTCTCCGAACTGACCGGGCGGGAGAACCTGCGGTACGTCGCAGGTCTCCGGGGCCTGGAAGTCCCGGAGCGCATCGAGCGCTTGCTCGAGCGGTTCGACCTCGCCGACGCGGTGGACAGGTCCGTGAGCGGCTACTCAAAGGGGATGAAACAGAAGCTCGGGCTCGTCGGTGCTCTGGTCCACGAGCCCGAGGTGCTGTTTCTCGACGAACCGACCTCCGGTCTCGATCCGCGCGCCGCGCGTACGGTCAGGGACACCGTCGACCAGACGGCGGCGGACGGCGTCACAGTCTTCCTGTCGACGCACGTCCTGCCGATCGCCGAGGAACTCGCCGATCGCGTCGGCGTCCTCGACGACGGCCGACTCGTGGCGGAGGGACCGCCAGAGGACCTCGTGCGCCGCGCCGAGGCCGGGGACGACGGCAGCCTCGAGGATGCGTTCATGGACGTGACCCGCGCCCGCCGCGACCGGACTGCAGCGGAGGAGCGATGACCCGATCGGGAACGGAGCCCGCGGCCATCACGCTCGTCGCAGTCACCGAGGTTTGCCGCACTTGGCGGCGCATCCGCCGTATGCGTTCTCGCGACGCCGCCAGCGGGGTGTTACTCGTCGTCGCATACGTCGCCGTCGCCTGGGTCGGTGCGCTCCTGTTCACGGATGCCGTCCTCCTCGGCGGGGAACCGGCCCTGTCGCTCACTCGCAGCGTCGTTCTGGCCGCGATGGTTACCGGAACCGCCGGCGCGGTCTACAGGACAGTGACGGAGACGGGATCGCTGGACGCGTCCGAGAGCCTGCTGCTCGCGACCACCCCGATAGCTGTCGCGATCGGCGTGCTGGGTGCCGAGTACGCTCGCGCACTGCTGTACCACGGCCCCGCGCTCGGAGCGGTCGTCGTCGGCTTCTGGCTGGCCACCGGCGATCCCATCGCCGCGGCGACGCTAGCACTCGTCGCGCTGCTCGCGGTTGTCCTCGTCGTCGCCGTGGGGTTCGCCGTCGGGTTCCTGCTCAAGTACGCCGCGTCAGCCTCGCGGGGCCTGTCGAGCACGCGGGTCGGAATCGCGCTGGTGGTGGCCTGCTCTGCGGCCGCCGTCCTCGGCGTCGCAGCCGAACCGGGTGGACTCGTGCGCCGGATCGGTCGGTTCCCGCCAGCGTGGATCACCGACCTCGCGCTGATCGGCCTCCCAGGCGTCTCGCCGCCATCGGATCGCGTGGGGGCTGCCATCGCCGCGCTGCTCGTCGGACCGATCCTGTTCGGTGCGGTCGGGGTCCACCTCGCGACGCGCGTGTGGCTCGGCGATGCCGTCAGTCGGGTCGATGGTCCCGGGCCGGAGCGCCGTCGTACGCCGGCGCTCGACCGGTTGCTCGGGGACCGCGTCTCGACGACCGCTCGCCGCGTCGCAGTCACGGCGTGGCTTCGGGGACGCCGGTCGCCCGTGACGGTGATCGACGGGCTGTCCGCCTACCTCGTCCCGATCACGTTCGCCCTCTTCTCCGTCGTCCTCGAAGGCCGAGTCCCCTGGTGGACCACGTACGGGATCGCCGGAGCCGGCGTCGTCGCCACCGGATCCGTATTCACGCTCAACCCCCTCGGCGGCCAGGAGGCGGTTCTTCCGATCACGCTGACGTCGGGCGTCGAGCCGCGCGCGTTCCTCTGGGGACTCGCTCTGGTCAGCTGGATCGTCGGGCTCCCGCTCACCGTGGCGGGGACCGTCCTCGCCGGCGTCGCCACTGGAACCGGCCTTCTGACGGTTGCGGTCGCGTCCGGTGCGATCGCCGTGGGGGCTCCGGGAATCGGGATGGCCGCGGGTGTCGCTTTCCCCTCGTTCGAGCGAAACTCGTTACCCGGCGGCCAGTCAGTCACCTCTCCGAGCCTCTTGGCCGCCGTCGTGCTGGTGGTCGCCGTGACGGTGGGGGTGTCACCGCTCGTCAATGCCATCCTCGGGCCGAGTCCTGATCCGCTCGCGATCGTTCGGGCGGGGCTGCTCAGTGCCGTCTTCGTCAGTCTCACGGGATGGATGGGGGCCCGATACGCCGCCGATCGGTTCGGTAAGTACGTGCTCGACTGCGATCGCACCTGATTGCGTCGGCCGGGGCGATCTCTCGACGAATCGACGGTCGTAACCACTTTCTTCTAGGTAATAACAATCGAAAGATAATGATAGAGGCCGAGAGCTTGACGAAGCGTTACGGGGACGTCACTGCCGTCGACGGAATCGACCTCTCAGTGTCGGAGGGAACGGTTTACGGGTTTCTCGGGCCCAACGGGGCTGGCAAGACCACGACGATAGAGCTGTTGACCACGCTTACGCCGCCGACATCGGGCAGCGCCGCGGTTGCCGGGCGGCCGGTCTCCGACAGGGAGGCGATCAAGTCGCGGATCGGCTACCTTCCGGCAGCGCCGCCGCTGTACGACGCTTACACCGGTCGCGAACAGCTGGCGTACGTAGCGACGCTTCGGGGACTGGACGAAGGCCGCGCGGAGCGTCGCATCGCGGCGCTGCTCGAGCGGATCGGGCTCGGGGACTCGGCCGACCGGCGTATCGCCACCTACTCGACGGGGATGAAACAGAAGATCGGCCTGCTCCAGACGGTCGTCCACGACCCCGAGGTGGTGTTTTTCGACGAGCCGATAAGCGGGCTCGATCCAAGAGCGGCGCGCGAGGTCGTCGACCTGATCTCGGAACTGACTGACGACGGGACGACGGTGTTCCTCTCGACGCATATCCTCCCGCTCGTCGAGGAGATGGCCGACGCGGTCGGTGTCCTCCACGACGGCTCGATCGTCTTCGAAGGTCCGCCCGACGCCCTCAAGCGGACCGCGTCCGACGGCGACCGCGGCACGCTCGAAGCGGCGTTCCTCGAAGTGACCGACGACTCGTCCGTGATCGCCCCGCGGGGACCGGACGACGGCGAGGGTGACCGGCCGTGACGGAGCGGTCGACTGAGCGAGGCGAATCGACTGACGCGACGTCACGGTCCCGGCGCACTACGCTCGATAGTCGTCGGAGGACGATCGCGGCTGTCCGCTCGATCGCCACGGCCGAACTGCGTCGCAACGGCCACCGCGTCGCGACGTCGCGACGGAAGATCGGACTCGTCGCGGTCGGTCTCGTGGTCTCTCTCCCGGTGCTGGCCGGGCTGGTGCAGGTCGCGGTCGGCGCGGGGCGTCGTGTAGGCCGGGGAGAGATGCCCGCGCTGCTCGACATCGCGGTCTGGTATCTGCCCGCGGCGATCGGACTGTACGTCCTGCTCGGCGCAATCGATTCGAACTCGCGACTGCTCTTGTTTGGCGCCCGCGAACTGCACCTGACGACTGTTCCCGCCCAGACGCTGGCGACCGGGCTGCTCCTCGCGGAGTCGATTCGGTGGCTCCTGCCGATCGGGCCGTCCGTGATCGTGGTGGCCGCGTTCGCCGCCGGGACCCGGTCGCTCCGGACGATCGCGGTCGCCGTCTGTGGGACGTTTCTGGTGGTCTACGCTTCGCTCCTCTGGGGAACCGTGCTCGGCCTGGCTGGACGTGTCGCGTGGCGACGCGTGCTCCGTCTGGCGCTCCCGGACGCCGCGCTGTACGCGATCCGGACGCTCGCGATGGTCCTGATCTTCGGCCCCGCCGGCGTCTTCGTGGGGACGCGAGCGGCGAAACTCACTGACGGCGCTGGGCTGGCCGCCGTCGCACCGGACGGTCCACCGCCGGTCCCGCTGGGCCGCTACGCCGAGTTCTTCTTCTTCGGGACGCCACTCGTCGACGGGCCGAGCGTCGCGGCAATCGTGAGCGCCGCCGCTGTCGTGATCTCGATCCCCCTCGGGGCCGCGGCGACGGCGCGGGTCGCGCCCCATCTCTGGTACCTCGATCCGCCGCGCCGGTCCGCGGAACGCGACGGCGCCGGGGCCCGGGCCGCGACGACTGACTTTCCGGCCAAGCGCGAGACGGGGCGGCGGCCGGGGTGTCGCATCTCGGCAGGATACGTGCCGGAGAGCATTGTCCGACGGACAGTCCGCGAGCCCGGCCGCTCGGTCCACCTTCTCTATCACGTCGTTGCAGCTGGAATGCTCGCCGCAGGGGGCGCGTTCGACCTCGCCCTGCTCCCGACGCTCCTCGGTCAGGCGGCGGTTTTCCTCGGGATCTGGTTTGCAGGAGCGGCGTTCGGACTGAACCCGATCGGAGAAGAAGACGGCATGTTGAGTGAGATCGTCCTCTCCGAGTTCCCGCCGCACACGTTCGTCCGGGCCCGGATCCTCGCGGGGACTCTCGTCGGGGTCCCGCTCGTCGCGCTCGGGGCGACCCTCCTCTCGATCGGCGACTTCGCGGCTGGGGCCGTGGTCGCGGCCGAGTTCGTCTGGATCGCACTGACGCCGGCCAGCGCGGCCGTCGGCGTCGGCGTCGGTTCGCTTCTGCCACAGTCGGAAGCCGGTAGCGTCGACGTGCCGACGCCGGACACGTTGGCGATTCTCGCTCACGGGACGGTGACGGCGGTGCTCGCCGTCGCTGCCGGTGGCTTCGCCGCGGGCGCGTACGGGCTCCCAGTGAGCGCGTTCGGTCTCGTCGGAGTAGCGTTGCTGACCGCCCTGCTCGTCGACCTGTGTTACCGGTACGCCGTCGGAGTGATCCCCACGTACGGCCGGTCCGGGCAGTCGAAGGCGGTCTACGCGGTGGAGTTGTGTCTCACACTTTCCCTGTTCGGACTCGCGGCGTCGACGACGCTCCCGGTCGGCGTCGAGATTCTCGTGGGTTCCGGTCCGGCGGTGGCCGTCGCGGGCGGACTTGGGTGGGCAGTCGCGGCTGTCGTTTATCTGCTCGCGAGCGGTTGGCCCCGCTCGTCACTCCGCCTGGCCCTCCCGTCGCGGACCGACGCCGCCGTGCTCGGGGTCGCCGGCCTGGTCTCGGTCGCTGCTGCCGCCGCCGTCCGCTTCGATGTCCTGTCGGTCGGCCTCGCCCCGTTCCCGGCGATGTCGACGGCGAACGTCCTCCCCGCGTCGGCGGGCCTGTCGCTCGTAGCGGCCGTCGTTACGTCCGAGGCAGCCGCGACGACCGTCTTCTTTCGAGGGGTCGTTCAGCAGCGGCTCCGCGAGGCGGTCGATCCAGTAACTGCGGTGATCGTCACGGCCGTGCTCGTGACCGTCGGAGCCCTGCTGACGGTCCTCGAACTGTCCCTCGTCGCGAGCGCACGTACCTTGGGGATCTGGTTCTGTCTGGCGACGCTCTAGGGCTGGGTCTGCGATCGGACGGGGTCCACGATAGCGCCACTGCTGTGTCACGCAGCGTTCAGTCTGCTGTTGACATTGGGCTGGTAGACCCGTCGACAGTTTCGGCGTGCCGGCGCTCGGGCGGCGGCTGATCGACGGCCTCGACAGCGGTCGGCGTCGGACGCCTCGCGGCTGCGCGGGTCGCGATCGAACCGACGCTGGCAGAAACGAGCGAGCGAACCCAGCGGGGTCCGGCGCTGGCCGGATCCACTGGGCGCCTCACCGACGGCGCTCAGCCGTCGTAGGTGTCGAAGTCGGAGCCTTCGACCTCGTTCTCGATCGTCACGCCCACTCCGATGCCACCGATGACGAGTCCGACACCGACGACGGGAGCGATGTTCGCTTGCATAGGCGCTCGATTACGTGTGCTCGGCGATCGTGTCTGCAGCCGACTCGACTTCGCCGGCACAGTGGTCGTCGTCAGCGATACCGCAGTAACCAACGGCGACTGCGCCGCCACCAATGGCGACAGCAGCAGGCCATCCGTTCACGATCATGGTCTGTGTTGATATCGATTAGCGACTCGTTCGTCCGACTTTGCAGTCCCACTTCGGGGGACCGACGAGACGACGGCGTGTCGATGCGGTCGCGGTGTCCAGCAATGGCCGCCATCCGCCGGCCGATTCACCCTTCACACCCTATCAGTAGTGGGACATCTACTGGAATGAGTATAGACAAATTAAAATTTACTATATAAAAATATTAAATAAAACTGCAGGAATAGTATACGGTAGATCGATCCGATCGCCCTCGCACCGTCTGCCGCGTGCACGGCGAATACGAGGATCGGCTGACTGTCGAGGCGTCGGAGTGAGGTCAGTAGTGACCCATCACGCCCCGCTTGCGCGCGACGAACGAACATACCATGAATACGAGGGTTCCGCCGCCGATGTAGACGACCGCCGCACCGACGAGAATCGCGAGGTCGTGGGCGCGGAACTCCCAGAGTCGGGTCCCCTCGCGCATGGCCTTCTGGAGCATCGCGGACCCCTGAACGAGCGGGAGGAACCGGAGCGCGAAGACGTCGGCCGCCGGCGCTGCGACGAGGCCCAGCAGGGCCAGCTGCATCAGCCGAGAGACACTGCTGAGCTTCTTGTATATCAGTGTCAGGCCACCGAACGTGAACCCCAGGCCCAGCACGGACATCAGCGTCAGGACGATCAGCGGGAGGATCGTGAACGCGTCAAGCGTCAGCGTTCGATCGGTCGTCACGACCATCAAAAGCAGCATGAGAAAGCCCATCAGAAGACTCAGCGTGAGGTTAATGATGAGCTTCGCCCCCATGATTCGCTCGAAGCCGTGGGGCGAGACGTACAGCTGTTCGAGCGTGCCCCAGCGGGACTCCGCGGTGATGACCCCCGAGAGGCTCGAATAGGCGTTCTGCGCCATGGAGTAGACGAACCAGCCGACGATGATCGCGTCTAGCGAGGAGCCGAGCGCGCTGACAGAGCCGACGCCGGCGCTCCGGACGGCCTCCTGCCCGCCGAAGAAGACGATCGCGAAGAAGGCGTACATGCCGACGAGCTGGATGGCGAAGTTGAGTCGATACCGCACCATGATGAGCACACTCATTCGCAACATCGACCAGACGAGCACTGCGAACCCGCAGGGGTCGTTCCCCTGCTCGACGCCGCTCGTGTCTGCGGCGGTCGTACCGTTCACGAGTCGGTCACCTCCCCGGCCTCGTTGGTCACTCGGAGGAAGATGTCTTGGAGGTCCCCGTCGGTCCGATCGATGGATTCGACGGCCAGACCGGCCTCGCGGAGACGGTCGACGAGCGGGTAGAACTTGCCGTCGGGCACGTCCACCTCGAAACGGGTCCCGGAGTTGGTTGCCAGGAACTCAGTGGCGCCGTATCGCGTCCGGAGGCTCCGGCGGACCGCTTCGTCTACGTCGCCAGTCACAGTCACCTCGTACCGTCGCATGTTGAACACGTCCAGCAGAGCGTCGATGTCGTCGTCAACGAGGACCCCGCCGTCGTTCAGGATGATGACGCGGTCGCAGACGTTCTGTACGACGTCCATATTGTGACTCAAGAGAACGACCGTGGTCGCCTCGTCTTCGACCAGGGTTCGAAGCTCCTGCTGGAGATTGAGCGAACTCTCGACGTCGAGTCCGAGCGTCGGTTCGTCGAGGAAGACCACGTCGGTGCCCCGGGCCATCGTGCACGAGAGGGTGACCTTCTGTTTCTGCCCCCGCGATAGTTCCCGAACGACCGTGTCCTCCTTGTCCGCGAGCCCGAACTTCTCGAGCAGTTCGTCGATTCGGTCGGTCCTGTTCCGGTAGTCGTTGCCGCCGATGACGCTGAATATCTCGAGATTCTCCCGTACGGTGAGACGCCAGTACACGTTCCGCGCGCCCTCGAACACCGCTCCGGTGCGCTCGAACGTGTACTTCGGGTTTTTGAAGGTGTTCTTCCCGGCGACACTGACGGCCCCGTCCGTCGGGACGATCAGCGAGAGGACGCACTTTATGAGCGTGGTCTTTCCGGCCCCGTTCGGCCCGAGGATGCCGACCGCGGTCCCGGGTTCGATATCGAAACTCACCCCGTCGACGGCGCGGACCGCCTCGTCACCGTTGCCGTACTCCTTGACCAGATTCCTGACTGAAACGGTTGGAGTGGCCGTCTGATCCGATTCGTCCGATGCGCGTTCCGAGTCTCCCGTCGACTCGTCGGATCGTGTCCTGCCTCTCTGTCCCATTCTACTCGACAGGTACGCCCTTCGTCTGGTAGCACTTGTCATTACAATCGATAAAACAATATCGAAATAGATTTATTTACTTATACATTAAATGAGATAATAGAGATAACATCGATTCTCACGAACCCAGACCAGTTCTTCGAGAGCGAGAGCCGGGACCCCGACCTCCTGTTTCCCGCGGTCATCGTCGTCGCCGCGGGACTGCTCGGCGCGCTGTCGTCGCTGCCAATGCTGCAGTACATCGATCAGAGCCTCACGGGCCCCGCCGCAGGGCTCAGTTCCATCATCTACATCACGACGCTCGCCGGCGGAGTCCTCGGCCCAGTCGTCATTTGGCTGATCGTCACGGCGTTCTTCTACGGGGTCGCGACGCCGGCGTTCGACGGCGAGGGGTCGTTCACGGACACACTCGCGCTCGCGGGGTGGAGGTACGTTCCGGCCGTTCTGAACGGTCTGCTCAGTACCTTCGGCTACTACTGGGTGTTCAGTAATAGATCGCCGCAGTCCGTCTCTGATCCGCAGATGGCACAGTCGTTTATACAGAGTCTCCAGGGCATCACGGGGATCCAGTTACTGACGGCAGTCGGTATCGTCTTCACGATATGGCAGGGGATCATCTGGACGTACGCGATCAAACAGGGGTTGGCCGTCTCACTCCGTGACGGTGCGATCACCGCAGCCGTTCCGGTCGTCGCAATGGTCCTCTTCGCGCTCAACAGCCTGCTCTGAACGCCTGTGTGACGCATTCCGTCGTGACCTGACTCCTTCCGCCCGCCCAGCCGAGCGGCGGGCGGCTTGCCTCCCCGACTCTACTCGCGGTCGCAGGCACAATGATTATAATCGCGCCCCGAGTTGACATCCGGTGAGAACTATGGCTCGCCGCGAGCGATCACACCTCGACGAGTGGGCCGCCCTCCTCGGTGACGACCTCGCCGACGACCTCGTCGACGAGGAGGCGGTCGACTGGCGGATCACCGAGGACGAGATCAACTGAGGGGCCGTCAGCTGATCTTCTCGTACTGCTCGGAGAGCTTGTCGGCGGCCTCGTCCATCAACTCCCGCTCGTAGTCGTCCAGGTCCCACTCGACGACCGCCTCGACGCCGTTCGAGCCGAGCTTGACGGGCACGCCGAAGGCGGTGTCCCCGTGGCCGAACTCGCCGTCGAGGTAGACGGAGCCGGGCAGCACTTCGCCGGTGTCACGCAGGACGGCCTCGACCATGTGGGCGACGCCGGTGGCGGGTCCCCACTCGGTGGCTCCCTTGCGCTCGATGACGTCCATGGCGCTCTCCTGGAGTTCCTCGAGGATCTCCTCGCGCTCGTCGTCGGAGAACTCGGGGTCCTCGCCGTCAACCCGGACCTTCGAGAAGACGGGCACCTGGGCGTCGCCGTGCTCGCCGAGGATGGTCGCCTCGACGTTTTGCACGGGCGTGTCGAAGCGTTCCGAGAGGACGTATCGGAACCGCGCGGAGTCCAGGCGACCGCCGAAGCCGATCACTTTCTCGCGGGCGCGGTCGCCTGTCTCGTAGAGGTGGCGGTTCAGCAGGTCGACGGGGTTCGACGTCGTGATGGTGACGAAGTCGTCGTTGTGTTCGGCGACGGAGGAGCCGATGTCGTCGATGATCGGCGCGTTGTCGCCGGCGAGGTCGATCCGGGTCTGGCCGGGCTCGCGTGGGATGCCGGCGGTGATGACCACCACGTCGGAGCCGGCGGTGTCCTCGTAGGAGCCCTGGCGGACGGTGGTGTTGGCGTCGTAGGCCACGCCGTGGTTGGTGTCGGCGGCCTGTCCGACTGTGACGTCCTCCTGCTCGGGGATGTCGACGTACACTAGCTCGTCGGCGATGTCCCGGAGGGCGATGTTGTACCCGGCGGCGGCGCCGACGGTGCCGGCGGCACCGATCACGCTTACCTTTGACATGACACGTGAAAACGCATCCCGAGTAACGAAAAGTGTTGTGAACGTCGGGGTTCTGGACCGCTCGCCCGGAGACCGCCCGCGTCGGCGCTCGACGGCCCCAGGCCGCAGGACTTTCGGTGGCTCGCCGCCTCCACCCACCCATGAGCGACTTCGACAAGGAAGCGGAGCGAGAGAAGCTCCGCGAGAAGTACGAGAAGGAGGAGGAGAAGCGCGAGACGACGGAGCAGATGAGCGAGCTGCTCCTGAAGGGTGCGACCATGACCAACGCCCACTGCAGCGACTGCGGCGACCCGATCTTCCGCTACGAGGACCAGGAGTTCTGCCCGAGCTGCCAGAAGCCCGTCGACAGGGACGCTGGCGAGGAGGGCGAGGCCGGAGAGGGGGCGGACTCGGAGGTCCAGGAGCTCCGCGAGGAGGCCGACATCGAGGTCACGTCCCCGAGCGAAGACGCCCGCGTGGCCTTCGGCGGTCAGGACGCGGCCGACGAGGCCGACGCGCAGCAGAGCGACGCCGGGCCTGCCGACGCACAGCAGAGCACCGTTCAGTCCGCCGGCGCACAGCAGGGCGGATCCGAGCCCGCTGCCGCGGAGGGGGCCGAGTCCGACTCCGCAGTCGGAGCGCAGGCCGACGCCGCGCGTGGCACCGCGCTAGGCGACGCCGCGGCCGCCAACCGGCGGGACCCCCCGTCGCAGACGCGGTCGCCGTCCGAGGCCCGCTCCGCGGACGAGACGGCGGCAGGTGGCGACCGATCGGCCACGCCGAACCGCACCGCAGCGCAGCCTCCGGCCAGCCAGCGGACCGCGACGACCGGCGGGAGCAGCGCGGGCGAGACGGCGACGGCCAGCGAGCACCTCGGCGCCGCCAGAGTCGAACTCGCGGCCGCGGCCGAGCGGTTCGCCCGCCGCGCCCGCGACGCGGACAGTCCGCGCGAGGCCCGCGAACACCTTCAGGCGGCGCGCGAGGCGGCCGAGGCGCTCGCGGCGACCGAGTACTGAAAACGCAAGTCCGGGTTTCCGGGGACCGAGTGCTGGAAACGACGGGTCACCGGGGGACGGGAATCGAGCGCACCGGAAACGAAGGGGGAGAGCGGTCCCGGAGTGCGGTCAGCTATCGTACTCGCTGCCGACGACCTCACGGATCCGCTCGGCGGTGACATCGCCGATGCCCTCGACCTCGAGCAGGTCCTCCTCGCCGGCGGTCATGACCGCCTCGACGCTGCCGAAGTGCTCCAGCAGCGTCCGCGCGGTGACGGGACCGACCTCGGCGACGCTGGCGACGACGTACTCCTGTTGCTCGGTCAGCGTCTTGGACTGCTTCTCGCCGTGGACGCTCACCTCGCGGTCCGACTCCTCCTGCTCGCGCGTGGCGACGGTCTCCAGGAGGTCGGCGGTCTCGTCCTCGCCGTTCGTCCGGAGGACGCTCGCGCCGAAGTCGACGGTCAGCGACGCGAGCGCGCCCTGGATGGCCTTGTGGTGGACGTTGCGCGCGCCGTAGAGGTCCTCGCCCTCGATCACCACGACCGGCCGGGCGTAATGGCGGGCGGCGTCGCCGACCTGCTCGAACATCGACCGGTCGCCGCCGGTGAGCGTGTCGAGGAAGTCCTCGACGGTCTTGCGCTCGACAGCCACGCGGTCCGAGAGGACGTAGTCGCCGACGGCCAGCGTTTCGAGTCGAGTCTCGGTGCCCTCGCGCGTCGAGAGGTCCCGCGCGATGGTCGAGTCCAGTTCCCGCTGGTCGGCGACGATCTCGACGGCCTCGCCCTCGGCGTGGGGTTCCGGGGTGACGCCGTCGTCGGCGCTGCTGTCTCCATCACCGTCTCCTTCACCCCCTTCGTTTCCGGTCGAACCGGCCGACGAATCGTCCGCGTCGTCGCCGGCGAAGGCGTCCAGGCCGGCCTGGCCGTCGCTGGATCCCCCGCCGCTGGATCCCCCGTCTGCGGTGGCACCCGCGGTCTGAGCGCTCGTCGCCGTCTCGGCATCGCTCGTGCTCTCGCCGTCGTCGTCGCTCTCGCCGCCGTCGTTTCCGCCCTCACCGCGGTCGGTTCCGCCCGGCGGATCGGCGGGCTGGATCGGCTCGCCGGCGTAGTCCTCGAGATCGGCCTGCTGGAGCCGGGCCTCGATGTCGCCGGCCATGGACTTCAGCGAACGCAACTCGTCCTCCATGCGCTTCTCGTCCTGTCGGGACTTCCAGAAGTAGGCCTCGTCGCGGGTGTCCTCGGCCAACAGGACGACCACGCGGCCCTCGGTCTGGCGGCCGGTCCGCCCCTTCCGCTGGATGGACCGGATCGCAGTGGGAACGGGCTCGTAGAAGAGGACGAGGTCCACCTCGGGGACGTCCAGTCCCTCTTCGGCGACGGAGGTCGAGACGAGCACCTCGAACTCGCCGGCCCGGAAGCGGTCCAGCGTCTCCTGTTGCTCTTTCTGGGTCATCCCCTCGCTGCCATCGGTGTCGCTCTGGCCGACGAACTTCCGGGTCTCGAAGTGCTCTGCGAGGAAGTCAGTCAGCGTCTCGGCGGTGTCCCGGGACTCGGTGAAGACGATGACGCGCTCGCCGTTCTCGATGCCGAGCGTCTCGGCCAGCAGCATGCGCGTCCGGCGGAACTTCGGGTGGAGGTCGTCGTACTCCTCGGCCCGGCGCATCGCCTCCTTGACCGAGGGATCGGAGACCAGCCGCTGATCGGCCTTCGAGGCCCCGGACGACCGGGCGGCCTCCTGCTGTCGCTCGAAGTACCGTCGCAGCGCCTCGACGCTCTGGGTCTCGGCGTAGGTGACGGCGGTCCGGAGCTTCCGAACCTCGGCCAGCAGGCTCATCCCCTTGTACCCCTCCGACTGGTCGTTGTCCATCAGCTCCCGCAGTCGGCCCTGGATGCGCTGGATCTCCTTCTCGGAGACGTCGGGCGTGGTCGAGGACGTCACGCCCAGTTGCTTGAGCTTCGTCAGGCGCTCCGTGACGACGTCGTTGAGGGCGTCGCGGATCTCCTCGACCGTCTCGGGCAGTTCGACGCGCTCCCACTGGACGTCGGTGTCGTGGGTGAACTCCGCGACGTCGGCGTCGTCCTCGGTCATCACCGCGACCTCGCGGAGCCCGAGGTTGGCACAGACCTCCAGGATGCCCTCCTCGTCGCCGCCCGGCGAGGCCGACATCCCCGTCACCAGCGGGTCGTCGGCCTCGGCGTGATAGCGCTCGGCGATGTAGTTGTAGGCGTAGTCGCCGGTGGCGCGGTGGCACTCGTCGAAGGTGCAGTGGGTCACGTTCGAGAGGTCGATCCGGTTGCCGACGAGGTCGTTCTCGACGACCTGCGGCGTGGCGATGACGACGCGGGCGTCCTCCCATAGCTCCGCCCGGTCGTCGGGCCGGACCTCGCCGGTGAACACGACGATCTCGTCGTCGGGCACCTGCAGGGCCTCGCGGTAGAACTCGGCGTGCTGGTTGACGAGCGGCTTGGTCGGCGCCAGCAGGAGGGACTTCCAGGCCGCATCTTGAATCCGCTCGGCGGTCACCAGCAGCGAGACGGTGGTCTTCCCCAGTCCGGTCGGCAGGCAGACGAGCGTGTGGTCGCGCAGGGCCGTGTCCGCCAGTTGCCGCTGGTAACTGCGCTCCTCCAGCAGCCCCGGCGTCACGAGCGGCTGATCGACGTACGCGCCGTCCTCCTCGCCCTCGGCGTCGGACTGGGCCATCTGCCGAGCGGTTCGCCCTCGGCGAGGTTAAGGGTTCGCGTAGCGCGGTGAAAGTGGTGCGGAACGACCAGCGCGTTGCTCCACCGACGCGCCTCGGAAAGCCGCCGGGGCTTAAGGGCCAGCGACCGTAGGAACGCGCCATGACCATCTACGAGACGGAGGTCCCGGGCGTGGGCCACAAGTTCGAGATGGACCTCGACGGCGACGAGCGCCTCGTCGTCATCATCCACCACGACGGGAAGCGGGACGTCTACCGACGGCCGGACCCCGACGCCGACAGCGAGCAGTTGTTCTCCCTGACGGGCAAGCAGGCCCGCCAGCTGGGGTCGATCCTGGAGGGCGCGTACTTCCAGCCCGTCGAACTCGACGAGGTGGAGGTGCCGCTGGGCGACGCCATCATCGAGTGGTACGAGGTCGGCGACTCGGAGCTCGCCGGGCAGACCCTGAAGCAGGCGGATCTGCGGGACCGGATCGGCGTCTCGGTGATCGCCATCCAGCGCGGCGATGAGACTATCCCTAACCCCCGACCAGGGACGCGGATCGAGGTCCAAGACACCGTCGTGGCCATCGGCACCCGCGAAGAGCAGCAGGCGCTCTCCGACTTCCTGGGCGAGTAATGGCCGCTGGCCTGCTGGAGGTGGGCGTCGCGATCGCCGTCCTCGCGCTCGCGGGGATGGTCGCACTCCGCGTCGGGCTGTCGGTGATCCCCGCCTATATCGTCGCCGGGATCCTCGTCGGGCCGAACCCGCCGACCTCAGTGGCCGGCGTCTCCCTGCAGATCGTCCCGACGGGCGAGTTCGTCGCCATCGCCGCCGAGATCGGGATCGTCCTGCTCCTGTTCTTCCTCGGGCTGGAGTTCAGCGTCGGCCAGCTGCTCACGGACTGGCGGCGGATCACCGCCACCGGGACCGTCGACTTCCTGATCAACTTCGGGCTCGGCGTCGCGCTGGGGATCGCCTTCGGCCGGACGCCGCTGGAAACCGTGTTCATTGCGGGCGTCGTCTACATCTCCTCCAGCGCCATCGTCACGAAGTCCCTGATCGAGCAGGGGTGGGTCGCCAACCCGGAGGCAGACTCCATCCTCGGGACGCTGGTGTACGAGGACGTCCTGATCGCGGTGTACCTCGCGGTCCTGACCGCCGTCGTCGGCGGCGCGGGCGAGCCTTCCGCGGTCGCCGTCGACGTGGCCCGCGCGTTCGCGGTCCTCGGCGCCATCGCCGCCGTCGCCTGGTACGCCACCGAATACGTCGAGCGGGCCTTCGACCTGCCGACCGACGAGCTGTTCCTGCTGAGCGTGGTCGGGACGACGACGCTGATCGCGGGCGCGGCGCTGGCGACCGGCGTCAGCGAGGCCGTCGCCGCCTTCTTCGTCGGGACGGCGTTCAGCCAGACCGGCCACGTCGAGAAGATCGAGGACCTCGTCGCGCCGGTCCGGGACTTCTTCGCCGCCGTCTTCTTCCTCTCGATCGGCCTGGAGACGGACGTGACGCTGCTCTCGGACGTGGCGCTGCTTCTGGGCGTCGCCGTGGTCGCGACGACCCTCTCGAAGCTGGTCAGCGGGACGATCGGCGGCCGGATCTACGGCCTGAGTCCGACGCGGTCGCTGCGGACCGGGATCGGACTGGTGCCCCGCGGGGAGTTCTCGCTGGTCATCGCCGCGCTGGCGACCAGCGCCGGCGGCACGCTCGCCGAGGTCGTGCCGGCCTTCGCCGTCGGCTACGTCCTCGCGATGAGCGTCGTCGGGACGGTGCTCATCCAGGAGGCCGACAGCGTCACCGGCACGCTGGTGCCGCTGTTCGAGCGGTCCTGAGACGCGGAACCCGCGCCCGCGTCACCCAGCCGACGCCAGTCAGTCCACGAACTGCAACTCGCCGTCGTCGGCCTCCTCGACGTGGGTGGCGTCGAGCGTGTACGGCCACCAGTCGAGGTCGAAGTGGACCTCCTCGTCGCCGGACTGCCAGCGCTCGTAGTCCACCCGCTCCCAGTCGTCCTCGTAGTCGAGGTCGGCGTTCCAGCCCAGCGCTTCCCAGGTGTTCTCGTCGACCTCCGGCGACGGTTCCAGCACGAACTCCCCCGCCTCCCGGTCGACGTCGACGACGGTTCCCAGGGGCTTCCCGCCGGAGCGGACGGTCTCGTCCACGTACCTGTCCAGATCGGACGCTTCGACCATACTCGTGGTACTCCCGCCGGGCGATTGAACGGCGGGCTTGCCAGGGCAAGTCGGTCCCTCGCCGCCTCTTAGAGCAGACTGGCCGGTAGATACGTCAGGGCGGCGTACATGACGACGGCGGCGCTGATGGGGATGGTGAGGTTGTCGTCGATGACGTAGCCGCGGATCACGGGCTTGACGCCGTCGGCGACGGTGGCTGCGGCCCCGCCGAGCACGGCCGCCACCGGCGGGACAAAGGGCGCGGCAAGCAGCGTCGCGACGCCGAACGTCGCCAGCAGGACGTACCCCTCCTTGGCGGTCTTGAGCTGGCCGGAGCTCAGCAGGCCGGACACGGGGTCGGCGATCGTCAGCATGAGCATGGCGGGCACGGCGACCTGCGGCGGCGGCGGGAAGGCGAAGACGACGACGGCCATCCCGACGGCGCCCAGGAAGTAGCCAGCGAGGTTGTCCTCCTCGTACTCGCGGGTGAGCCGATCGAAGATGCGCCAGTCGAGGCCGACGAGCAGGCGGATCGCCTCCAGCGCGAGGCCGGCGATCAGGGCCGCGGCCAGCAGCGCCTGCAGGACCGGCCAGGTGATCTCCTCGACGAGCAGGTACGACAGCGGCACCGCCGTCGTGCTCGCGTGGACCAGCCGCCGGGCGACTTCGTCTCGCATGCCGATGTCTCGCCTCAGACGTCCTCGAAGGACAGCTCGCCGTCCCGGAGCGCGACCAGCGTCTCGGCCAGGTCCTCGACGGGGACCCGCGCCTGGGCGGTGGTGTCCCGCTCGCGGACGGTCACGGTGCCGGGCTCGCCCTCCTCGTCGTCTCGGGCCTCGCCGATGGTGGTGTAGTCGACGGTGACGCAGAACGGCGTGCCGACCTCGTCCTGGCGGCGGTAGCGCCGGCCGATGGCACCCGAGTCGTCGTAGCTGACCGACAGGCCGGCTTCACGGAGGTCAGCGGCCACCGCCTGCGCCTGCTCGCCCAGCCCGTCGCGGTCCATCAGCGGGAAGACGCCGACGGTCGTGGGGGCCACCTCGGCGGGCAGGTCGAGGTAGGTCCGCTCCTCGCCGTCGACCTCGTCCGTCCGATAGGAGTGATCGAGGACGGTGTACAGCGCCCGGTCGATGCCCAGCGAGGGCTCGACGACGTGGGGGAGGACGTGCTCGCCGGACTCGGTGACCTCCTCGACGGCGAAGTTCGCCGCGTCGACGGGCACGTCGTAGGACTCGCCGTCGACCTCGACGGTGACCGTCCCGTTCTCGCCGGCATTGCGGAAGGCGTCCGGGTTGCGCTCGGCGAGGGCCTCCAGCGCGTCGGCCACGTCGGCCGCGTCGCCGCCGAACTCCGGCCCCAGCACCGACATGTCGGGATCGACGGTGGGCCGCTCGACGGTGACGGGCTCGTCGTACTGCTTGAAGATGGTGAACTCCTCGTCGGAGTGGTCGTGGTGCTTCGAGAGGTCGTAGTCCGAGCGGTAGGCGAACCCGCCCAGTTCGATCCAGTCCCCGTCGACTTCGGCCTCGGCGTCCCAGCAGTCCGCGGCGTAGTGGGCCAGTTCGCCGCCGAGGTGCTGACGGAAGCGAAAGCGGTCCATGTCGACGCCGATGGACTCGTACCACTGCTTGGCGACGCCGAGGTAGTAGGCGACCCAGGGCTTGCCGACGACGCCCTCCTCGACGACCTCGCCGATCGTCGCCTCGAAGGGCTCGCCGTCCTCGGCCTCCTGCTCGGTGGCGGGGTAGAACGGCGCGGTCACGTCCGCCACGGACTCCATGTCAGGTTCGTCTTCCTCGGGATCGATGAACAGCTCGAGCTCGGCCTGAGTGAACTCCCGGACGCGCAGCAGCGACTTGCGCGGGGAGATCTCGTTGCGGTAGGCCCGGCCGATCTGGGTGACGCCGAAGGGGAGCTGGTTGCGCGCGTACTCGGCCAGTTGCGGGAACTCGACGAAGATGCCCTGGGCGGTCTCCGGCCGGAGGTAGCCCGGCTGGGAGGTGCCGGGACCGATGTTCGTCTCGAACATGAGGTTGAAGTCCTCGATCGCCTGGCCGGCGAGGCCGGCGCCGCAGGTCGGACAGACGAGTTCGTACTCGGCGATGACCTCCTCGACGTCGGCGATGGGCATCGACTCGGCCTCCTCGATGTCGGTGTTGTCCTCGACGATGTGATCCGCCCGGTGGCTCTCGCCGCACTCGGGGCACTCCACGAGCATGTCATCGAAGCCGTCGAGGTGACCGGAGGCCTCGAAGACGGGCTCTGGCATCACGGTGGGGGAGTCGACCTCCATGTTGCCCTCGCGGATGGTGAAGCGGTCCCGCCACGAGTCCTCGAGGTTCTGCTTGAGGGCGGCACCCTGCGGGCCGAAGGTGTAGAAGCCCGACACGCCGCCGTAGGCGCCCGCAGCCTGCAGGAAGAAGCCGCGGCGCTTGGCCAGTTCGACGACGTCCTCCGCGCTCATAGCCCCTCCAGCAGGTCGACGTCGCGCACGATGCCGACGAGCTGATCGCCCGACAGCAGCGGCACCTGTTCGATGTCCTCCTCGATCATGACCCGGGCGACCTCCTGCGCCGTCTGGCTCTCGCTGGCGGTGACCAGATCGGCCGTCATGAACTCCCGAACGGGGCCGCTCGGGAGCTCGACGTTCCGCGTGGGCATGTACCGGCTGCCGACGCCCTTGATCGACTCCCACTTCCAGTCGTCGTCGTCGCCGGCCATCGAGTCGCCGGTCTCGGCCTCGCCCTCTACGACGCGGGCCACGTCGATGACGTCGACCTCGGTGAGCATCCCGTCGACGTCGCCCTCCTCGTCGAGGACGACGGCGTAGGGCACCTTCGCGTGGTGGAGCTCTTGCTCGGCGACCGGCAGGGGCGCCTCGGCGTAGACGCAGTTGACGTCGCGCCGGGCCAGCCCGTCGACCGTCTGGTCGCCGTCGACCTCGCCGGTCGCGATGGCCCGGACGACGTCGGTCACGGTGACGATGCCCTCCAGCTGGCCGTCGACGACCGGGACCCGGCGGGCGCCCTCCTCGATCATCATGGCGGCCAGCTCCCCGATATCGGTGTCGCCCGTCGTCGTCGGGACTTCCTCGGCCAGCATGGCCAGCTGGTCCTCGTCCGGTCGATCGATGAGCGACTCCCGCGTGACGAGCCCGCGGAACTCCTCGCCGTCCTCGCCGTTCTTGATGACGGGGACGGAAGAGAACCGCCGCTCCTGGAGGTACTCCAGCACGTCGTCGCGCGTGCCCGGAACCTCGACGGTAACGACCTCCGAGCGCGGCGTCATAGCGTCTGCGACGTTCATACACCGCGTTCCGCCCCCCACGTACTAAGGCCTAACCTTCCCACACCGCGCGGTTCAAGCGGCGGCGTTCTCCGGGACCGCGACTGGTCCGTCCTGACGCCGTCGACTGCGCGGGCGCGCGTTCAAGACCTGCTCGCGCCCGTACGTGCGAACCACTTATTTTCGATCCCTGTCCCGTTGTGCGGCGCGTACGCAGTGGTAGAATGTTAACTATGCTGACGACCACCGTCGAAGATACGTTAGATGACCTATACGTATTCCCGTGTTGTCCGCCGGTTCCGGCATGTTTATATGTTATTGATACATGTTGTCACACATGGCGCCCGACACGGTCGCTCACGCGGAGGTGGCAGCGGACGCAGAAGTCATGGCATCCGTCGAGAACGGCGAGACGGACACCTACGTACTCGCCGACGTAACCACCGACGACGCCTATATCACGCTGCCGCTCGCGGAGGCCGCCTCCCTGCCGGCGTGGCGATAGCCGCGGGCCCCTTCTTCCGGTTCCGACGCTCGTGAGTCGCTGCGAACGCGGCCGCGAGCACCGATAGTCCCAGCGTGCCGGCGATCGCCTCTCGGCGCGCTGCCCGTCACTCCCGTAGTTACGACTTTCACGATACGAGCGATTTGATCGAAATTCGTTCACGATCAGAAGCGAACTGTCGTCGAACTGCACGCGCAGTCGTGCTCGGAGCAGATCGGTTGCCGTCGATCGAATCCGCGGGGAACGACGCCGCTGCGCGGGCGGTTCGCCCCTGTCACGGCACCGAAAAAACAAGCGTTATGCCGACCGGCCGAAATCGGACGCATATGAAGGTACTCGTGACGGACCCGATCGCGGACGCGGGTCTGGAACGGCTGCGCGAGGCGGGCCACGAGGTCGAGACCGCCTACGACGTCGAGGGCGACGAACTGCTGGACGCAGTGTCCGACGCCAACGCCATGATCGTCCGCTCGGGGACGGAGGTCACCGAGGCGGTGTTCGAGGCCGCGCCCGAGCTGATCATCGTCGGGCGCGCCGGCATCGGCGTTGACAACATCGACATCGAGGCCGCGACCGACCACGGCGTTATCGTGGCCAACGCGCCGGAGGGCAACGTCCGCGCCGCGGCGGAGCACTCCGTCGCGATGGCGTTCGCCACGGCCCGCTCCATCCCGCAGGCCCACCAGCGCCTGCGCGACGGCGAGTGGGCCAAGGGCGACTTCCTCGGCACCGAGGTCAACAACAAGACCCTGGGCGTCGTCGGCTTCGGCCGCGTTGGCCAGGAGGTCGCCAAGCGGCTCGACCCACTGGGGATGGACCTGGTCACGTTCGACCCCTACATCAGCGAGGAGCGCGCCGAGCGGCTCGGCGCCGAACTCGTCGACGAGCTCGACGAGCTCCTGAAGCGCTCCGACTTCATCACCGTCCACACGCCGCTGACCGACGAGACGGAGAACATGATCGGCGAGGAGGAGCTGGCCCAGCTCGAGGGCGGCTACGTGATCAACTGCGCCCGCGGCGGCATCGTCGACGAGCCCGCCCTCGCGGCGGCCGTCGAGGACGGGATCCTCAAGGGCGCCGCGGTCGACGTCTTCGCCGACGAGCCCGTCGATCCCGACAACCCGCTGCTTTCCGTCGACGACGTCGTCGTCACGCCCCACCTCGGCGCTTCGACGGAGGCCGCTCAGGAGAACGTCGCCACCTCCACGGCCGACCAGGTCGTCGCGGCGTTCAACGACGAGCCCGTCGTCAACGCGCTGAACGCCCCGTCGATGGACGAGGCCGCGTTCCCCGTCATCCAGCCGTACCTCGAACTGGCCGACACCGCCGGCGAGATCGCGGTCCAGCTTTTCGACGGCCGCGTCGAGTCCGTCGAGGTCACCTACGCCGGCGACATCGCCGACGAGGACGTCGACATCGTCACCGCCACGGCGCTGAAGGGCGTCTTCGAGCCCCTGGAGAGCTCGATCAACGCCGTCAACGCCGAGCGCATCGCCGAGGAGCGCGGTATCGACGTCACCGAGTCCAAGACGAGCACCTCCGAGGACTTCCAGAGCCTGATCACCGTCACCGTCTCCGACGGCGAGGACTCGATCAGCGTCTCCGGCACGCAGTTCGCCGGCGACGACCCGCGCATCGTCCGCATCGACGGCTACCGCGTCGACGCCATCCCCCACGGCCACATGCTCGTCGCGCGCAACGAGGACGCCCCCGGCGTCATCGGCTTCATCGGGACCGTCCTCGGCGAGCACGACGTCAACATCGCCGGGATGTTCAACGCCCGCGAGACCATCGGCGGCGAGGCCCTGACCGTCTACAACCTCGACGACCCCGTCACCGACGACGTGCTCGACGAGCTCCACGAGGACGCGCGCATCATCGAGACGAAGTACATCTCGCTGGACAACGGCGAGTAGCGACCGTCCCGACACGGGACCCGAACTCACCGGGTCCTTCGGCGTAGCGACCAGAGGATCGGCTTCTCGACGTCGCGACCGCGTCCGACGAAAAGCGGCTGCTCAGTCAGTGCTGAGCGGCCAAAAACGGCATCGATTTCGGTACGGATCAGCGAAACGGAACGGCGGCGTCGGCGATTACGCCCGCCGCGTCGCAGCCAGCCCGAGCAGGCCGGCCGCGACCAGCGCGGCGACGGCGCCGAAGCCGGGACCGTCGCCGGCGGTCGGCGACGGCTCGGGCGTCGACTCGTCGGCGGTCGTTTCAGCGTCGTCGCCCTCCGTGGACTCCTCGCTGTCGTCGGCCGTCGCCGTCTCCGTGCCGTTCTCCGTCGTCTCCGACTCGTTCGTCATCGTGATCTGCCGCTCGGAGAAGTGGTTCACGGCCACGAGCACGTCGGCCCGGGCGTCGGCGCTGGCGCCCTGGCGGACGAGGTACCGCGACTGGTTGCCCTCGTCGAGGCCGCCCCGCAGTTCGCTGGTCGAGGAGGCCTGGGCGGTGGCCTCGCCGTCGACGCGGACCGAGAGGTTCTCCGAGGCGTCGAGAGCCTGCTCGGAGACCGTCGTGATGATCACGCGCCCCTCGTGTTGGGTGCGCTCGACCGTCATGTTCACCGCGCCCTCGCCGTAGCCGGTCACGTCGACGCGCGTGTCGTTGCCGTACTCGACGGCGTCGGCCGCGAGCGCGGACCCGTCCTCGCCGGACTGGGTCACGTAGGCCTCGGCGGTTGCAGTGCCGTTGGCGATCATCCGCTCCTGCTGTTCGTCGTCCTCGGCGCGCTCGCCCTCGTAGGAGCGGAAGACGAGTTTGGCGTCCTCGCCGAGGCTCGCGCTGACGTTGCCGCCGTCGTCGACGGCGACCGAGCCGTTCCCGACGACGAGGAAGGCGCCGTCGCGGCCGTCCTCGTGGGTGACGACGACGCGCTCGTCGCTCTCGGCGCTGGTCTCGGCACCGCTGGAGACGTTGGCCGTGACGTACTGGGACTCGTTGCCCGCCGAGACCACGAGGATCCCGCGCGGGTTGTCGTGGGCCGTGAGTTCGGCACCGCTGTCGGCGGTCACGGTCGCGCTGGTCTCGGTCCGGGCGCTGAGCGACAGCGCCGCGCCCGCGATGTCGCTCATCGCGGAGAGGCCGGCGTCGAGCCCGACGCCGGCGTCGCTCTCGACGGCGCTCTGGGAATCGACCGCGACCGACTCCAGCACCGTCTCGCCTCCGACGCCGTAGTCGACGACGGCGTTGCTCGACGTCTCGAAGGAGACGTGCCCGCCCGCGTGCCCCTCCGACTGCTGTGCCCCCATCGCGGCGCCGGTGGCCGGCAGCGCGCCTGCCAGCACGAGCGCCGCAGCTATCGCGATACTCGCCAGTGTTCTGGTCATCGCACCCGGAACTGTCTCGCACTGGGAGATAGGCTATGGGGCAAAATGATTAGGTCCAATCACCATCGACCGCGATGACGTCTGGTAGTTACGACGGAACATATCCGATAGAACTAGTAATCCCGTGGCGACTACCGGCCCGTCGCTCGTCCGGTCGTAGCGCTCCGATTCCCCGCCTCAGGTTCCGAAGAGTCCGGACAGGAGGCCGTCGCCGTCGTCCGCCGCCTCGCGCTCGCGCAACAGCCGCTCGTACTGCTCGACGACGTCTTCGTGTCGCTCGCGTTCCCGCCGTAGCTCCCGTTCCAGCTCCACGATTCGCTCGCAGAGGAGCCGACGCTCGACGGCCATGTACGACAGCTCCGGCCGCACACGCCGTCGGGTGGTGACGTCGGGAACGTCCGCCTCGCGACGAGTGGTGTCCGGGGACATGATCAAACGTATGTCACGAAGTCACAAAAAGCCGCGTCGGACGGACGCAAGACGGACGCACGACGGGCTCAGACGGTCGAAATCACCGGTGTAGCCGATCCCTTCGATCCGTAAAGACGGCCGTTACGCAGCGGGACGTGACCCCCGTCCGGATCAGCCCTCCAGGTGGTCCAGCACGGCGTCGGCGTCGTCGGGAACGGGCTCGGGGTCGGAGCCGGCGGCGGCGGCCGCGTCGGGGTCCTTCAGCAGGTGGCCCGTCGTCAGGCAGACGACCTGCTCGTCCGGATCGACCCCGCCGCGCTCGCGGAGCTTCCGCAGGCCGGCGACGCTGGCGGCGGAGGCGGGCTCGACGCCGACGCCCTCGCCAGCCAGGTCGCGCTGGGCCTCCGTGATCGCCTCGTCGCTGACGGGGACGGCGGTGCCTCCCGTCTCGCGGATGCCGGGCAGCGCCTTCGGCGCGTTGACGGGGTTGCCGATGCGGATGGCCGTCGCGATGGTCTCGACGTCCTCCCAGCGGCGGACCTCGTCGTTGCCCTCCTCGATGGCCTCGACCATCGGCGCGGCGCCCTCGGCCTGGACGCCGGTGAGCTTCGGCACCTCCTCGGCGTCGAGCGCGCCCGCCTTCACGAGTTCGCGGAAGCACTTGTACAGCGCCGCGGTGTTGCCCGCGTTGCCGACCGGCAGGACGATGCGGTCGGGGACCTCGCCGTAGTCGTCGCGGAACTGCTCCAGCATCTCCAGGCCGATGGTCTTCTGGCCCTCCAGGCGGAAGGGGTTCAGCGAGTTCAGCAGGTACGCCTCGCCGCGGCCCGCGAGCTCCTGGACGATGTCGAGGCAGCGGTCGAAGTTGCCGTCGACCTCGAGGATGCGCGCGCCGTGCAGCGCCGCCTGGGCGACCTTGCCAGCGGCGACCTTCCCCGCCGGGAGCAGGACGAGCGTCTCCAGGCCCGCGCGGGCGCCGTAGGCCGCCAGCGCCGCGGAGGTGTTCCCGGTCGACGCGCAGGCCAGCCGGTCGACCCCTACTTCCTGGGCCACGCGCACGCCCACGGTCATGCCGCGGTCCTTGAACGAGCCGGTCGGGTTCATCCCCTCGTGCTTGATCCGCAGGGCGTCGACGCCCACCGACTCCTCCAGTCGCGGGACGCGGTGCAGTGGCGTGCCGCCCTCGGGGAGGGAGACTCCCTGATCAAACGGCAGCGCGTCGCTGTAGCGCCAGACGCTGCGCTCCCCCTCGAAGTCGTCCCACGTCGGGAGGTCGGCGTACCGGACCTCCAGCAGGCCGTCGCAGTCGTCGCAGGTGTATCGGACCGCCTCGAAGGGCGCGAACGTCTCCCCGCACTCGACGCAGGCCAGCCAGACGCCGTCGTCGGCGGCGGCGGGCACGTCGTCCCGGAGCTGTAGGTCTGCCATTACCGGCCGGAGGGACCCGGCGCTCAAAAGTCCACCCACTTTGCAGCTTCGGCGGTCCGGAAACGGACCGTCTCGCGCCCCCCTACAGCGCCGCCACGAGCGCCTCCCCGTCGCGCTCGAACGCCGCGTCGTACCCCGCCGACCGCTCGCGCATCGTCCGCCGGCACCACTCGGCCGCGGCCCCCGTTGCGCGATGGACCGCGCAGTCGCCGATCTCGACGGGCACCAGCCGTAGTTCGCGCAACTCCCCGTCCTCGCCCACCGTCACCTCGAACAGGAAGCTCCGGTCGTTGCGGAGGTCCGGGTCCACCCGGTAGTCGTCGACGAAGTCCCCGCAGTCGTAGAGGATCGCCCCCTCGGGGCGCGGCTCGACGGCCTTGAACACGTGCGCGCTGTGGCCGTGGACGAGGTCGACGCCCCGCCTGAGCAGCCACTGGCCGAATCGCTCGTGCTCGTCGAAGGGCTCGTCCACCATGTTCGGTCCCCAGTGCAGCGAGGCTACGAGCAGGTCGGGGTCGACGTCGCGGGCACGGGCCAGCGACCGCTCGACCGCCTCGCGGCTCTCACGGCCGCTCTCGGCCCGCGCGACGCCGGGGCTGTCCGGCCCCGCCGCGAACTCCGGTGTGTTGTCCGTCAGCGAGACGAACGCCACGGTGAGGTCGCCCACCGCGACGATCGCCGGGGCCAGCGCCTCGCGCTCGTCGCGGCCGGCGCCGGAGCGGGCGATGCCGGCCCCGTCCAGCGCGTCCAGCGTGTCGACCAGCGCCACCTCCTCGAAGTCCAGCAGGTGGTTGTTCGCCAGGTTCGCCCAGTCGACGCCGGCCCGCTCCAGCGCCGGCACGGCCCACTCCGGGTCCGCCCGGAAGTGGAAGGGCCGGTGGGTCCGCCGCCACTGCCGGCCCCGCTGTGAGAGGCAACACTCCAGGTTGACGAACAGGGCGTCCAGTCCGCGGAGCCGCTCCAGCAGGTCGCCCCACACCGCGTCCACCGACCGGCGGCGCTGGCGCTCGTCGACCGTCCGGCCGAGCATCACGTCGCCCGTGAAGCCGACCGTCTGTGGCATACGGTATCGTACGTCGCGACAGTGGAAAAGGGCGCGGTCGATGGAGAGTCGTCGATCGGTCCGGACCGCCCGTGGTGGTCGGCCCCACGCTTACGGTTCCGGCGCGCCTCTGCAGGGTATGGCCGCGCTCACCGACCCCGTCGAGATCGGCGGCGTCGCGGTTCCCAATCGACTCTACCGCGCGCCGGTGCTGGAGTGCGCCGGGACGGGCGAGGGCGCCGTCGACGCGCTGATCGACGAGCTGGCGCCCACGGCCGCCTCCGGCGTTGGCCTGGTCTTCCAGGGGGCCAGCGTCGTCACGGCCGAGAGCGGCTGCGCCGCGCCGAACATGACGCGCGTCCACGACCCCGAGTTCGTCGCCGAACTGGAGCGACTGACCAGGGCGGTCCACGACCGCGGCGGACGGATCTTCGTCCAGCTCGCTCAGGGCGGGCTCCGGAGTCTGGAGGTCTGGCACGCGGGCCACCGCGAGCGCAACCCGGGGGTCGAGCAGCTGGCCGTCTCGCGCCCGCCGTGGCAGCTGCGCCTCCTCGATCGCGCCGGGCTGATCGACCTCTCGCCGCACGTCCTCTCCACGGGCGAGGTGTACGACCTCGCCGAGCGGTTCGGGCGGGCGGCCGGGCACGCGGTCGACGCGGGGTACGACGGCATCCACCTCTCCGGCGCGAACATGGGCATCGTCCAGCAGTTCTGCTCGCCGCTGTACAACCGCCGGGACGACGAGTTCGGGACGGGCCCCGACGAGCCGCCGGGCAGCGGCGGTCTGCGCTTTCTCGAAGCCGTCCACGACGCCGTCCGCGAGCACACGGGGGACGTCCCGCTACTCACGAAGGTGCCCGCGGAGACGGCCGCCCCGAGTTTCGTTCGAAGGCACCTTTCGTTCGACGACGGCGTCCGGCTCGCGACGCGGGCGGCCGAGGTCGGCTACGACGCCGTCGTTCCGGTCGAGGTCTCGACGTTCTGGGACATGAGCGTGATCCGGGGGAAGTTCCCGGAGCGGGCCTGGTCGGCCGCGGAGCTGCAGTCCGGCTACGCGGCGGCGTTCGGCGGGCCGCTGCGTGCGCGAGCCGTCCGGCTGCTCAACTGGCTCCAGGCACTGCGGTTCGACCGCGATCCGGCCTGGAACGCCGACGTCTGCCGGGCGGTCCGGCGGCGCGTCGACGTCCCGGTCCTCTGCGAGGGCGGGGTCCGCGAGCGGGCGACCTGCGAGCGGCTGCTGGGCGACGACGCCTCGCCGGCCGCGGCGGACCTCGTGGGGATGGCGCGACCGTTCTACGCCGAGCCGCGGCTGGGCACGCGCCTGCTCGCGGGCGAGGACGCCCTCTGTGCGAGCTGTAACAACTGCACGGTTCCGCAGGCGGCGGGCGAGCCCGGGCGGTGCCGGACCCCATCGGTCGTCCGCGAGCGGGCGAAGCTGGAGCGAGCGGGGGCCTACGACCACGGGCCGTCCGGTGCCGAATCGCTGGACGGCCCCGGGGACGGAGCTGACGGGGGGCGATAGCGAAGACTCATCCGGGCCCGGCCCCGAAACTCGTCCAATGAGTGACAGCCGGTCCGAGCAAACGCTTCCGATGAACGGCGTCCGATCCGAGCGGGTCGAGCTGTCGGTCGACGGCGACGACGTCGGCGTGCGGTACCTCGCCGGCGGTGACGGGCCGCCGCTGGTCTTCTGTCACGGCATCGGCCTCGACGCGGCGTCCGTCTCCTGGCGCCACGCGCTGCCGTCGCTGGCCGACGACTACGCCGTGTACGCGCCGGACCTCCCCGGCCACGGCGAGAGCGACAAGCCCCGCCGGACGTATACGACAGATTACTACGTGGACGTACTGCGGGCATTCCTCTCGGAACTCGGCGTCGAGGGCGCGGGACTGGTCGGCACCTCGATGGGCGGCGCGGTGACGCTGGGCCACGTGCTGGACGGGGGCGACCCCGCGCGGCTGGTGCTGGTCGACAGCTACGGGCTGGGAGCGGACGCCCACTGGCGGGGCGCGATGAGCGCCGCGCTGCGGGTTCCCTTCGCGGACGACCTGATGCTGGGGACGATGGGGACGCGCGCGGCCGTGCGGACGCATCTCAGCGGGCTGGTCGACGGGACGCCGGCGGACGACCTAGTCGCGGACGTCGCCGAGACGGTGTCGTCGTCGACGATGCGGACGCTGCGGAGCTGGCAGCGCCACGAGTTCCGGCCGGACGGGTTGCGGACGAACTTCCTCGGCCGGCTGGGCGAGGTGGACGTCCCGACGACGCTGCTCCACGGGCGGGCTGACCCGCTCTTTCCCGTCTCGTGGTCGGAGCGGGCCCGCGAGCGGCTCCCGGACAGCGAGCTAGAGGTGGTCGAGAACTGCGGCCACTGGCTGCCGCGCGAGCGGTCGGACGCGGTCGAGCGAGCGCTCCGCTAGGCTCGGTCAGTCGTTCGGGGCCCGGTCAGTCGTCCTCGGGGAGGTCGTCGATCAGGACGACGGCCTCGCCGTCGATCACGACGTCGTCCTCGTCGACGACGCGGGTCGTCAGCCGGTACTGGTCGTCGCCCAGGTCCTCGACGATCTCGACCTCGGCGGTGACCCGGTCGCCGATGCGAACGGGGTTGTGGAACTCGAGGTCCTGAGAGAGGTAGATAGTCAGCCCCGGCAGTCGCGCGAGCGCGGCGCTGATCAGGCCGCCGACGAGCGTCCCGTGGGCGATGCGGCCTCGGAAGCGGGTCTTCTCGGCGAACTCGTCGTCGAGGTGCAGCGGGTTGGTGTCGCCGCTGGCGGCGGCGAACTGCTTGACGTCATCGTCGGAGATCCGCTTGGTGAACTCGACGCGGTCGCCGACGCCCAGCCGGTCCGGGTGGTCCTCGCTGATCTCGACTGTCCACTCCGCCAACTCCTCGTCGGGCTCGATGCGCTCCGCTGGTGCGGGTTCGGACCCGTTCGCGTCGGCGGGGTCGACACCGAGTGCGGCGAAGGCTGCCCGGTTGGCCGCAACGACACTGTTGAACATGTGGGTAGATGTCTCCGTCCAGGCGTCCAACAGCGTGTTCCGGTTCGATTGCGAACTCATCGACGCTTGTGTTAGGGGCTTCCCCTATTAAAAAATGGTGGTGGAAGGGGAGGACCGGGAACTCGATTGTCACGTTCGCTATCTGCCGAATTTCCGGGTTTCGACGAAATCGAATAATTTCCCTCGAAGGACTGAAACGCGAAATTCGTGGTAACAGATGGTATCTAATGGTAGCAGATGGTATTCAGCGCAACTCTTATGTATCCGAGGGGTCTACGAGGAAGTACCCGATGACCGAGGAGAACGACGGCTCGACGTGGCCTCCGGCGATGTTCCGGGGCATGCAGGAAGCGAGCGAGCAAGCGATCGAACAGCAGCAGGAGATGATGAAGCAGCTGTTCGCCGGCGGCTCGATGCCCGGGCTGGACATGAACCAGCTGGGCGCGATGAGTCAGATGGCGACGTTCAAGACGCGAGTGCAGAGCGGCGGTCGGGTGTCGATCCCGGACGCCGAGCGGGAGGCCCTCGACATCGAAGAGGGCGACATCGTCCAGACCGTCGTCCTCCCGGTCAAGCGGAACCGAGACGAGTGATACCCATGTCATCCTACACTAACCCCGTCAGTACGGCGTTCGAGCTCCAGCGCGCATCGATCGAACAGTCCAGCAACGCCCTCCAGCAGGGCGTCCAGTTCCAGCAGACCGTCGGCGAGGCGTTCGTCGACAGCCTCGAGAGCCAGGAGTCCGTCCAGCGCCGCGGCGTCGAACTCCAGCAGACGGCCGTCCACAGCTATCTGGACGCCGTCGAGTCGACCGTCCCCGGCGTCGCGCCGACCGTCGAGGAGGTCCGCGCGGCCGTCGACGAGCAGTTCGAGTTCCTGCTCGAGAACCACGCCGAGGCCTTCGAGAACGTCGAGGCCGAGCTGGTCGAGGGCGTCGAGGCCTACGACGAGCTGACCGAGGACTACGCCGCGGCCGTCGAGGAGCAGCTCGAACTGCTCGTCGAGGCCCACGAGGAGCTGGAGGCCCAGTCCGTCGAGGCCGCCGAGCAGTGGGGCGACCAGCTCGAGGAGCTCCAGGACCAGGTCGCCGACCTGCAGGAGCAGGTCCGCGACGTCCAGGAGCAGGCCGCCGACGCCGTCGAGGCGTAACCCCCGGGAACCTTTTCCTTTTTCGCACGTGAGAGTACACTATGAGTGATACAACGCAGGTCCAGAACGAGTGGATCGAGATGGTCGAGCAGATGAACGAGGCGGTTTCGGACTCCGTCGAGCAGAACATGAAGGCCCAGGCGGCCTTCGTCGAGTCGTGGGCGGACGCCGTCGAGGACTCCATCCCCGAGGACGAGGAGCTGACCGAGGGAATCCAGGGGTATAACCGCGCATACGAGGAGTGGATGGACGCCGCCGAGCAGGTCCTCGAGCGCTCGACCGACGCCGCTCAGGGCGAGGAGGTCGACCCCACCGAGTTCCGCGACATCTGGCTCCAGTCCGCCAACGAGGCGTTCAAGCACGTGATGGGCACCTCCGCGTTCGCCGCGGCCAACGGCCAGCTCGTCGAGGCGATGATGGAGATGCGCCAGGAGGCCGACGACATCAGCCAGGAGACGGTCGCCCAGCTGGGCTTCCCCACCCGCGACGACGTCGTCGAGGTCGGCGAGCGCCTCGTCGAACTGGAGCGTCGCCAGCACGAAATCGAAGGGAAGCTCGACCGCATCCTCGACGAGCTCGAGGACTGACCATGGCGTCCGATCCCGTCAACCCGATCACGGCCGCGCTGGACCTCCAGCGCAAGACCCTCGAGTCGATGACCGAGGGCGTCGAGGCCGCCGCCGCCGCCCCCGAGCGGTTCGCACGCATGCAGGAGGTCGACGTCGGCCAGACGCCCAGCGAGGTCGTCTACGAGGAGAACAAGCTGGAGCTGCTGCACTACGACGCCGAGGCCGCCGGCATCGACGTGCCCGAGGAGGAACGGGAGGAGGTCCCGATCCTCATCGTGTACGCGCTGATCAACAAGCCGTACATCCTCGACCTCCAGCCCGACCGCTCCGTGGTCCGGCGGCTGCTGGAGGCCGGCCACGACGTGTACCTCATCGACTGGAACGAGCCCTCGCGGCTCGACCAGCACCTCGGGCTCGACGACTACGTCAACCGCTACATCGAGAACTGCGTCGACGAGATCCGCGAGCGCTCCGGACGGGACGCCATCAACCTGCTGGGCTACTGCATGGGCGGCACCATGTCGGTCATGTACGCGGCTCTCCACCCCGAGAAGGTCAACGCCCTCGGCCTGATGGCCGCCGGGCTGTGCTTCGACCAGACCGGCGGCGTCCTGGAGGACTGGGGCTCCAGCGAGTACTACGAGCCCGAGGACGTCACCGAGACGTTCGGCAACGTCCCCGCGGAGATGCTCGACGTCGGGTTCGCGCTGATGGATCCGATCGACAACTACGTCTCCAAGTACGTCCGCCTCGCCGAGAACCTGGAGAACGAGGACTTCGTCGAGAACTTCGGCCGCATGGAGCAGTGGCTCTCTGAGGGCGTCGACGTCGCCGGCGCCGCCTACGAGGAGTTCCTGCACAAGATCTACCAGGAGAACGAGCTCTACCGGAACGTCCTCCAGATCGGCGGCGAGCGCGTCGACCTCGACGACGTCGACATGCCGATCCTCCAGCTGATGGGCGAGTACGACCACCTCGTCCCGCCGGCGGCCAGCAAGCCGTTCAACGACGTCGTCGGCAGCGACGACGTCACCACCAGGGAGTTCTCCACGGGCCACATCGGTCTCTCGGTGTCCTCCTCGACCCACGAGAGCCTCTGGCCCGAGGTCGGCGAGTGGTACTCCGAGCGCAACCGCCGCGCTCTCGAGGACGACGCGGGCGACGAGACCGACGCCGCCGAGGTCGGTGTGGAGCCCACCGACGGCGGCACTGCCGACGCCGGGTCCGCGGTCGACGCCGACGACGGGAACTCGGGTGCCGGCGACCCGGACGCCGACGAGTCGATCGACCCGGACGCCGTCTCCATCGACGTCGAGGACCCCGAGCAGGCGGCCGCCGAGGCCGTCAACCGGGCCGTCGACGACGCGGCCAGCGCCGAGGACGACGTCGCCGTCGAGGTGGAGGCGGACGTCGAGACGGTCCAGGGCATCGGCCCGACCTACGCCGAGCGCCTCCGCGAGGCCGGCGTCGAGACCGTCGCCGACCTCGCCGACCGCCCGGCGAGCGACCTCGCCGAGATCGCGGGCACCAGCGAGGCCCGCGCCGAGGACTGGCTCGATCAGGTCCGGGACTGATCGACGGGCATCACCGGTTCCGATTTTCTGCACACGTGGGACGCGATAGCGGTGCGTCCGCGATTGACGGGGCACGCGGACGGCCGCCTTTAGGACCCCGCGCGCTCAGGCCCGGACATGCGCGTGTCAGTCATCGGCGGGAGTAGCGTCACCGACGAGCAGTACGCGGACGCCCGGGAAGTGGGGCGCTTGCTGGGCGAGCGCGGCCACGAGGTGGTCTGCGGCGGCCGGACGGGCGTGATGACGGCGGTCTGCGAGGGCGCGAAGGCGGCCGGCGGCCACACCATCGGCATCCTCCCGGACGAGAGCCGCGCGACGGCCAACGAACACGTCGACACGCCGATCGTGACGGGACTGGGCAACGCCCGGAACGTCCTCGTCGTCATGAACGGCGACGCCGTCGTCGCGGTGGACGGCGGCACGGGTACCCTCTCCGAACTGGGCCACGCGCTGGACATGGGCCGGCCCGTCGCCGGCCTGGACACGCACCGAATCGAGGGCGTCCCCGGCGTCGAGCACGTCGAGACGCCCGCGGAGGCGGTCGAGTACGTCGAGAAGGCGGCGTCAGTCAACTAGACCCCCTACGTCAACAGTAGATCGCGGCCCGGCCGCCGTCACCCCAACCAGTCCACGAAGCTCCCGTCGATCAACGTCTCGGACTGTCGCTGGACGTACCGGGACTGCATGCCCCAGATGGCCTCGGCGAGCGGGACGCCCTCGTCGACCTGGTCGCGGACGACGTTGTGCTTCCAGCGGGCGGGCGTCAGCCGGCGGTCGACGCGCTCGCGCAGCGGGCGGACGTAGTCGCGGGCGCGCTCCGTGGTGAGGCCGTGGGTCTCCAGGCCCTCGCGGGCGAGCTCGAAGAGTTCGCCGTAGATCTCGTCGGTCGCGCTCGTGTGGGTCCCGTCGACGGTGATCCACTCGAGGTCGGCCCGCAGGCCGTCTTCCGTGGCCGCGTAGAAGTTCTCCTTCGCCGTCTCCCACTCCAGCGAGCGGACGGGGTGCTCGACGGTGGGCATGGCCTCCAGCAGGCCGGCGAAGACGGCCTGGAAGGCGACGGCGTCGCCGACGGTGGGCTGGCCGGGCAGCGGGCGGAACTCGATGCGAGCGTTGGCGGCCGAGCGGGAGGCGCCGTCGAAGACGGGCCGGATCCACCGCCAGTAGGAGCCGTGCTTGTGGCGGTAGTGGGCGAAGTCGTCGTCGAAGCGGGTACCCGTCGGCACTTCCATCGGGACGATGGTGTGGTCGGCGACGACGTCGTCGATGGCCGCCTCGGCGGTCTCGAAGTCAGGCGGGAAGCGCACCTTCACGGCCGGGTCGTCGTCCGGCGCGACCTCGTTCGTCACGTCGCGGGCGTCCCGATCCGCGGGGTTCAGCACCGACTCGAAGACGCCGACGCGGTGCTCCATGTGGGCGTCGTCGACGATCTCGCGGTCGGGCGCGTCGTCGTAGAGGTCCGGCGGGAAGAAGGGGGAGTTGACCCCGAGCGCCAGCAGCGGTCCGGCGATCCGCAGCGCGTAGCGGAAGTACTCGGGCAGGTCCGGCGCGTGGGGGATCTGGTAGTGGGGCTGGATCGACGTGATGAGGCTCTCGGGCATCACCGTCTCGGCCTGCAGCGAGACGTGTGGGGCGTCCAGTCGGTTGCCCGCCGGGTAGTCCGTGTTGGCCATCGCGTGGTAGCGGACCGAGTCGGACATGTTGGTCGCGATGCGGACGCCGTCCTGCTCGACGCTGTCACAGAGGTACTCGCCGGCCGTCTCGCCGTTGGGCGGCACCGTCCACATGCCGTCCGAGACCAGCCGGATGTCCTCCCGCTGGATGGTCCGCTCGTTGGCCGGCGAGAGGTTGGCCTGTAGCTCCGAGAGCTGCGCCTGCAGCCCGTAGGCGTTCAGCGGTTGCGGGCTGGTCTGCATCTCCGCGTTGTGCAGGCCCAGTTCCTTCTCGAAGCCGATCAGGTCCAGCAGGCGCCGGGGCACCCGGCGCAGGGCGTCGGTCCTGTCGTCGACGGCGTACAGCTCGAACTCGAGACCGACGATGGCCTGCGTGTTGTCGAAGGTTCCCTCGCGGACCTCCTCCTTGAGTCGCTCGGCCTCCTCGGCGGCCTGCGACTGGAACTCCTCACGGTCGACGGTCAGCGCGTCAGCGACGCGACTGGCCAGTTCCGACGCCGACATGGTCGCGGATTCGCCGTCCGCACTCAAAAGCGTGGGGTCAGCGGCCCGGCACGGGAACGACTATCACCGGCCGATCCAGGTCGGAAAGCAGCGCCCGCGCGGTCGATCCGACGCCCTCGCTCTCCTCCGTCCCGCGGTTGGCACCGATCACCACCGCGTCCGGATCGCGCTCCTCGACGGCCGCCAGCAGTTCTTCGGTTGGGTCGCCGTCGCGCACGTCGATCTCGGGCGCCGCGGCGGCGAGCCGCGAGCGGGCGACGTTGGCGGCGTCGTCTGCATCCCTGTTCGGCACGTCGGCCTCGCGAACGCCGACGACCGCCACGCCGTCGTCCGGATCGAGCCGCCCCTGGAGGTAGTCGGCGGCCGCGGCGGTGACGTGGACCGACGAGGTAGCGACGAGGTAGTGCGTCACGGGCGCGAGTCCGGACCGTACCGGAAAACCCGTTTCGAGCGCGGCGAATGCTGCGGGATCTCTGGCTGGCGCTCCGGAGGGCGCCGACCGACTCATTTATGTCCGGTGACCGCCGCAACCCGTAGCGTGCGCGTCGAGAACAGCTTCATTCCGGTCCGGGGCGTCGGCGAGAAGACGGAGCGGTCCCTGTGGGAGGCGGGCGTCACCCACTGGGACGACTTCCGCCCGGACCCGGTGGGCGAGACGACCGCCGAACGCATCCAGTCGTTCATCGACGAGGGGTACGACCGACTGGCCGACGGCGACGTGACCTACTTCGATCAGGCGTTCCCGAACAGCGAGCAGTGGCGGCTCTACGACACCTTCTCCGAGGACGCCTGCTTCTTCGACATCGAGACGACCGGGCTGGACCACCACCGGGACAGCGTGACGACCGTGAGCTTCCACCAGGGCGGCGAGACGGAGACGCTGGTCCAGGGCGACGACCTCAGCGCCGAGTCGCTGCGGGCGACGCTGGGCGAGGCCGACCTGCTGGTGACGTTCAACGGCAAGCGCTTCGACGTCCCCTTCCTCGAGGAGTCGTTCGGCGTCGACCTCGACTGCCCGCACCTGGACCTGATGTACACCTGCAAGAAGCTGGACCTCTCCGGCGGGCTCAAGGAGATCGAGCAGTCGATCGGGATCGAGCGGGACCGGCCCGACATCTCGGGCCGGGACGCCGTGCGCCTCTGGCGCGAGCACGAGCGGGGCGTCGACGGGTCGCTGGAGACGCTGATCGAGTACAACCGCGAGGACGCCGTCAACCTCCGGACGCTGGCCGACGAGGTGACGGCGGCGCTGGACGAGCGCGTGTTCGTCGGCTGATTCGGACTGTCGTCGGTCAGTGCCGGTACGACTGCCCGACGCCAGGCTGTCGAACCGATCCACAGCGACGCCGGTCCGAATCACCCCTCCGTTTCGGGTGGAAACCGACGCCGTCGGAGCGGCATCGACCACTGGACGCTGGCGGGCGGAGCGACAACGGCGCTGCGACCCCCTCGTTTCGGGTGGAGGCCGCTCGAAACAGCGCCCCGTCAGACCGGGCCGGCCCGGCGGCGGACCGCCGCCGGTCGCAGGACGTGGATCCGACCGGCCAGCATGCCGAGCAGGAAGCCGGAGAAGTGGGCGACCAGCGCCGCCCGCGGGCTGGCGGTGGCGAGTGTGACCGCCACGGCGACGCCGGCCAGCAGCGCCACCTGGGGGCGCGGCCCCAGCGACACGCCGCCGAGGACCTCCTCCGTCACGCCGTTGCTCGCCAGCAGGTAGCCGAACAGCGCGAACACAGCGCCGCTGGCGCCGAGGACGCTCACGCGGGCGTGCATCCCGGGGACGAACGGACCCAGCGTCGCCGAGACGGACACCTGTGCGAGGCCCGCCAGCGCACCGCTCGCGAGGAAGAAGGCGTGGAAGCGCGTCGACGTGGTCCGCCGCTCCAGCAGCAGGCCCGCCAGCGCCAGGCCAGCGGCGTTGGCCACGAGGTGCGAGGGCGAACTGTGGGCGTAGACGGCCGTCACGACCGTCCACGGGCGGACCGTGACGGGCGCCGACAGGGTGAACAGCGACCGGGCCGCGGGCGGGCCGGCGACGAGCGTCACGACCTGCTGGAACGCGAACACGACGACGAGGACGACCAGCGTCGTCACCGTCGGGCTGTCGGCGAGGCGACGACCCATACCGGAACGTGGTCCCGAGACGACAAGAAAGGTCGGGTCAGCCGCGGATGCGGTCGATCCGCAACGCCTACCTGAGCCCTCGCCCAGCCGTCGCACATGAGCTTCGAGGACGCCGTCGCCGACGCGTTCGCGGACGCCAGCGCCGACGACGAGACAGCCGAAGCCGCCGCCGAGCGCATCGCCGCCTTCCGCGAGGACTGCGAGGTCGACCTGCCCGCCGAGGACGTCGCCGACCGCATCGACGCTGCTCCCTACGACGACTTCGCGCACGCCTGCGACTGGCTGGTGGGCCACCTCGCCGCCGGCGTCGACGGCTGCACCGACTCCCGCGAGTACCGCCTGGCGGGCTTCGGCGAACTGGCCGCCGACCCCGAGCAGGGCGCGTGAGCGACGGCGGCACCTACACACTCCTGATCGAGCGGACCGCCGGCGACTCCCTGTCGGTCGGCGCGCTCGGCGAAATCGAGTTCCCCGCCGGCTGGTACGCCTACACCGGGAGCGCCCTCGGTCCGGGCGGCTTCTCGCGGATCGACCGCCACGAGCGCGTCGCCGCGGGCGAGCACGACGCCCGCCACTGGCACGTCGACTACCTGCTGGGCGACCCGGACAGCCGCCTCAACGGCGTCGTCCGGTCGCCCGGCGCCGACGCGGAGTGCACCGTCGCGCGGGCCGTCGACGGCGACGCGATTCCCGAGTTCGGCTGCTCGGACTGCGACTGCGACTCGCACCTCGCGTACCAAGCGGACCGCGCGGCGCTGGTGGAGTCCGTGGAGCGAGCGCACCGCGAGACCACGAGCGAAGCGAGTGGTCTCGGTTAGAGCGAGCGGGAGTGACCGACGGGAACGACACGCGAGCCGCGAGGCCGAGCGCTAGCGAGGCTTCGGAACGAGCGAGCGGCAGGAACGCTAGCGGCCGCGCTTCTCGTCGGCGTCGGCCAGCGCCGCGTCACGGAGCTCCTCCTCTTCGGCCGTCTCGACTTCGAGGTCGGGGACCTCGGTGGGGTCGCCGTCCTCCAGCGCGACGAAGGTGAAGTGGGCGTCGGTAGTCGGTTCGCTCTCGCCGGTCAGCGGGTCCTCGCGCGCGGCGCGGACCCGGACCTTGACGCTCGAGCGGCCGTGGCCGTAGACGTAGGCCTCGATGAGCGCGTTCCCGCCGATCGGAATGGGTCGCTTGAAGTCCAGGCCGTTCATCCCGGCGGTGACGCAGGCCGCGCCGGCGAAGCGCATCGCCGACATGGCGCCGATCTCGTCCATCCACTTCATCACGATGCCGCCGTGGGCGGACTCGTAGTTGTTGGCGTGGTTGGGCTGGACGCGATGGCGGTTCTCGATGTGGGTCTCGGAGAGCGTCGGCATGGTCGGTCTTGGGCCGAGCCGCGAAAAAAGTCGTCGGCGGCCTGACCCGCCACGAGTGACTCGGGTCCTCGCTGAACGCGTCCGGACTCTGCGGGCCCCGTCTGTCCACGTACTGGATAGCCGTCCTATCCGTGGATATCCAGCGTGTCCGGGGGGAGGATCGCTTGCCCCTCCCGTCCCGCTCTCCACGCTGACCGCTTCAGAGGGGCCGCGAAGCGTCCCCTGCTGGGATCGAATCCACGGTAACCGGCCGAACTGCCGCCTGCGGAGAAAAATCGAGTGCGCGCGGTCAGTCAGGCCTCGATCCGTTCGACGCCGGGCTCGACCTCCTCGGTCTGGAGCTCCGTGTCCTCGTCGTCGCTTCCGCCGCGGAACTTCTTGACCGCGACGCCGACCGCGGCGACGACGACCAGCACGGCCAGGAGCTTCGGCAGGCGGCTCTTCAGTCCGCTGGACGAGTCGGACGACTGCTCCTGCTGCTGGGAGTCGGACTTCGACGTGGACTGCTTGCCGCTGCCGGTACTGAACGGGAGGTTGTCGACGTGGACCTCGAAGAGGGTAACGTCCATACGTGACGTGTCGGCCCGCACGGACTTATAGGTCAGTGCCGAGAGGGGTCGTCCCCGTCGACGACGGCGTGCCCGTCCGGCGTCGGCGCCGTCACTCGACCTGGATCGCTGGCCTGCCGGGGCGGGCCTCGCTGGCGACCTCGTCGTCCTCGGCCCGGCGGACGGTCACGTCGGCGTCGAACTCGTCGGCCACCAGCCAGGCGGCCTCCTCCAGCACCGCGAGTTCCCGGTCGCCGTCGAGGACGGGCGCCAGCTCCGCCCCGCGCTCCCGGAGGTCGGCGGCGTAGTCGGCCGCGGCGTCGGTGTCGGGGACGCCCTCGTCGCCCAGCACGGCCTCGACGACGGTGCCCTCGGACGCGTGGCGGCTCGCGGGTCCTTCGTCCCCGCTCGCCCGTTCCGATACCGCCCGCCGGGCGGCCTCGTACGCGTCGTACTGCCACGCCGGCGCGACGGCGAGGTCGATCGCCTCGGGGTCGTCGATGCCGGCCACGTCGACGATGTCGCGGACGTCGTCGAGCGTCCGGCGGACGAGGTCCCGTTCGAGCCGGTAGTCGCCGATGTCCTGCAGCGGCGTCGGCCAGTCGGCGGCGGCCATCAGCCCCTCGCCGTCGAGGGACTGCCACAGCTCCTCGCCGAGGTAGGGCACGACGGGGGCCAGCAGCTTCGCCAGGGCGCGCAGCCCGCGCGAGTAGGCGTAGCGGTAGGGCGTCTCGTACTCGCGGTAGCGCCGCAGCAGGCGGACGAACCGCTGGAGCTCCCCCACCACCTGGTGGAAGCGGAAGCGGTCGTACTCGTCGGTGACGGCGGCGATGGTGCGGTCGATCTCCCGCTCCAGATAGGCGTCGTGGGGACGGCTCTCTAGGCGGGCCTCGCCGGGGTCGAAGCCGGTGACGAGGCCGTACACCTCCTGCTGGAACTCGTAGGCGCCGGAGACGTCCTCGGCGGTCCACTCGAAGTCCTGCCGCGGATGCGCGGCCGAGAGGACGAACAGCCGCGTGGTCTCGGCGCCGTACTCGTGAGGCGCGACGTCGTTGCCCGCGGACTTGGACATCTTCTCGCCGCCGTGGAGGACGGTGCCCTGGTTGACCAGCCGCTCGACGGGTTCGCGGTGCTCGAGCAGGCCGAGGTCGGCGAGAGCGCGGGCGAAGAAGCGGATGTACAGCAGGTGGAGGACGGCGTGTTCCTCGCCGCCGACGTAGACGTCCACGGGGAGCCACTCGTCGGCCCGCTCGGCGTCGAAGGGGGCGGAGTCGAGGTCCGGCGAGAGGAAGCGCAGGAAGTACCACGAGGAGTCGACGAAGGTGTCCATCGTGTCCGTCTCGCGCTCGGCCGGGCCGCCACAGTCCGGGCACGTCGTCTCGACGAACGCCTCGTTCTCCTCGAGGGGATTGCCCGTCGTCTGGACGTACTCGGGCAGTTCGACGGGGAGGTCGTCGTGTGGGACGGGGACGCGGCCGCACTCCTCGCAGTGGACCATCGGGATGGGCGTCCCCCAGTAGCGCTGGCGGGAGACGAGCCAGTCCCGCAGGCGGTAGGTGGTCGCCGCCGCGACGGCCTCGTGGTCGAGCAGACGCTCGCGCGCGTCAGCGGTCTCCTGTCCCTCGTACTCGCCGCCGACGGTGAGCACGCCCTCGCCGGTGTAGGGGAGGGCGGAGCCGTCGCCTTCCGTCGGCTCGACGACCGACTCGACCGGCAGGTCCTGCGCATCGGCGAAGGCGTGGTCGCGCTCGTTGTGCGCGGGCACGCCCATCACCGCGCCGGTGCCCACGTCGTCCAGCACGTAGGCGGCGACGTAGACGGGCACGTCTTCGCCGGTCAGGGGGTTCTCCGCGCGCAGGCCGGTGTCGACGCCGGACATGCCGGCCTCCTCGCTGGCGCCCTCGACGTAGGCGGCGACGGCCTCGTCCTCGGGGGCGGCCCGCTCGGCCAGGTCGTGGCCGGGGGAGACGGCGACGTACGTCGCGCCGAACACCGTGTCGGGCCGCGCGGTGAACACGTCGAGGTCGCCGTAGCCATCGACGGCGAAGGTCACCTCGGCCCCCTCCTCGCGGCCGATCCAGTCGCGCTGGGTCTCACGGACGCCTTCGGGCCACTCGTCGAGGCCGTCCAGTGCGTCCGTCAGCTCTGCGGCGTACTCGGTGATCTTCAGGAACCACTGGTCGCGCTCGCGACGCTCGACGGGCGTCTCACAGCGCCAGCAGACGCCGCGGTGGGCGTGGTCGTCGGCCGCTGTCGCGCCGCTCTCGGCGCTTCCCTCGCCGGCCGCCGGCGAGACGCGCTCCCGGACCTGCGCGTCGGCCAGCACCGTCTCGCAGGAGGGACACCAGTTGACCGCCGCCGACTCGTAGGCGACCAGCCCCGCCTCGTGGAGGCGGGTGAACAGCCACTGGTTCCAGCGGTAGTACTCGGGGTCGCAGGTCGTTATCTCGCGGGACCAGTCGTACCCGAAACCCATCTCCTCCAGCTCTTCGCGCATGCCGGCGATGCAGGCGCGCGTCCAGGACTCGGGGTCGGTGTCGCGCTCCTCGGCGGCGTTCTCCGCGGGCAGGCCGAAGGCGTCCCACCCCATCGGGTGGAGCACGTCGTCGCCCCGCATCCGCCGGTAGCGCGCGTAAGCGTCGGTGATAGCGTAGTTCCGGACGTGGCCCATGTGGAGGGCCCCGGAGGTGTAGGGGAACATTCCCAGAACGTAGGTCGGGTCCGACGCACTGTCGGGGCACTCGTAGACCCCCTCCCGTTCCCAGACGTGCTGCCAGTACTCGCGGACCCGCGCGTGGTCGTACCGCTCCGACATAGGTGAACCGTCGGCGCGCGAGCACATCACTGTTCGGCCGTGCGCCGAGTCCATTGGGACGAGCTTTTTGTTCGCCGGACCGAATGAGTGTTTCATGAGCGAACTGCCGCCCGGGCGAACCCGGGACGCGGACCGCGAGTGGGCCTTCGAGACGGTCCCCTCCGTCTCCCGGACGTTCACCCTGACCATCGACCTGCTCGCGGAGCCGATGGCCACCTGGACCTGTGCCGGATATCTCCTCTGTCGCGCCGCGGACACCATCGAGGACGAGTCGTCGATCCCGCCCCGTCGGCGCGCCGAGCTGCTGGAGACGCTCGACGCGGCGATGGATCCGGACGATCCCACCGAGGTCGCGGAGTTCGCGGACGCCGCCGAGGCGGAGCGACCGGCTGACGCCGGCGCGGACTGGGAGACCGTCGACGAGGTCGAGCGCACGATGCGGCTGTACCGCTCGTTCGACGAACCTGTCCGCGACACGATGCGGTCGGTGGTCCGCGAGATGGCGACCGGGATGGCCGACGTGCTCCGGCGCCACGCGGACCACGGCGGCCTGCGGCTGAAGACCGTCGACGAACTGGAGGAGTACTGCTGGTACGTCGCCGGCACCGTGGGCGAGCTGTTCACCGGGCTGCGGGCCCACCGCGAGAGCGACGCCGACCGGCCGGACCCCGAGGACGCCCGCGCCTTCGCCATGCTCCTCCAGCAGGTCAACGTCGCCAAGGACGTCCGCGCCGACTGGGCCGAGGAGAACAACGTCTACCTCCCGGGCGAGTGGCTGGCCGAGGAGGGCCTCGACCACGAGGACGTCGCCGACCCCGAGGCGGCGCCCGGCGTGGCCCGGGTCGTCGAGCGCGTCGTCGACCGCGCGTCGGGCTACGCCGACGGCGCGCGCCGGTACCTGCGGAGCATTCCCCGGGACGACGCGGGCGCGCTGCCGGCCATGGGGCTCCCGTACCTCCTGGCGCTGGGGACCATCCGCGAACTGCGGAACCGCACGCTCGACGCCGTCGAGCAGCCCGACGCCGTGAAGCTCTCCCGCAGCGAGGTCGAGGCGCTGTTCTCCGAGGTCAGCGGCGGGATCACCCAGGGCGAGGTCGACCACCTCGCCGCGGCCGTCCAGTCTGGTCCCTACGAGGGGTAGGGCCCGTCCCTGCCACGAGGCGGTGCCCGGTCCGCCGGCGGAGGCCCGAACGGTCAAGGCGACGGCCGGCGTACCGCCGGCAATTGCCATGGCGACCGAAACGGGAGCCGACGGCGAGGCGGAACCCGGCGCGCTGGACACCTTCAGGCAGTTCCTCTCGCTGGAGCCGGACGTGCTGGTGCTCTCGCTGGCGATGTTCGCCTTCAGCCTCGGGTTCCAGATGACCAGTCGCTACCTCCCGGAGTACATGGCCGCCCTGGGAGCGACGCCGTTCGTCATCGGCATCTACGGCACCGTGGGCAACGTCGTCAGCGCCGTGTATCCCTACCCGGGCGGCGCCGTCTCCGACCGCGTGGGCTCGCGGTACGCGCTGACCGTCTTCGGCCTGCTGTCGACGCTGGGCTTTCTGGTGTGGCTCGTCGCGCCGCTGGTCGGTCCGATCGACCTCGGCGCCGTCGTCCTCGAACCGTGGGTCTGGATCTTCGTCGGCCTCCTGCTGGCCCAGGCCTGGAAGTCCTTTGGCCTCGGCGCCACCTTCGCCATCGTCAAGCAGGCCGTCCCGGACGACCGGCTGGCTCGTGGGTTCGCCAGCACGGAGACGTTCCGCCGGACGGCGTTCCTGATCGGTCCCGTCGGCGCTGCCGGCCTGCTCTTCCTCGCCGGCGGCGAGATCCGGCCGGGCTTCCTGTACGTCCTCGGCGTCGCCGTCGCCTTCGGCGCCGTCGCCACGGTCGCCCAGCACGTCCTCTACGACGCCAGCGAGGACACCGTCGGCAAGGCGTTCGAGGGCGTCGACCAGATCCTGCGGGACCTCCGGGGCCTGCCCGCCGAGCTCCGGCCGCTGCTGGTCGGCGACACGCTGGTGCGCTTCGCCAACGGCATGGTGTACACCTTCTTCGTCCTCGTCGTCACGCGCTTCCTCGAAGTCGACGCGACGATCGCGGGCTACTACCTCAGTCCGGAGGTGTTCTTCGGCGTCCTGCTCGGCGTCGAGATGGTCGTCGCCCTGCTGGTGATGGCCCCCGCCGCCGCGCTGGCCGAGCGGGTCGGCCTCGTGCCCGTCGTCGGGGCCGGCTTCGCCGTCTACGCCGTCTTCCCCGTCCTGCTCATCTTCACCCCGCAGTTCGCCCCCGCGAACGCCCTCGTCGTCGCGGCGCTCTTCGCCTTCTCCGGCCTGCGCTTCGCCGGCCTGCCCTCGCACAAGGCCCTGATCGTCGGTCCCGCCGAGCGCGACACCGGCGGCCGCGTCACCGGCGCCTACTACCTCCTGCGGAACGCGGTCGTGATCCCTTCGGCCGCCTTGGGCGGCGCGCTGTGGGACTTCGTCAGCCCCGAGGTGGCCTTCTCCGTCGCCACTGTCATCGGCCTGCTCGGGACGGGGTACTTCCTCGTCTTCGGCAGAGAGTTCGAGGCGTACGCCTAGAAGAGGGCCACTTCCCACTCTCTCCGTACCGCCGACACCACGGCAGACAGGAGTGACGGCTGAACGCATTTACGCCCGCACACTGATACTCCGACGTGGCGAAAACGATCCGCGTTTCAGACGGATACTACGCGTGGCTGAAGGCCCACAACAGGGAGGACGAGACGATGTTCGAGACGCTCCGCCGCCTCACTCGCGAACCCGCGCCAGACGAGCGGTCAGGAACTCTCTCTTCGGACGAGATAGACGCAGCCCGGACGGCTTCGGAGCAGTTCGGTGGCCGGGACGTAGAGCGGTTCGAACGAGCCCGCGGGGCCTTCGAGGATGATCCGTGATCCGTCGTACAATCTGAACGGGGGAAACGCGACTGCGAACGCGGAGGACCTTGCGCCCGCAAGCCTACCACTCACCCCGATTGGGCGATTACAGCGGCTAACCACGGCGACACCGAGCCGTCGGGGTAGATTCTCACATGGCCACGGACTACGCGTTCACCCAGCGGGTCGAGGAGCTAGCCGAGTACCGGGCGGGCGACGACCACCTGCTGACGCTCGCGGTCCCGCCCGATGAGCCCGTGGGGGCGACGCTGGAGCACGTCGAGGAGGACGCCGCCGAGGCGGAGTATCTCGACTCCGGGTCGACCGACGAGGCCCGTCGCCGAGCGCTGGAGCGGGCGCGCCACCTCCTCCACGACTACGAGGAGTCGGGCACGCCGGAGCACGGCCTCGTGGCCTACGTGGGCGTCGTCGACGGCGACCTCGTGGAGGAGACCTTCGACGACCTCCCGTCGCCGGTCGACGAGGCCGAGTTCGTGAGCGACAACGAGTTCGACACCGGGCCGCTGGAGCGGACGACCGGCGAGTCCCGGCACTACGGCCTGCTGGTCGTCGAACGCGGCGGCGCGGCGCTGGGCTACCTCGACGGCGACGCCGTCGAGCACGTCGAGACCGTCGAGAGCCAGGTGATGGGCAAGACGAACGCCGGCGGCCAGTCCGCCCAGCGCTTCGAGCGCGAGCGCCGCCGCCAGAAGGAGGAGTTCTTCGACGAGGTCGGCGAGGAGGTCGGGCGGGAGTTCCTCGACGGGCGAAGCGGAGCTGACGAGGCGCGGGGCGATGCGGCGGAGTCCGGCGACGGGGACGGGGACGGACTCCCCATCGACGGCCTCCTCGTGGGCGGCACGACGGTCACCGTCGACGACTTCCTGGACGGCGACCACCTCGACTACCGCTTGGGGGACGCGGTCGCCGGCCAGTACGCCGTCGAGTACGCCAGCGAGCGCGGGCTCCACCAGCTGGTCGAGCGCGCCAGGGACGAACTCGAGGCCGCCGAGGGCCGCCCCGCTCGCGACGCGCTGGACGACTTTTTCAGCGCGCTCGAAGACGACGGCGAGCCCGTCGCTTACGGTCCGGAGGAGACCTGCGAGGCGCTGGAGTACGGCGCCGTCGACACGGTGCTGGTCTCCGAGACGCTCCCCGCCGAGGACGTCCGCGAGTACGAACAGGCCGCCGAGGAGGAGGGCGGCGACCTCGTCGTGATCCCCACCGGGTTCGACCGCGGTGCGCGGTTCGAGTCGGCGTTCGGCGGCGTCGGCGCGCTGCTCCGGTTCAAGATCAAGTAACATCGCCCGCGGTACGACGCGGCGGCCGGCGACGACAGATTCCGACCGTAGCGCGTCGCTACAGCCCGAGCGCGTCGGCGAGTCGGTCGACGAGCCCGCCGCGGCGCTCGAACAGTCGGTGCATCTCGTCGGCGCTCAGCTCGAAGTCGAACACGTCGAAGTTCTCGCGGACGTGCTCGGGACGCGAGGACATCGGGATGGCCGATACCATCGGCTGCTGGAGCAGCCACCGGAGGGCGACCTGCGCCGGAGTCTTGCCGTGGCGCTCGCCGACGTCGGCGAGGGCCTCGTCGTCCAGCAGGCCGCCCACCCCCAGCGGGCTGTAGGCGGTCAGCATCACGTCGTTCTCGACGCAGTAGGCCAGCAGGTCGTCCTGCCGATGCCGGACGTGGTACTCGACCTGGTTGGTGAGGATCGGGGCCTCGGAGAGGTCCTCGGCCTCGCGGGTCTGCTCGACGGAGAAGTTCGAGACGCCGACGTGCCGGACGAGGCCGTCGTCGCGCAGGTCGTTCATGGCGTTCAGCGTCTCCTCGTGGGAGACGCGGTCGTTCGGCGAGTGGATCAGCAGGAGGTCGACGTACTCGGTGCCGAGCCGATCCAGGCTCGCGCGCGTCGACTCGCGGACGCGCTCCCGACTCCGGTTGCCGTTGTCCAGCTTCGTGGTGACGAACACGTCCTCGCGGTCGACGTCGCTGTCGGCGAGGGCGTCCCCGACGGCGCTCTCGCTGCCGTACATCTGCGCCGTGTCGACGTGGCGGTAGCCGACCTCCAGCGCGGTCGAGACGGCTCGGTACCGCTCCTCGTCGGTGTCCATCCGCGCCGTGCCAAACCCGAGCGCGGGCACCTCGACGTCCTTCACGGTCACGTACTCCATGCCCGCTGTACGGGCGAGTCACTGGAAAGTGTTCGGCAGACAGCGGTAAGCCACGTCAGGGAACGCCGTCCGTTGGGGTCGACGGACGGGCGTCGCGAGTGCGTCGTCAGGAGCGGGGCCGACAACGTCGTCCGGGAGTTCTGAGCCGTGTCGCCGCAGGCCCTGACCGCTCTAACCTGAAAGTGTCCTGTCTGATCAGGCGTTCCCGGCACGAGCCGTTCGCCGTCCGGGCAGGAACATACTTTTCAAGTAATACTAGAAACGTATTACTAGACCGATGCCGCGAGTCACCAGCAAGGGGCAGGTCACCATCCCCAAGGAGATCCGCGAGGAACTCGGCATCGACCCGGGAGACGAGGTCGCTTTCGAGCCGACTGACGGGGGGTACGAGATCCGAAAGCGAGCGCCGACGACCGAGGACGGCGAGGACCCCTTCGAAGCGTATCGCGGGAGCGCCGAGAGCGACGAGTCGATGCCCGAGCGGATGCGCCGTCTCCGGGGCGAGTATCCTCGAACGGTGTCCGACGCTGAGACGGAGGACGACGCGTGATCACGGCGGTCGATACGAACGCGCTGCTGGCGCTTCTCTACGACGACGAACACGCCGACGCCAGCGAGCGCGCCCTGCGCGAGGCCTATCGCGAGGGCCGCCTCGTCGTCGCGCCGATCGTCTACGCCGAACTCGCAGCCGACGGTCGTTTCGAGGGCGTCGACGAACTCGACCGGTTCCTGGCGGATTTAAGCATCGCAGTCGCGGACCCCTCTGAAGCGGCGCTCTTCCGGGCCGGCGAGGCGTTCAGACGGTGCGTCGACCGCCGGCCGGACGGCCTGCAGTGTCCCGCCTGCGGGAGTGAGCGGGCAGTAGAGTGCGAGGACTGCGGCGAATCGCTCGCGCCCCGCCAGCACGTCGTGGCCGATTTCGCGATCGGCGGCCACGCGAGCGTCGACGCCGACGCTCTGGTGAGCTTCGACGAGGCGTTTTACGAGACGTACTTCCCGTCACTGGCGGTGTACCCGAGCTGATCAGCCGCACGTGGCGTGCGCTCACTCCGGCGGCGCGTCCCACTCGTCGCCGCTGTCCTGCGGTTCGTAGCCGATGGTCTCGCGTGCGTGTTCGAGGTCGTCAAGCCACCGGCCGTCGTTGGCGCTGAGGCCGTAGAAGTGGCCCCACTCCACCGAGTCGTCCCGTAGACAGCAGTCCACCATGTGCGCCAGGTCGCGCCGGGACTGCCAGTGGCCCTTCATGCGGGCGACCTGCTCCTCGTAGGCGTCGCTCCCGCGCTCCCAGTCGCCGCGGTCGACGCCGCGCTCGGCGTCGCCGTAGGGGTGGTCGTACTCCGGATCCCGGACCGCGCCGATGCGCAGCGCGTAGAACCGGATTCCGTGGGATTCCGCGGCGAGGCGGCCGAGGTCCTCGCCGTAGGTCTTGGTCAGGCCGTACTGGGAGTCCGGTCGGTGCGGCTCGTCGTGGCCGGCGTAGGGTTCGTCGTCGAAGTAGATCCCGGGCGCGTTGCGGGCCTCGACCATGCCGACGGCGTGGTTCGACGAGGCGAAGACGATCGAGTCCAGTCCCGCGTCGACGGCGGCCTCGGTGACGTTGTGGAGCGCTTCGAGGTTGTCCGCGAGGGGTTCGGACCAGCCCAGCGAGCGGTCGTCCAAGCCGCCGGTGCCCGGGACGATGGCGAGGTGGATCACCGCGTCCTGCCCCTCGAAGTGCGGCCGGATCGCGTCGTAGTCCCGGACGTCTGCGACGACGGACTCGCCGGGGCCGTCGCCCGCCTCGACGTCGAGCAGGGTGAACTCGTAGCGGTCGTCGTCGCTCAGATGGTCCGTGATGGCGGTTCCGACGGTGCCGTGCGCTCCGGTGACGAGGACGTCCATACCGTTCCGCGGGGCGTCTACGGCTTAGGTCTGCTGCCCGGGTGAGCGCGGGCCGGTTCACACTGCCTGCCCGCTCGGACCCGACGTAGCCGTTTTGCCCGCCGAGCCCCTAGCCGGGCTGAAATGTCGGTCGCAGTGACCGCCGACGACCGAGAGCCGGGGGGACTCGTCGCGGTGCTTCGGGACCACTCCGACGTGGAGTCCGTCGAGGTCCGTCGGCTGGATTCGGGCGACGTCGTCTCCGGGTCAGTCGCCGTCGAGCGCAAGACGCCCGACGACTATCTCCGGTCGGCGCTGGGCCGCCGCGGATCGGACCTGGAGGCGCAGGTCCGGGCGATGAACGAGGCCTACGAGCACGCGTACGTCCTGATCGAGGGGGACCTCGCCGACGTCGAGGCGCGCTGGCCGGACGTCCCCGGCGCCGCCGTGCGGGGCTCGCTCGCGTCCATCACTGCTCGCCTGGGCGCGCCCGTCGTCCCCTGCGGCGACCGTGCCCGCCTCGTCGACGTGGCGGTCCGCCTGGTCCGCAAGCACACCGAGTCGCCCTCCACGCGGTCGCTCCCGCCCGGCGCGGTGCCCGGCCGGGACGAGCCCACGGCCAAGCGGATGTACGGCTGCATCGACGGGGTCGGACCGGAGACGGCGGCGCGGCTCTACGAGGCGTTCCCGACCGTCGAGTCCCTCCTCTCGGCCTCCCGCGACGACCTGGAGGCCGTCGACGGCGTCGGTCCTGGGCGGGCCGCGGCCATCGACGACGCCCTCCGGAGGGACGGCTGAGGCGACCGTCGCCCCGCCGGACGGCGCTCGCGTCGCGATCAGTCCCGGCGCTCGTCGGCGTCCTCCGCGAGGTAGACGTCGGCCTGCGGGTGCTGGTCGGGGTTCTGCTTGATGTACCCCGCGTCGTCCGCCTCCGCGATGGCGCCGGCCGCCTCGTCCCGGTCGACCCGCCCGAGCACCTGAATCATCTTCGTGAGCGTGTCCTTCGGGATGCCGATCCCCTGTCCGCCCTCCTGGAGGTCGTCGAGGTACTCCGGCGCCACGTCGCGGAAGAACCGGAGGTACCGGACCGGATCGGTTTCCCCGCCGAGTTCCGCGTGCCACGCCGCCGGGTACTGACTGATCCGGTCGCCCTCCAGCTCGTAGAAGTGATCGGTGTCCACCCAGTCCTCCTCGGCCGTGAGCTGTCCCCTGACGTCCCCGAGGAAGCCCTCGACGTCGAGCCGGTAGTCCGGCCTGTCGTCCATCGTCCTGGCGTACTCCTCGACCGCGGCCAGCGGCACCCCGGGCCGATCCTGGTGGTACCGCTCGAAGACGGTCAGCATGTCCCTGACGGACATCGCCTCGCCCTCGTGGACGATCACGTCCACTGCGTCGCTGTCGATCTCGACCATGTCTGTCGTAGGGTCGTCGCGGGGAAAAACACGGTTGCGAGGTCGCTGTGACCTACTTGCTGGGTGGATACGAACCCGCTCGTGGACACGGGTCGGCGCAGACGCTGCTGGACAATCGACGGGAAGCGACGGATGGAACTCACGGGTTCGTTCGTCGCAAAAATAGTCCCACCAGGATTCGAACCTGGGTCGAAGCCCCCAGAAGGCTTCAGGATTGGCCGCTACCCCATGGGACTGCGCGCATCGAACGGTAGAGGGTGGATGTTTGTAAGCGTTGCGCGATGGAGTTCTGCATGCCAGTAACTGACACCCACGGTTAACGACGGGTGCCGCGGGCACTCCGTCCGGAGAAACGCCGGCCTATCACCGCCGCGCAGCGGGTACGACGGCCCTAGAGCGGTGAACGGACGCCGGAGCCATCCGTCTGCGGGACGAGGGGGGCACATGGCAATCGGATCGGCGGTCGCGCAGGCAGCGAACGGCCGCCGGCCGGCGTGGACACGGGGCATCCTCGCCGGCGCGCTCGCGGCGATCCCGGCGGGCGTCCTGCTGGGGGCGGTCGGGCCGCGCGGCGTCGCAGTTCCGGGCGTGACCGGCACCGCCGGGACCCTCGCGGGCTGGGTCGCCGCCCTCGTCCTCGGCGCGGCCGGCGGCGCGGTCTTCGGCGTCTTGGCCGAGCGCGCCGGCGGGTACGCGGACGCACTGCGCGCGCGTGTGATTCTGGGAATCACCTACGGAACGGCGCTGTGGTTCCTGCTGGAGCACGCGGTGCCGCTGGCCGCCGCTGCGACGGACTCCGGTGGCCTCGGACGACCGCGACTGGACGCGTTCCCGCTGGCGGTCCTGCTGGTCTACGGCGTCGTGCTGGCGCTGGCGACGCGACTGCCGGAGTGATGCCGTCGGCCGGCACCGCGGGGCGGGAATCGACACCTACTTTCGACGGACGGGCGCACTGCCGCGCATGTACGTCGGACGATTCGTCGTCGTCGGTCCTGAGGTGGGCGCCTACCGCGTCTCCTCGCGCTCGTTCCCCAACCGGAAAGCCGTCGACCGCGACGGGACGGTCACCATCGCACAGACCGAGGACGCACCGGCGACGGACAACCCCTACGTCGAGTACAACGCCGTGCAGGTCACCGACCGCGGCGTCGTGGTGGGCAACGGCTCCCACGTCGACCCCATCGCCGAGAAGCTGGCGCTGGGCCTGCCCGCGCGCGACGCCCTGGCCGAGCCGCTGCTGGCGATGGACTTCGAGAAGGACGACTACGACACGCCCCGCGTCGCGGGCGTCGTCGGCGTCCCGGGCGACGACCCCACCACGAACGCCCACGGCCGCGGGGGCGTCATCGGCACGGTCCGCCGGGACGCGCTGCTGGTCGAGGAGGTCACCGAGCCGACGCTGGTCGCCACCTACGAGGAGGACAGCCCGACGCCGTTCGACCTCGCCGCGACGGACGCCGGGGCGGCAGCGGAGGAGGCCTACGAACACGAGTTCGAGCACGCGGTCTGCTCGGCCGGCGTGGCCGTCGACGACGACGGCGCGACGACGGCCATCTACAACGGGTAATCGGGCGCGAACTGCGGTTTCCGACTCCCGCGGGAGCCCGGTGCCGCCCGTTCGCCGACAGGCTCGCGGTGCTCGCCTCTCGAGCCCGTACTCGCTGCGCTCGCGCGGACGCCGGCCGTTCCGGAAATTTAGCGAACGGTTCGGCGTGACAAACTTTATCATTATAGATAACGAAGGTCGTGTCGAGTACCATGGGCATCCTTGACACGGTAGAACGATGGTTCGCCCCGCCCGTCGTCGAGCGGACCGCGTACCGGTGTGCCGACTGCGGGAAGCGGGCCGGCGCGGAGGCCGACCTCTGTGCGGACTGCGCCGGCGAGGTCACGGCGGTCCAGGAGCCGGTCGCCTGCGCCTACTGGGGACCGCATCAGTGAGACTGGGCCGGGACCCGGTGGGCTCGACGGCGAGTGGCGACGCCTATCGTAGAAATTGAAACTATTTACACATCGGGGGGCACCCAGAGGTGCCCCTCGAGTGTGCCATCGCATTCAATTTCTACTATAGCTCGACGATCGGCCTAGCTGTCACTCTACTGTCCCGTACCGGCGGCTTTGCAGTTCGATTAAGTCCCGTGGGGTGGTAGCTCCGGGCAATGCGACTGGGCCTCATCTCCGACGTCCACGGGAACAGGGTCGCGCTGGAGGCCGTCCTGACGGACGTGCCGCCGGTCGACGGGCTGCTCTGTGCGGGCGACGTGGTCGGGTACAACCCATGGCACGCCGAGTGCGTCGAGGCGATCCGACACCCGGGCGAGGGCCTCGTGGCGGAGCACGTCGCTGTCGACTCGATCCCGACCGTCGAGGGGAACCACGACCGCGCGGTGGCGACGGGCCACGCGCCCCACTTCAACCATATGGCGACGGCCGGCGTCGAGCAGGCGCGCGAGCAGCTCGACGGGGACCAGCTCGCGTGGCTCGACGACCTCCCGACCGAACTGACCGCTGCTGGCGGACGCGTGAAGGTCGTCCACGGCCACCCCGACGATCCGGACCACTACACCCGGCCCCACGAGTTCGGCCCCGACCTCCTGGACGACGAGGACGTCCTCGTGATGGGCCACACCCACGTCCAGCACCACGAGGTCTACGACGAGGGGATCGTCGTCAACCCCGGTAGCGTCGGTCAGCCCCGCGACGGCGATCCGGAGGCCGCCTACGCCGTCCTCGATCTGAACGAGATGACCGTCGAGGAGCGCCGCGTCGACTACGACGTCGACGCCGTCATCGCGGCCGTCGAGGAGGCCGGGCTGCCGCGCCAGATCGGGTTCCGGCTGCTCGAGGGGCGGTAGTCCCGGCAGTAGAGCGGGAAGCGAGAGCGAAAACGGAACGCGGGCGACCGGTCTTCTCAGAAGACGTCCTGGACCAGTTCCAGCGCCTGTTCGCGGTCCTCCCAGGGGACGAACACGGAGACGGAGGTCGCGGAGGTGATGACGTCGTAGAGGTGGATGTGAGCGTCCTCCAGCGGGTCGACGACGCGCTTGACCATGCTGGGCTGGTTGGGCATCTCGCTGCCGGTCGCCCGGACGACGGCGATGTCCTCCTCGACGGTGACCGACGAGAGGGTGTCGTCCTCGACGATCCGGTCGTGGAGGATGGCCTCGGCCGCCTCGGCGTCCTCCGCGTCGACGTAGAAGGTCAGCGAGTCCATGCCGGAGGAGTTGCCGCTGATGTTGATCCCCTCGTCGGCCAGCGCGCCCGACAGTTCCGCGAGGATGCCGGGACTGTTGCGGATCGCGCGACCGGCGACCGTGACGCAGGCCAGCGCGTTCTCCTGGAGGTCGATGAGGTTCTCGAACTCGCCCTGAATGGAGGTGCCGCCGGCCAGGAGGTCGCCGTGCTGGTAGTGGACGACCCGGACCCCGAGGTCGGCGTCCTTGTACGACAGCGCCGAGGGCGCGACGACCTCTGCGCCGCGGAAGGACAGCGAGCGCAGTTCGTCGACGGTGATCTCGCCGACGTTCCGGGCACCCTCGACGACGCGCGGGTCGCCCGTCATGACGCCCTCGACGTCGGTCACGATGACGACGTCGTCGGCGTCCATGTACTTGCCGAGCATGACGGCGGTGGTGTCGGAGCCGCCCCGGCCCAGCGTCGTCACGTTGCCCTGGTGGTCCTCCGCGAGGAAGCCGGTGATGACCGGCACGACGTCGGTGAGCTGGCCGGCCAGCGCCTTCGCCCGGCGGCTGGTCTCGTCGACGTCGACCTCGCCGTACTCGTCGGTGATGATCGGCCACTCTTCGCTGCCGGGCTCGAGGAACATCGCGTCGATCCCGCGGGCCGCCAGCGCGCCCTTGAGCATGCGGACGGAGGTCCGCTCGCCCATGCTGACGATCTCGGCGCGGTCGGCGTCGTCGGCCTCGTACTCGATCTCGTCGAGCAGCTCGTCCGTCGTGTTGCCCATCGCGCTCGCGACGACGGTCACCTCGTGGCCGTGCTCGACGGCTTCGGCGATGTTGTCCGCCGCCCGGTTGATCCGGTCGCCGTTGCCCAGGCTGGTCCCACCGAACTTCGCGACTACGCGCATGGCATCACCTGCCCCGTGCGTGCGTGAGTCATTACCCCCCGGTTGCCAGCCTGCCGGGATAACTGCTTTCATCTTTCACGCCGCGCTCCGGGAAACGTCACGGTACACCGGCAGCGGGAGCGGCGGGGCCCCGCGGATCGACGGCGGCACACGGTTTATTTAGCTCCGCGCCGAGAGTGCGGACATGGAAATTCGGGAGGCCGTCGAGGCGGACGCTGAGCGGATGGCGGAACTGGCCGACAGTCCCCCCGACGTGATGCGGAACCTCGTCCACGACCGCACGGTACGGATCGCGTACGAAGCGGTGGACGGCGACGAGGACGACGAGGACGTCGTCGGCCTCGTGAGCTTCGACGCGCGGGACAGCACCGTCCACGTCACGCAGATCGCCGGGACGCCCGAGGCCTGCCGGCGCCTGCTGGAGGAGCCCGTGGGCTTCGCCCGCCGCGAGGGAATGAGCGTCGAGGTCCTCCTCCCCGAGGGCGACGAGAGCGTCCAGACGGCCATCGAGGAGACCGGCTTCGAGGCGCGCGGGTCCGGGCCCCGGTTCGAGGGCCGGGAGACGACGCGCTACCGCCTCGAACCGGGCCGAGCCGAGCAGTAACTGTTCACCGGCGCGGTCGGTGCGTCCGCGGCGGCCGGCCGGCTTCGAGACGACCGCTGTTGCTCGGCCTCGTCACTCGTCTCGATCGCTCTCTGCGGGCAGCCTGACCGAGAACGTCGAGCCCTCACCTAGCTCTGAGTCGACCGAGATGCCGCCGCAGTGGTTCTCGGCGATCTCCTGGCACAGCGAGAGACCGATGCCGGTCCCCGTGTACTCGTCGTCGTGGTGTAACCGCTTGAACACCTCGAAGATGCGGTCGGCCTTCTCGGGGTCGATGCCGATGCCGTTGTCCGAGACGGCCAGCTCCCAGTAGTCGCCGCGCCGTTCGGCCGTGACTTCGACGCGGGGCCGATCGCTCTCGTTGTACTTGACGGCGTTCGCCACGAGGTTGCTGAACAGTTGCTCCAGTTGCTCCGCGTCGCCGCGCACCCTGGGAAGGGAGTCGACGACGACGTCGGCGTCGTTCTCCTCGATGCGGACCTGCAGGTCGTCGGTGACCCGGTCGAGGACGGCCTCGCAGTCGACGGGCTCGAACTCGCCGCCGGCCTGCTCGACGCGCGAGTACGCCAGCAGGTCCTCGACCATCGCGCGCATGCGGTCGGCGCCGTCGACCGCGAAGTCGACGTACTCGCGGGCCGTCCCGTCGAGGTCGTCGCCGTACTCGGACTCCAGCAGCTGGAGGTAGCTGGAGACCATCCGCAGCGGCTCCTGCAGGTCGTGGGAGGCGGCGTAGGCGAACTGCTTGAGCCGGTCGTTGGACTGTTCCAGCCGTTCGATCGTCTCCTCGAGGTCGATCTCGTGTTCCCGCCGTTCGATCTCGTAGCTCACGCACTGACCCAGGAGGTCGAGAAACGCCTGCTCGGCGTCGGTGAAGCCGCCACGCGGCTCCGTGTCGGCGAAGCAGACGGTGCCGTGGACGTCGCCGCCGACGGTCACCTGCGTCCCGGCGTAGCACTGCAGGTCGAACTCGTCGTAGAGGGCGTCCCCGTCCCAGCCGGCCGCCCCGGCGTCGCCGACGCTGACCGACTCGCCCGTCTCGACGACGCGCCGGCAGTAGTTGTCCGTCAGCGGCGGGGTGCGCGTCCCCTCGTCGAGGTCGGGGTGGCTCCCGTGCATGTGCTGGATCTCGAACGCCCGCTCGCGCTCGCTGGTCAGCATCCCGACGGAGAGGTCCAGCCGTTCACAGCCCGCCTCCAGCAGCCGATCGATCTTCTCTCCCGTCCCGAGGTCGGGGTCGGCCGTGATCTCGTACAGTTCCCGCTGGGCATCGCCGTACTCCCGGCGTTCGAGCTCGTAACTGACCCACTGGCCGATCAGCTCGAGGAACGTCCGCTCGGTCTCGGAGAACGGCCGTTCGCGGGGCTCCGCGCTCCCGACCCACAGGGTGCCGTACGGCGTCGATCCGCTGGTCACCTTCGTGCCGAGGTAACAGCTTAGGCCGTGCTCCCGGTGGATCTCGTCGTCCTCCCAGTCCGTGCCGCGGACGTCGGCCATCCCGACCGGCCCGTCCGAGACGACTGCCTGCCGGCAGTAACACCCTTCGCCGGGGTCGGTCCACACGCCGTCCGACGCGTCGACCACCCCGTCGCCGTCGCCGTACCCGATGGCGTACTCGTTGCGGAACGCGCCGTCCCAGTCCGGCAAGTGGGTCAGTCCGGCCGCGTCGAGGCCCATCTGATCGCGGGCGAGGTCGAGCAGTCGGTGGAGCTTCTCCTCGAAGTCGAGCGCGGGGTCCGACGTGATCTCGTAGCAGTCGCGGATGAACTGCTCGCGCCGGCGGCGGTTGAGCTCGTAGCCGATCCACTGCCCCATCAGCTCGATGTACGCCCGATCCTGCTCGCAGAACTCCTGCTCGCAGGACTCATCGGGGACGAACGCGAGCGTCCGGTCGGCGCCGCCCGCGACCGGGACGTACGTCCCGATGTACCCGTCGACGCCGAACTCCTCGTAGACGAAGCAGTCGTCGTAACCCTCGTCGACGGGGCTCACGACGTCGACGGCCGCCTCGATGTCGACGGCCGCCTCGCAGTACGTCTCAGACAGCGGGAGCTCGTCGCCGACCTCGTAGTGGGGATGGTCGCCGCTTGCGTACTCGATCTCCAGGCGGTCGGCGGCGGGGTCGACGCGGTTCAGGAAGCCGAATCCGACGTCGAACTGCTCGCACCCGAGCTCGAACGTGGCGTCGAGCTTCTCATCGAAGGTGCGGTCCTGGCTGGCCGTGATCTCGTACAGCTCTCGGAGGAATCGCCTGTGGTCGGCCATCTCCGCTTTCGTCTCGGTCCGGTCGCGAAGCGTCCGGAGCATCCGATCGTTCTCGCGGGCGGGCGCGTCCCCGCCGAAGAACTCCTCCGGCGGCGTGTAGTAGACGTTGTGGCAGGCCGCGCCGTCGTAGATGAGGTGCGGGTGGGTCCGGACGACGTTCCGGACGACTTCCGGCTCGAACAGCTCGCGGTCGTACTGGCAGATCGCCAGCACGTCCTCGTGGTCGAACAGCTCGTTGATCTTCGACTCGTAGGCCATGAGTTGCTCGACCGTCGCGTCGGCGGTCTCGATCCAGGACATCTCGGCGACGAGGCGCAGCGCCTCGAACTCCCGGGTCGCCTCCTCAGTGGCGTCGGCGTAGAACTGGATCATCTCGTCGGCGTCGAACTCGCCGCCCCGGAGGTAGGTCTCCTGCACGCTGTAGAACGTCAGCGCTCCGGAGGCGAGCGCGTCGTCGACGTCGATGCCGGCCTCGCGCATCGCGGCTTTCACGTCGCTCTCGCTGCTCTGGTCGACGACGTACGCGACGCGTTCCCCGGCCTCGAGGCCGTGGCGGACGAACGGGACGGCGGCCTCGAACTTCTCCTCGGGCGTCTCGTAGATGTGCGCAAAGTGGTCGTTACAGTCGTGTCCGTCGACCGGTTCGACCGGACCCCGGAACTCGGACCCCATCTGGAGCGCCTCGAGCCCGCTTTCGAGGCCCAGCGCTTCGCGGTGGTCGCGCTGTCCAGCGGCTTGATTCATCGATCCCGGTTACTCTCCTGACACGGTTAAATCTGAGCCTCGTCGGCGATGGGACGTTCCGGTTCGGGCGACGGCCGATCGCGCGCCACCGCGCTGCTCCGGACCGTACGGGCAGTAGCCTTTTCTTCGCCGGCCGACAGCCCCGGCCATGCGGACTGCCATCACGCTCGACTACGAGCGGCCGGGTGCGCTGCCGGCGCCCTTCACCGACGACGACGTGCGCACGCCGCCCGCCCTCGTCGAGCGGTTCCTCGGCGAGTACAGCGACCCCGGCGACGTCGTCCTCGACCCCTTCGCCGGGTTCGGCACGACGCTCCGCGTGGCGACGGAGATGGACCGCCGCGCCTACGGCGTTGAGTTCGAGGAGCGGCGCGTCGAGTACGTCCGCGAGCAGGGCGGCCACGGCACCGTGATTCACGGCGACGCCCGCGACCTGGCGGCCCTGGACCTGCCCGCCGTCGACTGCGCGTACACCTCCCCGCCGTTCATGGTCGAGGGGATGCCCGCCGATCCCCTGCAGAACTACGACGGCGACACCGGCTACGCCAGTTACCTCGACGACGTCCGGGACGTCTTCGCGCAGGTCGGGGAGTTGCTCCGGTCGGCCGGGACCGTTCTGGTGGAGGTGTCCAATATGAAGTACGACGGTCAAGTGACGACGCTCGCCTGGGACCTCGCCGACGCGATCCGCGGGGAGCTCCGGTTCGAGGGCGAGGTCGTCGTCTCGTGGGAGCCCGGCGACGGGATGAACGAGTACGCCGAGGCGCAGGAGGGCGTGTTCGGCTACGGGTACGACCACAGCTACGTGCTGGTGTTCAGCGCCGAGGACTGAGGCCGTCGCCTGAAGGATCCGGCGCGGATCGGCTGCAGACGGTCGCTCGCCGGCCGGAACCGCTCCGCTTCCCGAGGCGGGACGTATACAACGTCGCTCCCCATAGGACCGATCAGACAATGGGTGTCCTCCGGAGCAAGTGGTTCTGGGCGTCTGCGCTGGGCCTGCTGGTCTCGGGCGGACTGCTACTCGTCGCCGTCGGCTCCCTCGCGCTGGTCGTGCTCACCGGCCTGGCGGGCGGGGCGTCGCCCGTCGCGCTGCTGGTCGAGGCCGCCGTCCCCGCGCTCGCGGCCGCCGTGATCCTGGTCCCGCTGCTGGCGCTGTCGGTCGTCGGCCTGCTGTGGTCGCTGGCCAGGAACGCGTCGCTGCCCCGCAGCGACCTCGTGGCGAACGCCGCCGAGCGCCTGGAGCGGGAGTACCCGCCGCTGCGGACCGTCGGGCTGTCGGACCTGCTCGCCCCGCCGGAACCGTCGCCGGCGGAGCGCGAGGAGCGGGCCCTCGACGACCTGAAGCGCCGGTACGTGAACGGCGACCTCACCGAGGCGGAGTTCGAGCGGAAGGTCGACCGCCTCGTCGAGAACGAGACGGTCGACGAGGCCCGCGCCGCCCGCGAGCGACGGGAGGTACTCGACGAGGGGGCCGGGCGGTACTGAGCGCGTACAGGTGAACGCCGTTAGTCTCGACCGTCTCGTATTCGACCGACCCCAGAGCGTCGCAGACGTGCGGCCCGCCTCCGATGGTGACACGGCGGAGCCCCGACAGTGGCGAGGCTCGCACATCGTAGCTTCACAGGCGCTTATCGGCGCCTCTTCGCGGCCGGCGGCCGCCGGGAGGAGGGCATTGAGGGCTGGCCGGGACCTGCGTGGACGTCTGCGGTCAGTCCTCTGGCGAACCGGGCAGGTCCGGGTTCGTCGGCGCGAACACGCCAGCCGGGTTCTCGGTGTGGGCCCAGGCGTGCAGCGTCCAGAGGTCCGGGTGGACGGACGACTCGACGACGACCCGCTGGTCCATCTCTGCACCGTCCTCGAAGTCCGCCATCAGTGCCGTTCCGGGCTCGAACATCGGCGATCCTGGTTCGCCGCCGGGCGCCACCTCGATCCAGTTGGTCGTGCGGAAGAGGGTCGACGTCGACGCGTCGACGGCGCTGTCCGGGACGTCCTCCGCTCCCGCCGCCGGCACGGCGAAGGCGTGCTCGGCCGCGTGGTGGACGTGCCACGCGCCACCGTCGCCGTCGAAGATGCTCGGGGGCGACTCCTCGTCGAATCCCCGGGCCCCGACCGGGATGGCGTACTCCACGGCACCGAGGACGAGGTCGCCGTCGCAGGCGGCGCCGGTGTCCCCGTACGTGAGCAACTGGGGCTGCTCCGGGTCGAACCCGTTCTCGACCGCCGACTGGACGTGTCCCTGGTTGAGGAAGTGCCAGCCCATCCCCGGCACGAACGGGCCGAGCGGGATGTAGCCGTCGTCCATCGCCGCCTGCGGGTCGGCGTACTGCTCGGTGGCCGCCGTGACAGCGGATAGTTGGTCGTCGTTCGAGTGATCGCCGCCCGAGTGGTCGCCGTCCGAGTCCCCGTCTTCGCCCTCGTGTGCGGCGACCGGGCCGACCACGAGCGAGTGCGCCGCGGTGCCTACTGCCGCCGCGATCAGGCGCCGTCGCGTGATTCTGGGTGGTGAGTCGGTCATGGTTGTCGGATGGTAGTCACTCGACGGCCTCCCGGTCGAGCTGGTCGTCCAGTCGGGTGAGCTTCGTCACCGGGAGCCCAGCGCGCTCCGAGTGCTCCTCGATGGCGTCCTGGCTCGGGGCCCGGTAGTGACAGTACGCGCAGTCGACGTCACCGTCGGGATCCTCGAGCACGTCGGTGCGCACCCACTCCACGTCGACGTCCTCCTCCTCCGCCAGTTCCGCGATGGCCTCCTGCGAGGCCTCGAGCGCCGCCTGCTTCTCCTGCTCGTCGGTGATGTCCTCGTCCATCTCCCGCCAGACGCTGAAGTCGATCAGGTCTCGATCTGACATGGCCGGCTAATCGTTGCGTGGGAGAGCACTTTGGTGTTAGGAGAATTACACTTCACTAGAGAAAACTAGTGAAGTCTCGTTCACCCCCTCCCCGGAACGGTGCCAGCGGCTCGTTCCACCGGCGAGGCACTGCGATCAGTACGCGACCTCCACCGGCGTCGCCGCCTCGTCGAAGGTCACCGACACCGTCTCCGTCCCGCCCCGGACCGTGACGATCACGCGCAGCGGGTCCCTGTCGACGGTCGTCTCGATCCGGGAGCCGACGACCTCGACCATGTCCTCGATCGACGGCGGCAGTACGTCGACCGACCCTTCGGCGAGGTGACCGACCACGGTCGGGACGCCCATCACGCAGAACTCGATCGGCAGGTGCTTGCCGAACCGGCACGTCTCGCACTGCAGTTCGGCCCACACCGGGAACGGCGCTCCGCACGCGTCGCAGACGCCCCCGTCGCCGGTGTCGTGGTCCTCGCAGATCGACACCGAGCCGGCAACGTCGCCGGCGCACTCGCGACAGACCCCCTGCAACAGGTACGTCAGGTCCATGATGCACCGGTACAGGCTGACCGTGAGGGCTTCCCGCGGGTCCCGGCCGGCTATCCCGGCGGCCGGGAACGCCGTGTTCATGATCGCTCCCTCCGGGGCCGCGTCGCCGAACAGCCCCTCGCACTCGGTACACCGGTACCTGAGCCACTGGTCCTCGTAGGCGGCCGCGACGGGGGCGCCACAGATCGGACACGCCAGGTCGAGGTCCGTCGTGAACTCCGACGCCGGCCCGCCCGAGATGGCGACGACCGTCCGCGCGATCTTCTTGCCCGCCCCGCTCAGGCGGTAGCCGTCCTCGGTCTGACGGACGAAGTGGGGACGCAGCTTCGTGAGGTGGTAGTTGAACCGGCCGTTGTCCTTGAGGTCGACGGCGCGGCGGAGGTCAGAGAACGTCATCGTCCCCTCCGAGTCGTCGACGTCGTCGTACTCCCGCGCCGCCCCGGCCTCCCACAGCACCCGGACGATGGCCAGTCGCGTCTCGTCCCCCAGGACGGAGAACGCCTCCTCCGGGGAGAGCCCGTCGAGGTCGACCGACGGCGTGAGTCGAGTCTGATCCATGCTATCTCCTCCCACAGTCCGGTCGATAAATCCCCCCGATAACAAGGCCAGTCGCCTGCCAACAGGCGAGTATCGAGATGCAAGTCCCGCTTTCCGAACGACTACGCGACAGTGGCCCAGACGGTCAGCGCGCCGCCCCGACGGGGCGAGTACCGCCCGCCGCGGATGCTCACATGAAGTCCGCGATCCCGCTCTGCTTGTTGGTGTCGTCCTCGAAGATCCGCTCGATGGACCGCTCGAGGATCTCCAGGCGCTGTTTGGTGTACTCCCGGCAGCCGAACTCCTCGGCGACGTGGGTGGCGGTGTCGATGTACTTCGAGACCGACCCCTCGTGGACCGTGAGGTTGACCCGGCCGCCGCATTCCCGGCAGTCGCCCGAGAGGGGCATCCGGCGGTACTTCTCGCCGCAGTCCAGACAGCGCACCTCCTGTCGGGAGAACGCCCGGAGGTTCCCGATCAGGTCCGGCAGGAAGTGGTACTCGATGATACGCTCGGCGACGTCCGTCTCGTCGACGGCCCGGAGCTTCCGCGAGAGGGCCAGCTGGGCGTCCATCTTGTCCTCCATCGACCCCAGCGTCTTGTACGCGGAGAGGTCCGGCCCCAGCGCGATGTCGGTGGTGTCGTGGCTGTGGTCGAAGCCCGTGTACTCGCGGTCGGTCCCCAGGTTCTCCTCGGCGATGGTCATGATCTCCTCAACCTCGCCGGGGTCGGCCATCTCCCGGGTGGCCTCGTAGAACTCCAGCGGGTACTCGCGCATGACGTCCACGTTGTGCGCCTCGTCGTCAATCTCCGAGGGATCGATCCGCGAGGACATCACGAGCGGCGCGTCCATCCGGCCGCCGCGCTGGTCGGGCAGGTACTTCCGAGAGAAGTTCAGCAGGCCGTCGAGCAAAAGCATCACGCAGTCCTCATCACCATCGCAGTTACGCCGCTTAGCGGCGTGGAAATAGGGGTGAGCGTACCCAACTGCAGCTGTCGTAAATCCTATAACTCGACCCACCGTCGCCGCGCTGGTGTGGGGCGCCATCCCGAAGACCAGTTCGCCGACGAGGTCCTCGCGGTCGTCGAAGTCGTAGAAGGAGTCCAGCCCGTAGTACTGCTCGAGCAGGTCGTCGACGAAGTCGGCCGTCTTGAGCATGTGCTCGGCGGCGCCGTCGGAGAGCACGACGTCCTGCACCTTCAGCTCGACCAGCTGGTCCTCGTGGCGCAGCGGGTCGCCGTGTATGTCCTCCTCGTAGCCCAGCGCCCGGAGCTGGTCGACGGTGACGTCCAGTTCCGACGCTCGCACGGAGGTGACGGGCAGGTCCGTCATGTCGTAGCGGACGGTGCCGTCCTTGAACGCGGAGACGTCGTGCTTGGCCCGGAGGATCCCCTTCTCCATCGGCTCGGGGATCTTCTCCTCCGAGGAGAGCCCCTGGACGCCTTTCAGCACGTCGAAGGCGGTCTCGCGCTCGCCGACGGACTCCAGCGCGTCGCGGAACTCCTCGCCGACGTCCATCCGCTCGTACTGGGTCGGGTAGGCCAGCGTCTCGCAGTGGGCGCACTCGGCGCGACCGGACTCGTCGGGCTCGACTTCGCTCTCACAGTCCGGGCAGACGTAGACGGCCTCGGCGACGCCGTTGCAGTCGGGACAGCGGCCGCGCCACGTCTCGGTGCCGCAGTCGCGACAGCGCCGGCGGGCCACCTCCAGTTCGACGACGCCCTGCGCGTCGTTCATCTCCTCGGCGTGGGAAGCGGCGTCGGAGACGTCGCGCTGGCTGCCGCCGGCCTCGCCGATGGGAAAGAGGGTGTGGACCGCCGGCGACAGTTCGCGCTCCTCCGATTTCTCCGGACGACCCATCCGGTTGCCGATGCGGGTCGGCGCCCGCTCGCGGACGGCGAACGGGGCCACCTCGTTGACCGCCTCGACGGCGTTCTCGCCGTCGTCGTACGTGCGGGCGCGCTCCGAGAGGTCCTCGGGGGTCCACTCGCGCACCAGGTTCGAATCGAAGCCCAGCGAGCGGACCAGCGGCTCCCAGTCCGGGACGACGAGGGTGTCCTCGCGCTGGGTGTGCTCGACCAGCAGTCTCTCCAGGGCCTCGCGGACCGTGTCGGTGCGGTCGAGGACGAGATCGCCGGCCTCGCTCGTCGACGGCTCCACTGCAACGGCGCCGTCCGTCTGCGCGACCTGCGCCCCCTCGACGGCGTCGGCCAGCGCCGTCATCTCGTCGACGCTCACGTCGTGCCAGCAGTAGGTGTACGTCGGGTGCAGCGGCGCGTCGTACGCCTCGGCCCACTCGAGGGCCTGCTCGGCGTCCGGGTCCGCCAGATCCGTGTGGACGTCGTCCTGCATCGCCCGGACGTCCGCCCCGGTCTCGGCGAACTCCTGGCGCCACCACTCGACGGTGTAGGAGGCCGGCGCCAGCGGGTGGTTGTTCTCGACGAACTCGCCGTAGTTGACGAGGTACTCGCCGAGGTCGATGATCTTCTCGACGCCGTTCCTGACTTCGAGGGCCTCCTCGGGGTCGTCGATGTGCCGGACGTCGCCGTTGGCCAGGCGGACCGTCGGCCCCTCGATGGAGTCGACGGGGACGACGCCGGCGGCCTTGCCGGGCCGCTCGGTCTTGATCTGGGTCCCCGTCGCGAGGAAGTCGTCGACGAGGTGCATCGTGGCGGGGTGGACGCCCGCGGTCGCGAAGCCGTGGTTGCGGGCGCGGCCGTAGCGCAGGCGGAAGCCGCCGGCCTCGGAGGGGTGGCCGAACACCGGCCGCCCGGCGATCAGGTCCCGCAGGTACTTCTTGGCGGGATCGAGGCGGGGCGGACCGGACGGGTCCTGGGTCTCCTCGCCCTCGTCGTCGGCCTCGTCCTCCCCGTCTTCAGCGTCCGCGTCCTCGTCGCCGTCGTCTTCGGCGGACTCGCCGTCGCCGTCTTCGTCCTTCCCGATGGTCCCGTCGATGAGGTCCTGGAGCCACGGCCAGTCGACCTCGTCGAGATTGCGGGTGTAGCGCTGGATCTTCGGGGCCTTCAGCGCGATGCCCTCGGCGAAGACCAGGCACATCCCGCCCCGGGCGGAGTTAGTGTCGACCCGCTCGAGGTCGCGGTAGCCGGAGACCTCCTCGTCGCCGGTGGCCTCCCCGTCGAGCATGATCGGCATGTGCTCGGCGATGAACTTCGACTCCTTCTCCTTCGGGGAGTACTGGAGGCCGGTCTCCTGATCGTAGAGGTCGACCTCCTCGGCGTAGCGGCCGACCTCGTCGTCGCGGGCCTGGAACTCGTCGATGCCCAGAAGCGCCCGGGCGTAGTCGGCCACGAGGACGGACAGCGCCTGCGCGGTGCCCCCCGCGGAGCGGATCGGCCCGGCGTAGTAGATGTTGATGAACTCCGAGCCGTCGTCGTTCTCGAGGATCTCGACGCGGTCGATCCCCTCGATGGGCGCCGCGACGACGCCCTCGGTCAGCAGGGCGACGGCGGTCCGGACCGCGCCCTCGACCTTGCCGGCCTTCGAATCGTAGTCGCCGACCTCGCCCTCGACGAAGTCGTCGACGAGTTCGAGGGCGGCCTCTTCCCTGCTCATCTCGCCCTCCAGCTCGCGGACGCGCTCGGCGACGCCGTCGATGCCGAGGATGTTCTCGACGCGGTCGGCCATGTCCCGCGCGGTGGGGATCTCGACCTCCGGCCTGGGGTCACCGCCGACCTGGCGGGCCCGCTCGGCGACGTCGAACGCGTCCTCGAGGTCGGCCTCCAGCCGCTCGAAGTAGCGCTCGTCCGCCTCTCGCATCTATAGTCCCCAGAGGTCCAGATCGGTGGTCTCGTCGTGTTCGCGCTCCAGCGTCTCGTCGAACGCCTGCACGTGCAGCTCGCCGGCGAACGTCGTCGCGGCGTTCAGGTGGCCCGCCAGCGCCTCGCCGTCGCGCCGGGAGAGCACGGCGTGCGTGTGCGCGAACGGCTCTCCCTCCAGCAGCGAAATGTTCCCGACGGCCGCGGCGACCTCCAGCGGCTCGTTGAACGTGACGCCCTCGTACTCCTGGGTGTCCTGGTCGTAGAAGTAGACCTCGGCGTCCTGGACGGCCCCCAGGCCGCGGAAGAAGGCGGCGTCGATCCCCTCGTCGGCGGCGAACTCCTCGATCTGCGCGCGCCAGTCGCGGCCGTGCTCCAGGCGACAGACGAACTCGCGAGTGGCCTCGACTTCCCGGTAATCCATGTTCGACACGCACGGCCGGTCCGCTCAAAAGGATTGCTACCACGGTCGGTGCGGGCCGGCGCTCGTACTGCCGGCTGTACGTTCGTGACGACACTCGCCGTCCCGGGCGGCGGATCCCTCTCGTTCGGTACAGCCGGCAGTATCACCCCAGCGCGACGCGGCCGGCCTCGTTGCCGTGCTCGGCGTCGAGGAAGGACAGTTCGTCGACGACCCACTCGATCGGCTCCACGTCGCGCTCGCAGAGGCGCTTCGCGGCGGCCATGTCGCCGTCGCGGGCGAGCGTGACGTGGGGCGTGTAGTCGTCGCCCTCGATCTTCGGAATCGGATCGAAGTACTCGCAGAGGTGCTCGTGCAGGTCGAACAGTCCGGGGCTCTCGACGGAGAGGTAGACCACCGGCGAGGAGCCGTTCGTGGCCTCCTCGAACATGTCGATCCCGTCGATGCGGACGGCGAAGGGGGGCCGGTCGGCCAGCACCTCGCGGGCGCGCGCCTCCATGACTGCCGGGGGATCCCCGTCGCCGAGGCGCTTGACGACGAGGGTGTGCTCGCCGCGGCGGCGGTCGTGAGCGCCGGGTAGCTCGCGCGCCAGGTCGGCGGCCAGCGCGGCGACCCGACCGGGAACGGGAACGTTCAGGCTGTACACGCGCGGGGATAGCGGGCTGGATGCCAAAAGCGCCCGGATCCGCGACGGCGCCGGCCCGAAAGCCCTATACGCCCCAATCGTAAGGCACGGGTGAATGCCGGACGTCGGACGAGCCGTCGCGGTTGTCGCCGCTCTCTGCCTGCTGACGGTACCGGCGGGGGCGGCCGGCCTGGGCGGACTGACACAGGAGAGCGTCGATCCGGACGCCGTCGTGATGGACGTCGCCCTCCAGGAGAACGGGGACGCCGAGTGGACGGTGACCTACCGCGTGCGCCTCGCGGACGACAACGAGACGGCCGCCTTCGAGGACCTGCGGGACGACGTCCGCGCCAACGAGTCGGCCTACGCCGACCGCTTCGCCGACCGGATGGGCGGGACGGTCGCCGCGGCGGAGAACGCCACCGGCCGCGAGATGGCCGTCGAGAACGTCTCCGTCGACGCGGAAGTCACGGCTCTGCCCCAGGAGTACGGCGTACTCACCTACCGCTTCCGGTGGACGAACTTCTCGCGGGTCGCGGGCGACGAGCTCCGCGCCGGGGACGCACTGGCCGGGCTGTTCCTCGACGGGGAGAGCCGGCTCCGGGTGAGCTGGCCCGAGGGCTACGAGCGGGCGAGCGCGACGCCGTCGCCCGACGCGACCGGGGAGCGGGAGGTCGCCTGGCAGGGCCCGCGGGACTTCGACGCCGACGAGCCGCGACTGGTCGTCGCCAGCGGCGGCGCGGGGACGCCGACCGAGGCGGGCCCGGGCGAGAGCGACGCCGGCGGGGCCTGGATCGTCGCCCTCTCGGCGCTCCTCGGACTGGCCGGCGTCGCGGTCGTCCTCTGGGCGAACCGGCGGTACGGGTGGACCGACTGGACGCTCGCCGGGGCCGACGGCGACCGGAGGGACGACGACACGGCGGGCGGCGCCGCGGACGGCGACGCCGGTGTGGGAGCGGACGCCCCGCCCGTCTCGCCCGAGGGCGACGGCCCGCCGCCGGAGCTACTGAGCAACGAGGAGCGGGTCCTGACGCTGCTGGAGCGAAACGGCGGGCGGATGAAGCAACAGCAGGTCGCCGAGGACCTCGACTGGACCGCGGCCAAGACCAGTCAGGTGATCGGCGGTCTCCGGGACGACGACGAAGTGGAGACGTTCCGCATCGGTCGGGAGAACGTCGTGACGCTACCCGACGTCGACGTCGCCGGCGGCTCCGACGACTCGTGATATAGCTTTCGACGGTTCAGTCGTCGCCTTCGGTTCTGACATCCGGGAGGCCGCTGCAGTCGGGCGGTTTTAATCCGGTTTAATCGGGCTTGACCGTCCGTAATTCGGAGCCAGTACTGGGGGTTTATATGGGGATCACGGTGCAAGGGAGAGGTACGATGCGACGCACTCCAGCTATCGTGGCGGTCCTGCTGGTCGTGAGCGCCCTCGCGGCGCTCCCGATGGCCGGCGTGGCCCAGAGCACCGATACGTCGACCGAAACCGCGACCCCGACGCCGACCGAGACGCCCGACGAGAACGCGAGTAACGCGTCCGTCGCGCCCGGCGCGCAGCTCGCCGGCGTGGTGGGCGTTCAGGGGGCCGAGATCGAGGGCGACGTCCAGTCGCGCTCGTTCGGCATCCGCGTGACGCAGGCGGCGAGCAACGAGTCGCGCGCCGCCGTGGTCGCCGAGCAGCTCGGCGACGTCGAGCAGCGCCTGAGCGAACTCGAAGCGGAGCGCGAGGAGCTCCGCGAGGCGCGCGAGAACGGCTCGCTCAGCGAGGGCGAGTACCGGGCCCGCGCGGCGCGGCTCCACGCGGAGAGCCGGACGGTCCAGCGGCTCGCCAACCAGAGCGCGGACGCCGCGGCCGGCATCCCCACCGATACTCTCACGCAGAACGGCATCAACGCCACCGCGATCCAGACGCTCCGCGAGCGCGCGGGGAACCTGAGCGGGCAGGAGACCGCGGCCATCGCGCGGTCGATCGCCGGCGATCGAGTCGGCCAGCCCGCCGGTGACCGCAGTTCGGCCGGCAACGAGACGCGCGGTCAGGGCGCCGACGCCGGCGAGACCGAGCGGCCGGCCGGCAACGAGTCCGCCCCGAGCGACGGTCGGGGCGACGGGCGCGATAGCGCCGGCCAGTCCGGCGACGGTGCGGCGGCGACGACCACCGCGACCGACGGGAGCGACGGTGACACCGACGCCGACCAGTCCGGCAGCCAGGGCGGTGCCTGACGCCGCATGCCCAGGACAGGACGCACCCTGCTGATCGGCGCGGTCGCGCTCCTGGCCGTCGCTGCGGCCGTTCCCGCCCCCGCGACCGCACAGGACTCCGAACCGGCGTTCGTCGTCGACCTCGCGGAGAGCGGCGACGCCGTCGTGTCGGTCACGTACACGTTCGACCTGGACGGCGACGCCGAGCGACAGGCGTTCCGCGAGCTGCGGGACAACGAGAGCGCTCGCGAGGCGTTCGCGACGCGGTTCGGCGACCGACTGCGGAGCGTCGCCGCGAACGCCGCGGACGCGAGCGGCCGCGAGATGGCCATCGAGGACGTGACGATCGACGTCCAGACGGACGACCGGACCGGCGTCGTGACGCTGTCGGCCGACTGGCGCGGGCTGGCCGCGACGATCGACGAGGGGCTCGTCGTCACCGAACCCTTCGCCAGCGGTTTCACCCCGGACCGGCAGTTCGTGGTCGTACTGCCGGACGGCTACGAGGCCGGCGAGGTCACGCCCGAGCCCGACGGCACCGGCGACGGCCGGCTGACGTGGTCGGCCGGCGCGGACCTCGACGGGTTCGAGCTGGTCGCCGGCGAGAGCGGCGGAAGCGGCGCTGCATCCGCGACCACCGAGGCTGCGGCCGACGGCGACCAGTCGACCGCGGCCGACGGGCCCGGATTCGACGTCGCGGGGGGACTGGCGGCCATCGTCGCCGCCGCGCTGCTGGCGCGCCGGCAGGCGTAGCCGACGGACGACCTCACCACTTCTCCGTCTGCTCCGGCGACGAGCCGCCGGTGAATCGTGTGCTAACCTGTTCCATCCCCGTGCCAATCTCGGAAACTATTAATACGGGACTGTAGATAGGTTCTTCCACATGAGCCGGACCCGGACCGCTGGCGCGTTCGACGCGGACAGCGACGGGTCCGTCCGACCGCTTTTCGGCGACCTCCGACGACGACGACCGGGCCGTCCCTAGGCCCACCTACACACAAACTCCTCTCCACGGTCCGTCTCGATTTCAGGTCGCCGCTCGCCGTCTGTCGGGCGGTCACTACCCCACAGACACCAGTCAACACCACACATGCCAGACGGAAACGGAACGGTCGCGCTCGCCTTCTCCGGCGGGCTCGACACGACGGTCTGCGTACCGCTGCTGAAAGAAGAGTACGGCTACGACGAGGTCATCGGCGTCACGGTCGACGTCGGTCAGCCCGACTACGAGTTCGACGAGGCCGAGGAGACCGCCGAGGCGCTGGGGCTCGACCACTACGTCGTCGACGCCCAGGCGGAGTTCGCGGACCTCTGTCTCCAGGCCGTCAAGGCCAACGCCGACTACCAGGGCTACCCCCTGGGCACCGCGCTCGCGCGCCCGGTCATCGCCGAAGCGATCCTCGAGGTCGCCGTCGAACAGGGCTGTGACGCCGTCGCCCACGGCTGTACGGGCAAGGGCAACGACCAGCTGCGCTTCGAGGCCGTCTGGCGCGACTCCGACCTCGAAGTGATCGCGCCGGTCCGCGAACTCGGGCTCACCCGCGAGTGGGAGAACGAGTACGCCGAAGAGAAGGGCCTGCCCGTCGAGGGCGGCGACGGCGGCCGCTACTCCATCGACACGAACCTCTGGAGCCGCTCCATCGAGGGCTCCGAACTCGAGGACCCCTCGACGATCCCCGAGGACGACATCTACCTCTGGACGGAGAACCCCTCCGGCAAGGAGGCCGAACTCGTCGAGATCGAGTTCGAGCAGGGCGAGGCCGTCGCCGTCGACGGCGAGGACCTGGGCTCGGTCGAACTCATCGAGCAACTCAACGAGCGCGCGGGCGCCCACGGCGTCGGCCGCACGGACATGATGGAGGACCGCATGCTCGGACTGAAGGTCCGCGAGAACTACGAGCACCCCGCCGCGACGGTGCTTTTGACGGCCCACGAGGCGCTCGAGGGTCTGGTCCTCACGGCCGAGGAGCGCGAGTTCAAGCAGCAGGTCGACCAGCAGTGGTCCCAGAAGGGCTATCAGGGCCTCGTCGATGCACCCCTCACTGGCGCGCTGGAGGCCTTCATCGACGAGACTAACGAGCGCGTGACCGGCACGGTCACGGTCAAGATGGAGGGCGGCCACTGCCGCGCCGTCTCCCGCGAGTCCGACTACGCCGTCTACAGCGAGTCGGCCGCCTCCTTCAACGAGGAGGACGTCACCGGCGGCATCACCCAGGAGGACGCCACGGGCGTCGCCAAGTACCACGGCTTCCAGTCGCGCCTGGCCAACCGCGTGCTCGAGGAGGCGAAGAGGGAGGAAGTCGCCACTGACGGCAGCGGCGAGGCCGCAGCGACCGACGGGAGCGAGGCCTCGGAAAGCGCGAGCGGCATCTCCGCCGCGGACGCCGACCGGGAGGAGTGATCCGATGAGCGAGGACGAACTCGGCGCGGGAGCGGGCGAGAGCACGGACGGCAGCGACGGCACCGCCGTCCGCCGCGACCGCTTCAGCGGCGGTCCCGCCCGCGGGTTCATGTCCTCGCTCGCCGACGACGAGCGCATCTTCGCCGCCGACCTCGCGGTCGACCGCGCCCACGTCGTGATGCTGGCCGAGCAGGAGATCATCGACGACGACACCGCCGGCGAGATCCTGGCGGCGCTGGACGAGGTCGAGGACGCCGGTCACGGCGCGCTGTCCGACGGCGAGGACGTCCACGAGGCCATCGAGACGGCCGTCATCGAGCGCGTCGGGCCGGACGGCGGCCGGATGCACACGGCCCGCTCGCGCAACGACGAGGTGGCGGCCTGCATCCGCTATCGCCTGCGCGAGGACCTGCTGGAGCTGATCGAGACGGTGATCGAGGCGCGCGAGCAACTGCTGGAGGTGGCCGCCGAGCACACCGAGACGGTGATGCCGGGCTACACGCACCTCCAGCCGGCCCAGCCGACGACGGTGGCCCACTGGATCGCCTCCTACGAGCAGGCGCTTCAGCGCGATACGGCGCGGCTGCTTTCCGCCTACGAGCGGGTCGACCGCAACCCCCTCGGCGCGGCGGCGTTCGCCGGGACGCCGTTCGACGTGGACCGCGAGCGGACGGCCGAACTGCTCGGGTTCGGGGGAATCGTGGAAAATTCGATGGACGCAGCGGCCGCCCGCGACGCGCTGGTCGAGACGACCGCCGCGGCGGCGACGCTAGCGACGACTCTCTCCGGACTGGCCGAGGACGTCGTGGTCTTCGCCAATCGCGGGTTCGTGGAGCTGTCGGACGACTACGCGTCGACGTCGTCGATCATGCCCCAGAAGAAGAACCCGGACACGATGGAGCTCGTCCGGGGCCGGACCGGCGACGCGACGGCGGGCCTCCAGGGCCTGCTCACGACGCTGAAGGGGCTGCCCCGGGCGTACAACCGCGACCTGCAGCGCGCGGGCCGCCACGCCTGGGACGCGATCGACAGCGTGACCGAGAGCGTCGCGGTGGCGACCGGCGCGGTGGCGACGGCCGACTGGCCCGTCGACGACCTCGAAGCGGCGGCGGGCGAGGGCTTCTCGACGGCGACCGGCGTCGCCGACCGCCTGGCGATGGCCGGCGTCCCGTTCCGGACGGCCCACGAGGTGGTCGCGGCGGCCGCCGGCGAGGCGTACGAGGGCGACGCGCCCGACGTCGGCGCGCTGGAAGCGACAGCCGAGGACGTGCTGGGCGAGCCCCTGACCGAGTACGTCGACCGCGAGACGCTGGCGGCGACGCTCGATCCCGCGGAGAGCGTCGCGACGCGCGACTCGCGCGGCGGGCCCGCTCCGGGGGCGGTCGAGGCGCAACTGGCGACGGCCGGCGAGGCGCTGGCCGCCGACCGCGACGCGCTGACAGAGCGCCGCGAGGCCGTCGAGTCGGCCGCCGAGCGACGGAGGACGGAGGTGGACGGCTATGTCTGAGCCGCGAGGACTGCGACCATCCCCGCGAGGGGAGAAGCTACCACAATTCTGATACAGAAAACGTCGCGGTGCTTGTTTCGGGCGTTTCGTGCCGTTAGCTGCTGGTATTCTATACAAACTCGTTCTGATAGGTCCGAAGGGTTTAAGTGCGTACGGGCGCGAGGACGAGGTACAATGGCAGAATGCGTCGAGTGCGGGGCCGAGGTGTCCCTGCACGACAACCTGGAAGTTGGAGAGATCGTCGACTGTGCGACCTGCGGCGCCGAGCTCGAGGTCGTCGACACCGACCCCGTCGAGCTCGACTCGGCCCCCGAGCTGGAAGAGGACTGGGGCGAGTAATGCGCTCCCACGGGCGGGACGCGCCTGCGCCCACACTCGGGATTCGGTGATACAATGAACGTAGGAATACTCTACTCGCGCATCCGCCGGGACGAGAAGCTGCTTCTCTCGGAGCTGCGCGAGCGCGACCACGAGGTCACCAAGATCGACGTCCGCAAGGAGCAGTTCAACATCGAGGACCCGCCGGAGGTCTTCGAGGACGTCGACGTCGTCGTCGACCGGTGTCTGGCGACGAGCCGATCGGTGTACGCGACCAAGTTCGTCGACGCCTACGGGATCCCGGTCGTCAACGGCCCGGAGACCGCGGAGATCTGCTCCGACAAGGTCAAGAACAGCCTGGCGCTGGTCGAGCACGGCGTCCCGACGCCGAACACGGAGGTGGCGTTCACCAAGGACGCCGCCATGGAGGCCATCGAGGAGTTCGGCTATCCATGTGTCCTCAAGCCGGTCGTCGGCTCCTGGGGCCGCCTGATGGCCAAGATCGACTCCCGCTCAGCGGCGGAGGCCATCCTCGAGCACAAGGAGACGCTGGGCCACTACGAGCACAAGGTCTTCTACGTCCAGGAGTTCGTCGACAAGCCTGGCCGGGACATCCGCGTCGTGGCGCTGGACGGCGAACCGGTCGCCGCGATGGTCCGCGAGTCGGACCACTGGCTCACCAACGCGGCGAAGGGCGCCGAGACGGACACCTTCGAGCTGGACGACCGCGCGCTCGAACTGGTCGAGAAGGCCAGCGACGCCGTCGGCGGCGGCCTGCTGGGCATCGACCTGATGGAAGTGGGCGTAGATGAGGATTCGGACGACCCCGAGCCCGACGACTACACCGTCCACGAGGTCAACCACACGGTGGAGTTCAAGGCGCTCAACGAGGTGACCGGCGTGGACGTGCCCGCCCGCGTCGTCGACTGGCTGGAGACGAAGGTCGACCAGGAGTCGGAGGTGACGGCATGACGTACTCGGCCAGCGTCGTCGGCGCCTCCGGATTCACCGGCGGCGAGCTGTTGCGCATCCTCGACGGCCATCCCGAGTTCCGCACGATACAGGCCACCAGCCGCTCGAAGGAGAACAAGACGATCGGTCACGTCCACCCGAACCTGCGGCACACGGACCTGCGCTTCTCGGACCCGCAGGACCTGGAGAGCGTGGACGTGCTGTTCGCGGCGACGCCCCACGGCGTCACCATGGAGCGCATCGACGCGTTCCGGGAGGTCGCCGACACGGTCGTCGACCTCTCTGCGGACTTCCGCCTCGACAGCGAGGAGCAGTACGACGAGTGGTACGACGGGCACGTCCGCCCCGACCTCCTCGCGGAGTCGGAGTACGCGCTCCCCGAACTCAACCGGGAGAACCTGCCCGGCGCGGACCTGATCGCCTCCGGCGGCTGCAACGCCACGGCGACGATCATGGGTCTGCTGCCCCTCTTCGAGCACGATATCCTCTCCGGCGACGAGCAGGTCGTCGTCGACGTGAAGGTCGGCTCCTCCGAGGGCGGGGCCGGCGGCGGGGAGGCTTCCTCCCATCCCGAGCGCTCGGGCGTCGTCCGCCCGTACGCCCCGACGGGCCACCGCCACGAGGCCGAGATCCAGCAGTTCCTTGGTCTGGACGTCTCCTTCACTGTCCACGCGGTGGACATGATCCGCGGGGCGTCGGCGACGTGTCACGTCTTCCCCGACGGCCCCGTCTCCAAGGGCGACCTGTGGGGGGCCTACCGCGGGAGCTACGAGGACGAGCCGTTCGTCCGCATGGCCTCGGGCGGTGGCGGCGTCTACCGCTACCCCGAGCCCAAGGCCGTCGCGGGCACGAACTACGCCGAGGTCGGCTTCGAGGTCGACCCCGCGAACGAGCGCCTCGTGGTCTTCTCGGCCATCGACAACATGATGAAGGGCTCGGCCGGCCAGGCGGTCCACGCCGCCAACGTCGCGCTGGGCATCGAGGAGACCGCGGGGCTGGAGTCGACCGGGTACCACCCGGTCGGCGCGCCGTAACCGGAGGCTGTCTTCTATGACCACGGTCATCAAAGTTGGTGGCGCCCGCGCCGTCGATCCCGCGGGCGCTCTGTCCGACGTCGCATCGCTGTACGAGGACGGCGAGGACCTCGTCCTCGTCCACGGCGGCTCGACCGCCGTCGACGACACCCTGGAGCGACTGGGGATGGAGCCGGAGTACGTCGAGACGCCGTCGGGCGTCGTCGGACGCTTCACCGACGAGGAGACGATGGAGGTGTTCGAGATGGTCTTCGGCCACCTCAACACCCAGCTCGTCGCCGGCCTCCAGAGCCAGGGCGTCGACGCGGTGGGGCTGAACGGTGTGGACGGGAAGCTCCTGCACGGTCCACGGAAGTCAGCCGTCCGGGTCGTCGAGGACGGCACGAAGAAGATCAGGCGGGGCGACCACAGCGGGACGATCAAGGAGGTCAACGCCGACCTGCTGGAGTCGCTGCTGGACGGCAGCTACGTCCCCGTCGCGAGCCCGCCGATGGCCGGCGCGGACGATGGTGACGTCACTCCCGTCAACACGGACGCCGACCGGACGGCGGCCGCGATCGCCGCGGCGCTGGACGCTCGCCTCGTCCTGCTGACCGACGTCGAGGGCGTCTACGAGGATCCCGACGACCCCGGGACGCTCATCGAGTCCGTCGAGACGCCCGAGGAGTGGCAGGACCTCGAGGACGCCGCCGAGGGCTTCATGGGTCGCAAGGTCATGGCGGCCGAGGAAGCGCTGGACGGCGGGGCGACCGAGGTGGTCGTCGCCGACGCCAACGCCGACGAGCCCGTGCTCGCCGCGCTGGACGGAAGCGGAACGCACGTGTACGCCGATGCCCTGGAGGGTACCCAATGAGCGGCTTCGTCTTCAACGAGAAACCGATCCAGATCGAGCGCGGGGACGGCCCGTGGCTGTACGACACCGACGGCGATGAGTACCTCGACATGGGCGCGTCCTACGCCTGCGTCCCGCTGGGCCACGGCCACGAGGCGGTCGACGGGGCCGCCAAGGAGCAGATTGACAAGCTCACCTACGTACAGGCGTCCTACCCCAACGAGGCCCGGACGCGCCTCTACGAGCGCCTGGCCGACAGCGCGCCCGATCCCATCGACAAGACGTGGCTCTGCAACTCCGGCACGGAGGCCAACGAGGCGGCCCTGAAGTTCGCCCGGTCGGCCACCGGAAACTCGAAGCTGATCGCGACGATGCAGGGCTTCCACGGCCGCACCATGGGGTCGCTGGCGACCACTTGGAAGGACAAGTACAAGAAGCCCTACGAGCCGCTGGCCGGCGACGTGGAGTTCGTCCCCTACGACGACCCCGACGCGATCCGCGAGGCCGTCGACGACGAGACGGCTGGCGTCATCGTCGAACCCGTGCAGGGCGAGGGCGGGATCAACCCCGCCTCGACCGAGTTCCTGCAGGCCGCCCGCGAGGCGACCGAGGACGCCGGTGCGGCGCTGATCTTCGACGAGGTCCAGACCGGCATGGGTCGGACCGGCACGCTGTGGGCCGCCGAGCAGAGCGGCGTGGTGCCCGACGTGATCACCGCGGCGAAGGGGCTGGGCAACGGCTTCCCCGTCGGCGCGACGCTGTGCCGGGAGTGGATCGCCGAGAACTACGGCTCTCACGCCTCGACGTTCTCCGGCGGTCCGGTCATCTCTGCCGCCGCGGACGCCACCGTCTCGACCATCGTCGAGGAGGACGTCCCCGCCCACGCTGCAGAGGTCGGCGAGTACCTCCAGTCGGAACTGGAGGACGCGCTGGGCGACGAGGTCCGCGAGGTCCGCGGCGAGGGCCTGATGGTCGGGATCGAGGTCAAGCGTGGCGCCATGCGCTACCTCAAGCAGCTGGCGATGGACCAGGGCGTGCTGGCGCTGCCCGCCGGTCGGACCGTCGTGCGCCTGCTCCCGCCGCTGACCATCGAGGAGGAGCACGCCGACCACGTGGTCGACGCCGTGGCCGAGGTGATAGGATGAGCCAGGGCGCCGCGGCCACGGTCTCCGACCAGGCGGCCCGCGACCTGCTGGAGGAGACGGTCCGCATCCCCTCCGTCACGCGCGAAGAGGGCGAGGCGGCCGAGCACCTGGTCGACTTTTTCGAGGAACACGGCCGCGAGGCCTGGATCGACGAGGTCGGTAACGTCCGCGCGCCCGCCGACGACGGCGTCCTGCTGACCTCCCACATCGACACCGTGCCGGGCGACATCCCGGTCCGGATCGAGGAGAACGACGAGGGTGAGGCGGAGCTGTGGGGCCGCGGTGCCGTCGACGCGAAGGGGCCGCTGTGCGCCATGGCCGTCGCGGCCGTCCGGACCGGCGCCTCCTTCGTCGGCGTCGTCGGCGAGGAGGTCGACTCCCGCGGCGGGCGCTACCTCGTCGAGGACCGCGACAGCGAGCCCGGCGCCGTCGTCAACGGCGAGCCCTCCGGCTGGGAGGGCATCACGCTGGGCTACCGCGGCCTGCTGGCGGGCACCTACGTCGCCACCTCCGAGTCCGGTCACTCCTCTCGCCCGGAGAACAACGCCATCCAGGACGCCATCGACTGGTGGAGCGCCGTCGACGAGGAGTTCGAGCCCGACGAGTGGATGCCCGTCTTCGAGCGGGTCACCTGCAAGCCCGTCTCGATGGACGGCGGCATCTCCGACGACGGCCTCTCCGTCGAGGCCACTATGGACGTCCAGTTGCGCGTCCCGCCGGAGCACACGACCGAGGAGATCCGCGAGATCGCCGACGGTCACCTGGAGAACGGCACCGTCCACTGGGACGATCAGGTCGAGCCGGTGATGCAGAACCCCCGGACGGAGGTGGCCCGCGCGTTCCGCGCCGCCATCCGTCGGGCCGGCGGCGACCCCAGCCTGCTGCGCAAGACCGGTACGAGCGACATGAACGTCTACGCGCAGGAGTGGGACTGCCCGATGGTCACTTACGGTCCCGGCGACTCCGACCTCGACCACGCGCCCGACGAACACATCGTCCTCGCGGAGTACGACCGCTCGGTCGCGGTCCTCGAGGACGTCACCGAACGCCTGCTGTAACCATGCCCACGCACCTGCTCGACGTCGACGACCTCACGCCCGACGAACTGGCGACCGTCCTCGACCGCGCCGCGACGATCAAGGCCGACGGGGACGACAGCGACCGCCTCGCCGACCAGACGCTCGGCATGATCTTCGAGAAGCCCTCGACGCGGACTCGAATCTCCTTCGAGACGGGCATGACCCAGCTGGGCGGCCACGCCATCTTCCTGGGGCCCGACGACATCCAGCTCGGCCACGGCGAGCCCATCAAGGACACCTCCCGGGCCGTCTCCCGGTACGTCGACTTCCTGATGGCCCGCATGTTCGACCACGGCGACGTGGCGGAACTGGCCGAGTACGCCGACGTGCCCGTCGTCAACGGGCTCACCGACGACGCCCACCCCTGCCAGACGCTGGCCGACCTGCTGACCATCCGCGAGGAGTTCGGCGGGTTCGACGTCGACGTCGCGTGGGTCGGCGACGGCAACAACGTCTGCCAGTCGTTCGTCCTCGGCGCGGCGATGACCGGCATCGACCTCACGGTCGCCACGCCGCCCGACTACGGCGTCGACGGCGAGGTCATCGAGCGCGCCGAGGCGGTGGGCGACGCGCCCGAGACGACCACCGACCCCGAGGCGGCCGTCGCGGACGCCGACGTCGTCTACACCGACGTCTGGGTCAGCATGGGCCAGGAGGACGAGCGCGAGCAGAAGCTCCGGGCCTTCGAGGGGTTCCAGGTCACGCCCGAGTTCCTCGGCGACCGCACGCTGATGCACTGCCTGCCAGCCCACCGCGGCGAGGAGGTCACTGACGCCGCCATCGAGAGCGAGAATGCCGTCGTCTGGCAGCAGGCCGAGAACCGCCTGCACGCCCAGAAAGGATTGCTGGCGTGGCTGGACGAGCAGGAGTGATAGCGTCCGCCGAGCGGAGCGAGGCGGTTCACGTCTCGCGAACGCAGTGAGCGAGAAGCGGCTTTTTCGCCACCGGGAGAGCGAAGCTCTCCCGAGCCCTCCTTCGCTTCGCTCAGGAGGACCACGTTTTTCGACGAGCGGTACCGACCGAAGAGAGGTACCCGAGGAGCAAAAGGTGGATCACGGAGGGGCTGCTGGCGTGGCTAGACGAGCGGGAGTAGCACGGATCACAACTCGACGTCTACGTCTCCCGAGAGGTATTCGACGCTTCGGCGGACGACTCGCCGGGAAAACGCGTCAGTCACACGCCCTTGCGCTCCGGCGACCACATCGTGTTTGACTGTCGCCAGCACCCAGGGCGAACAGTAAGACGTCTCGGTCGGGTCGTTCCCGACGACCCAGTCCTCGTCTCGTAGTTCTACGTTGTTCGGGTGGTCGCTGAGCGTCAGGCCCGCGCAGAGATACTCCTCGCCGGCGTAGGGGAGGGCATCGGCGGCCAATACGAGCCACGGGCGAGGATGGTTGCCGGCGTTGTACGGGTCCGGCGCCCAGAACACGTCGCCGGCTTCGAACCGATCACTGCTCGTCGCGATGCTCTCTCGGATCGACCGCGTGTTCCTGCCAGTCTGCCATCGACGGCATCTCGTCGTCGGCCGCGTGCCCGACGGCGTCGTTGACGCTCCGGTCGTGATCGCTGACCCGCCAGTACTTCCCACGGTGATCTACTCGCCCCCGCTCCCGCAACCGGACGAGCGTCGGTCCGACAGAGCCCGATTTCACTCCGGTCTCGTCGGCGATCTCGCTCTGCGTGAACGCCTTGTCCGGATGTTGACGGAGGAACTCGATGATTCTGTCCGCGTTGGTCCCCGGTGTCGGCCCGTCCCTGTCGTCCCCTAACTCCTCGAATCGATCAGCGCTGATCGGCATGTCTCCCGATTCGTACTAGACTGTATTGGATGTATCGTCGTATCGAATACATCGCCTGTATCACGAGCCTGACGAAGAAAGCTGAAGCAGCGTTGCCTCCCCTTCGTTACCGCAGCGCGGGGTACACCAGCCCCAGCGCCAGGCCGAACACGAGGTGGCCCAGCAGGCTCGTCGTGTCGAAGTTCGGGAGCGCCGGCGCCGCGGGGAACCCGACGGCGCTCAGCCACAGGGGCATCACGACGGCGGCGGCGACGACCCACACGAGGACGCCGTAAGCCAGTCCGAGGCCGGCGCTGCCGGCGTAGCCGTCGGCCCACTTGCCCAGCGCGTCCGTCGAGAGGACGGCGGCGAAGACGACGCCGAACACCGCGCCGTGGACGAGGTGCATCCCGAAGCCGACGGCCGGCGCGGGACCGCTGACGCCGTACATCGCGGGGATCGCCTGTTCGATGACCGGCCCCATCTGCGCGAGCATCGGGATCGCCATGACGGCGCTGGCGACGATGCCGCCGATCGCACCGCTCTGTATCTCCGTAGTGCCGTCGCGCACGGGGACGGCCGTCGTGGTTTCGGATGACATACGAGTGGAAGCTCGGGCGGCGGGAGTGATGGTACTACCTCGGCCGGGTTCGTTCCGCTCACTAACACGATACAGTAAAGTGGATCGGTCGGCAGCTTCGCTCCACTCGGTTACCACTCGACGGAGGGCGACTGCCAACACTGAAGCAGAGGGCGTCGGTATGGCCCGTCATGGACCCGCTCGTCATCGAGGCCGGGGAGCGCGACGCGGAGGAGATCATCGCCGCGCTGGAGTCCGGCCGCCGCGTCGTCGTGCGCACGGAGTTCCTCGACTCCGAGCACGAGGTGACGCTTCGGTACGACGACGGCACGTTCTACTGCGACACGCCGACGCGACTGCACCGCCACCAGGAGCGTGCCGAGATGCTGGAGTGTCTCAGGAAGCAGGGCTACGCCGCCGAGTAGACCGCTCGCGACCGCCCTGGCCGCCGAATCGTTGCCCTTTATCGGCGCCGCTAACCTTGTCGAGGGTATGGACGCCGATCCGTCCCCGGAGCGGTTTCGGGAACTCATGCTCGACGACGAACCCGGGCTCGACGAGGTGATGGCCTGCGTGTTCGGTATCCAGGCCCACGAGGTGCGCACCTACGAGGCGCTACTGGACTACCCCGAGAGCACCGTCGAGGAGCTGGCGTCGGAACTGGATCGGGACCGCTCGAACGTGAATCGATCGCTGACGACGCTGCGGGACAAGGGGCTGGCCTCCCGCCGTCGCCGTCTGCTCGACGGCGGCGGTCACGTCTACCAGTACTCCGCCACGCCGGTCGAGGAGGCCAAGGACCTCATGCACGAGACGCTCGACGAGTGGGCCGCATACGTCCACGAGCGCGTCGACGAGTTCGGGGAGTAGCGAGATTCCGACCGGGGCCTTTTGCCGCGGGCGCGCGAATCGGACACATGCACGTCGCAGTCGCCGGCACGTTCGGCCCCGTCCACGACGGCCACCGGGAACTGTTCAGGACCGCGCTGGAGTGGGGCGACGAGGGCGTCATCGTCGCGGTCACGAGCGACGCGCTCGCCAGGGGCCCGCGCACGCGGCCAGTGCCGTCCATCGACGAGCGGATGCGGCGGGTCCGCGAGGAGATCGAGGTCATCGACGAGTGGGATCGCGAGGTCGAGTTCCGGTCCCTCCACGACGAGCACGGCATCGCGTCCTCGGACCCGGACCTTGACGCGCTGGTCACCTCGCCGGAGACGGCCCACGAGCTGGCCGACATCAACGAGCACCGCCGCGACCGGGGACTCGATCCGATCCGCGGGATCATCGCGCCGTACGTGGTCGCCGAGGACGGCGAGCGAATCTCCTCGACCCGGATCGTCGCCGGCGAGATCGACGAGCACGGGACCGTGCTGGACGAGGGCGAGAGCGTGTAGCTACTTCTCCACCGTCAGCAGCGCCACGCGCTCCCGGACCAGGTCGGCGAGGTCGCCGTCCGTGGCCTCGAGTTCCCGCTCGGAGACGTCGAAGAAGTCCAGCACCGTCGCGCGGTCGTAGTCGCCGAGCGTGTCGGCGGAGGTGAGGAGGCCGGCCACGGCCTCGGCCGCGGCGGTCTCGTCTCCCTCGCCGTCGTAGTCGTGCACGACGGCGACCACCGGCGTCTCGCCCTCGCCGACGCCCATCTCGAGGGCGCGGTTGATCTGGCGGCGACCAGCGGCGTACAGCAGGATCTCGACGGCGCGGTCGCGGGCGATGGCGTCCTCGCGCTCGAAGGCGCGGTCGGCGAGTTCGACGGCTCGCTCGAGGTGCGCGCGGTCGACGACGTAGCGGGCGTCGAACGCCTGCACCGCGACGCCGTGCTCGTCGCCGATCTCGCCGAGCCGTTCGACGAAGGCGTCGACGTCCTCGTGAGCCTGCGAACGAGGGCTCGTCGAACTGTGTTCGACGGCGTCCCCGACGTCGGCGATCCCCTCGACGACCTCCATCAGAAGTCACCCAGGCTGGACTGGTCGTCGTTCTCGGCGGCCGCTTCGACCGCGCCGTCGGTGCCGTCGTCTCGGTCGCCGGTCCCGCCGCTCCCGTCGCCGCCGACGTCCTCGGCCGGTTCCACGCCCTCCATCGAGGGGTCGCGGTGGCCGGCGTTCTCCAGGACGTTCTCGGCGGTCTTCTCCCGCCCCCTGAGGGCGGCGAGGACGACGGACTTGTCGGCGTCCCGGAGGTCCGCGCGGGTCTCGATGCCGGCGTCGAACAGCCGGCGGGCGCGCTTGCGGCCGACGCCGCGGACGCCCGCGAGGTCGACCAGTTCCTCCCGGACGCCGTGCTCGACGCGGGTGCGGGCCCTGCGGACCGCCGGTGCGGTTTCGAGGCCGAGTTCGCTGGCCAGCGACTCCGCCGCGCCGAGCAGCCACTCGGCGGTCTCGACCTTGCCGCGGATGTCGCCCGGCCCGACGCCGTAGCGCTCGGTGATGGCGTCCTCGTCGACCTCGCCGGCCCAGTCCTCCAGCAGGCGGGCGGTCTTCAGCGCCGAGAGCCAGTCCTCCCAGCGGCTGTCCTCGTACTCGGAGGGCATCGGTCCGAGGAACTCCGCCTCGCGCTCGTAGGCCTCCTCCTCGTAGCGCTCGCGGTCGCCCGATCGGAGGTACAGCTCGTACATGTCCGGCGTGCGGCAGACGAGGTGGTAGAGGCCCAGCGCCGTGGGCTCGGGGACCGGTTCGTCGGTGTCGCCCTCGTCGCCTTCACCGTCCGCGAGGTCGCTGGCGGTGGTGAACCCCTCGGGCTCGGCGGCCGGCTGGCCGCTCCCGTCCTCCTGGTCCGTGGCCGCGTGCTTTTCCCAGTGCCTGAGCCCGTCCACGATCTCCGCGGCGCTCATCGGGTCGAGGTACAGGCGCGAGACGGTGTGGCCCAGCGAGGTGGCCGACAGTTCGTCGCCGTCGCGCTCGAGGAAGTCGTTCCGTTGCAGGTACCCCAGCACCTCGTCGACGACCCGCTCCAGCCGGCCGCTCTCGGTCGTCTGGAAGGCGTACAGCGTCCGCTCGAGGAACTCCAGCAGCCCCTCCCGCGAGCGTGCGAACCCGCTGGCGACGGTGGCGAGCAGGTGCGTCCGCAGCGCGGGCTCGGCGGCGAGCTTCGATCGGACCGGCTCGGGGTCGGCCCAGACGTACCGCTCGAACAGCTCGTCCAGTTCGTCGTGGCTGGAGGCGATCAGCACGGCCTCGCCGTAGGGGTCGAGCCCGGGCCGACCGGCGCGCCCCATCATCTGGTGGACCTCCAGCACGGACAGCGGCGTCATGCCGCCGGCGCTGCCGTCGTAGCGCCGCCAGTCGCGGACCACGACGCGGCGGGCGGGCGTGTTGACCCCCGCCGCGAGCGTGGGCGTCGCGCTGACGACCTTGATGAGGCGGTCGCGGAAGGCGTCCTCGACGAGTTCGCGGTGGTTGGGGTCGAGACCAGCGTGGTGAAACGCGGCACCGCACTCGACCGCCTCCGCGAGGTCGTCGCTCGTCTCCGTGTCGCTGACGTCCCGTATCTCGTCGGCGATCTCGGCGAGCTGGGATTCCTCCTCGTCGGTCAAATGCTTGCGCGTCGTCTGGGCCAGCCGTCGGGCCGCGGCCTCGGCGTTCCGCCGGGAGTTGACGAACACGAGCGTCGACCCGCCGGCCTGTAGCGTGTCGCGGACGACCGCGGCGGTCGGCTTCTCGTCGTTGCGGACGGGCAACTCGGACTGATTCCCGTCCTCCAGGTGCAGCGCCTGTCCGTAGTGGACGCCCTTCTGGAGCTCGATCGGCCGCCAGTCCGAGTCGACCAGTTCGGCGTCGAGCCACCCCGCAAGCTCGTCGGCGTTGCCGATGGTCGCGGAGAGGGCCACCGTCTGGAGGTCCGGGTTGATCCGCCGGAGCTTGGCCAGCGTGACCTCGAGCGTCGGCCCGCGCTCGCCGTCGTCGACGAGGTGGACCTCGTCGGCGACGACGCAGGCGAGGTCCTCCAGCCACGGCGCGTCGTTGCGGACCAGCGAGTCGACTTTCTCGCTGGTGGCGACGACGACGTCCTTCGACGCGAGCCAGCCCCCGTCTGACTCGTAGTTGCCCGTCGAGACGCCGACGTCGAGCCCGTACTGCTCGAACTGCTCGAACTCCGCCTGCTTCTCGCTGGCCAGCGCGCGCAGCGGGACGATGTAGAGGGCCTTCCCGCCGTTCTCGATTGCAGACAACATGGCCAGTTCGGCGATGAGGGTCTTTCCGCTGGCCGTGGGGATGCTCGCAACCAGGTTCTCGCCCCGCGTGACGCCGGCCTCGACGGCCTCGCCCTGCGGGGGGTACAGTTCCTCGATGCCCTGGTCGCGCAAGTGGTCCGGCAACCAGTCGGGCACGCCCTGCAAGTCCGCGACGTCCATTACGCGCCCCTTTGCTCCTCCCGCCGTTTAAACTGTCGCCAGGCGTCGGAGGTGGTAGTGGCCCTCGCAGAATCGCCGTACAGGGCCAGAACGGCCAGAAAGCCCCCGCCCGCTCGACGGCTGTGACTCGCTGTGCTCCTCGCTTCGCTGCGGTGCTTGCTTCGTCTCGCTCGTCGAGCGGGCGGCCCCTTTCAGTCCCGCCCGTTCGGCTTTCCAGGTTGGGCGGGACTGAAAGGGGCGACCGGTTCGACGAAGGCGGCTGACGCAAGGACCGCAGCCGACCGGAGGGAGGCGAGGACCGCAGCGAGTCCCCCGAGTCGAATCGGTCGGGGCTTTCTGGCTGTTCATGGCGGTCGCAGTTGCGGTTCCAGCGACAGTTGATCCAGTGTCTATCGCCCCTAGTCCCGGAACCATAAGGAGGGCACCCGACCAAGCCCCGGATATGAAGATCGAGTACGATCGGGACACGTGCATCGGGATGTTCCAGTGCGTCGCGGAGTGGGACGCCTTCGAGAAGGACGAGGACGCGGGCAAGGCGGTCCTGGCCGACAGCGAGGAGCAAGTGGAGGACGTCTTCGTCCGGGAGGTACCTGAGGACGCGGAACTGGACGCGAAGTTCGCGGCGCGGGCCTGTCCGGTCGAGGCGATCACCGTCTACGACGACGACGGCGAGCAACTGGTGCCCTGAGAAGCGGGCGAGCGGACGCGAGACCGCCGCTGACGCCCCGTATTCGAAACGCTCTTCCCCGGATAGACCTATTGCTGTCGTGACGGATACTGGGATAGTTCCGATTAAGTAGCTCAGGTAGTCAGGTATACCTGAGTCGACTGCGACACACTCACAACCACACTATCTATGGTTAACGAATACGACCTCGTCATCGTCGGCGGAGGCATCAGCGGCGCGTCGCTCCTGTACACGGTCGCGAAGTTCACGGACGTCGAGAGCGTCGCGCTGGTGGAGAAAGAGGAGGAGATTGCGGCGATCAACTCCCATCACACGAACAACTCCCAGACGCTGCACTTCGGGGACATCGAGACCAACTACACCCTGGAGAAGGCCGAGGAGGTCAAGGAAGGCGCCGAGATGCTGGCGGGGTACTTAGAGGACGTCGACCCCGACCGCGAGATGCACAGCAAGCGCTCGAAGATGGTGCTCGCGGTCGGCGAGGAGGAGGTCGCCGAACTCGAGGAGCGCTACTACGAGGAGGGCTTCGGCGACCTGTTCCCGAAGCTCGAACCGATCGGTCGGGAGGAGATCGCCGAGATCGAGCCCAAGGTCGTCGAGGGCCGCGAGCCCGGCGTCGAGATGATGGCCCTGCAGACGACGGACGGCTACGTCGTCGACTACGGTATGGTCTCGAACTCGCTGGTCGAGGCCGCGAAGGAGGAGGAGGACAGCGTCGACGTCTACACCGGCACCGAGGTCCACACGATCAGGGAGACGCCCGAGGGCTTCACCTTCGACACGGACGCCGGCCTGTTCGAGTCCGACGCCGCCGTGGTCGCCGCGGGCTCGCACAGCCTCCAGATCGCCCAGGAGATGGGCTACGGCGAGGACCTGTCGCTGCTGCCCGTCGCGGGGAGCTTCTTCCTGGCCGACGACTTCCTGAACGGCAAGGTCTACACCCTCCAGATGAAGAAGCTGCCCTTCGCGGCGGTCCACGGCGACGCCGACGTCCACGACGGGTCGATCACCCGGTTCGGGCCGACGGCGAAGGTCGTTCCGACGCTGGAGCGGGGCCGGTTCGAGACGATCTCGGACTTCACGGACGTGTTCGGGTTCAACCTGGACTCGTTCCTCAGCTACGCCAACATCCTCGCCGACCGGATCCTGCTGCCCTACGTTGTCCGGAACCTGGTCTACGACCTGCCGGAGGTCGGCAAGCGCGCGTTCCTGCCGAACGTCCAGAAGGTCGTCCCGACGGCGGACGTCGACGACATCGAGCGCGCGAAGGGCTACGGCGGCGTCCGGCCCCAGATCGTCGACACCAGCGAGAAGTCCCTGGACATGGGCGAGGCCAAGCTCACCGGCGACGGCGTCATCTTCAACATCACGCCCTCGCCGGGCGCCTCGACCTGCCTGAAGAACGCCATGCGGGACACCCACGAGGTCGTGGAATACCTCGAGGACTACGAGTTCGACGAGGCGGCCTTCCGCGAGGCCACTATCGACAACTTCCCGCGCGGCGACGCGGACGACGCCGGCGAGGCCGAACCCGCGCCCGCGCAGGACGACTGATCGCCGGCTGTACCCCGTTCGAACACCCCTTCGTTTCAACTGGAACTTCGAACAGGTAGCGGTTCGAACAGCCGCTCTGGTGGTCGCGCGTTCGTCTACCGTCGCCGAAAGTGACAGGTACCGGGGGGCCGCAGGACCGCTAGATGCTGGGCGAGTGGCCGCGCCGGATCATCGAGGGGTTCCCCGCGCTGCTGGCGCGGCTGGGGCTGGTCGACCGGGCGAAGGCGACGGACGCGCTGGACCTGGCGGCGCCCGTGATGGTGACCGGCGCCCTGCGGATTCTGCTGCGCATCGCCGACTTCGCGATGGTCGGGCTGGCGCTGGGCGACGACGCCGCCATCGCCGGCCTCGAGTTCGGCTTCCAGTACTACTTTCTGGGCTTCGGTCTGTCGCTGGCGGTCACCTCGGGGACGATCAGTGTCGTCTCGCGGCTGCAGGGCGCGGGCGAGCCCGGGCGGGCGAACCTCGCGGTCAAGCAGTCGCTGTGGATCGCGTTGCTCGTCTCGCTGCCGCTGACGGCGCTGTCGTGGGTCTACGCCGAGCCGATGGTCGCGCTGTTGACGAACGACGACGCGGTCGTCGACTTCGGCGCGACGTACCTCTCGATCGTGATGCTCGCGCTGACGCCGCGGTTCTGGAGCATGATCGCCGCCCGGGCGCTGGCGGGCAGCGCGGACACCCGAACCCCCATGTACGTCCGCCTGATCACGCTGCCGACCAACGTCGCCCTCAACGCGGTGCTGATCTTCGGACTCGGACCGTTTCCGCGACTGGGCATCGCCGGCGCGGCCATCGGGACGGTCGTCGCCAACGCCCTGGCGGCGGCCGTCTTCTTCGGCCTGCTCGTCTCGGGCCGGTACGCCGTCACGTTGTCCCTGCGCGGCCGCCAGGTCGACTTCGACCTGCTGACCGAGATCGTCCGAGTCGCGCTGCCGCTGGCGGGGATGCGCCTGCTGCAGACGTTCGGTCGGTTCCCCTTCCTGTTCGTGCTGGGAATCCTCGGGACGCCGGTGGTTGCCGCGTTCGCCATCGGTCGGCGGGTCATGCTGCTGGCGCTGATGCCCGCCTGGGGGTACTCGACGGCGGCGAGCACGCTCGTCGGCCAGCACGTCGGCGCCGGCGAGGCCGACGACGCGGGCGCCTACGGCTGGCAGACGCTGCGGATCGCGCTCGTGACGCAGCTGCTGATCGCCGCCGTACTCGTGGTCTTCGCCCGACCGATCGCCGCGCTGTTCGGCACCGAGTACCCCGGCCTCGCAGTCGAGTTCATCCGCGTCTTCGCGCTCGCGGTGGCCGGCTTCTCGATCTCACGGACGATGCGCGGGAGCCTGCGGGGCGCCGGCGACACGCGCTGGCCGCTGTACGGTTCTCTCCTCGGCGCCTACTGCTACCGCATCCCCGTCGCCTTCCTCGCGCTTCCGGCGAGCGCCGTCGTGACCGTCCCCCTCGTCGGCGTCTCGCTGACGCCCGGATTAGGGTGGGGCCTGCCCGCGATCTTCGCGGCCATCGTCGGCGACTACTACCTCAAGGCCGCGGTCAACACCGGCCGCTTCTGGACCGGCGGCTGGCGAGCGGTCGCCCGGGCGTCCGGAGTCGGCGCCGACGACTGAGAACTTTTAATGTGCGACACCGCTCATCCCCGTCCATGAGCAAGGCCACCAAGATCGTGCTCGGGACGCTCGGCGTGTCGGCGGTGCTCGCGGTCGCACTCGTCGCCAACCTGATCCTCACCGCGGTCTGATGTTCGAGGAGCGGGCCCTCGACGGCGAGGTCGACAGCGTCCGCGACCGCCACGCGCCCGACGCCGTGGTACTCGACTGCCAGCGGGACTTCGAGACGCTGGACCCCGCCGTCGCCGAGGACCTCCTCCTGCTGACCGAGGGCCTCGACCCGCTCTCGTACCCCGACGAGTGGGTCCCGGCCGACGCGCCCGACGAGCTGCACCGCTTCGCCGGGTCGGACTTCACGATCGGCATGCCCGGCGACGGCGGCGTCGCCTGGACCCGCCAGACCGACCCCGCCGTCGTCCTCGTCAAGCCGCGACTGGCGGGGTCGCCCGACGACTTCGTCGACTTCCTGCTCGCCGAGGCGCTCGTCCAAGTCGGACTGGACCTTCCCGAACACTTCCTGGGCTTCTTCGAGGACCGCTATCCCGACTTCTCACGCGCCGTCGCCGGCCGCCTGGATCCGGCCGGGACGTATCAACTGGCCGCCGCCGCCTTCGACGCCTACGTCGGCCTGCACAGCCGCGAGGTCTTCGCCGACTGGGACGGCGACCTGCCCCGCCTGTTCGACGCCTGGCACGACGCCGGCGAACGTCTCGAACCTCGGCTCGGCGACCTCTCCGAGGAAATCGCGCTCGGACGGACCGAGTTCTCCGCCGCCGCGGAACTGGCCTGTTCGGCCGTCAAGCACGCCCTCGAACCGCCCGCCCCCTTCGCCGCGCTGGATACCAGCGCGTACCGGGAGTACGGCGCCGAGTACGCCGTCCGGTGGGCCGAGAAGACGCTGCAGGAGTCGGACTAGGGATGCATAGCGGCTCGTTCTTCTGAATCAGTGGCAACGCCCAGAAAGCCCTCGGGCCGCGCGAGCCACGCTGCGCGCTTCGCTCACTGCGTTCGCTGTAGTGCTTACGGGCTCGTGCTTCCCCGACCGGCTCTCGCCCTTTCATCCGCCGAAAGACTCGCTTCGCTCGTCTTTCGAGCCCTGTGCTCGAAAATCGAAGATTTTCGGCATGACGAGAGAGCGAAGCTCTCTCGAACCACCTCGCTCCGCTCGGCAGGACGCCAGGTCGCAACCGCAGCCCTGCCCTTCCCCGGTCGCGGCACGGAGGCCGCTCCCGGCCGCGGTACGGTAGGAAGCGTGTCGCGCCGCTAGGCGCGACCGGGGAGGAGTGGTGGTCTCATTCGCTCGCGCCCTCGTGGCGCGAGCAATTCCCTGGCGGATGAAAGGGCGAGGCCCGCTCGCGGTCGCTGGGCGACATATCCTCGCTACGCTCGGATAGGGGTCGCCCAGCGACCGCGAGCGGGCCGAGGGCTTTCTGGGTGTTTGCGATGCTCACGTCGACTGCAGAGAGCGGGCCGAGGGCTGTCTGGCCGTCAGCAGTCATTCCGGTGGTTCCTCTCGCCATTCGTCCGCCAGCAAGCCAAAGAGGACGGCGTCGACGCGCTCGCCTTCCACTTTGTAGTGCCGGCGCAGGCGGCCCTCGCGCTGGAAGCCCACCTTCTCGAGGACGCGCATCGAAGCGTCGTTACCGTCGAACACTCGCGCGAGGAGCTTCTCCAGCTGTCGATCGAGGAAGGCCCACTCACAGAGGAGGTCGACGGCCTCGGTGGCGTAGCCCTGGCCGCGCTCCTCGGCGGCGATCTAGTAGCCGATCTCGCCGTTGCCGGCGACGTCGTTCACGTTCGGAAGACGACTTTGTCGTCTTCCGCAGCCCATCAGAACGCCGAAGGCGTTCTGAGGACGTCGAACGCCCAGGCGAAGCCGACGGGCTCGTCGTCCCGACAGATCCGGGTCCCGAAGTCGAAGGTCTCGTCGTCGGACTCGCTCAGCTCGGCCTCCGTGATCGGGTCGTGGCTGTGCGCGTACCGGCGGACCGTCGGCCGGTTCCAGTGTTCGGCGAGGAAGGAGTGATCGTCTTCGGTGACGGTACGCAGGGTCACGCGGTCGCTGCTGCGGAAGGCGTGGCCGGGCATGGGTTCGAGTGCAGCGACCAGCAGGAAAACGGTTGCCGTCGCGTGCGAACCGTCCACACACTTCTCTCCGCTACTCCTCCTCAAGCCGGTCGAGGACGGCGTCGGCGTCGTACTGCAGGGTCAGCTCCCGCGACCGGCCGCGGCCGTCGACGTCGGTGTAGGTGGCCTCGACGATGCCGAGCTGGTCGAGCTTGTTGACGATCTCGGAGTAGCGGGTGTAGCCGAGGTCGGTGCGCTCGTTGAAGGCCTCGTAGATGTCGCCGGCGGTCTCGCCCTCGTGCTCGGCGACGACGCCGACGAGGGCGCTCTCGGAGTCGGACAGCTCCTGGAGGCGCCGCGAGAGGTGGACGTACTTGGACTTGTCGTAGGCCGCCTCGACGTCCGCCAGTTCGACGGTGCGGGAGGCGCGCATCTCGGCGTTCATGCCGGCCCGTCGCAGGAGGTCGATGCCCACCCGGAGGTCGCCGCCCTGCTCCTCGGTGCACTCGGCCACGCGGTCGAGCACGGGCGCGTCGACGACGCCGTCGTGGAACCCGCGGTCGACCCGCTCGCGGAGGATGTCCACGATCTCGCCCTGGTCGTACTTGTTGAAGTAGATCTCCTCGGGGCGGAAGACGCTCTGGACGCGGGTGTCCAGCGAGTCGATGACGTCGAGGTCGAGGTCCGAGGAGATGCAGATGACGCCGATCTTGGCGCCGGAGTGGGCCTCGTGGGCGCGCAGCAGCGAGTATAGCGTGTCGGAGGCCTCCGACTCGTAGAAGAGGTAGTTGACGTCGTCGAGGGCGACCACGAGCACCTCCTCCCGATCCACGAGGCGGTCGGTGATCTGCGAGAACAGCTTCTTGAAGGAGATCCCGGAGGAGGGCGGCTCGTACTCGAAGATCTCCGCGAACAGCCGCGAGAACACGGAGTAGCGGGTCGAGTCCACCTGGCAGTTGACCCGGACGGCCTGGACGTCGGTCTGGGCCGTCAGCTCGTCGAAGAGGATCTGGGTGGCCGTGGTCTTCCCCGTTCCGGGCGGGCCGCGGGCGATGACGTTCAGCGGGCGCGAGCCCCGGACGGCCGGCCTGAGCGCGTACTTCAGGTTCTCCATCTGGGTCTCGCGGTGTTTGAACGTCTCCGGGACGTAGTCGATCTCGAAGACGTGCTCGTCCCTGAAGACGGACTCGTCCCAGGAGAGCATGCCCTCCTCGGGATCGTCGCTCATCACTTTCACCGCGGTGCTGACGGCACTTAACGATTCCCCAGCCCCGCGGCGGAAGTGTAACTGGGACGCATCTGGACCGGAAACGAGGGGTGCGAATAGCTGTCCGGCCGCAGTCGAGCGGTTTCCGACCGGACGCGGGCGCCGGGATCCGCCCGGGCGTCCCCGCTACACCTCCACCTCGTCGACGCGCTGCTCGAAGAGTCGCTCGCCGGTATCGGCACACGTCGCGGCTACCACGTCGTAGGACCGACAGCAGGACTCGACGGTCTCGGTGCCGAACTCGACCGCGCCGTCGCCGGTCGGACAGGTCTCGAGGAACAGGCGCAAGCCGTTCAGCAGCTGGCCCTTCTGCCGGGCCGGCAGGTCCGACCAGCCGGGGAGCCCCTCGTCCTCGAAGACGCGCGCGGCGGCGACGTCGGCCACGAGCGCGGCCTCGGAGGGCCACTGGCCGAGCCGGCGGTCGTCCCGCCAGAGGACGCGCGCCTCGTCGTACTCCTTGATCTCGTACTCGCCGTCCTCCAGGCCGAAGGCCGCGGCGGCGTCGGGCGCCTCGACGGACTCGGCCGCGACCGACTCCATCTCGTCGGTCCACCGGTCCTCGAAGTCGTCGGTCAGACAGAGGTCGTCGCGGTCGTCACACGGCTCGAGCAGGCCCGCCTCCACGAGGAAGCGCTCGGCGTCCGGTTTCCCGTCGGCCGCCGCTGCGTCCGCCTCGGCGTCCGCGGACTCCCCGTCGGAGTGGCCCGCGTCGTCGCCGGTCGCGGTTCCGTCGCCGTTCCGGTCCGCCGCGGTGCCGTTCTGCCCCGGTGCAGCGCCGTTCCCCGTCGGTCCACCCGTGTCGAGTTCGCCGGTGGCACCCGTGGGCTCGCTTCGCTCGCCCACGCTGCCCAGCCCCGTGTACGTGGGCGGATCCGGGTCCTTGCCGAACCAGGCCAGGACCTCCCGCGGGAGGTACCGTTTCGTCAGCGTCGGCGTCCCCGGGACCAGGTAGCCCCGCAGGTAGATCAGGACCGCAGCGGCGGCGAACGCGAGCGCCCCCTTCGCTTTCGACCGCCGTCCTACCGCGACGGCGACCCCGGCCGCGATGACCAGGTTCACTACCGTGCAGGGGAGACAGCGGTTCTCCCCGATGTACTCCGGCTGCCTGAGCGCGTCGAGTGCGTCTGAACTCATCACGTATGTAATTGGAGTGTAACGAAATAAAACGTGCCGCTCCGGACGGCCCGGTCAGAATCGACGATCAGCACCGCCCTCCGTCGTCAGCCCCCGTCTTCGACCTCGATCGTCCCCGTCATGCCGCTCGTGACGTGAGGGACGCAGACGTAGTCGTAGCTCCCGGGCACCTCGAAGGTGTGCTCGAACGTCGCGCCGACCGCCTCCGTCTCGTAGGTGCTGTCGCCCTCGTAGGACGTGAAGGGATCGGCGCCCTCGGGCAGCGCCGTCCGGGCGAGCTCGTCCGGGTCGCAGGCGACGTTGTGGTTCCGGCTCTCGAAGGACCACGTCACGGTCGTCCCCGCCGGGACGGTCAGCGTCTCCGGCCGGAAGGCGAGGCTGTCCCGCGGGCCCGCGAGCACCTCGTTCTGCTCGCGGTCGAGTTCGGCCTCGCTACCGCTACCGAGACACCCCGCGAGGCTCCCGACGACCGTCGCCCCCGCCGCCAGTGCCCCGCGTCGGAGCAGGTCACGCCGTCGCATAGCGGGGCCAGGGCCGCGCGACACAGATAGGTTTCCGTTCGGCGCGACCGGCGGAACGATCGCGACGCGGCGGCGTCTCGCTCCGGTCCGTGGAGCGCGAGCGACCCCGCTCGACGGTCCGCGCCAGCGCGGCGAGCGTCGCCGGACTGCTCGCCGCTGGCGGTGCCGTCGCCGTCCTCCCCGCCCGCTCTGCTCTCGCCGGCGGTAACCCGCGCTACTGCGCGGGCGGGCCGGGATCCTCCGGCGCGATCACACTGGGGCTGGTCGCCCTCGTGGTCCGGTGGCTCACCGCTCGGCTTCTGCTTCGGCAGCGGTGATCGGGCGGTCGACGGCACCGGTGCCCGCGCCCGACGACGGCGGCGAGCGATTTCCGCTCGTGAAACTGACGGGTATATTTAACGACGGGACTCGATATTTCCACGACGGACTATAGCGGAAAGCGGGTCGCGGGGAGCGGGCGAGCGGGCGGTCTCGTCGATCGTCGGCGTCGTCCTCCTGATAGCCATCGCCGTCGTTCTGGCTGCGGTCGTGGCGACGGTGGCGCTGGGATTCGAGTCCGAGCTCCGGGAGCCGCCACCCAGCGGGACCTTCGAGACCGACTACGTTCCGAGCGGCGAGGACAACACTGACCACAGGCCCTACGTCACGATCACCTACCGGAGCGGGGAGACGGCAGACGCGACGAACATCTACATCGTCGACGAGGACGGCAACTCGGTCACGTGGCGGGACGTCTGGACCGGCGGGCCCGAGGTCCGCGCCGGCGAGTACGTCCACGTCGACGGCAACCAGAGCGACGGGGCGCTGAACGACCTCTGCGCGGCCGGCCAGGCCTATCGGGTCGTCTACCGCGAGGACGGGCAGTCGAACCTCGCCCTCGAGTGGACCGCACCCAGTGATCCGTCGCTCCCGTCGAGTTCCTCGTCCGACGACGACGGCGACGGGGTCCCCGACTGGTGCTGACGGCTGCTGGTGCGGCGTCCGTCGCCGGCTTGCCTCGACCGACGGTCTAATCGGGGACCGCTCCTAGCACCGTTCGTGAACGGCAACGACCGAGCGATCGTCGCGCTCGTGATGGTGGGCCACGCGCTGGTGCACACCTACGAGCTGGCCGTCCCGATCTTCCTGCCGATCTGGCTGGCCGAGTTCTCGGTGATCGACCTCGGGGTCGCGCAGGTCGCGGTGACGACGGCGACGCTGGGAGCCGTGGTGACGCTCGGCTACGGCCTGTTCGGCGTCGGCGCCCTGCCGGCGGGCGTGCTCGTCGACCGGTACGGGTCGCGGCGGCTCATCGCCGGCTGTCTGGCCGGCATGGCCGTGGCGTTCGTCCTGCTCGGCCTCGCGCCGAACGTCGTCGCCATCGCCGTGGCGCTGGTGGTCTGGGGCGTCGCGGCCTCGGTCTACCACCCCGCCGGGCTGGCGCTCGTCTCCAAGGGCGTCCAGGAGCGCGGCACCGGGTTCGCGTACCACGGCGTCGCCGGCAACCTCGGCACCGGCCTCGGGCCGCTGGCGGCCGCCGTCCTCCTGCTCGTCCTCGAGTGGCGCACCGTGGCGCTGCTGCTGGCCGCGCCCGCCCTCGTCGGCGCCGCTTACGCCGTCCGCGCCAGGTTCGACGAGACGGCGGCCGTCGAACCGGAGACCGTGACCGACGGGGGCGACGACCCGGAGGCGGGCGACGCCGGCGACCACGGCCCGGGCGGTGAGGCGAGCGACGTCTCCGCGAGCCGATCCTCGTCAGAGCGGCGCTCTGACGGCGGCGTGGACTCGCTCACCGCCTTCCTCGGCGAGTCGCGGCGGCTGTTCGCCAGCGCGTTCGCGCTCGTGTTCGTCGTCGTCGCGTGCTCCGGGCTGTACTACCGCGGCATCCTGACCTTCCTGCCGGAACTGCTGGGCGACCTGCCCGGGTTCGAGCCCGTCGCCGTCGCCGCCGTGCTGCCCGACGCCCTGTCGACCGCCGTCGGCGTCGAGGCGGGCGACGGCCGCACCCTGGAGCCGGGGCGGTACTTCTACTCGGCGCTGCTGCTGGTCGGCGTGGTCGGGCAGTACGCCGGCGGCAAACTCACCGACCGCGTCCCCGTCGAGTACGGCGTCGTCGGCGGCTTCGGCGTCCTCGCGGTCCTGGCGCTGCTGTTTGTCCCCGTCGCGAACCTCGGCGTCGGCCCGCTGCTGGCCTTCGGCGCGGTGCTCGGCGTCGCCCTGTTCGGCGTCCAGCCCGTCGAGCAGGCCACCGTCGCCGAGTACACCCCCGCGGACACCCGCGGGCTCTCCTACGGGTTCACCTACCTCGGCGTCTTCGGCGTCGGCGCGCTGGGCGCGACCGTCGCCGGGACCGCCCTCGCCGTCGCCGGGCCGCCGGCGCTGTTCGGGGTGCTGGCCGTCCTCGCCGCCGCCGCGGCGACGGTGGGCGTGGTTCTCCTTCGGCGGTGACCGGGAGACGACCTCAGGCGACGGACCGCCGCGTCCGCCGCACCAGCAGCCAGTTCGCGCCGGCGGCCGAGAGCAGACCGACCGCGAGCGCTAGCGTTCCCCGTACGCGGCCGAGATCGAACGTGACGTGCGCGTAGACCACCGTACCGAAGAGCGCTTCCAGAACCCCGATCAGGGCCGCCTCGCCGTCGCGATCGGCGACGTACGAGTCGGTCGCGATCAGGAGGCAGCCGGCGGCGCTGAGAACGAGCAGACTGCCGCCGAGACCGGCCGTCGCCATGTGCTCACGTCGTAACAGCTCAGCGAACAGTCTCGGACCTGGGTTCAGAACTTCTCCAGCAGGTCCCCGTAGAACGCGGCGTCCTCGTCGCTCGCGGCGTCGCCGTCGGCGAGCTTCTCGACGATCAGCTCCGGCGTCGAGCGGGCGAGCGTCCCCTTGACGGGCGAGCGGTTCACGCGCAGTTCGCCGTCCTCCAGCCCCTCGGCCTGGATGCCGTCCACGGTGAGGTCGGCGTCGGCGGCGTCGATGACGTCGCCGGCGAGGTGGGAGACGAAGACGGCGGTGGCGTCGCGCTCGGCCAGCGCCTCCAGGATGCCCGCGATGATGGTCGCCGCGGCGCCGGGCTCGGTGATGCTCTCCAGCTCGTCTACCAGCACCATCACGCCCGCGTCGCTCGCCTCCCCGCCGTCTGCCGCCGCGACGTCGCCGCCACCCTCGCCGGCGTCGTCCACACCCGTCACCAGGTCGCCGAACTGCCGCAGCGTCGACTCGAAGGCGCCGGCGTCCAGCGTCCCCTGTGTCTTGGCGTGGTAGTGCAGCTCGCGGACGCGCTCGATGCGTGCGTCCTCGGCGGGGACGGGCAGGCCCATGTGCGCGAGCGTGGTCACCAGCCCCACCAGGTCCAGCGTGGAGGTCTTGCCGCCGCTGTTGACGCCCGAGAGCAGCGCGACCCCGTCGACGCGGTAGTCGACGGGCTCGACCTCGTCGAAGGGGACGTCCAGCAGGGGCGAGCGGCCGCCCTCGACGGCGAAGCCCTCGACGGGCTCGGCCGCCGCCTCGTCGTCGCTCACTCCGCTCACCGCCGGCATCGCGCACTCGAAGTCGCGGGCGAACCGCGAGATCGCCAGCTCCACGTCCAGTTCCAGCGCCGCGTCGACCAGCGCCTCGGCGTCCTCGCGCAGCCCGGCGAGGTCGTCGGCCAGGTCGCGTTTGAGCCGGGCCGCGCGTCGGTCGCGGGCCGTCGTCAGTTCCTCGCGGAGCCGCGAGACGACGTCTTCCTCGCGCTCGACGGGGTAGGTCGGTTCGTCGGGGAACGCCCGCCGGGCGATCGACTCCGTGTCCTCGAGTTCGAGCGCGTCGACGAGGTGGTCGCGGGCCTTCCCGACGGCGGCGGCGTACTCGTCGGACAGCTCCCGCGAGAGCAGCGAGTCGACGCCCGCGCCCCGTTCGACCAGCGACAGCAGGTCCGTCCCCTCGATGGTGACGTCCCGCTCCTCGATGGCCTCCCGGAGGTGGTCGTTGGCGACCGACTCCGCCGTGGAGACGGCCGCGTCGAGGTCGTCGACGGCCGTCGTCAGCCGGTCCAGTTCGTCGTCGTCGCGGACGCCGCCCTCCTCGTCCAGCCGCTCTAAGGCGCCCTCGAGCGTGTCGAGGTCGCAGGGCGGTTCGAGGTCGGCCGCACGATGCACTCGCGCCGCCGCCCGCAGGCGGTCACGGTTGCGCGCGAAGAAGGCCAGCGGCCGCTCCGGGACGACGTCGGCGGGGTTCTCGAGGGCGTCGGGCTCGACGCGGACGTCGCCCTCGACGTCGACCCCGGAGAACGCCTCGTCGAGGACGACCACGGTCGCGTAGCTGCGGGCCAGCTCGCCCACCTGACGCGCGTCGTCGACCACCTCGACGCTGACCTCCGGGATGGCCTCCTTCGCCTCGGCGTAGCGCTCGGCGTCGCTGGTGGCCAGACACCGGTCGCGCACGCGCACGTCGCCCGGCTCGGTCAGGGGCTCGACGTCTCCCAGCGCGTCGAGCACCGCCTCGGTGGGCTCGCGGTCCATCGCCTCGCGGGCGAACGCCCGCACCTCGCGGATGCGGCCGGGCTCGCCGCTGGGGTACAGCGTCTCCAGGCGCTTCGCGGCGTAGTCCGTGACGGTCCGCTCCTCGAGCAGGTCCAGCGCCGACCGGTATATCTCCCGGGCCCGGTCCGTGGCCGGGAAGCCGCCGGGGTCGTCGTGCTCGGCCCGGATGGCCGCCCGGGCGATGCGCGCCGCTCGCCCCTCGCTGACGCCCGGGGCCTTCGCCAGCGTCGCCACGTCGCCCTCCCGCAGGGCCCGCTCGGGCTCCTCCAGCTCCCTGAGTGCGGCGGCGGTCTTGGCTCCCACGCCCGGGACCGATTCCAACTCCATCGACCCCCCTTTCGTCGTCGTTCAGGAAAAACCCTCCCGCTCGCCTCGCGGCCCGCGGGCATCGCCCGGGTGTGATCCGACGGCAGGGCGACAGATTCTTCCCCGTTCGCGCCCGCATTCCACGTCTGATGGACGAGAAGACCGAGGAGCTCCGTGACATCTTCGTGGACGTCTCCGGGGAGGAGACCGTCACGGAGTCCCAGGAGGACGATCGAGGCACGCTGGCGGGCGACGAGGAGGGGGTCGAACAGCGCCTGTCCGACGCGATCGATGGGCTCCGCGAGCGCTTCCCGTTCGAGGTCGACCTCGGCGAGGAGGCCCTCGTGACGGTCGTTCGACGGTTCTACGACGGCGACGACGACGCGGCCATCGCCGAGGAGGTCGGTGCCGACCCGGCCGACGTCTTCGCCGCGCGGATGGACCTGCACCTGTTCCGCGAGGACGAGGCCGACCTGCCGGTGGACTTCGGCGAGCTGCGCGACCTGCTGGACGCGGGCGCGGACGACGAGGCAGTCGCCGACGAGTTCGGCGTCTCGACCGACGAGGCGGGCCGCTACCGCCGGGTCGTTCGCGCTCGCGACGAGGCCCGCTCGGTCAGCTATCGCTTCCAGAGCGAGTACGAGGACGCGCTCACCGACGCCGGCCTCGCCGCGACGATGACGGAGACCATCCGCGACGACGGCCTCCGCGAAGCGACGGAGGACATCGGCTCGCTGGAGGAGGACGCCGACGTCGACTTCTGACGGAGCTTCGAATCGCTTACGGCCGCCCGCCCGCTCCCCGCAGGTATGCGCGTCGAGGAGGGCCAGGTGACCGTCGAGGCGCCCGAGCAGGCCGACGCCGGGAAGGGCGAGAACGTCTTCTTCAACCCGGTGCAGGAGCTGAACCGCGATCTGACCGTCGCGGCGCTGCGAGCGTACCGCGAGCGCGAGCCGCGCGCCGAGTCCTACCTCGACGCGACGGCCGCCACCGGCGTCCGGGGCGTCCGCGCCGCCGCGGACGGCTGGCAGGCGACGCTCTGTGACGTCGACCCGGAGGCGGTCGACCTCTGCGAGCGCAACCTCGAGCGGAACGGGCTGGCCGCCGAGGTCCGCCACGAGGACGCCAACGTGACGATGCACCGGGACGCCTTCGACGTGGTCGACGTCGACCCGTTCGGGACGCCAATCCCGTTCGCCGACGCCGCCTTCAGGGGGACCCGGGACCTCGTCTGCGTCACCGCGACCGACACCGCGCCGCTCTGCGGCGCCCACTTCGAGAGCGGCGTCCGATCCTACAGTGCCGTCCCCCGGAACACGGAGTACCACGCCGAGATGGGCGTCCGGATCCTGCTGGGTGCGATGGCCCGCACGGCGGCCCGCTACGACCTGGCCGCCCGGCCGCTGCTCACGCACGCGACCAAGCACTACGTCCGCACCTACCTGGAACTGGACCGCGGTGCCGGCGTCGCCAACGACGCGATCGACGAACTGGGGCACGTCTACCACTGTCAGCACTGCCTCTGGCGGGACTCCGACCGCGGCCTGCTGGCCGACGCGCCCGAGGCGTGTCCGAACTGCGGGCGGCACCTCCAGACGGCCGGCCCGCTCTGGCTCACCCGGACCTGTGAGCCCGACTTCGCCGAGGCGGTCGAGCCCCACCTCTCCGAGGACATGGGCACCGCCGCCGAGGCAGCAAACCTGCTGGGGACGCTCGCCGCCGAGCTACCGACGCCGACCCACTACGACCAGCACCGGCTCTGCAAGCGGTGGGGTCGGGGCGCCTCATCGATGGACGACTTCCTCGAGAAACTGCGGGCCGCCGGCTTCGAGGCCTCCCGAACGCACTACGGCGGGACGACGTTCAAGACGGACGCGGACGTGGCGGCGATCCGCGACGCGACCGCCGAGTAAGCTCGTCTTACGCCGTCCGCGTACGTCGTTCGTGCCCGATAGCTACGCCGCACTCGACCCGCGGATCCACGCGACCAGATCGGCGGCCAGTGCGTAGAACGGCCGCAGGAAGTGATTCGCCATGGCCGCCAGGCCGACCAGGCCGCCGGCCGCCTGGAGTTCGCCGGGCGTCGCGCCCAGCAGCACCAGTGCGGTCACGGCCGCGGCCGCGGCGCCCGTCCACAGGTCCGCGAGGTACCGGTCGATGTCGTGGCCGACGACGACCCCCACGTCGGGCAGTCGGTCGCGGACCGCGAAGAGGGCGACGCTCGCGGCGGCGAACGCGACCACCACGGGGAGGTCGGCCCCGGTACCGACCAGGCTCGCTCCGACGAGGAGGGCGCTCGCCACGAGCAGCTGGACAGTCAGGGCGGCCGTCGTCCGGACCAAGGCGCGTCGTCGCACGTGTCGCCGGTGGGCGCCGCCGCTCATAGACTTTCTCCTCTCGGATCGCCTGTCGGGCCGCTGACGCCACGCCGGCGGTTCCGGCATCCGGTTGGGGCGGTGCCTAACGCCGTTCACACCGGAAACGACCGGCACTTACAACAGGCTACCGGTCGCAATAGACACACGATGACAGCCGTGGACGACGGCGACGGCGAGACGCCGCCGCCCGGCACCCAGGCCGAGCCGATCCAGTCGGACGGAACCGAGACCGACGACCGCCGTGGGGTCTCGGAGATCGACGCCAGCGACGTCGCACAGCTGCGTGCCGACTTCGAGGCGTTCCGCGAGGACGTCGAGGAGCGGACGCTCCCCCGTGACGAGGTCGAATCCGACCTCCGGAAGTACGTCCGCAAGCGGATGCGACGGGGGCACGCCCGCGGCTGGGGGCCGTACCTCGTGTTGCTGTACGGGACCGCGATGACCCTCGGCGCTTTCTACTTCCTCGGCGGCGGCTGGGCCATCCTCGCGATGGTCGTGGTCTGGCTGTCGACGCTCGGGCTGTACGCGCTGATGCTCATCGTGGGCATCGGAATCGAAGTCGTCGGTCTCCCCGGGAAGGTGATGGACCGGGTCAGATGATCCGCGCGGTCGGCGTCGGCGACCTGCTCGCCGGTCTCGGCGACCCGTTCGTCCTGCTGGCGGCGCTGCTCACCCAGCTGGGTGACGCGTGGTTCCTCACGCTCGTCGCCGCCGTGACCTACTGGTACGGCCCGACTACCGGCGTGCTCGACCGGCGGCGAGCGGCCGTCGTCGTCGCCTGCCTGTTCGGCGGCCTCGCAGCGCTGGTTGTCCTCAAGCCGCTCGTGGGCCTGCCCCGGCCGCCCGGAGCGGGGGTGCCCCCGGAGACGGCCCTCGTGCCGCCCGCCCTCGACCCGGTGTACGCCTGGATGGCCACCGGCGAGGGCCACGGCGTTCCCAGCGGCCACGCCCTCGGGACCACCGTCGTCTACGGCGCGCTCGCGTGGGCGCTCGACTGGGGCCGCAGGCGGACGCGAATCGCCGCGGCGGCGACGCTCGTGGTCGTCGTCTCACTCACCCGCCTCGTCCTCGGCGTCCACTACCTCGTGGACGTGATCGCCGGGACCGCGGCCGGACTGGCCGTCGTCGCCCTCGTCGTGGGCGTCCTGGGGACGACGGGACGCGCGTTCGCGGCGGCGACCGGCGTCGCCGCCCTCGGACTCGCGCTGGTCGGCCCGCTCCACGACGTCGTCGCCACCGTCGGGGTCTGTGCCGGCGCGGCGGCGGCGTGGTTCGCCGTCGGCGACCGGCGGCCGGTCCCGACCCGTCGCGGCGCGGCCGCGACGGTCCTGTTCGGCTCGGTCACGGCCCTGCCGCTCCTGACCGTCGCGAGCCTGTGGTCCGAGGCCGGGTCGCTCGCCGCGGTGCTCGGGGCGGCCGGCGGGACCCTGCTCGTGGCGGCGCCGCTGGCCGGCGAGTGGTTGGCGGGCGCGGTCGGCTCCTCGCGGCCGGTCGGCAACTGATCGAGTGCGGTCGGACGGCCGTCGTATCCGAGTAGCCCCGCCGCTCGCGACCTGGCGTGGAGCGCGGAGAGAGCCCGAGAAGCGGGCCGCGAGAAGCGAACGGTGAGAGACGAGCGAAAGCCGCAGAACGCACCGACGAGAGCCGAGACGCGAATCTAGAACTTCTCGAGGTAGCGGTCGATCTCCCAGTCGGAGACCTCGACGATGTACTCCTCGTACTCCTGGGTCTTGGCCTCGACGAAGTTGTCGTAGACGTGCTCGCCGAGGGCGTCCTGGACGACCTCGTCCTGCTGCAGGGCCTCGACGGCCTCGCCGAGGTTCGACGGCAGCGTGGTGATGCCGTACTCCTCGCGCTTGGCCTCGTCGAACTCGTAGATGTTCTCGCGGACCGGGTCGTCGCAGTCGAGGTCGCGCTCGATGCCGTCGAGGCCGGCGTGGATGAGCGCGGCGAAGGCGAGATAGGGGTTACACGACGGGTCCGGGAAGCGGGCCTCGATGCGCGAGGCGGCCGGAGTGCGGGCGGCGGGCTTGCGGATCAGCGCCGAGCGGTTGCGGTCGGACCAGGCGACGTAGACGGGCGCCTCGTAGCCCGGCACCAGGCGCTTGTAGGAGTTCACGGTCGGGTTCGTGACGGCGGCCAGCGCCTCGGCGTGGTCGAGGATGCCGGCGGTGAACTGCTTGGCCTCCTCGCTCAGGTTGAACTCGTCGTCCTCGTCGTGGAACGCGTTCTCGCCGTCCTCGAACAGCGAGAAGTGCGTGTGCATGCCCGAACCGTTGATGCGGGCGATGGGCTTGGGCATGAACGTCGCGTGCAGGTCGTGCTCGGCCGCGATGGCGCGGACGACGGCGCGGAAGGTGGCGACGTTGTCGGCCGTGCTGAGGGCGTCGTCGTAGGTGAAGTTGATCTCGTGTTGCCCCTCGGCGACCTCGTGGTGACTGGCCTCGATGTCGAAGCCCATGTCCTCCAGGCCGTAGATGATGTCGCGGCGGACGTCCTGCGCGAGGTCCTTGGGCGCGAGGTCGAAGTAGCCGCCGGCGTCGTTGGTCTTCGTCGTCGCGCGCCCCTCCTCGTCCTCCTCGAACAGGAAGAACTCGGGCTCGGGAGCGGCGTTGACCGTGTAGCCCATGTCCTCGGCGCGCTGGATGGCGCGCTTGAGGACGCCGCGCGGGTCACCGGCGAAGGGCTGGCCGGTCGAGGTGTCGATCACGTCGCAGATGAGCCGTGCGGCGGCGCTCTCCTCGTCGTTGCGCCACGGGAGCACGGCGAACGTCGACGGGTCCGGGTCCAGGCGCATGTCGGACTCCTGGATGCGGACGAAGCCGTTGATGGAGGAGCCGTCGAAGTAGATGCCCTCCGTGAACGCCTTCTCGGCCTGCTCGGCCGGCACGGAGACGTTCTTGACCGTCCCCAGGATGTCCGTGAACTGCAGGCGCAGGAAGTCTACGTTCTTCTCCTCGATTTCGTCGAGTACCGCTTGTGCCTCGTCGGAGAGTTCGCTTGTCATCTTTGGACACCGGAGAAGACTGTCGCTATTACTAAAGGGCTGCCCTTTTGCGCAAACATTACGCACTCGTCTATCGGAATTGGATATTCGTAAAATTCTAATCCCCGGGGTACGTTTCGGCGTGTAATGACGTATGAAAATCTGGATCGGAAGCTAGTGAATGAACTCCTCGGCGACGGCCGCGCCAGCCTGCGGAGCCTCGGCGAGGAGCTGGACGTCTCCGTGACCACGGTCTCGAACCACCTCTCAGAGCTCGAAGAGGAGGGGATCATCGACGGGTACACCCCGAAGGTCGATTACGACGCGCTGGGGTACGACGTCACCGCGATCGTCCAGCTCAAGGTCGAGGGCTCCTCGCTGCCGGAGGTCACCGAGACCCTCAGACAGCACAAGCAGATGATCTCCGTCTACGAGGTCACCGGCGACTACGACATCATCGCCGTCGGCAAGTTCACCGACACCGACGGGATGAACGCCCAGATCAAGGAGCTCCTGACCGACCCCGAGATCAAGGAGTCCAACACCAGCGTCGTCCTCAACGCCGCCAGCGAGAACGAGCAGTTCGAACTGGACGTTGAGTAGCCGGCGGGAAGACCCGTCGTAGCCGCGGTGCGGTCCGACCAGCCTCGGCACCCTTTCCAAAGGTTCTTGACTGACCGGTTAGTCAAATACCGTCAATGAGCGAGCCCTCCGAAGACATCATGCAGGCCGCCTTCCGGGCTCTCTGCGAACACGGCTACGCCGACCTCACGATGCGCGACATCGCGGCGGAGGCCGACCGGAGCAAGGCGTCGCTGCACTACCACTACGAGAGCAAGCACGGGCTCATGCTGGCGTTCCTCGACCACCTCTTCGAGCACTTCACGGACCGCGTCGGGACGGTGGACCCCGACGGCGACCCGGACGAGCAGCTGCGCACGTTCGTCGACGAGGTGCTGCACCCGCCCGGGGACGGCATCCGCGAGTTCCGGACCGCGCTGCTGGAGATCAAGGCCCAAGCCCCCTACGACGAGGCCTTCCGCGAGCGACTGGCCGCGTTCGACGAGCACATCCGCGAGAACGTGTCCGCGGCCGTCGCCGCCGGCGTCGATCAGGGCGTCTACCGCGAGGACGCCGTTCCCGACGCTGTCGCCCGTTTCGTCCTGACGCTGGCCGACGGCGCCCAGTCCCGTCACGTCGTCGCGGGCGCCGACCCGGACGACGCGATGGCCGTCTTCGAGTCGTACGTCGAGAGCCGCCTGCTGGCCGACCGGGAGGTGCACGCGTGAGCGCGCGACGGGCGCTCCGGCGCGTAGCCGACCGGCTCGACGGCCTGTTCAAGGGCCAGGACGATCTGGAGCTCACCAGCGGCGACATCGGCCGGCCCCTCTTCTTCCTCTCCCTGCCGATCATCGTCACGAACCTCCTGCAGGTCGCCTACAACCTCGCGGACACCTTCTGGCTGGGCCAGTACAGCACCGAGGCGCTGGCTGCGATCAGCTTCGGCTTCCCGCTCGTGTTCTTCCTCATCTCGCTGGGGATGGGCGTCTCCGTCGCCGGCAGCGTCCTCGTCGCCCAGCACACCGGAGCCGACGAGCCCGAGAAGGCCCAGTACGCGGCCTCACAGACCGTCACCTTCGCCGTGATCGTCTCGCTGGTGCTCGGCGTGGTCGGCTACTTCTTCGTCGAGGAGTTCCTCGCACTGCTGGGGGCGTCCCCGGCGGTCCTCCCGGGAGCGACGGCCTACCTCGAGGTGATGTCGCTGGGGCTGTCGGCCATGTTCGGGTTCCTCGTGTTCATCGCGCTGATGCGCGGCGCGGGCGACACCATCACGCCGATGCTCGTGATGTTCGGGACGGTCGTACTCAACGTCATCCTCGACCCGTTTCTCATCTTCGGGTGGACCGTCGCCGAGGGGCTCCCGCTGGTCGGGACGATCGGCTTCCCCGAACTCGGCGTCGAGGGCGCGGCCATCGCGACCATCTTCTCGCGTGCGGTGGCGCTCGTCGTCGGCCTGGGGATCATGCTCCGCGGTCACCGCGGCGTGAAGATCCGACCCAGACACATGGTGCCCGATCCCGAGTACGTCCCCCGGCTCGTGCGCATCGGCGTGCCCGCCTCCATCGAGGGGACCGGTCGATCCATCTCGGTCAACCTCATGCTGGTCGTCGTGAGCACCTTCTCCACGCCCGTCGTGGCCGCGTTCGGCGTCGGCACCCGGATCTTCTCGCTGATCTTCATGCCCGCTATCGCCGTCGACCGCGGCGTCGAGACGATGACCGGGCAGAACATCGGCGCCGGCGAGCCCGACCGCGCCGAGACGGCCAACCACTTCGCCGCGAAGGCCTCCTTCCTCATCCTCGCGGCCGTCGGCGTGGTCGTGTTCTTCGTCGCCCCGGCCGTCGTCCAGCTGTTCAGCGACGACCCCGAAGTGGTCCGGGTCGGCGCCGAGTTCCTCCGCTGGGTCGCTCCGACCTTCGGCTTCATCGGCGTCGTCCGCGCCTACTCCGGCGGCTTCCGCGGGTCCGGCAAGGTGCTGATCTCCGCCGCGCTGGCCATCCTGATGCTCGGGTTCATCCGCCTGCCCGTCGCCTGGGTCGCCTCCCGCGTCGTCGACGTCTCCGTGGTCTCGGTTCCGATTCCGGGCTTCGGCACGTTCCAGACCGACGTCCTCGCCGGGACGTTCGTGGCCGACGCCTTCGCCCACTCGCTCGGCTCGCGGGGCATCTGGCTCGGCTTCGCCGTCTCGAACGCCCTCGCCGCCCTGCTCGCCTACGCCTGGTTCAAGCGGGGCACCTGGCGCGAGGCCGACCTCACCGACGACCCGACGGTCGCCGCGGCCGCGGACGACTGACCGGTCCCCGCTCGCGCCGGCCCGTCGTCTCTTCCGCCGCGACCTGAACGCACTTTGCCGAGGCGGACGAGCAACCGCGTGATGGCATCCAAAGTCAACTACGAGGATGTCGACCCGGTCAGTGAGGGACTGCACTTCCTGCGCGACCCGCTGGAGGCGGAGAACCTGGGCGTGTCGGTGCTGGACGTGCCCGCGGACTGGTCCGGCATGGCCCACGACCACGCCGACGAGGGCCAAGAAGAAATCTACGTCCTCGTCGAGGGGTCGGCCACGGTCACCGTCGAGGGCGAGGCGATCGAGATGGAGCCGGGCGACGCGCTCCGGCTCGCACCGGACGAGGAGCGGCAGGTCGAGACGGACGAGGACACCGTCTTCGTCCTCGCCGGCGCGCCGTAGCGACCGCGGCCCGTCGTCTCTACCGAGACGAGCGACCGGAACGGACCGGCCGCTCAGTCCGCGCCGTGGCGCGGCAGGAAGCCACAGCTCGCGCAGCCGTTGTGCTTCGTAGTCTGGTAGCTCAACTCCCGGCCGCAGTTCAGACAGGTGTAGGTGTTGTGTTCCATCGCGTGACTGTCGGCGACGGGCACAAAAGAACATTCCGTGAGTCTCGTTCACGCGGAGCGCGAGCCCTCGCTCCGCGACGCGTCCGGCGAGAAACGAGGGCTCGCCCGCGGTCCTACGCCCTGCGCTTCGCGATCAGGCTGCCGGCCACGAGCGCGAAGAGAGCGACGATCTTGGTGAACCCGGGTCCGGAGCCGCTGGTCGTGGTTGACCCGGCCGTCTCGTCCGACGTCTGCACGTCCCCGACGGTCACGGAGCCGTTCTCGACGGCGGGTTCGACGTCGCCCCCGTCGTCGTTGTCGACGCCGTCGACGGTCGCTTCGATGGCCGTCGAGCCGTCCGCCTCGCCGCGCACCGTGACCGTCGCGAAGGTCACGTCCGAGGCGTCGGACTGGACGCTCTCCCCGAGGTCGGCGACGAGCAGGACCGCGGTCGATCCGTCCGAGGTGACCCCGCTGCTGCCGCCGGGCGAATCGAAGGGTTCACCCAGCGAGACGTTCGTCACCGTCGCCACCGACGGGTCGGCGACGCTCACGTTCACGTCGAACCCGGCGACGCCCTTCGGCGCGCTGTCGAGCGTGACGGCGACGGCGGACGTCTCGCCGGGATCGACCGACGCGTCACCGACGCTGAGAACGGGCCCGTCGGACTGCGCGCCGACGACCGCCGTCCCGGCGACTGTCGCGCCGAACGCGACTACTGCGACGATCGCGGCCGTCGTGAGCGCGCGCCGTGCGTTCGTTCCCCCAACCGTTCGTGTCGGTAGTCCCCCAACCATATCTGTGCGACTTGATAGACTAGTATATAAGTCGTCGGTAGTTGAAAGATGACGAACCGGAGAGCGACGACCGGATAGCGGGCGAGTGACGAGTATTCGGGGCCGGACTTCGAAGGGTCGTCGCGGACAGCGGTCGCTGTGGCAGTCGGCGACGAGAAAAACCGCAGTCGGTTCGGTCGCGGGCCGATTCGGTCAGGCGGTGTGGCGGACGGTGTCGACGGCCGAGTTCACTGCTCGCGGGCCGGAGGCCCGCTCGCCTTTCTGAGGTCTTCGCGTTGCTCAGACCTCGCTGTTCCTCACGGGTCGCTCCCAGAGGCCGCGACCGCTCCTACATCATGCCGCCCATGCCACCGCCCATGCCGCCCATGCCGCCGCCCATGCCGCCGGGCGCGCCGCCGGGGCCGCCAGCGCCTTCGTCCTCGTCGTCGTCGCCGGCGCCGCCCTTCAGGTCGCCCGCGGCGATGACGTCGTCGATGCGGAGGATCATCACGGCGGCCTCCGTCGCGGACTCGACGGCCTGCGTCTTGACGCGCAGGGGCTCGACGACGCCGTCCTCGTTCATGTCGACGACCTCGCCGGTGTAGGCGTCGAGGCCGGCGGACGTGTCGCCGCCGTCGTGCTTGCTGCGCAGGTCGACCAGCGAGTCGATGGGGTCGAGACCGGCGTTCTCGGCGAGCGTGCGCGGGACGACGTCGATGGCGTCCGCGAAGGCCTCGATGGCCAGCTGCTCGCGGCCGCCGACGGAGTCAGCGTGGTCGCGCAGGCCCAGCGCGAGCTGGGTCTCGGGCGCGCCGCCACCGGGCAGGACCTTGCCGTCCTCCAGCGTGGCGGCCACGACGCCCAGCGAGTCCTCGATGGCGCGCTCGACCTCGTCGGCGACGTGCTCGGTGCCGCCGCGGAGGATGAGCGTGACGGACTTCGCGTCCTCGATCTCCTCGACGAAGATGCGCTCGTCGCCGCCGACGTCCTTCTGGGCGACGGAGCCGGCGTAGCCGAGGTCCTCCTCGGTGATGTCGTCGACGTTGGAGACGATGCGAGCGTCCGTGGCCCGCGAGAGCGCCTCGATGTCGGACTTCTTGGCCCGGCGCACCGCCAGGATGCCCTCCTGAGCGAGGTAGTGCTGGGCCATGTCGTCGATGCCCTTCTGCGTGATGACGACGTCGGCGCCGCTCTCGGCTATCTGGTCGACCATCTCCTGGAGCTGCTGCTCCTCCTGGTCGAGGAACTGCTGGAGCTGGTCGGGGTCGGTGACGTTGACCTCGGTGTCCAGCTCGGTCTCGGGCACCTCGATGGCGGTGTTGAGCAGCGCCACGTCGGCGTCCTCGACGGCGTAGGGCATGTTCTCGTGGACGCGCTCCTTGTCGATGATGACGCCCTCGACGAGCTCGGACTCGTCGATGGAGCCGCCGACGACCGTCTCGATCTGGATGTTGTCGGTGTCGACGACGCCGTCGTCGGCGACGGACTGGGCGGCGCGGACGACGAGCTCGGCGAGGACGTCCTTCGCGGACTCTGCGCCCTTGCCGGTCATCGCCGTGGCGGCGACCTTCTCGAGTTGCTCGGTGTCCTCGGGCGTGACCTCGATGGCCTGCTCCTCGAGGATCTCCTTGGCCTTCTCGGCGGCCTGGCGGTACCCCTGCGCAAGGATTGTGGCGTGGATGTCCTGGTCGAGGAGCTCCTCGGCCTTCGAGAGGAGTTCACCGGCGATGACGACCGCCGTCGTCGTGCCGTCGCCCACCTCGTCCTCCTGGGTCTGGGCGACCTCGACGATCATGTTGGCGGCCGGGTGCTCGATGTCCATCTCGTCGAGGATGGTGACGCCGTCGTTCGTGACGACGACGGAGCCCATGTCGTCGACGAGCATCTTGTCCATGCCCTTCGGACCGAGCGTGGTCCGAACGGCCTCGGCGACGGCTTGGGAGGCCGTGATGTTCATCGACTGCGCGTCCTTGCCGGAGGTCCGCTGGGACTCCTCCGACAGTACAAGCATGGGCTGATTACCCATCTGGCGCTGACTCATAGTCACTCGAAGGATTGAATGTGATTCTATATAAAAATACCGGTCCCGGAACGATCATCCACCCACAGGACGTCGGACGCGCCCCCCGCTCGGCGGCCGGTACGAGCTGTTTAAGTGGTATCTCTCCCCGTCTCCCCCACCGCCGCGCTCACCCCACCGGCCGCGGTGCGGGCGCCGTCCCATGCCACCCGCGACGGTGCTATCGCTCCATGCCGAACCGGCCGTGGCGGAGTTCCGGCGTCACGTTGATCCGCTCGACGTCCCGGCCGGTGCGGTACCAGACGAACGCCGCACGCGTGAACAGCTCCCGGCACTCGAGGCGGACCTCGCGGGGATTGCCCCCGGTCCGCTCGTGGACGTCGGCGATCGCCGCCGACGTGAACAGGTCCTGCGAGCCGCCGCCGTACTCCTCCCCCCGGAAGTACGCCAGCGACCGGGCGACGTACTCGTCGACGTCCTCGAGCCCGAATGGCTCGATCCCCTCGTAGTAGCGCAGCCGCGAGTCCAGCGTCGCCTTCACGTCCGAGAGCCGCTCCTTGCCGGCCGGCGTCCCGCTGACGAACAGCCTGACGCCGGCGTCACCGGTCACCTGCAGCGCCGACAGCAGGTCCTCCAGCTCGTCGATCAGCACGAGCAGCGTCACGCCGTCCTCGCGGGCGGCATCGGCCACTTCCCCCACCGCGCGCTTGGCCTCCCCCGTGGCCCACGGGATGCCGTCGCGGACCTGCCAGTAGTCGTCCGGGTCGATCTCGTAGCCTGCCTCGGCCGCGGTCCGGAGCACCCGTTCGTACAGTGCCCGCGGCGTCGTCTCGAGCGGGTTGGTCACGCTCGCGACGGCGAATTCCTCCCACTGGCCGAGGTCGCGCTCGAGGATCTCCCGCAGCGCCGTCTTGCCCGTGCCGTAGGGGCTGATCTGGCCGATGTGCTGGTCCTGCAGCAGCCAGCTCGTGATCTGGTTGAGCAGGGTCCGGTCGTGGCGGACGTACAGCGGCTCGGGCATCCCGTCCCGGCCCGCCTCCTCGGTGAAGGGCAGGTCGCTCGCGTCGTCGGGATCGCCCCCCAGCGCCCGACCGAACGCGAGCAGCCGCTCCTCGACCTCCGCCATCTGGTCGAGGAGGACGCCCTCCTCGGTGGACCGGCGTCGCCGCTCGTCGTCGGTCCTGAGCTCCCGGAGCCTGTCGACGACCGCCTCGACGCGCTCGCCGTCCCCACCCCCGGGCTCTCCCTGTAGCTCAGTCGACGCGCTGTCCCCGCCCCGTCGTCTACCGGCGTCGTCCCCACTCATTGTGACCCCCGGCGATTGGGTACCATGGACTGATCCCCGTTAATACTTTGCGACCGTTCACGGCGGAATCGAAGGCGGGCAGCCGGTCGGCCGACAGGGTATCCGACGCCGACCCGCTTCCGGCGGGCGATTTAAGCGCGTCTCGGCCCTCGTATCGAACATGTCCTCCGCGACCCACTCCTGCACCTGCGGCGCGACCCTCCGGTACCGGCAGGACCTCGTCCGCGAGCAGTCCGGCCGCTACCCGACCTGGAAGTGCAAGGACTGCCTGACGCCCGTCCCGGGGACCGTCGCGGAGAAGATCAAACACCAGCACCCGTCTTGACGTCGACCGGAAGCGAAAAGCGAGCCGCTACCCGGGGAACTGGTGGTAGTTCAGATCGTTGGCCTTCATCTCGTTGTGGCGGCGCTCGAGGAACGAGTAGACGGAGCCGTGGGGCGCGCCGTCGAGGATCATCTCGGCGGCCTCGCGGACGGCGTCGACCTGCTCGGGCCCGCCGATGATGCCCAGCGTCGAGCCGTAGATGACGACGTCGGCGCCGGTCAGCTCCTCCATCAGCTCCCGGGTGCGCCCGCCCTCGCCGATGAGCCGGCCCTTCTGGCGGGTGAAGTCGTTGCGGTTACGGGTGGCGGCGTCGATGTCGACGACGTCGAGCATCATCATCTCGTCGTCCAGCAGGCGGAGGGCGTCCTCGGGGTTGAAGCCGCGGCCGATGGCCTTCACGACGTCCGGCCCCTTCAGCCCCTTGACGGGGTCGCCCACGGACTCGACCTTGACCGACCCGGTCTCCGAATCGATGTCGAGGCGGACCTCAGCGCGCTCCTCGATCTCGCGCATGGTCTCACCCCCCTCACCGATCAGCGCACCGATGCGGTCCTGCGGAATCTTCACGTGTTGCATAATATATTCGTCAGTAACGCGTGTGGGAAGTTAAGCCTTCGTCTGTGGGCTGGCCGGCCGTCGCGCGGTCCGTGAACGCCCCTCTGCGGGTTCGCGGCGGGCGGGTCTAGACCACCGTCGCGCCCAGCCGCGCCCGCTCCTCGTCGGTCAGTCGGTAGGGTGCCAGCTCCTCGGCCAGCGGCCCGAGCGCCGCGCGCCGCCGCTGGTGGTCCCGGAGGAACTCGCCGAGCCGCTCGGCGGCGATCTCTTTCAGTTCGCCGCTGAGTAGCTCGCCGTCGCGGTACTCCCTCGCGAGCCGTTCGACGCGCTCGTCGTCGGGCTCCAGGAAGTAATAGAGGAGCTGGTAGGCCACGTCGACTTCGGGGTCGCCGCCGTGCTCGCGGTGCTCGTCGACGTCGACGCGACCGCCGGAGTAGGTGTACTGCGCGATCTTGTCCCGCGCATCGTCGGGGTCGTCGGTCAACTCAATGCCCGGCGCGTCGTCCGAGGCACTCATCTTGCCCGGCCCGTCGAGGCTCGGCAGGAACTTGCCCAGGAGGGCACCCGGCTTCTGCACGTCGAAGGCCTCCTTGCCGGCGACGTCCCGGCACACCCGCACGTGGGGGTCCTGGTCGATGGCCACGGGGACCAGCGTCGGATGGGACCCGTGGAGCAACTGGGGCAGCAGCAGGTGGGTGGCCTGGACGGCGGGGTAGAACGACAGACCGACGTTCGGCGGCTCCCCGTAGGTCGCGTCGACCGTCGACTGCGTGACGCGCTTCGCGACGCGCGTCGCCGTCGGGTAGACGGCGTCCGCGTCGGGGCCGTCGATCACGAAGCGCGTCCGCTCCGGGTCGAAGCCCACCGCGAGCAGGTCCTTCAGGTTGTCCCGCGCGTGCTCGCGGATCTCGTCGCTTGACTGCTCCTTCAGGAGGTACTTCTCGTCGTCCGAGAGCGGGACGAACACGCGCGCGCCCGTCTCGTCCTGGATCCGCTTCGCGAGGTAGAACGGCATCACGTGGCCCAGGTGCATCGGTCCCGAGGGGCCGCGCCCCGTGACGATCGAGTGGGTCTCGCCCGCCTCGGCGGCGTCGAGGAACTGATCGACGTCCCGGCCGGCGTAGTAGATCCGCCGCCGGAGCAGCGGGTGGTCCGGGAAGCGCTCGACCTGTTCGTCGGTGAGGCGGTCCGCCCCGAACCGCTCCAGGAGCCTCCCGTAGTCGACCTCTCCCTCGACCGCGTAGGGCGTGACGGTGAAGTCGTCGTCCGCGGCGCTCGCTTCCGTGCCGGTCGGTCCGTTCGGGCCCCCGGCGCTGGCGTTCGCGTCGGTCGCGCTGGCTGTGCTGTCTGCGTCGTCGGCGTCTGTCATGCTGTCGTAACTGGTGGCTGTCGCTCGTGGATCGATACGCGCGAGGAAGCGAGTGAGCGCCGCGGCCGGCCGGCGCGGTTAGGCCGCGCCACCGCGACCGGCGACACTGTCCGCTCCCGGTGCCTGCCAGCGCCACGGCCACGCGGGAGCGGACGTCATCGATCCGTAGTAGTCGACCGGTCGACAAAACGCTGTCGCCTCGGCTCCTGCGGGGTCGACGCGCGCTGTGCTGTCGGAACGGGTCGGAAGCGACGTGCCAGGACAGGGAGCGCGCCCGGCCACAGGAAGATAACGGTTTTCCACAACCGCTATGGTTGTGTAGAGTTAACAACCAACAGAGGTGTCATGCATGTCCGTCCCCCGCGACAGCGGAGGGGAGCACCCGCGCGAGCCAGTGCGTTCCGAGACCACCTGGACGAATGCGGTCGGGCACTGTTCCTGCTGCCTGATCGGACTCGCCGTCGCAGCGGTCGTCGCCGCTTCGACGTACCCCGCTCTCGTCTCGCTCACCCGGCCGCTCGGGATGCTGTCGTCGACCGCGCTGCTCGTCGTCCTGATCGCTATCTGGCTCGCGATCTGGTCGTCCACCGAGATAGCGTGGGCGTGGCGAACGCAGCGAGCCGAGCGTGCTAACGGCTGATCCGCGGACGAACGCGGCTGGCCGCGACGGGATTCACTCCTCCCCGTCCTCGTCGGCGCGGGTGACGAAGTCGTAGAGGTCGTCGGCGGAGACGTCCATCCCCTGGCGGGCGAAGAAGCTCGCCACGTTCTCGCAGTCCCGCTCTAAGAACTCGTCGGCGTTGCCGTGGTGGACGGTGACGGCCTGGCCGAGGTCGATGACGTACAGCTCGCCGTCCTCGATGACGACGTTGTACTCCGAGAGGTCTCCGTGGACGAGGCCGGCGTCGTAGAGACGGCGCATGTACTCTCGGACGACCTCGAAGGCGGTCTCTGGATTTTCGATCTGGACCTCGCTGAGCCGGCGGGCGCGGTCGCCGTCGGTCTCGATGTACTCCATCACGAGGACGTTCCGCTCGACGGCGATGGGTTCGGGGGCGCGCACGCCGGCCCCGCGGGCGCGCTGGAGGTTGGCGAACTCCTTGCGGACCCACGCCGTCACCACTTGCTTCTTGTCGCTCCCGATGCCCTCGAAGCGGGGGTCGCCGTCGAGGTAGCCCCGCATGTCGGTGAAGTCGGAGGCGTTGATGCGGTAGACCTTGACGGCGACCTCGTGGTCGCCCGAGAGGGCGGTGTAGACGTTAGCCTCCTTGCCCGTCGAGATGGGGCCGCCGAAGGCGTCGATGTATCCGTCCTGGACTAGTTTGTAGAGGGCGCCGTAGGTGGCGTCGTCGAAGACGCTGGCCTCGACCTTGAACTGGTCGGCGTCCTTGATGCGCTTGCGGAACTCGCTGAACTCGCGGTCCCGCTTGCGGGCGATGCGGTCGGCCTCCGTGTCGCTGACGTCGATCTCCTCCCACTCGTCGCCGACGCCCTCGGCTTCCTCCTCGTCGAGGAGGCCGAACTCCGCCTCGTCGGTCATCGCTGTCCCCGGGCGAACGTGGCGATCATGCGGTGGCTACTCCTGGATGTGACCCTCCTCGCGCAACTGATCGGCCTCCTGCTTGTCGTAGCGCCAGGTGATGTCGGCCTTCTCGTCCTGCCAGTCCCACGGTTCGACGAGGACGACGTCGTCCTCCCGGATCCAGATGCGCTTCTGCATCTTGCCCGGGATGCGCGCAGTCCGTTCCGTCCCGTCCATGCACCGGACCTTCACGCGGTTGGCGCCGAGCATGTCCGTTACCACTGCGAACACCTCGTCGTCCTCCGGCATGCGGAGGTTCTTCCGTCCCTCGTTGTCGCTCATACCCGTGGGTTCGTCGGGGAGAGGTTTAAGGTTTGCAAACTCCGGAACCGGTCGGCACACCTCGCCGTCGGTCACCGGTTGCCGGCCGGGGACGTCGAGATGGCAAGTTCCAAGGCCCGGTCGGGCAAACGCCCGGCCGTGCCCCCGACGCTGCCCGACGAGGCCGACGCCTGGATCGCCGAGTGGCGCGACCGACTGGCCGACCGCGACACCTTCGCCGACGCCGCCGACGGCTTCACCGCGACGTTCCGCTTCGAGATCCGTCCCGACGACGCGTACGACGGCGACGTGGTCGTCCTCGCCCTCGACGTCGAGGGCGGGGTCCCCGTCGACGCCGGCGCGGATCTGTCGGTGGACGCCGACTTCACGCTCGCGGGGCCCTACGGGGCCTGGAAGGAACTGCTCCGCGACGAGCTCGACGTGACGGCGGCCGTCATGGGCGGCCCCTTCGACGTCGAGGGGCCCACTGCGACGCTCCTGACCCGCCGCGAGGCGGTCGCCGAGCTGGTCCGCGCCGCGCAGGCGACACCGGTCGAGTTTGCCGTCTAACGCCGCTCCACCGGTTCCGCGCACGTGCGGCCCGCGACCAGTTGCTCGGGGAGCCCGCCGGTCTCCTCGACGAGGCACTCGACGGCTGACCCGACCTCCGCGAAGGCCGGTCCGCGCCGCACCCGCAGCGGATCGGCCTCCCACTCGACGTAATCGCGCTCGGCCAGCACCGGCAGGTGAATGTGATGGAGCTGGACGCGAACGCTCTCCTCGCCGGGCACGTCGGCACGCTTCGCGATCGCCTCCGGTAGCTGTACCCATTCCTCCGGCGACGCCTCATTCAGGGCCAGTACTACGTGCCGTCGCAGCCCGGCGGACAGCGCGTGGAAGACGTCGTCCCACGCGTCGGCGGTCAGGCACAAACTGGTAGTCGACATGTGTGGTTATCACATGCATCCTGACGTTAAATCAGTTAGGCAATTGTTTACCGACATACATACAAAATAAAATACCAGTTTCGCGTCGGTGCCGTAGTCACGGGCGGACGTCGAGCACGGTCGCTCACCGGCGGCGGCAGCGCGTCGCGCGGTCCGTGACCGCAGTACTTACCTCGGTCCCGCCGCCGTCTCGTAGTATGCTGGACAAACTCGGAATCGCCGGCATCGCCGGCGTCCTGGTGATGCTCGCCGGTATCGCGCTCGTCGCGTGGCAGAACCTGATCCTGGCCGCGGGCCTGGCCTTCGTCGTGGCCGGCCTGGGCCTGATCGTCTACGGCATGGTGACCAACCTCCTCTCGGCGTTCGGCCTCGGCGGTGGCGGCATGGGCGGCATGCCCTGACTTCGGCCGACGGAACCGTACGGACTGGCGTCGTTCCTACCGAGACGACCGCCCGATTGAGGCCGGCCGACCCGAAAAGAGCTACACCAGTCCGTATCAGTCGCCGTGGGCCTGCTCGAACGGCCGCGGCGGCAGCAACAGGTCCTCCAGGTCGGGCAGGTGCTTGACGTTGTACAGCACCCGCAGTTCGTCGGTCGTCGGCTCGCCGTTACAGGAGAGGCTAAACCCCGCTTCGACCATCTCCTCCGGGAGGACGTGGTCGACTCGCATCGACAGGTCCCCCTCGACGACCAGCACGGCGCAGTTCGCGCAGGCGCCGCCCCGGCAGGCGAAGGGCCAGGCGTATCCGTGTCGCTCGGCCGCCTCCAGCAGCGACTCGTCGAACTCGGCCTCGAACTCGCCGTAGTCCTCCGCATCGAGGTCGGTCGCCGCGGCCGTCTCGAAGAGGTCCGGGTCGTCGATGGACCAGCCGTAGTCGTCCAGCACCGCGTAGTTGAGGTACTCCACCGTCGCCGCGTCCGGCTCGTCCGATTCCGGCTCCGCCGGCTCGGTTCCGTTCCGCCGGACCGCCTCGACTATCTCCTCGCCGCTCCCGTCGCCGTTCACGAGCGCCTCGTAAGCGCTCCTGACGCGCTGGAACTCCTCGGCAGTGCCGCCGTGGTCCGGGTGGGCCTCCTTGACCTGCTCACGGTAGGCGTCTCTGACCGTCTGCTCGTCGGCGCCGGGGTCGACGTCGAGAATCTCGTGCGGGGACGCCACGGGTGCGTGTAGTCGAATCGAGCGGTTAAGTATTCGCTTGGCGATCGCTCAATTGACGCGTCTCCCGTCAGTCACTCTCCCCGCGCTCGCGTGTCGCTCCCTGCGGTCGCTCCCGCTCGCGCGTTCGTGACCTAATGGCTCGCGGTTCACTGCGTTCACCGCTCGCCCAGTCGGAGGACTCCCTTCGGTCGTCCTCCCGTCAGTCGCTTTCACCGCGCTCCCCCGCGCGGTGCTCGGAGATGATCTTGTCGACCATCTCGGCGTTGCGCTCGCGGAGGCGCTCCTCGGCGCGCTCCTCCCAGTCCTCGATCGCCGCCTCGACCTCGCGCTCGCGGGCGACGGCGAGTTCGTCGACCTCCTGGACGGTCACCATGTCGGCGGAGGCGACGGGGATCTCGTGCTCGAAGAGGATCTCGTCGGCCGCGTCGGAGAGGCCGCCCGTCCGCAACACCAGCCGCGGGTTCACGTCTGCGAGCCGCTGTGCGGTCGATCGGCCGGCGCCCGAGGCGTCACGGAACATGACGATGTCGTCCTCGATCAGGCCGAACCGCTCGTCGGCGTCACGGAGGTCGTCCGTGGTGAACTGGTCGACCACCTTCACGGGGACCAGTCCCTCCTTCTTCTCGGAGACGTCGGCGAAGTTGGAGTGGTCGAGCTTCCACAGCGCCTTCAGCCGCTCGAGCTTGCCCTCCAGGTCCTCGCGGGCCCCACGCTCGGCCTCGAGCTTCTCCCCGAGCTCCTCCTTTTTCCGCCGGAGCTTCGTGACCTCGCGGTCCTTGCGGACCTCGCGGCGCTGGTCGCTGCGGGCGCGGGCGAGTTCGGTCTCCTGCTCCTCGATGCGGCGGTCCTTCTCCTCGATGGTCTCCTCCAGCGTCTCGACGTGGTTCTGGAGCCGCTCGACCTGCGTCCGGAGGCGCTTGATCTCCTTCTCCTCGTCGGTGAGCTCGCGGGGCTCGTGCTCGCCCGCGTCGTCGGCCTCGTCGTCGTCGCCGTCGTCGGCGAGGTCGGCCAGCACCGCCTCGACGGACTCCTCGCCGGCGACGACGCGGGCGGTCACCTCGCCGGTGTCGATCCGGGCGGGGACCTTGGCCGCGATCCGGTCGAACTGGTCCTCGTGGTCGTCGTAGGCCGACAGCGCCGCCGCCATGGCGTCGCGCTCGTGGTCGTTGTCGTAGGCCTCCTCGCGGGTCCGGTGTTGCTTCTCGTCGACCGGCAGATCCGAGGCGGGGACCCAGCCGGCGGCGTCGAACGACCGGCGCAGCTTCTCGACGGTCTCGGGCATCGGCGTCACGTCCGCGGCGACGACGACGGGGCGGCCGTGCTCGACGATCCACTCCGTCACGCCGGCGGTGTCCACGGTCCTGGAGGAGTAGACGTCGAGCACGGCGCCGTCCAGGCCCACGAGCGCGACCGCCGTCGTGGTGCCCGGATCGACGCCGACGATGACGTGATCCCGGCGCTTGGCCAGCGGGCGGAACTCGATGCCGTCCCGGCGCTCGCGCTCGATCTCCACGCGGACGTCGCCGTGGCGCCCGCGCGAGACGGGGATGTCCTCGGGGCGGGCCTCGACGGCGAAGACGGCGTTCGAGAAGCCGCCGTACTTCTCGGTCACGTCCGTCTCGTACTCCAGGCCGGCGTCGTCGAGTTCCGACTCGACCTCGCGGGCGCGGCGCTTGACCGCGCCGTGAATCCGGCGGGTGTAGCGGTCCTCGGACCAGCCCCCGCCGCCGCCCGTCGAGCGGCCCCGGGCGACCTTCACCGTCGTCGTGTCCGTGAAGGCCGAGACGACCTGCCCCACGTTCGCGGCGGCCAGCCGGGCCGACGCCTCGGCCTCTTTCATGGGATCCTTGCCGTAGGGCACGCCGTGGCGCGAGGCCACCCGCGAGAGCGGCTCCGGCCGCTCCGCGCCGGTCACCTGCACGAGCCGCGTTCCGTCCGGTAGCCCGCCGAGGAAGTGAATCAGGGCGTCCTTGTCCTCGGCCAGTTCGTACATGTTGTCCGTCGCGACGAGGCCCGGCCGCTCGTCCTCGATGCGCCGGCGGAGCTTCCGGTGGCTGACCACGTCCCGCTCGATCTCGTCCCCCTCGAAGACGACCAGCGCGTAGGACGGAGCCTCACCCCGGACGTCGCCGCTCTGGACGTCCACCCCGAAGACGACGTCGTCGAGTGCGCCGGTGCGTGCGTTCACGCGTCCCCCTTGATGGGCAGCGACTATAACCCCAACGCCGCCCGGGATAACCGAGTCACCGCGCGGTTTCAGTCCCCGAACGTCGTGACCGAGATCCCGCGCTCCCGGGCTTCCTCGACGACTGCCGCGACGCGCTCTGGCGGCACGGAGTCCCAGGCGCTGTGCCCAGCGAGGATCCCGACGCCCGCGAGCCCGGCGACCGCGTCGAGGTACGTCTCTATCTCCGGCATCGTCGCGTGCGTCGTCTGGAGGTAATACCGCCGCAGGTTCGTCCCCGGTGTCCCCGGCGGGTTCGGGAGCGACCGGACGCCGGCGTTGGGCAGCGCGTCGTAGTGCTCGGCGGCGATCTCCCAGGCCCGCGGGTCGGCGGCGTCGTAGGGGAACACGAACGTCGTCGGGTCGTAGCCCAGTTCTCGGAACTCCTCGCGCACGCCGACGATCTCGTCCCGCAGGAGCGCCTCGGCCGGCCGGAGGACGCTCTCGTCCGCGGCGTAGCGTCCGTCGATCAGTTCCTCGACCACGACGACGGGATCGCCGCTCCCGTCATCGACGGTGTCCGCGACGCGGACCTCCTCGCGGCTCGCGTGTCGCTCCCCGCGGTCGCTCCCGCTCGCCCGGTCCGAGGCGTTCCGCTGGTCGCCCTCGCTCTCGCCGACCAGTTCCATCTCGTCGCCCGCGACGACGGCGTGGGCCTCGCCGGGGAACACGTGGTCGTCGACGGGAATCTCGGTCTCGCCCGGCGCGACGTCCGCCCGCAGGCGACGGGCCTGCAGGAACCGGTGCTTCCGACCGTGGGCCGCTACCTCCCAGCCGTCGTCGGCGAGTTCCGCCAGCCGGTTGGCGTCGAGGTGGCCCTCCTCGCCGAGCCAGTCGGGCACGATGGCGAGGCAGGCCGGGACGCCGGCCTCGTCGAGCACGGGTCTGATCTGCTCGTAGTCGGCCGCGAACCCGTCGTCGAAGACGAGTACCAGCGCTGGTCCGTCCATGGGCGGCCGTCCGACGGGTCCGTCAAAAGCGTTGCTCAGGTCGCGGACGGCTCACAGTGGCTCGACGAACTCCACCGTGTACCCCTCGGGGTCCTCGACGAACGCCACGTAGGCGTCGGCCTCGTCGATGACGGTGGGCTCGGTCACCACCGAGCCGCCGAGGTCGACTGCCCGCTCGACGGTCTCCTCGACGTCGTCGACGGTCAGCGCGACGTGGTCGACGTCGGCGCGAGAGGGCGCGATGGGCGTCGTCCGGTCGGGGTCGTGCTTGAACTGGAGTTCCCCGTGCTCGCCGCCGACGTAGACGTTCTCGACGCCGTCCAGCGTGAACTCCCACTGCCGCTCGAGGCCGATGCCGGTGTAGAAGTCGACCGCGCGGTCCACGTCCGATACCCACAGCGCGACGTGTGCGACGTCCATGTGACGGCGTTCTCGTTCCCCTCTCATCACGCTACCGGATCGGCGGAGTGCTGTCGGTCCGTCCCGGTTTGACCGCCCGTAGTCGGGGCGATCGTACCGGAACGCGGCTCCAACCGCCCTCTCTGTTCAGCCGAGTCGTATAAGAAAACTGACGTCGGTATTATCTAACCCTCCCCCGATGGTCTGTGCGCATGGAGTACACCACCCTCGGCTCGACCGGCATCGAGGTCTCGAAGATCTGTCTGGGATGCATGAGCTTCGGCAGCGGTAACGAGTGGATGCTCGACCGCGACGAGAGCGAGGAGCTGATCGAGCGGGCCCTGGAACTGGGGATCAACTTCTTCGACACGGCGAACGTCTACTCGACGGGCGAGAGCGAGGAGATCCTCGGCGAGGTCCTCGCTGAGTACGATCGCGACGAGCAGGTCGTCGCGACCAAGGTCTACGGGGAGATGGGCGACGACCCGAACAAGCAGGGGCTCTCGCGGAAGGCCATCGAGCAGGAACTGGACCACTCGCTGGATCGCCTCGGCATGGACACGGTCGACCTCTACCAGATCCACCGCTGGGACTACGACACGCCCATCGAGACGACGCTGCGGGCGCTCGACGACGCCGTCCGCCGCGGCGAGGTCCGCCACGTCGGGGCCTCCTCGATGTACGCCCACCAGTTCCAGGAGGCGCTGCACGTCAGCGAGCGCGAGAACCTCGCCTCCTTCGAGACGATGCAGAGCCTCTACCACCTCACCTACCGCGAGGAGGAGCGCGAGATGTACCCCGTCTGTGAGAAGGAGGACGTGGGGATCATCCCGTGGAGCCCCCTGGGTGCCGGGTACCTCACCCGTCCCCACGAGGAGTTCGAGCGTACGACGCGGGGAGAGCACGAGAAGGGGGAGATCGGTCTGCCCTACGACGAAGGTCCCGGGAGCCAGGAGATCAACGAGCGCGTCCAGGAACTCGCTGCCGACAAGGGCGTCTCGATGGCCCAGATCGCGCTCGCCTGGCACTTCCACAACGACTACACCGACGCGCCGATCCTCGGCACCTCGAGCGTCGAGCACCTCGAAGACGCCGTCGAGGCGCTGGAGATCGACCTCTCAGAGTCGGACATGGAGTACCTCGCAGAGCCGTACCATCCCGTGGAGATCTACGGGTTCGAGTAGCGAGGTTCTGAGCGAAGCGAAGAACCTCGTAATAGCGAGCGGGAGCGACGCGCTAGGAACGAGGGGCGACCGTCACCCCGGCCGCGCCTCGATGCCCGTGATGATGCCCAGCGCCGCCGACCAGGCGCGCTCCACCTGCAGGTCGGACTCGGCGACGACCGCGAGCGGTTCCTGATTCCACCGGCAGGCGTGTTTCTCGAAGTGCGCGTCGGCGCGCCAGTCCTGGTAGCGCGCGACGAGGTCGACGTCGCTGCGCCCGTGTTCGAGCAGGAGGACGCGACCGTCGGGGTCGCAGACGCGGTTCATCTCGTTCAGGGCGGCGACGGGGCCGGGGAACGTGCACGTCGACAGCGACGAGATCACGGTGTCGAAGCTGTCGTCCGGGAAGTCGAGGTCCTGTGCGTCCATCTCGCGCACCTCGCCGTCGCGGCCGATCCGGTCGAGTTCGGCCCTCGCCTCGCGCAGCATGTCCGGGCTGACGTCGATCCCGACGTACTCCGCTGTCGGGGGGACGTAGCGCGCGTTCGTCCCCATCCCGCAGGCGACGTCGAGCACGCGGCCGGTGGCCCGCGCGAACGCCCGGCGGCGGTAGCGGCCGCTGAACAGCCGGTTGAGCCAGTCCGTCCGCGCCAGCAGGTCGATCTGGTCGGCGTAGACGTCCCTGATCTCCTCGACCGTCTTCGCTCGGCCGGACGCCCCCGGCCGCAACGGAGGATCCGGGGACGCGCCGGCGGCGTCGGTTTCGTGGTCGGATCTCGCCATCACGAGGGAGACGTCGTCCCGGAGGCCCCAATCAGTACCGCCGGCGATAGTGGGCTCCTTTAAATGGCATCGAGTGGTTGCGACGCGGCTGCTCGCCGTTTCGTCGCCGGAAAAATGCGTGGGAACCCGTCCGCGGCGACGTCCGCCCGTCGCTTGCCGCTACGCGGGTGACGGCTCGGCTCCGAGCGGGGTCTGTGCGGATCGTTGGACCGGCCCGCTCCGTCAGCGTCGGTCTACCGCTGCTGTCAGTACTGTTGGCTCTGCTGACCGCCCTGTTGACCGAGTTGCTGCTGACCGCTCCGCTGGCGGTACTGCAGGCCGCCGGACTGCTGGCCGCCGCTCTGCTGGCTGCCAGACTGCTGGCTCTGCTGCTGGCCGCCCTGGGACCCCTCCGGCAGGAATCGGCCGGTCTGGGGGTCGCGCGGGCGCTGCTCGGCGATGTCGTGCATGCGCTGGCGGAACTGCTGGGAGTGACGCCGGTCCTGCGTGCCCTGGTCGGCACCGCGACCCTGCTGGCCGAACTGCTGCTGCGAGGGCTGCTGTTGGGTCTGGGGCTGCTGTTGCATCTGCTGGCCGCCCTGTCGACTCTGCTGACCGTACTGCTGGCTCGGCTGCTGGCGACTCTGCGGTCCGCCGCCGAACTGCTGCTGGCTCGGCTGCTGGCTCGGCTGCTGGCGACTCTGCGGTCCGCCGCCGAACTGCTGCTGGCTCGGCTGCTGGCTCGGCTGCTGGCGACTCTGCGGTCCGCCGCCGAACTGCTGTTGGCTCGGCTGCTGGCGGCTCTGCTGCTGTCCGCCCTGCGATCCGCCGATCGGCAGGAACTGGCCGGTCTGGGGGTCGCGGGGCTGCTGGCGGGCCTGCTGGCTCCGCTGCTGGCGGAACTGCTGGGAATGACGCCGGTCCTGCGTGCCTTGGTCGGCACCGCGGCCCTGCTGGCCGGGGAAGCCCGCCTGCTGGCCCGCGGGCTGCTGGCTTTCGGGGACATAGCCCTGTTGCTGCTGGGGCTGCTGGTTCTGCTGGCTCTGCTGCTGTCTGCCTCGACCGAAGTTCTGGTTGCCGTGGGACATGGGTGGGTGATAACGTGCTGTCGGTGTACTCGTCGCCCGGTGCGAACCGGAGGTCTCAGCGAGACCTGTTAGTGCATAATTAACATGTGGACGAGTTTCTAGGCCTTGCACACGCAGTACAGTCATACGTCAATCGACCGGGCAGCGGGTAATCGCCAGAGGGGAGCGGTCCGATTCCGCCCTGCCAGCCGACCGCTGGCCGTTTGAGTCCCACGCGACTCCCGGTCGCGCGGTCCGTCGGGTCGCCCGACCGTCGCGGCGGGGCCGGGACGACCGGGTCGAAGGGCGACTGGAACCGGCCGCCGCTGGGCTGCGCGAATCGGGGCTATCCGTCAGCGCCGTCGCCGCTGCCCTGACTGGTCTCCGTTTCCTGTCCCGAACCGCCTCCGCCGTCCGGCCGCGACGGCTTGACGACGATCGGGTTGATCGGCGAGCCGTCCCCGCCGACGATCTTCAGCGGCGCGCCGGCGAACAGCATCCCGTAGACGCCGTCCTCGTCACAGCTCTCGGCCAGGTCGTCCAGCAGGAAGATCTCGTGGACCGGTATGCCGAGGTTCGTGATCAGCGCCGGGTGGTTTGGGTTGGTGACGAGGAACGGCTCGTCGAGCGTGACGCCGAGCGCGTCCTCGACGTCCCCGCGGAGCCCGTCGCTCAGGTCTTCCTGGGGGTCGACGTCCTCCGCGAGCACCTCGACGGCCAGGTTGTCCGCCGCGACGATCGGAATCTCGTTCTCGTGGATCCACTCGATGAGGTCCTCGCTGAAGCTGAGACCGGGCTCTTCGGTCGTCCACTCGGCCTCCGGGTCCAGCGTCTTCTCGGTGCCGCCCATACGGACGAGCAGGATGTCCCGCTGCTCGACGCTCACGCCCTGCGCCTCTGCCGTCGCCTGGAGGTGTTCGAGCTCGACGCCGACGCCCTGCGCCAGGCGCGTCCCGTCGACGTCCGACCGCTCGAGGTCGTCGGGCCCGTTCCGGCCGACGTCGAGCAGGACGGCGCGCCCGACGGCGCCGTGCTCGGCCTGCTTGGCAGCGCCGACCCGTCCCGCTTCCCACGTCCTGATGACGGGATGTTCGACCAGATCCGTCGAGAACGGGTCGTAGTCTTCGGGGACGGCCTCGAGGTCGTTCTCCGGATCGTCGGCCGGCCGGAGACCGCTCACGGGCGCGTCGTATTCGTGGGGCGTCGAGAGCGTGCTCGCCTCGAACCCGTTGTACAGGAGCCCCTGGCGCTCGTCGGCGAGCTCGTCCTGTCCGGGCCGTTTCTTCGTGTCGTACCAGACGTGCGCGAGAGCGTCGAGCTGTGCCGACCCCTGAAGGAACAGCCGCGTGATGAACGCGTCGTCGGAGAACTTCATCCCGCCCTCGAGGGGTTCGACGAACCCCTGCTCGTAGTGGCGGTCGTCCACGATCTGGTCGCGCCGCGCCGGTTCGCGCGTCGGAAAGAGCGGGTCGCCCGTCTCCGTCGGGTCACCCTCGTCCGGCGTCGGGATGGCCTCGCCCCTGTACGGGGGCTGAAGGGTGAATACCTCGATCTCGCCGGGGGACCCCTGCATCGCGGTCTGCATCCCGCGGAACGCCTGCTCCCCGTCGAGGTAGTTCAGCGTCCCGATCTCGTCGTCCTCGCCCCAGCGGCCCCAGTTGTCCGGTAGCCGCGAGAGGACCTCCGTCCAGATCTCGTTGACCGTCACGCCGGAGTCCTTGTACTCCTGGGCGGCGACCTGCTCGGGGAGGGTGACGCCCGCGACGCCGATCGACGCGGCGGCGGCCCACGCCCGGAGGACGCGCCGGCGGGTGGCGGCGGTGGCTATACTGCTGTCGTCCGAGTCGCTCGGTCGGTGGTCGCTCATGCTGCCTCGGTGAGTTCCAGTCCCGTTGACTGGGAGCCTCATCGTTCACGGCAGCCGACATTATCCCTAACTATTAATTGGGTTGTAATCGCGGCTCGATCGTTGCCAGATGCGTTCCTGTCGAGTGCGAGAACCGGGCCCGTACGGGGTCTGAGCGGCTGGTCAGTGCACGTGGCGAAGGTCCTGATAGAACGGTGGCACCACGCTCACAGCAACTCGCCGCGCGCGACGTCGACCACGCTCCCGCCGACCTCGACGTGGACGGGATCGTCCGCCTCGGCACGGAGGTGCAGTAGCGACGGCCGGCCCATCTCGTAGCCCTGCTCGACGCGGACGTCGACGGCGTCGCCGTCGCCGTGCCTGGCCAGGTAGGCGGCCAGACAGCCGTTCGAGGAGCCGGTGGCGGGGTCCTCGAGGACGCCGTAGTAGGGCGCGAACATGCGGTCGGCGACGTCGTTGGCGTCGTCGCGGGGATCGAAGCTGAACGCCAGCACGTTCTTCGCGTCGCGGTCGCCCGTGACCGCGTCGTAGGCCGCCCGATCGACGTCGATGCGTTCGAGGGCGGTGCGGTCGATCAGCGGGACGACGATCGTCGGCAGCCCCGTCGAGACGACCTGGGCTGGCCACCCGCGCTCGAGGTCGTCCGGTGACAGCCCCAGCACCTCGGCGAGGTCGTCGTGGTCGAGGCGGTCGCGGAACTCGGGCGGCCGCTGGGTCATCCACAGCGTCTCGGTCCCGTCTCGTTCCCTGACCTCGACGGGGACCTCGCCGACCTCGAGGTCCAGCACGACCTCGTCTGGTCGGTCGTCGGCGAGGTGCTCCCGGATAACGTCGGCCGTGCCCAGCGTCGGGTGGCCGGCGAAGGGGACCTCGGCCTCGGGCGTGAAGATGCGCACCGACCACGCGCCGTCGGTCGGCTCGCCGGTGACGAACGTCGTCTCGGAGAAGCCGATCTCGGCGGCGAAGTCCTGCATCTCGTCGTCGTCCAGACCGTCGGCGTCGGTCACGACGGCGAGCTGGTTGCCGGCGTACCGCTCGCGGGCGAACACGTCGACCAGGTGGAGGGGCGAGGACATGGCCCGCAGTGCGTTCGCGTGGCTGAAAACCGTTACCAAGCCGTGCGGGTGAATCACGCACCCTCGGCGTATCGATCGAGGACGGCGGCGCGGCTCCGCAGCAGCGCAGTCAGGTGGTCGTCGCCCTCCTGGACCGTGAGGTCGGCCTCGGGAAGGCGGTCACGGAGGTTCCGCGCGCTCGCGACGGGGACGTTCGCGTCGTCCGCGCCGTGGTGCAGGGACACCGGCGTCGAGACGCCGCCGAGCGACACGTCCCAGTCGGCGCCCATCAGGCGGGACTCCCGGACTGCGCCCGCTCGCTGACGCCCGACCGCCGCGACGAAGTCCCGCGCCACGACGTCGGCCACGGCGTCCGTGACGGCGTCTCCGGGGTCGCCGGTGGTGTACTGCGAGACGACGATTCCGGGCCGCCCGCGGTCGGCGATCCACGCCTGTGCGGCGAGCGCGCCCGCGAGCAGACGCGGCGTGGTCCGCGCCGTCGCACCGAGCAGGCGCTCGACGGCCGGCGTCGCCTCGTGTAGCGACGCGGGAGCCGCCCCCGAGACCAGGTCCACGCCGGCGACCCGGTCCGGCCGGTCCGCCGCCATCGCCAGCGCGTACGGGGCGCCGCCCGAGAACGCGATGACGCCCGCGGCCGCGACGCCGGCGTCGTCCAGCACCGGGATCAGGAACGCGGGGGCGTCCGCCGGCGACCGGCCCGGACGCGGGGCGGACTCGCCGTAGCCCGGCCGGTCGGGCGCGAGCACCCGGACCCCGCGGCGGCGCGCCTCGTCGTCGTAGAGGCGCCCGAGGACCCGCGACCCGGGCGTCCCGTGGAGGAACAGGACCGGAGCGCCGTCCGGGTCCCCGTACTCGGCGTACGCTATCGGACCGGCGGTAGTGTCGACCGTCAGCGGCCGCCCGCCGGCGGTTTCTGACGCGTCGGCATCCCGGCCGGCCGGCGCGTCGGCACCGCTCGCTCGCGACCCCGCTGCTCGCTCCCGGTCGGCTCGCCGCTGCGCACCGTCGCTCATGACCGGGGGTTCGACCGCGGCGCCGACGGTCGTTGCTCCGGATACATCCGGGGGTTTAAGTTAGATCGCTCGCTCCGCAGACGCGTGCAGCAGGTCACCTTCGCCGTCGAGTTCACTGGCGAGCGGGCGCAGCCGACCCACCGCCGGCTCATGGGCGAGACGCCCGCTTCGCGGGCCGACCTGCTGGTCTGGGGCCCGCTGGGTAGTCCGACGTCCCTGTCTTGGTTCGACGCGGGCGCCGGCGCGGTCGAGCGGTTGCTCGACGGCGTCGAGTCCGTCCGCGAGACTCGCCTCGTTCCCGGCGACGGCGGGACGTACGCCTTCGCCGAGCGGCGGGACTACGAGTTCGACCCGGCGCTGCGGGCACTGGTGGCCGACGCGGGCGTCGCGTTCGTCCCGCCGGTGACGTTCCGCGAGTCGGGACGGATGCAGTTCGAGGCCGTCGGCGACGGGACCGCGCTGGGGGAACTCCGCGCGGCGGTGCCCGACGACCTGCGTCCGAGCGTCGAGGCGGTCCGGCCGTTCCGGCGCCGCTCGTCGACGGCGCCGCTCACCGACCGCCAGCGCGAGGCCGTCGAGGCGGCGGTCGCGGCGGGCTACTACGAGGTGCCCCGGACCGGGAGCGTCGCCGACGTGGCCGCGGCGCTGGACTGCGCTCACAGCACGGCGGGCGAGCTCCTGCGGCGGGCGGAGTCGCGGCTGGTCGCCGGGTTCGTCGACGGGGACCCGCCGGCTCACTCGTCGGGGTAGGGAACCTCTATCTGCTGGCCGTCGTCGGGGACGAGGACCTCGCCGTCGAAGGTCTCGCGTGCCTCCTCGGCCAGCGGCGAGGGGTCGCCGGCGTAGCGCGTGGAGACGTGGACCAGCGCCAGTCGCTCGGCGCCGGCCTGTCGGGCGACGTCGGCGGCCTCCCGCGCGGTGGAGTGGGCGGTCGCCTTCGCCCGCTCCTTCCGGTCCTCGGCGAAGGTGGCGTCGTGGATCAGCAAATCGGCGTCCTCGCTGGCCTCGACGACGGGCCGTGTCGGCATGGTGTCGCCGGTGTAGACGAACCGCCGGCCCGGCCGCGGCGGGCCGACGACCTCCTCGGGCTGGATCGTCCGGCCGTCGTGCTCGACGGGCTCCCCGCTGTGGAGCTTCGAGTACTTCGGGCCGGGCGGAATCCCGAGCTCCTCCTCGGCCTTCCGGCGATCGAAGCGGCCCTTGCGGTCCTCCTCGACCAGCGCGTAGCCGACGGAGCGACAGCGGTGTTCGGTCTCGATAGCTCGGACCTCGTACTCGTCGCGTTCCAGCACGACGTCGCCCGGCGACACCTGGTTGATCCGGACCGGGAACGAGGGCTCGTTGCCGATGCAGGTCACGAGCTCCTCGACGTCGCTCCGCGTCCCGGCCGGCGCGTGGATGGCGACGGGTGCCTCTCGGTCGTTGAAGTCCCACGTCTGAACCAGCCCCGGCAGCCCGAGCACGTGGTCGCCGTGCGTGTGAGTGATGAACACGTGGTCGACGGCGAAGCCGGTCCCGAAGCGCATCATCTGGCGCTGGGTCCCCTCCCCGCAGTCGAACAGCAACTGGTCGCCCTCTCGGTTGACGAACACGGCGCTGGTGTTGCGCTGGGTGGTCGGCACTGCCCCGCTCGTCCCGAGGAAGGTGACGCGCATGCGTCACGGGTCTGCGGGCGACGGGTAAACCCGTGTCGGAAGGCGACGACCGCACCGGTCGTCGTCGACCCGTCCGGCACCGCCGCCGGGCCTAGTGTTTTGAGTGATGGGACCGTATCGCACGGTATGCGATTCGTCATCGTCGGGTACGGGCGCGTCGGCATCCGGACCGCTCGCATCCTGCAGAGCGAGGCCCACGAGGTCGTCGTCGTCGACGACGACCGCGAGAAAGTCGAGCGGGCGGAGGAGGAGGGATTCGAGGTCTACCACGGCGACGGGAACGACGAGTCCGTCCTCGAGCAGGCGGACCTGGAGACGGCCGACGCGATCGGCGGGCTGACGGGCGACCTGAACACGAACTTCACGGCCTGCATGATCGGCAAGGAGTACGGCTGCCGGGCCGTCCTCCGCATCGACGAGGACTACCGCGAGGAGATCTACGAGAACTACGCCGAGGACGTCGACGAGATCATCTACCCCGAGCGCCTCGGTGCGGCCGGGGCCAAGACGGCGCTGCTGGGCGGGAACTTCAACGTCCTCGCCGATCTGACCGAACGGCTCTCCGTCGCCAGCGTCACGGTTCCCGAGCACTCGCCGGTGATCGGCGAGCGCGTCATCGAGGTCGACCTGCCCGGCGACGCCCGCATCTACGCCCACGGCAAGGCACACGAAGCGATGACTATCCCGCTGCCGCGCACGACCGTCGAGGCCGGCGACAGCGTCGCCGTGATGGCCAGTCCCGAGACGCTGGACGACGTCCGAGCGGCGCTCAAGGGCGCCTGACGGACGAACGCAGAGACGCGGTGTTCGGGCGCGCGGCGAGAGGATGGGATACCGAGTGCAGTGCGCGCGCCCGTCGGAAACCGGCCCCGGGCCACACTTAAACACCCGTCAGACGCGCGTTCGACGGCCTCGTCGCCGCGCTTTTGTCCGGCTGTCCCCTCCCATCGACTATGACCTGGGCAGACCTGTTCGAGCGCGCCGAGGGGTACGAGGCGACCGTCGAGGACGTCCGGTCGGCGCTGGCGGAGCGTCGTGACGGCGATGGAAACGGAGACGCCGATGAGTGACGCCGCCCGCGTCGTCGCCGACGCCGACGTCCTCGCCGCCGACCTGCTCGTCGGCGGGGCCGCCCGGGAGGCGCTGGACCGCGTCCGCGAGCACTCCTGGGTGACGCTGATCGCCAGCGACGCTCTGCTGGACGACGCCGAGGCCACGATCGCGACGCTGGCCGACGACGAACTGGCCGGCGACTGGCGCGAGCGGATCGAGCGCGAGCGCGAGACCGTCGAGCACCCGGAGGGCGACCACCCCGGGCTGGCCTCCGCCTATCGCGGCGACGCCGCGCACCTGCTCTCCTACGACGACTCGCTCCGGTCGTCGGCGGCCGGCCTGTCGATCCAGCCCCACGCCGACCTCAGCGTCCGTCTGCCCGACGCCTTCGCCCGCCTGTTCGACGCCGCGTCGCTGTACGAGGCGACTCACGACGGCGACTACCCCGGTCCGGATCGGGACCCGCGGGAGTGATTCGCGCTCCGATTACGTGCCCGTCGACTCCCGCTCCGCCCGGAACACTCGGTACAGGACGACCGGCTGGACGACGGCGCCGACCACGGCGACGCCGATCGCCGCCAGCCTGACGGTGCGGGACTCGAGGAAGGCGAAGGCCACGAAGACGACGACGAACGCGCTTCCCACGCCCAGCAGGAGGCTCAGCTGTTTCAGTCTATAGTCGCTTAGCTCGCTCATAGTCGCCGGTTCGCCGCCGGACCGATACCGGTTTCGGCCGACTCAGCGGCCGCCGTTGACCAGCCGGCCGCCCCACCGCCGGAGCGAGCGCGGCACGACCCGCAGGAGCGCGCTCAGGGCGCGCATGCCACGCCCGGGGATCACGACCGTCTCGCCCCGACGGAGGCCGTCGTAGGCGGTCCGGGCCACGAAGTCGGGGTCGTAGGAGAGCCACCGGCCGATCGACGAGTGGTCGACGCCGGCGCGGTCGTGGAACTCGGTGTCGACCGGGCCGGGACAGACCACCGTCACGCGTACGTCGTCGTCGTCGCAGTGCTCGGCGGCCAGCGCCTCGGAGAAGCTGTTCACGTAGGCCTTGCTCGCGTAGTAGCCCGCCATGTACGGGCCGGGCGTGAACCCGGCCACGGAGCCGACGTTGAGCACGGCGCCCCGGTCGCGCCCGTCGAGGAACCGGCGGGTGAGCTCGACGGGGAGTTCCACGTTGAGCCGTAACTGCGTCCGTTCGCGGTCAAGGTCGCTCTCGGCGAACCGGCCGTGGGTCCCGACGCCGACGTTGTTGACGAGGGCCCCCGGATCGATCCCTCGCTCGTCGAGGGCGTCCCAGAGCCGCGCGGGCGCGCCGTCGGCGGCGAGGTCCATCGGGACGGCGGTGGCCTCGACCCCTGGCCGCTCCAGGTCGTCGGCCAGGTCCCGCAGCCGTTCCGCGCGGCGGGCCACGAGGACTACGTCGTAGTGGTGCCGGGCGAACTCACCGGCCAGCGACCGGCCGATGCCGGCGCTCGCGCCCGTGATCAGCGCCGGCCCCGAGACGGGCGACGCTCCACCGTCGTCCCCCGAGCCGCTCATTCGAGCCGGTCGCTCGTCTCCAGCCACTCGGCCAGTTTCGCCAGCGCCCGGCCGCGGTGGCTGACGGCGTTCTTCTCGTCGGTGTCCATCTCTGCGAAGGTGGTCCCGTCGTGCTCGAAGATGGGGTCGAACCCGAAGCCCTGGTCGCCCCGCGGTGCGACGATCTCGCCTGGAACGGCCCCCTCGAACAGCTTCACGGGCAGGTCCTCGCCGGCGACCTGCTCGTCGGTCGTCGCGGCGCCGCGCTCGTCGGCGGCGAGGTCCTGCCCTCGTCGTTCTCGGTCCACGGGCTCGGGCGTCGCCTCGAAGCCCTCGCCGTCGCAGTAGGCGATCACGGTCTTGAACGCCGCGCCGCGGTCGTCCTCCGGTTCGGTCATCCGCCAGACGCGCTCGACGCCGACGGTGTCCTCGACGTAGGAGGAGTAGGGACCGGGGAAGCCGTCGAAGGCGTCGACGAACAGGCCGGCGTCGTCGACGATGACCGGGTCACCGGTCGCCCGGTAGGCCTGGCGGGCGCCGTGGGCGGCCACCTCGCCGAGCGTGTCTGCCTGCACCTCGGTGTAGTCGAAGTCGAACTGCTCGACCTCGCCCAGGTACTCCTCGGCCTCGGCGGCCTTCCCGGGGTTGGTCGTGACGAACGTGAGCATACCACCGCTCGGGCGAGGGCGGGAAAATAGCCGTCGGTTCTCTCGAACCAGTCGCCGTTCAGTCCCGGTACGACGGCCTGCAGTCGGGCGGTCGACCAGAAACAGCGACGGCGGTCCTGTCAATCGACGACGACTTCGACCGGTTCGCCGTCGTCGTCGCGGTCGCCCTCGGCACCGCCGCCGCTGCCCTGCTCGAGCCACAGCATGGCGCCGGCCACCGCGAGCACGACCCAGGAGCGCCAGTTGGCGAGGTTCAGCGTGTAGCCGATGCCGAAGGGCTTCTCGACGAGCATGTTGTCGCCGGGCTGCCAGTAGGAAGAGAGGAGCCGGCGGATGCTCGGTCGCTCGAAGTTGTACGGCACGCCGAATAGCTCGCCTGACTGCGGTCGATCAGCCATGCGGGTATATAGGGCAGGGTTCGTTAAGTCGTTTTTCCTCCGGTCAGCCCCCGTAACGACCGTGACGGCCGTGACGGCCGCGGCGACGCCTCGACGGCGCCGATCACGCGCGACAGCGGGCCGCTTCCCCGTGGATTCGCCTACTCCAGCAGCGACGTGACGGGCCCGTCGAAGTTGAGGACGATCGACTGCGCGCGGTCGCCGAAGACGGCCTTGCCCGTCGGCGAACGCTTGCGCCCGGCGACGAACACGTGGTCGACGTTCCGCTCGCCGGCAGTCTCGAGGATGCGGTCGGACTCGTTCTCGGCCTCGCCGACGCGTCCGGGGACGACCTCGTAGTCCAGGTCCAGGTCCCCGACCGTCTCGCCGATGATCTCCTCCGCGTCCTGGCGGGCCCGGTCGAGGACCACGCTGTCGTCGTAGCTCGTCTGCTCCCCGCGCTCGACGGCGTCCAGCGCGTCGCGCTTCTCACCGAACTCCTCCGGCGTCAGCAGCGTCAGCACGTGCAGCTTGGCGTCGACCCCGGATGCGAGTTCGGCCGCCTCTTCGAGGAGGCGGCGGCCCTGTTCGTCCTGGTCGAGGACGACGAGTGCTCGTTCCATATCGGATACTCCGCGAGCGCGTACTTAATAGTTCACTGGTACGTCGTCGCTCGGTTACTCACTGGTACGTCGTCGCTCGGTTACTGGTAGCGGCCGCGCCCCTCCACCTCGCGGAGGCGGTCGAGCACGGCGTCGGCCCGTTCGCTCTCGGCGCGATAGGCGTCCTCGGCGGCGTCCCACAGCGGTCCGGGGTCGTCGGCCGTCCCCGTCAGCGACTGGGCGAACACGTGGAGGTCCATCGCGTGGTCCTCCTCGTCGCGGGTGTAGTAGCCGAGGCCGAAGTCGATGAGGAACGTTCGCGGGTCGTTCGCTGCACGTACTCTGACGTTCCGCGTCGTCGGATCGCCGTGGACGAACCCGGCGTCGTGGATGCGGGCGAGGTACCGGCCGACGTCCCGGACGGCGTCCACCGAGAGGCGGTCCCGCAGCTCGGCCTCGCCGACGTACTGGAACTCGATGCGGGCCTCGTGCGGGTCCACGTCGTAGACCACCGGCGTCGGGACGCCGTGGCGGCGCGCCTCGCTGGTGAGACGGGCCTCACTGCGGGTCCGCTCTGTCCGGAGGCGCTCGTCCAGCTCTGGGTGACGGTAGGTCCGCGGTAGTCGCCGCTTGATCACCCGGTCGCCCTCTATTTCCACTGCGGCCTCGGCCCCCTGAACCGGCTGCCCGTCGGTCGCTTCCACGCGCTCGAACCGGCGCGCCGCACCGACGGCCTCGCCGGTGCGCCACGTGACGTCCACCTCGTCGGGCCGGAAGTCGGGGTCGACGGCCGACTCCGCGACCGGAGTCGCGTCCCCGGCGGCGTACATCTTCGCGCCGAGAACGGCGATCATGCCGGCGTTGTCCCGCAGGAACCGGGCCTCCGGCGCGAAGAAGTCGGCCCCGCGCTCCTCGCACATCTCCGCCAGCATCCCCCGGAGGCGGTCGTTCTGGCCGACGCCGCCGCCGAGGACGAGCTCGTCCGCGCCGGTCAGCGCCAGCGCCCGCTCGGAAACCTCCGTCAGCATGGCGAAGACGGTCTCCTCCAGGCCGCGGCAGACGTCCTCGACGGGCGTTCCCCGGTCGGAGGCCTGCTTCGCCGCGGACATGATCCCCGAGAACGAGAAGTCCATCCCCTTGACGACGTAGGGCAGCTCGACGTACTCGCCCTCTCTGGCGTGCTCCTCGACCTTCGGGCCGCCGGGGTGGGACCAGCCGACGTGTCGGGTGAACTTGTCGATGGCGTTGCCGACGCCGGTGTCCATCGTCTCCCCGAGCACGCGGTAGCGCCCGTTGCGATAGCCCAGCAGGTGCGCGTTCGCGCCGGAGGCGTTCAGGCAGACCGGCGCGTCGAACCCGGCGTAGTGGCGGCCCACCTCCAGGTGAGCGACCATGTGGTTGACGCCCACGAGGGACACGTCGAACCGCTGGGCGACGGCGCGGGCCGCCGTGCCGACGATGCGCAGGCACGGGCCCAGCCCGGGTCCGCGGGAGAATGCTACCGCGTCGATCGGATTCGCGGGGTCCTCGCCGGCCTCCTCGGCACGCTCCTCGGCGTGCTCGATCGCCGTCTCGACGACTTCGGGAATCGCCTCGCCCATGTGCTCGGCGGCCTCGCGCGGGTGGATGCCGCCGCTCTCGGGCTGGTAGGGATCGCTCTCGATGAAGACGCGCTCGTCGTCGGTGGCGCTGCTCGTTGGATCGTTCGTCTCGTATACGGCCGCACTCGCAGCCCACGCGGTCCCCTCGATGCCGAGCACGCGCAGGCGGTCCTCCGACGGCGCCGAGTCGCTCATCTGGTTGCCACAGGGTCGGGCACCGAACGAAAAGACCACTTCGGTCTCCGCGGCGGCCGACGAGCGGGTCGTAGCAGCCGCTGTCGAGTCTCGAGCGCGTCGAAAACGAGCGCGACGGATCGCGCTACGCTACTTCCACTCGGTATAACCGCACTTGCCGCAGTGCTGGCGGTCGTCGTGGTCCGCCAGGAAGCTGTCGCCACAGCGGGGACACTGCTCCTTGGTCGCGTCGCCGTCGTCGTCGTAGTACTCGTTGCGGGCCATCTATGCCTCCTCCGCCTCCTCTTCGGCGTCGCCGTCGGCGACGATCTTGTTGCGCTCGAGCATGTGGTCCTGCTCGACGTCGCGGGCCTGGTCGGCGTCGTCGTAGACCTTGGCGTGACCGACGGTCTTGCGCATGCCGAACTTCGTGTCGAGTTCCCGGACGACGACTTCGCCGGCGTCCTTGTTCAGCTTGGCGGCGAGCGAGTCGCGCACGGAGAGACGAGAGGGAGTCGCGTCCTCGTGAGAGACCTCGAACCGGACGTCCGTCCGGTGCAACATGGGATTCTCGTCCTCCGCGATGATGTCGATTTCCATAGTTCGTTGTCCCTATATACCCCGTGAGCGGCGTAAAAGGATTTCGAAGGCCGGAACGCCGGTCCACGGCGTCTCGCTGGCGTCCGCCTGTGATTCACTCACGGTCTCCTGCGATTTCGCCCAGCTCTGCGAGCAAGTGCGAGACGTGCAAACGGTCGTTCGTCCCCTCCACCAGGTCGGCGTCGATCTCGCCGGCCAGGCGGTGTATCTCGGCGACGACGTCGCCGGAGTACTTCGAGCGGACGACCGCCAGCACGTCCTCCAGCACGTCGACGCCGCTGTGACCCTCGTCGACGAGCAGGTTGTCCAGCGTCGAGCGGGCGTCGGTGAACTCGCCGGCCGCGGCGGCCTCGACCATCGTCTCGACCTGGTCGTCGGCCTCGACCTCGTTGAGCGCCTCGTAGGCGGCGTTCATGGTGATCTCGCCCTGCTGCTCGTAGGTGGTCTGGGCGCCCAGCGTGGCCGTCCGGAGGTCGCCGTCGGCGTAGCCCGCGACGTACTCCAGGCCCTCCGCCTCGTAGTCGACGCCCTCGCGCTCGACGATGCGCTCCAGTGCACCGACCGTCTCGGCGTGGGTGGGCGCCCGCATCACGATCGGGAAGCAGCGCGACCGGATCGGCGCGATCAGCGCCGAGGGCTGGCGCGTGGCGATGACGAACTGCGTCGCCTCGTAGTACTGCTCCATCACGCGGCGCAGCGCCTGCTGGAAGTCCTCGCGCATCCCCTCGGCGTTGTCCAGCAGGATCGTCTTGTACGACCCCGACATCGGCGTGTAGCTGGCGGACTCCTTGAGGACGTGGTTGATCAGGTCCGCCTTGGACGACTCCCGCCGGCGCTTGCTGTCGATGAAGGATCGGAAGCGCGGGTCCTGCGAGATCTCCTTCTTCGTCATGTCGAAGACGTCGGCGACGTTGATCTCGATGAGGTCCGCGTCCGGGTTCTCGTGGGTCGCCTCGGCCAGCGCCCGCACCGCGGCGGTCTTGCCGCTCCCCTTCGGCCCGTGGACGATCAGGTTCATCGGCTCCTCGACCGCCCGCTGCAGGTGCTCCCGGGCCTGTTCCTGGGGGATATCCGCCAGCGACGGGGCGTGTTCCTCCGTCCACAGCGGCGGTTCCATTGGTGCTGTCTTTCGCGCCGGCGGGTATCAATCCCGCGGAAGCGTCTCGGAGTGGCGTCGACATCTGGTTGAGCTGTTGAGACGGTCGAGAACCAGACAGCCCCAGCGTACTCCGCCACCGGAAGACTCGCTCCGCTCACGAGACTCCCGCGGCCCGCTGCGCGCTTCGTCACTCACTGCGTTCGTTCCTGCAGTGCTTACTTCGCCGGGGTTCGCGGAGCGCGCTGCCCCTTTCAGTCCCGCCCAGACTGGATTGACCAGCCGGCATGGGCGGGGCTTTCCGGTCGTTCTACTCCACGAGGACGTCAGCGAACGCCAGTCGGGATACTGATCCCTACTCCGGCCGCGTCTCCAGAATCTCGACGGGATCGCCCGCTTCGACCTGCGCCCCGGCGGAGCCGTCGGGGACGCGGGTGTTGACCATGAGCCGGTAGTCGTGGTCGAAGCGGTCGCAGTCGGTCCACTCGGGGCGGGTCTCCCGCCGGCGCTGGACGAAGGTCTCCCGGAAGTCTGGGGTCTCCGCGCCGGTGTCGGGGTCGCGGCCGGGGACGACGCAGCGCTGGCAGGGGTGGATCCCCTTGACGACGCCGTCGCCGACGCGGAACGCCACCGCCTCGCCCTCGTCGACGAAAAGCCGGTCCTCCCAGAACGGCGGGACGCCGCCGATCTCCAGGTTGGCGCGGAAGCGCCGCCGGGCGGAGTCGAGGTCGACGTCGAACCACGCCGCCACCTCGCGGAGCGTCGCGGTGGAGACCACGGTCGGGCCGTGGCGCTGGCGGTCGTCCTGCTGGCCGGTGCCGTTCCAGCGGACGCTGACGGGGCGGCCGAAGTGGTCCGAGAGCCAGTCGTTCAGTTCCGCGTGGATCGAGCGCTCGCGCTCGGCGTCGATCGGCCTGCCCGCGTCGCCATCGTCGGTGCCTCCGCCGCTCCCGTCGGCCCACCCGTCGTAGAGCGGGAACCGGCGGGCGGCGTCCGCCGCTTCGCCGTTGCGGCGGAGCGTTACCGCTGGACCGCCCTCCGACCGCGGGTGGAACGTCGACCGAATGCGATGGACGGCGTCGGTCTTCTTGCCGTTGACGTAGTCGCCGGTGCCGGTCACGGCGGCGGCGTCCGGATCGTACGGCTCGCCGGCGGGGCGGTCGAGCATCGCCCACTCTCGGTCCCCATCGAGGGCACCGGCGGTAACCAGCGTCGCCGTCTCGCGGTCCTCGGGATCCAGCGACTTCACGGGGAATCGCTGGACGTGCGCGAGGTGCGGGTCGGCGGCGGCGGGATCCAGGACGTCGTGGTCGGCGTGCAACGCCTGCTCCTGCATGGTCTCGGGGTCGCGAGCCGGTCGAAAAAGGCTGCCGCTCGCCGAGAGGACCACCCCCGCGCCGGCGTCGGCCCGGGTGGCCGCAGTCCCCCAGTTCCACGTCGACCGCAGTACACATTTCCGCGACGTGAACGCCTTTCCGGCCCGGTATGCGGTAGGGAAACGATGACACGCAGTGCGATCCAGCTGTACACGCTCCGGAACGTCGACCGACCGTTTACCGAGGTACTCGAACTCGTTGCCGACGCCGGCTTCGACGGCGTCGAGTTCGCGTACCGCGTGCCCGACGCGGATGTCGACGCGGTCGTCGCCACGCTCGAGGAGACCGGCCTCTCGGTCGCCGGCGCCCACGTGGGCATCGACGACCTCGAGGACGACTTCGAGGACACCGTCGCGCTATACGAGGCGCTGGGCGTGGAGAACGTCGTGATCCCCTGGCTCGACGCCGAACACTTCGAGTCGCGGGAGGCCGCCTCGGCGGCCGCGGAGCGCCTCGAAGCGCTCGCCGACCGCCTCGCCGACCGCGGGATGACGCTCCACTACCACAACCACGACCACGAGTACGTCGACCTGGACGGCGAGACGGGCTTCGACGCCTTCGTCGACGCGACCGACTTCGGTATCGAACTCGACCTGGGACTCGCGCTACACGCGGGCGACGACCCCGTGGCGCGCCTCCGGCCGCTGGGCGACCGCTCGGAACTGATTCACCTGAAGGACTTCGACCGCGACGCCGGGGAGTCCGTCCCGGTCGGCGAGGGCGACCTGGACCTGGACGGCGTCGCCGACGCGGCAGCGACGAACGACAGCGACTGGATCGTCTACGAGTACGAGGGCGAGGACCCGGTCGAGACGCTCGAGGCGGCCGCTGACACTGTCCGCGACCTCTGCTGACGGGGAATCAGTCGTGCGCGCCCCGGACCGCGGCCTTTAGCACGGGCCGGCCCCGAGGGGCCACCGATGGAGGTCACCCTGCTGGGCACGGGCGATACGACCGGGACGCCGACGCCGAACTGCGACTGCGACACCTGCGAGCGCGCCCGCGAGGAGGGCGTCGAGCGGACGCGCTTCTCCGTCCACGTCCGCAACGGGCGCACCGGCGAGGTCCTGCTCGTCGACGCGAGCCCGGACTTCCGCCGCCAGTTCCTCCGCGAGGACGTCGCGCTGCCGGACGCCGCGGTGATCACGCACGTCCACTTCGACCACCTCGACGGCCTCGGCAACGCCTACCGGCTGGTCGACGACCTGCCCGTTTACGCCGCCGACGAGACCGACCCCGCGCTGGGCCACAGCGTCGCCGAGCACGTGGCCGACCGCTACGACTACCTCGACGAGGTGACCGTCCGCGGCCGCACCCCGTTCGAGCCCTTCGAGGCCGCCGGTTTCGAGGTGACGCTGGTCCCGTCGGTCCACCCGCCGCTCGTCTGCTACGGCCTCCGCGTGGAGGACCCCGAGACCGGCGCGTCGCTTTCCATCTCCGGGGACACGACCTACGGCATCGGTCAGGACTCCCGGGACGTCCTCCGGGACGCGGACCTGGCGCTGGTCGAGGGCATCGTCCACCCGGGGCTGTGCGAGCACCACCCCGCCGGCGGAGACCACTACGACGAGGGCGGCGTCCCGCGGACTTTCGGTACCAAGCACATGACGCTGACCGGCGCGCGGGCGCTGGCCGACGACGTCGACGCCGACGCGTACCGCATCGTCCACGCCGCTCACTTCGTCCCGCCGGAGCAGGCCTTCGCCGACGACGTCGCCGTGGACGGTGAACGCTTCGTATTGTAGGAGGAAAGACATTTCACGAAGCGCAGTTAACTGCCCAGTCGATGACAGACGGTCCCACGGTCCCTGCCTTCCTCCTGATCGTCACGGGCGTCGCCGTGGCGGTCGGCGGGTTCGCCCACTTCGCGCCGGGGCAGGTCGGGTACCACCACGCCGTCGAACCGGTCGACGACGTGCCGCCCGACGCCCGCGTCATCGCTTACGACGACCTCTCGCCCGAGGCCCAGTCCGTCGTCGAGGCGGCCGTCGAGGGGGACGGCGAGGTGACCGTGGGCGCCGACGCCAGGCCGTCGGAGTGGTCCTACGGGACCGACGTCGCCGAGTCGCGGATCGTCCGCTACATGGGGGTCCACTACGCCGTCGCGACCACGCGCCCGCGCCACCCCGGACTGGCGTGGTTCGGCGGCGTCGCCTCGCTCGTGGTCGGTCTGGCCGTCGCCGTCCCCGGGCTCTGGCTGTACCGGACGAGCGGTGCCAGCGCTGAACTGGTGTGAGCAGTGCGCGCCGCTCGCAGCCACAGCGTATATGCCCGCCGGCGACGACCGCCCGCGCATGGACCGACGCGAGGCGTTGGAGGCGGGCGGGGCAGCGCTCGCCTGCATGGTCGCCGCTACCGGCACGTTCTACGCCGTCGCCGGGGTCGTCGACTGGGCGCTGGTGCTGGGAATCGGCGTGTCCGCCGCCATCGCCGCGGCCGCGAACTACCGGGCGCGGGTGGGCCATGCGGAGCAGGTCGCCGACGAGGCGCCGGCGTCTCCGATCGAAGACTGAGAACGCGCTGACCGCTCATCTCCACCGATCCAGTCCGGCCTGCCGCCGCGCGCGCCCGTCGGGATTCGGCTCCCAGGGCGTCCGCTCGGCGCGCAGGCCATCGACGTCGACGTCGGCCGGATCGCTCGCCTCGTATCCCTCGCAGTCCGCACCGCACTCGTCGCTCGCCCGCACGGAGCGGCCCTTCCACTCGCAGTGGGGCAGGCCGTCGCCGTCGGGCGCGCAGCGCGCGCAGGGCGGCTGGTCGAAGGTCCGCCAGCCCTTGCCGTAGGCCCGCTCGGCCAGCCGCCGTCGGGCGCGCGCCTTCCGCTCGGCCGAGATCACGCGCACGTCAGTCCGGCCGGGGTACTCCTCGATTATCTCGACTCCGGGCTCGTCGACGGCGAGGGATTCGGCCTCGCGAAGCACCTCGCGCTCGCCGGTCTCGGGGTCGAACCGCCAGACGCCGACCTCGTCGGGGACGCGGTTGCGGTGGGCGCCGGTGACGTGCGAGGCGGTGGCCAGCACGACGCGGTCGGCCAGGCCCAGCGCGACGTCGGTCCGGAGCTGCCGTTCGAGGTCGCCGGGTCGGCCGAGGTCGGGCTTGTTCTCGACGGCGACGAGGTCGCCGAACCACTCGTCGGGGTAGCGGGTCGACTGGCGGACGTAGGTGCGCCCGCCGCGGCGCTCGCGCTCGAAGAAGCCGCGCTCGCAGGCGGCCTCCATCGCGCGCTCCGCGCGCTCGGGGTGGCAGTCGAAGGCGTCTTTCCAGTAGCGGGCCCGGCCGGGGCCGACGTCTGCCTCGATCGCCGCGGCCGGGATCGGCTCGGGCGTGATCGCGGCCCGCCCGTCGAAGTCGGGGCCGGGCTCGACCAGCAGGACGTCGACGACGCGGCGGCCGTGGACGGCGGCGCCGAGCTGGCGGCTCAGGACGGCCTCTCGATCGCCCTCCAGCCGGGCGCACAGCGACAGCTCGAACGCGAACTCGCGCACGTCGTGGGGGAAGCGGCCAAGGGACAAAAGCGGCGCGGCGTGCGGTAGAGCGGACGCGCGGCGGCGCTCCGCCCCCTGGGCCGCCCGAGACGGCCCGAGAGCGCCCGACGACGCCGCGAGGCAGGAACAGTAGGTTTATCAGGCGCACGGGGCGAAAATCTACCAAGATTACTCTCGAGATGACATCGCACAACCAACCGGAGGTGAACATCGGGCTCGTCGGCCACGTCGACCACGGGAAGACCACGCTGGTCCAGGCCCTGTCGGGCGACTGGACGGACCAGCACTCCGAGGAGATGAAACGCGGCATCTCCATCCGTCTCGGCTACGCGGACGCCACGTTCCGTCGCTGTCCCGAGGCAGAGGAACCGGAGGCGTTCACGGTCGAGGAGACCTGCGGCGAGCACGACGTCGACACCGACGTGCTGCGGACGGTGTCGTTCGTCGACGCGCCCGGCCACGAGACGCTGATGGCGACGATGCTGTCCGGCGCCTCGATCATGGACGGCGCCGTCCTCGTGGTCTCGGCCTCCGAGCCGGTGCCCCAGGCCCAGACCGAAGAGCATCTGATGGCACTGGACATCATCGGCATCGACAACATCGTGATCGCCCAGAACAAGGTCGACCTGGTCGACCAGGAACGGGCCCGCGAGAACTACCAGCAGATCCAGGAGTTCGTCGAGGGGACCGTCGCCGAGGACGCGCCGATCGTCCCGGTCAGTGCCCAGCAGGGCGTCAACATGGACCTCCTGATCGACGCCATCGAGCGGGAGATCCCCACGCCCGACCGGGACCCCGAGGCCGACCCCGAGATGCTCGTCGCCCGCAGCTTCGACATCAACCGTCCGGGCACGACCTGGGAGGACCTCCAGGGCGGCGTGCTGGGCGGATCGCTCACGCAGGGCGTCCTCGAGGCCGACGACGAGATCGAACTCCGCCCCGGCCGCGAGGTCGAGGAGGGCGGCCAGAGCGAGTGGCGCCCCGTCACGACCACCGTCAGGTCGCTGCAGGCCGGCGGCGAGTTCGTCGACGAGGCGACCCCCGGCGGCCTGCTCGGCGTCGGCACCGGCCTCGACCCCTCGATCACGAAGGGCGACGCCCTGGCCGGCCAGGTCGCCGGCCCGCCGGGCACGCTCCCGCCGGTCCACCAGCAGTTCGAGATGGACGTCGAACTGCTCGAGCGGATCGTCGGCGAGGACGGCGGCGAGGTCGAGGAGATCTCCACCGGCGAACCCCTGATGCTGACGATCGGTACCGCGACGACGGTCGGGTCGGTTACCTCCGCGCGCGGCGGCGAGTGCGAGGTCGCGCTCAAGCGGCCGGTCTGCGCCCGCGAGGGTGCCAAGATCGCCATCAACCGGCGCGTCGGCGCCCGCTGGCGGCTCATCGGCGTCGGCACGCTGCGGGGATGATCGTCCTGGACACGAACGCGCTCATGATGCCCGTCGAATGCGACGTCCGCGTGTTCGAGGAACTCCAGCGGCTGGGGTTCTCGGACTACGTGATTCCATCGGCCGTCGAGGCCGAACTCGAGAAGCTCGCCGACGGTGCGGGGGAGGAAGCCGTCGCCGCGAGCGTCGGTCTGGATCTCGCGGATCGCTGTGCCGTCCGGGAGACCGCAGCCGACTACGCGGACGACGCCGTCCTGGAACTGGCGACGGGCACCGACGTCTCCCACGCCGTCACGAACGACCAGCCCCTCAGAGACCGCCTGCTGGATCGTGGCGTTCCAGTAATTGGTTTAAGGGGCCAGAACAAACTCGCCACCACTCAACCATAGCATGTACAAACGGGTACGACTTCGCGACACGGTCGAGGTGCCGCCGGAGCACCTCGCTGACGTGACGCCTGATCTCGTCAAGAAGCTACTGCAGGACAAACTCGAGGGCCGCATGGACGAGGACGTCGGCTCCGTCGTGAGCGTCATCGACGTCCACGACATCGGCGAGGGCGCCGTCCTCCCCGGGGAGGAGGGCGTCTACTTCGACGCCGAGTTCGACGCGCTGACCTTCGACCCCAAGATGCAGGAGGTCGTCGACGGCGAGGTCGTCGAGGTGGTCAACTTCGGCGCCTTCGTGGGCATCGGCCCCGTCGACGGGCTGTTGCACGTCTCGCAGATCTCCGACGAGTACCTCGCCTACGACGAGGAGGGCCAGCAGCTGGCCTCCCGGGAGTCCAACCGGACCCTGGGGGTCGGCGACGCGGTCCGCACGCGCATCGTGACCAAGAGCATCGACGAGCGCAACCCCCGCGACTCGAAGATCGGCCTCACGGCCAAGCAGGTCGGCCTCGGCAAGCACGGCTGGCTCCAGGAGGAGCGCGAGCGGCGCCAGGCCCAGGCGGAAGCCGGTGATACCTGATGGCGAACCGACTGGTCTGTCGCGACTGTCACCGCGTGCAGGACGCTGACGAGGAGGAGGCCTGCGTCGCCTGCGGGTCGACCTCGCTGACGGAGGACTGGGCCGGCTACGTCGTCATCGCCCATCCCGAGGAGTCGGAGATCGCCAGCGAGATGGAAGTCACCGAACCGGGCCAGTACGCGCTGAAAGTCCGCTAACGTGTCCGACGTCGTCCTGGAACTGCCGGGGGAGCTCCGCTCCGAGCTGAAGGCGCCCTTCGGTCCGATCTACACCGACGCCGACGCGCTGCTCGCTGACGCCGGCGAGCCCCTCGTCGCCGTCGGCGACATCGTCACCTACCACCTGCTGGAGGCGGGCCGCGTCCCGTCGGTCGCGTTCGTCGACGAGCGGACCAAGCGGGCAGACGTCGATCCGGAGGTCCGCGAGGCCATCGAGGCCCGGCGGAGCGGAACGAGCGCGAGCGCGGGAGACGACAGGCAAGAGCCGTTCGGCTTCGAGCGCGAGCGAACCGTCGACAACCCGCCGGCGACGCTGACCGCCGACCTGCTCGCGGCGCTCGCCGACGGACTGGCCGAGGGCGACAGGACGCTGATCCGCGTCGACGGCGAGGAGGACCTCGCGACGCTGCCGGCGGTGCTCGCCGTCCCCGAGGGCGGCAGCGTCGTCTACGGCCAGCCCGACGAGGGCATGGTACTCGTCACCGTCGACGCGGAGATCCGCGAGCGCGTCCGGTCGATCGTCGAGCGGATGGACGGGGAGCCGGGCCGCGCGACGGCGATTCTCGACGGATCCTGAGTTCCTATCGGGCGTCAGACCGGTAGCGGCGTCTCGCGCCGCGGCGGCGCCACCGCCCGGAGACCGGCTCCGAGGAGGAAGCCGAGCCCGCCGAAGAGGCCCCCGTACAGGAACGCCATCTCGAGGGGAAACGTGGCCGAGTAGTGGAGCTCGATCGGCGCCGTCGCGTGGTTGACCGCCCAGCCGGCGACCGGGCCGCCGGCCAGGAGCAGCGTCGGTACCAGACCGGCGTCGACGGCCGCGCTCGCGACCGCGAGGCCGACGAGCGCGCCGCCGAAGAGGTAGAACGCGGCGCCCAGCGACCCGTCGTAGGTCGGGAGCGCCTGCTCGATCTCCAGGTACGCGTTCGTCGCCGCCACCCAGCGAGCACTGGCAATTGTCGCCAGCGCGGCGGCGACCACTGCCGGAATCGCCCGCGAGGGGCGGCCGACGAGTAGCGAACGGACGTCTGTTGCGTTCGGTAGCATGCGTGTGACGCGTAGACAGGATGGGAGAAAAGCCTATAGAACGGTCAAACAGCGGTTTCATCGACCGGTCTGACAGCAGTGCGCCGGACTCACCTGAGCACGTGCACGTGCCTGACCAGCGACCGGTGGACCCGGCGCTCGAAGCGGGACTCGACCGTCCAGCCCGCCGCTTCGGCGGCCTCGGTCCAGTTGCGGTCGGCCACGAGGACGCCCCGCGGCGCGACCCTGGCGGCCTCCGCGAGCGCGCCGGCGACGACGTCTGCCAGGTCCCCCTCGATGCGGGACTGGCGACCGTAGGGGGCGTCGAAGACGACGGCGTCGGCCGCGCCGTCGCGCAGCGGGAGGGCGGTGGCGTCGGCCCGCGCGACGTGGAAGTCGTCCACGTACGCGTCGAGGTTCTCGCGTGACCCGCGGACCATCTTCCACTGGGCGTCGGTGCCGACGACGCTGGCGCCGACGAGGCCCGCCTCGACGAGGACGCCGCCGGTGCCGCACATCGGGTCGACGACGCGGCGGCCCTCGCGCGCGCCGGCCACGTTGACCAGCGCGCGGGCCTCCATCGGGTCCATGCTGCCGGGCTGGAAGAAGGGTCGCTCGGTGGGGGCCGGCGCGAAGTCCCGGCGGGTCTCGGCGGCGAGCCAGCCCAGGGCGCAGATGCCGTCGGCGTCGTCGGGGACGTCGCTGGCGTCGCGGACGTCGTCGACCGCGTCCGCTCCGGTGTTCGGGGCGTCGCCCGCGGCGAACAGCGCGCGCAGCTCGTGGTCGGGATCGTCGAGGTCCACGTCGAAGCCGCGGTCGACCAGGACGCTCCCGAGTTCGCGCTCGACGCGCTGGGTGTCGACACCGGCCGTCGAGCGGACGTCGACGGCTCGCACCGCGACGGTGCCCGCGCGGTCGACGGCGGCGGCGTCGAGCGCCGCGCGCGCGCTCGCGACGTCGGAGTCGCAGGTGGCGACGAGTTCGCTCGCGCGGTGGACGTACGCGAGCCGCGGGAACCGCTCCGAGAGGCCGCGTGCCGTCGCCAGACCCGATGCCAGCGCGGTCACGTCGCTGGCGGCGCTCTCGGCTTCCCGGACCGCGAAGGCGTCGTCCTGACCGGCAAGTTCGAGGACGTACACACCCGTGGTGGGGGTGTCGAGGGGTTTCAGCGTGCCGGTGGCCGACGGCGAGACCCCCGTTCGGCCGGCGGCGACCGCCGGGCGCTCCGGCCCCCTCGATCGACGGACGCCGGCGGTGCGACGCCACAGTTTGCCGACCTGTCAGCACGTGCCATCAACCTTTATAAACCTTAAATACGTGCTTTAAGTCGAGACATGGTTGACCCCAAGGAGACAATTAATATCGAAAACGTCGTCGCCTCGACCGGCATCGGCCAGGAACTCGATCTGCAGAGCGTGGCCATGGACCTGGAGGGGGCCGACTACGATCCCGAGCAGTTCCCCGGACTCGTCTACCGCACGCAGGACCCGAAGTCTGCCGCTCTCATCTTCCGCTCCGGCAAGATCGTCTGCACGGGTGCCAAGAGCACCGACGACGTCCACGAGAGCCTGCGGATCGTCTTCGACAAGCTCCGCGATCTGAACATCCAGGTCGACGAGGATCCTGAAATCGTCGTCCAGAACATCGTCACCTCCGCCGACCTGGGGCGGACGCTCAACCTCAACGCCATCGCCATCGGGCTGGGGCTGGAGAACATCGAGTACGAACCCGAGCAGTTCCCCGGACTCGTCTACCGGCTCGACGAGCCGGACGTCGTCGCGCTGCTGTTCGGCTCGGGCAAGCTGGTCATCACGGGCGGGAAGAAGCCCGAGGACGCCGAGGAGGCCGTCGACAAGATCGTCTCCCGGCTCGAGGACCTGGGCCTGCTGGAGTAGTTCCCGGGCGTCCACGCCTCGTCTCTGTTCGACCGTACAGCGCCGCTGCGGGCTCCCCGGCCGTCTAGAGGTCCCGCGAGTCCGTCAGGTTCCTGACTTCCCCGCCGCAGTCCGGGCACACCCGATCGCTCGGCGAGGTGACGCGGGTGCCGCAGCCGACACATTCGAACTCCTCTGACGCCGGACCGTCGACGTTCGATCGCATATCCGATCCGCCGTTCACTGTTCTTCCTGTCAACTTCGGTCCTTGTACACGAAGTACTGTATTATCGAACGATCGTCCACACGACTGCCCTCGTGCGATTCCGGCCTGCGACGCTTTTGAGGGCCGCCGGAGCCGTTCCCGACGCGACTGACGATTTCTGAAATACGGGTGGGAATCTGGACGAACGTGGGAGTTAGATACAGGTAACCCGCCCTCGTATTGGGTGATGACGATGATCGAGTACGAATGCCGGAACTGCGGTGGCGTGACCGAGCGGGGACCGCTGTCGGTGACCTGTCCCAGGTGCGGCGGCCCGCTGCGGCGGCGCGCCGGCGGTGCAGAAGGATAACGGACAAATCGGGGGCCGTCGAAGGCCCGGCCATGGTCGCGCCCCTGCAGGCCGGGCTTCCGGGCCCCGGACTCGTCGCCCTCGTCGTCACGGCGCTGGTCACCTGGCTGTTCTACGCCGTCACGCTCCACCTGGCGGCCACATTCTTCATCGGCGACGTACCGACTCAGCCGGCCGCCGCCGCCGCGGTAGCCCCGGCCGTCGTCTCCCTGCTGCTCCAGCAGTACGCCGGCAGCGGGCTCCTGATCCTCGTGTCCGTCGTGGCGACGGTAGCGGTGGACTTCGCCGCCGTGAGCTACGCGTACCGGCTCGAGTGGCGCTCGACGGCCCCGCTGGTTGCGCTGCATGTCGCGTTCGCGACGATTCTGGGGTACGCGCTGAACAACATCTTCGGGTTCGTCTAGGGCCGGGGGACTGGACGGCGTCGAGCGCGACTCTGTCACCGACGCGCCAGCGCGAGACCGGCGAACGCGACGACCGCCAGCCGTACGCCGACGGCGACGCCGGAGCCGGCCGTCACCGCGACGCCGACGAGCGGGTTCTGGCGGGCGCCGAGGGCGAACACCGCGGCGGCGCTCCCGGCGACGAAGGCGGTCGCGGCCGTCGCGCCGGCCACTGCGGCCGCCCGCACGTCGCCGTCCGGATCGCCGCTGTGCTTCCCCGCCCGGTAGGCGACGCCGAACAGTACTCCGTAGGTGAGGGCGAAGGCGGCGAACCGGCCGCCCAGAGTAGCCTGCGTGAGAACCTGTGGCGACGCCGCGTCCGGGGCGATCTCCAGCACGAGGGGAGAGACGCGCCGCGTGACGCTCGTCGCGAGCGCCACGAGGCCGGCGACGGCCGCGAGACCCGGTATCGGGGCGGTGGTTCCGGCCGACGCACCGTCGGACGGGGCCGTCACACGTATCGCCTCCCGGCGGCGCTGAGAGCGACGCGTCTGGCAGCTATCTGGACGAGGACCATGTGCACCCGCTCAGGTGGGCGCGAAATGAACGTTCCGGCCGGAGAGCTGACGGCCCCGCCGGCCTGGTCAGTGGTCGTGGTCGTGTCCACCGTCGGGCGTCCCGCCCGACGAGGGTCGGCTCGCGCCGCTCGCCTCACCACCGTCGGAGGCGGCCTCCGAGTCGCCCGCGCCGGAGATGTCGCCGCCGGCGACCAGCGCGTCGTGGTCGCCCTCGATCATGTCCATGTTCTTGAGGTTGTCCCGCTCCTCGAAGTCGGCGACGGCGTCCCGGAGGTCCTGCTGGGTGAGCGTGGTCCGCTCCTCGGTCAGGGCGTCGAGCACGGCCTCCCGGAGCACCAGCCGGAGGTCGGAGCCGGTCAGCCCCTCAGTGATCTCGGCCAGTTCCTGGGGCTCGAAGTCGACGATGTCCATCTCCTGGGTGACGACGCGGAGGATGTCCGCGCGCATGTTCCGGTCGGGCTTGGGGAAGTTGACGATCTCGTCGAAGCGGCGCCAGACGGCGGCGTCCAGCTGATCGGGGTGGTTGGTGGCGCCGATCAGGAGCACGTCGTCCTGAATCAGGCTGACCTCGTCGATGGACTTCAGCAGGGTGTTGACGGCGCGCTTGATCGCGGCGTGCTCGTCGGACGAGCGGGTCTTCGCGACGAAGTCGAACTCGTCCATGAAGAGGATGCAGGGCGAGAGCCGCTTGGCCACCTCGAAGGTCTTCTCGACGTTCTTGGCCGTCTCGCCGAGGTACTGCGAGGTGATCATCGACAGCTTCACCTCGACGAACGGGAGGTCGAGGTCGTGGGCCAGCGCGCGGGCGACGCTGGTCTTGCCAGTGCCCGGCGGGCCGACGAACAGGAGCTTGCCGATCTCCCGCAGGCCGATGTCGGCGAGGTAGTCGCGGTGCTCGATGGCCTTGACGATCTTGTGGATCTCGGCCTCCTGGTCGGCCGTGAGGACGAGGTGGTCCATCGTCATCTCGACCTCCTCGGGGGCGCGCACGTCGACGAGGTCGAGCATGCCCTCCTCCTCTTCCTCCTCGTCGAAGGCCTCGTTCAGCAGCGAGTCGATCAGCGCGCGGTCGGCCCGCGCCGGCCGGTTGCGCTCGCGGGCGAGTTCGTAGTCGACGTCCTCGAACTCGTCCCCGTACTCGGCGGCCAGCGCAGGGTTGTCCATCAGGCGATCGGCGTCGGTCCGCTTGAGATACCACTCCTCGGCCATGTCCCGATCGGTGAACTGCAGCGTGCCGGAGAAGTCGTCGCGGTCCGTGAACATCAGCCCCGAGATGGCCTCCCAGGGGCGTTCGAGGCCCGTCGCCTCGGTCGCCGCCGACGCGGTCGGCGACAGCGGCCGCTCGATCTCTCCGTCGCTCCAGAACGCCGCCCGGTAGGCCGGCGGCAGGTCGTCGGGGTCGAGCTCGCGACGCTCGGAGTACACCTGCGTCGTGAGCAGAAACTCGACGACTGCTAGCTCCGGATCACTCATCCCCACATGTGTACTCCCGCAAACGGGATAAGTGACTCGAAGCGTTTCCCGGGACGGAGGCTGCGTGGATTTCCGTCTGCGACCCCGTCCGCAGCCGCCGGTCCCGGTCGACGAGGCCACTCCGTTCCGCGCCGCGGTCGCTCCTCCGAAGGGCGACGCGGCTCCGGCCCGCCGCAGTCAGTCGTTCTCCGGGTTGATCATGGCCATCCCGTCGCGGACGGACTGGCGGCGTCCCAGCAGCGTCACCGTGTCGCCGAGTTCGAGCATCATGTCGGCGGTGGGGACCTCCGTCTGGCCGTCACGGGTGACCAGCGCGACGATGCACGCGTCGGGCAGCTGCGGCCCGAGTTCGCTGATCGGGACGCCGGCCACTTCCGCGTTGGTGACCTCGATCTCCTGGACGTCGCCGGTCCGCCCGACGTCCGTCATCCAGTTGGCGATGGCGGGGCGCTCGATCTGGTTGTCGATGGCCCAGGCCGTCGCCATCGCCGAGGAGATGGTGCTGACGCCGAGGTCCTCGAACGCCTCGACGTTGTCGGGGTTATTCGCCCGGGCGATGATGCGCTCGATGTCGAACTTGGAGTTCGCGAGCTGGGCGACCAGGAGGTTCGCGTCGTCGTCGCCGGTCGCGGCGGCGACGACCTTGGCGTTCTCGGCACCGGCCGACTGCAACACCTCGGTGTCGGTGCCGTCCCCGTGGTGAACGGTGAAGCCCGCGTTGCGGGCGCTCTCTACCACGTCCTCACGCTCTTCGACGATGACGACGTTCTCTCCGCGGTCCTCGAGGCGTTCGGCGAGCGCGCGGCCCACCTTCCCGCCTCCAACGATTATCGTTCGCATTGGTATCACGTCCAGTCGTTCGGCAACGTATCGCGCCAGGCCGCCCTGGAAGACGGCTGTCAGCAGGATCGCGAGGAAGACAGTCCCGAGCAGGATGTTCGCGTGCTCGACCAGTATCGGTTCGTTCAGCTCCTCGGCGGCGGCCTGCAGTTCGACCGCGAACAGCGTCGCGACCGACGCCGGGATGATCCCGCGCGGGCCCATGAAGCTCATGAACGCCCGCTCCTGACGGGTGAACCGGTCACCGACGGTCGAGAGGAAGACGAGAATCGGCCGGAGCACCAGTGCCATCACGGCGACGACGACCAGTCCCGGGATGCCGACCTCGCGGAGAGCCGCGACGTCGAGCAGCGCCGCCAGCGCGATGAAGACGAACGAGAGGACGATCAGGGTGATGTCTCCCTTGAAGTCCTCGATGTCGTCCTCGTAGGGGATGTCGGCGTTCCCGAGCAGGAACCCGGCGACCGCGGCGGCGGCGACGCCGGCCTCGGTGGCCTGTGAGTTCGCCACCGCGTAGGCGACCAGCGCGCCGGCGAACGCCAGTAGCCGGGCGTTGCGCGGGGCGTCGCCCGGCGAGAGGTCGACGTAGCGAAGTAGGTAGTAGACGATAGCCGCCACCATGACGCCGACGAGCAGTCCGACGCCCATCCGCCTGAGGAAGGCGGACACGAACCCCTCGGCGACGGCCTCCGGGTTGACGGTCTTGAAGAAGACGATGGCCATGACCGCCGCGGTGACGTCGTTGACGATGCCTTCCGTCTCCAGCGCGGCGGCGACCCGGTCGCGGACCGGGACGACCGCGAGGATCGGCGTGACCACGGTCGGGCCCGTCGCGACCAGCAGCGCACCGATCGTAAACGAGAGGTTCCACGTGACGTCGAACGCGAACCGGACAGTGACCGCCGTCCCGACGAGCGCGATGACGGCCCCCAGGGTCACCAGGCGGATCGCCGCGGCCGGCGCCTCGCGGATGCGCTCGACCCGCAGGTGGAAGGCCCCCTCGAAGACGATGATCGCGACCGCGAGACCGACGATGGTCTGGAGGCCGACGATCCCGAAGGTGTCGACGGTCACTATCTCCAGTCCGGGTTCTCCCAGAACCAGGCCGGCGGCGATGTAGAAGATGATGCTCGGCGTCCGCAGTCGGGTGGCGACGATCTGCGCCAGAACGCCGATGGCAATGATCCCGGCCACGAGCAACAACAGACTGGTCTCCGCCATCGCGTAGTCCGTAGACCCCCTCCCCAAAAAAGGGCCCCCTCTGCGATCCGTCCGAGCGACACACCGCCCGGTCGCCGCCCGCTCACCCCTCGTCGAGGTAGCGCAGGACTCCGCGGACGTTCAGGGCAACCTCAGCGCGGCCCTTGCGCTCGCCCCAGGCGTCGGGCGTCTCGACCGTCTCCTCGAAGTGCTCGAAGACGTCCTCGTCGTCGTCGAACTCGGTGTGCTTGGCGGTGACGGCTTCGACCCACTCCGTCAGGACGGACTCGTACTCGTCCAGGCGGTCGTCGGTCCGCGCGGGCCCGAAGTGGCCGTACAGCAGCCACTCCGGGTCCATCTCCCGGAGGTCGTGGACGTCGGCCAGCGCCCGGTCGAGGTCGAAGTCCGGCGGCGGGCTCGTCGGGTGCAGCTCGTCGACCGAGGGCGCGTAGATGCCGGCCGCGTCGGCCGTGAAGACGGCGTCCATCCAGGGGGCCTCGAAGACGACCTGGTGGGGCGCGTGGCCCGGCGCGCGGTGGACCACCAGCTCGCGGTCGCCCAGATCGATCCGGTCGCCGTCCTCGAGTTCGACGATGCGGTCCTCGGGGACGGGTCGGGGTTCGGTGTAGAACTCGATCTGGTCGCCCACGGCGGCCTCCGTGCCCTCCCAGAGCCGCGACGGGTCCGCGAGGTGCGGGGCACCGATCCCGTGGACGTACACCGTGGCGTTCGGGCACGCGTCGACGAGAAAGCCCGCGCCGCCGGCGTGGTCGAGGTGGACATGGGTCACCGCCAGCACCTCGATATCGGCCGGATCGAGGCCGACCTCGTCCAGCGCCGCCAGCACGCGCTCGTGGTCGGTCCCGATACCGGTGTCCACGAGCGCCGGCCGCTCGGCGTCGATCACGTACACCGATCCGTACTCCGGGACGTCGTACATTCCGGTGTCGACGTAGTGGAGGTCCGGATCGACTTCCTCGGCCTGGTACACGTCGCCGATTCCCATGTCCCCGGAGAGGGCGGGCGCGGAGAAAAAAGGTCAGGGCGCGACCGCCGTCAGGATCGACTCCGCCTCCTCGACCAGCGTCGAGTAGTGGCCGGCGTCGACGACCGTCAGGTCGGGCTCCGGTAGCTCGCGGACGAACGCTTCCGCGGCGGCGAGGTCGACCGAGGAATCCCGGCGGCCGTGCCACAGGACGGGATCGGCGTCGCCGGGGTCGAACGGCCACTCCTGGGCCAGCAGCGGGTACTCGTGGGCCGGCCCCTTGCCGCCCTGCCGGAACGCCTCCGCGGCGTCCGTGAGGAGCACGTCCCCGGTCAGCGACTCCAGCAGTTCGCGGTCGGGCTCGGAGGCGCCGCGCTCGATGGCGGCCCGGAACCGCGAGCGCCAGTTGCGCGCGAGCCACCCCGTCGCGCCGAACAGTCCGCGCGAGACGCCCGGATACCGCGTCGCGGCCGCCATGCGCCGGTGGCCGTCCGTTGAGTGTTCCAGCGTCGGCGGCGGCCCCGGGCTGCTGACCAGCGCCGTCTCGGCCATCCGGTCGGGTAGCTCCGCGCCGCAGACCGCGGCGTGGGGGCCGCCCGCCGAGAAGCCGACGACGCCGAACCGGTCGATCCCCAGTTCCCGGGCCAGTTCGCAGACGTCGTCGGCCCAGTCGAGCAGATCCCTGTCGGGGTGAAAGTCCGAGCGGCCGAAGCCCGGCCGATCGGGCGCGACGAGCCGCAGGTCCCGCCCCTGTGCGACGTCGTCGAACAGCGACCACAGCAGCCGCGAGCCGGGGTTACCGTGGAAGCAGAACACCGGCCGGCCGTCGGTCCGCCCGTACTCCTCGTAGGCGAGTCGACGGCCGTCCGGGAGCGTCACCGTCCGTGGCTCTGTCACTGGTGTGCGTTCACCTGCCGTCGGCAAATGGGTGTTGGCTCTATCGTGCGGGGACGCTCCCCGCGATCGCCGGTGCCACGGTACGCCGCCGTGTGCGAGACGGCCACGGGGTATCGACACGTTAACCTCGCGCCGTCGAGAACGCTCGCCCATGCTAAGTAGGCAGTTCGTCCGGGAGAACCCCGAGACGGTCCGCGACGCCATCGAGGCCAAGGGCGTCACGGGCGTGGACCTCGACGGGATCCTCGAGATCGACGAGGAGTGGCGCGAGCTGAAGGCGGAGGGCGACGACCTGCGCCACCAGCGCAACGAGGTCTCCAGCCAGATCGGCGAGTACAAGCGCGAGGGCGAGGAGGAGAAGGCCCAGGAGGCCATCGAGCGTTCCCAGGAACTCAAGGAGGAACTCCAGCGGGTCGAGGACCGCGCGGACGAACTGGAGGCCGAACTGGAGGAGCGCCTGCTGGAGATCCCCAACGTTCCCCACGAGTCGGTCCCCTACGGCGAGGGCGAGGCGGACAACGTCGAGCGCTACCGCGAGGGGTTCGACGACCTGCGGGTCGACCCCGACGACGTGATCCCCCACTACGACCTCGGGGAGGAACTGGACGTGCTGGACTTCGAGCGCGGCGCCAAGGTCACCGGCGGCGGCTTCCAGTTCGTCAAGGGCGAGGGCGCGCGCCTGGAGCACGCCCTGATCCAGTTCATGCTGGACGTCCACCGCGAGCAGGACTACGTCGACGTGTTCCCGCCGATCCCCGTCAACAGCGAGTCCATGCGCGGCACCGGCCAGCTCCCGAAGTTCGCCGAGGACGCCTACCGCGTCGGCGACCGGCAGGAGGACGACTACGACGACGACGACCTGTGGCTCTTGCCGACGGCGGAGGTGCCCGTCACCAACATGTACCGCGACGAGATCCTGCTGGACGACGACCTCCCGATCAAACACCAGGCGTTCAGCCCCAACTTCCGCCGGGAGGCCGGCGAGCACGGCACGGAGACCCGCGGCTACGTCCGCGTCCACCAGTTCAACAAGGTCGAACTGGTCAACTTCGTCCGCCCGGAGGAGAGCTACGACCGACTGGAGGGCCTGCTCGACGAGGCGACCGAAGTCCTCGACCGCCTCGAACTGCCCTACCGCGTGCTGGACATGTGCACCGGCGACATGGGTTTCACGCAGGCCAAGAAGTACGACGTCGAGGTGTGGGCCCCCGCCGACGACATGGAGGACGGCCCCGACGTCGGCGGCCGCTGGCTGGAGGTCTCCAGCGTCTCCAACTTCGAGGACTTCCAGGCCCGCCGCGCCGGCATCCACTACCGGCCCGAACAGCACGAGTCGGCCGAGTACCTCCACACGCTCAACGGCTCCGGACTGGCCGTCCCGCGCGTGCTGGTGGCCATCATGGAGTACTACCAGAACGACGACGGCACGATCACCGTCCCCGAGGCGCTGCGCCCGTACATGGGCGGCCAGGAGATCATCGAGGGCCACGAGCCCGTCGGGGAGAGCGCTCTGGGGGAAGGCGACAGCGAGTAGCGCTCACTCGCCCCCGTCGCCGCCGTCGGCGGCCGCCTCGTCGTCGGAACTGGACGGTGCGCGCGTCCGGTCGACCACGAGATAGTCGTCCACGCTCTCGATGCACTCGGCCGGGAGGCGGACGCGCCCGTCGTCGTCGGTCTCGACGGCCTCGAGGGCGTCGTCCGGGTCGACCGTCAGCGTCTCGAGGTCGCCGGTCCGGAGGTTCACGGTCACGTTGTGGACGGTACCGATCGTCTCGCCGTCGGCGGCGAGCACCGGTCTGTCGGAGAGCTTCGTCGCGAGGACCTCTCGCATGTACTCGCCTGCGACCAGAGTGTAATTAAAACATAGGGTTGGATCTAGTGACACTCGGGCGGCAGCGGACTGCTCGGATCACCGCGTGTACGTCCGGATCTCTGCGATTCGCTCGCCGTCGAAGGCGAGAACGTCGACGAACCGCGTAATCTCGTCGCCGTCGGCCGAGAGCAGCCGCCCCTCGACGGCCACGCCGTCCGCGTCCCCGTAGATTCGGTCGATCGGGTGGCTGGTGTCCGTCTGCGGGCGCTCCTCGCGCATGAACCGGACGAACCGCTCGCGGCCTTCGAAGGTACGGTCGGGCCTGACCTGGCGGAAGTCGGGGGCCAGCAGATCCGCGAGCAGGTCGTAGTCGTCCTCGTCGAGCGCCCGGTAGTAGGTGCGGGCCGTCGCCTCGGCGTCCATACCGGTACCAGCGCCGCCGGCCACGAGAAAGCGGCGGTCAGCGGTCGCCCGGCATCCCCCAGCCGTCCGAGCCATCGTCGTCCGCTGATTCGGGTTCGTCGAGGTCGTTCTCGCCCTCGGTGTCGGCCCCGTCCTGATCGCCGCTTCCCTCGTCCCCGTCGAGTTCCTCCGCCGTCGGGATGTCCGCCAGGTCCTCGTCGCTGGCCCCCTTCGGCTCGTCGTCCAGTTCGGGTTCGTCGTCGGCCGGGCCGACCTCCAGCGATCCGGACGCGGCCGGCGGGACGCCGGCGTCGTCCGAGAGGTCGGCGTCCGGGTCCGCGGGGGCGTCGCCCTCCGGCGCGAGGGGATCGGACGCGGCCGCATCGCCGCCGTCGAGTCCGTCGCCGCCGCCCGTCGATCCGCGGTCGGCGGCGGGGTCGTCGACGGCGTCCTCGCCGGCCGCTCCGTCGCCGGCCGCTCCGTCGCCGGCCGTCTCGGGGTCGCCGACTTCGCCTGCGGGCTCGTCTCCCGCGTCGCCGTTCTCGCCGCGCCAGTCGACCGCCTCGGCGGCCGCCTGGCTCTCGGCCAGCTCTTCCGCCAGCGCCTCGAGTTCCTCCTCGTCGACCTCGCCGTCGATGTCGCCGCTGCCCGTCGATTCGGCGTCGTCGCTCTCGTCGTTCCGGTCGTCGTCGCTCGCTGCGCCGCCTTCGCCGGCGGCGCTGTTCGCGCCGTCCGCCTCGACCGCGTCGCCGTCCTCGCCGTTGGGCGGCGCGTCGACCATGCTCGTCGACTCGTCCGCCAGTTCGCCGGGATCGTCGTCACTGGCGGCCAGTTCTGCCTGGATCGCCGCCAGCTCCTCGTCGTCGATCCCGCCGTCTCTGTCCTCGCTGCCGTCGCCGTCCGCGTCGCCGTCGTCGGCCTCGGCCGCCGCGGCGACCGCCTCGTCGATGTCGGCGGCCAGGTCGTCGCCGCCCTCGTCCGGGAGGACGGACTCGTGTTCCCGGTCGGGCTCCCCGTCGGGCGGCCACTCGTCGGGGCCGATCGGATCGCCGATGTCGCGGGCCGTCGCGAGGGGGCGCTCCGCGTCCTGCCGCAGGCTCTGGGCCTCCGCGCCGGCGCCGCTGCCGTACTTGCTCGCGGACTTGGACAGCCAGTCGGCGGCCTGCCACAGCGCGGTCGCCTTCCGCTCGGCCAGGTCGTAGTGGGGCTCGTGGGCGGGGTCGTCGACGAACCGGACGGCGCTGTCGAAGTGGTCTGCGGCCTCCTCGAACTCCTCGCGGGCCCGCCGGAAGTCCGACTCGGCGAGCATCCACTCCGAGTCCGAGAACGAACCCATCGCGCTGGTGAAGGCCCGCCGCCCCTCGGTGTAGTGGGCGTGACCGATCCGGTAGCGGGCGAACGCGGTGTCGTCGCCGCCCGCGTCGGCGATGGCCGCCTTGATCTCCTCGACGGACGGGGTCTCGCCCGGGTCGCTCGTCCGCCAGGCGTAAGCGACGACGCCCTCGGGGTCGACGACGAACACGGCCCGGTCGACGAGCGCCTGGCCGAGGTCGCCCTCCGCGGCGACGCCGTACCGCTCCGCGACCTCGCGGCGCGTGTCGGCGAGCAGCGGCAGGCGCAGGTCGTACTCGTCGGCGAAGGCGGCGTGGCTGTACAGCGTGTCGGGCCCGACGGCCAGCACCGACACGTCCTTCTGCATCGTGAAGAGGTCCAGTTCGTCGAGGTCCGACTCCGCCCCGCAGGCGGGGTTGAAGTCGCCCGGGTAGAAGGCCACGACTACGACGTCGTCGCCGACGTACTCCGAGAGCGCTACACGACGGTGGTCGCCGTCGACCAGCGCTGGCAGCTCGAACCCGGGCGCCTCGTCGCCGTCCTCGATCACTGTCCCGTGCATCGACGTTGTATCACTTAACAGTGTTTGCGTTTCTCAGGCGCGATACCGGCCTCCTGAGCCTTCGCTGCCGACGGTAAGTCCCCGACGAACTTCGCCGCTGTTCAGTGGCGAATATCCCGCTACAGTTACAGTCGGCAGTGTTTTCCGGGGGGACCGACTACGCCGGAGCGTGGAACTGCACGTCCGCTACGAGGGCGACGACGACCCGGAGAAGTGCAGTGCGCGCCGACTCTCGCAGTTCGACCTGGCGGCGCTGCACGAATCGACGCGGTCGACGCCGTCCGGCATCGTCCTCAATCCCTTCGCCGAGCAGGCGCTCTCGCCCGCCGACCGGCGGGGCAGCGGGGCGCGTCACGACCGGCTGGTGGCGCTGGACTGCTCCTGGGAGACCGCCGAACGGGAGGCGTTCGACCTGGAGGGGATCCACCGATCGCTACCCTTCCTCGTGGCCGGCAACCCTGTCAACTTCGGCAACGCCTTCCAGCTGAACACGGCCGAGGCCTTCGCCGGGGCGCTGGCCATCCTCGGCGAGCGCGAGCAGGCCGAGGCGGTTCTGGAGCCGTTCAGCTGGGGCCACACGTTCCTGGAGCTCAACGAGGAGCCCCTCTCTCGGTACGCCGACTGCGCGGACTCGTCTGAGGTCGTCGCGGTGCAGGACGAGTATCTAGCGGAGGAGTGATACGATACCGTCGGCGACACGCGACGCTCTTTTATGAGCGTCGTACACCGGAGCCGGGGATACGGACGGCCCGCCACGCGCCGCTGTTTTCCGGGTTCGGTCCGAACGACCGGTATGGTCGACACAGAGACGCTCCGACAGGTCCTGCCCCACTACGTCGCGATGTTCCTGCTGGTGTTCCTCGTGCTGACGCTGGTCCGGGCGCTCGTGGGCGAGATCGGGTTCTGGGCGGAACTCGTCGTCATCGTCGCCGTCGTCTTCGCCTACCGACCGGTGGTGCAGCGGCTCGACGTCGCACCCGAGGCCTGGGAGCGCCAGTGAGTCTCCGCGCGGCCGTCGATCCTGTAGTAGAAATCGAGCGCACTGACACACTCGAAGGGAACCCGGGACGCCCTTCGACGTGTAACTCGCTTCAGGTTCTACTACAGCCGCCGTCCGCGTCGGGCGCGGGCGGGAGCGACGCGGTCGACAGCCAGAAGTCCGTGAACGCCTCGATCACGTCGGCGAACGCGTCCGGGTCGACGGGTTTGATCAGGCAGGCGTTGGCCTGCTTCCGGTAGGCGTCGATCAGGTCGTCCTCGGACTGGGAACTGGTGAGGACTACCACCGGGATCCGTCGCAGGTCGGGGTCCGCTTTGATCGCCTCGAGGACGGCGTATCCGCTCGTCGCGGGCAGGTTCAGGTCCAGCAGGACGATTCTGGGACGGGGCGCGTCGTCGTACTCGCCGCGCCGGGCCAGCCAGTCCAGCGCCTCGTCGCCGGTCTGGACGACGTGGAGCCGGCCGGGGAGGCCCCGCGTCTCGAAGGCCCGCTCGATCAGGCGGACGTCGCCGTGGTTGTCCTCGACCAGCAGGATGTCCGCGTCCGTCCCCGTCATCGCACTCGACCGTCCTGTGTGGGGTGGGAGCGGAACCCGTTGCTCGCTCGCCCGCTGCGGGGAGGCGACGACCGGCGGACCGCAGTGCGTCCGGGCAGCGTCCTCATGACGCCCTCGTTTGGGCCGTCCCTCACAGGTGACTTTCGGTCACTCGCCCGCCGTCGAGGTGACGGGGCCCGACGGCCGCACCCCCGCCTGCGTCGAGTCACCAGCCGAACCCGGCGCTCTCCGCGGGCGGGTCGAGCGGGCTGGACGGGAGGCCGGACTTCGGCTCGGGGTCGTTGTACGCCATCGGCGCGACGTCGTTGGGTGCGTCGGGGTAGCACAGCGACGCCAGCGCGTGGAGCTGGCCGCGGCCGACGCCCAACTCGAACTGGCCGCCGCCGTACAGGTCGATCCCCTCCCGCTCGCAGTAGTCGATCAGCCCCAGTACCGACTCGACGGTGCCACAGCGGGAGGGCTTCATGTTGAGCCACTCGGGCTCGAAGGGGAGTTCCCGGACGCTCTCGACGCCGGTGATCGGATAGTCCCAGGTGATCCGGTCTCCGTGGCCGTCAAGCACGGGTCGGGTCTCGTCGGTGAGCGCGGGGTCCTCGACCAGCGCCGCCGGGAACCCCTCGACGACGCGGCGGTAGAACTCCGCGCCCGGCTCCACGCTGACCTCGGTCCCCTCGTAGAGCCCCTTCAGATCCACCACGCGGACGGCGTCGGTCGCCGCCAGCGTCCCGATCAGATCCTCGTCCCACGCGGGCGTGGGGTCGAGTTTGAACTCCATCTCCGGGTCGACGTCGAGCCAGCGCTCCACCCGGTCGGCCGTCGGCGGGCCGTCGTCCTCCGGCAGCCGGGTCGAGACGACGAAGCGAACGGTGTCGTACTCGCGGTCCAGCGCCGCCCCCAGCGGCTGGCCGGCCTGCCGCAGCGCCAGGTCCAGCGCCGCGCTCTCGAAGGCCCACCGCCGGTAGTGACGAGAGGTCTCGCGGCTCGGCTGCTCGGGCCACAGGTCGACCTCGTCCAGTCGCTCGGAGAAGCCGTCCAGCGTGTACTCCCCCGCCAGGTCGACGTTCAGGTCCCACAGCGGAACGTGGTCCTCGCGCTCGTAGGTCACGTCCTCGCCCCGTCCGGTCTCGCCGTCCCCGCGCAGCGCGACGGTCGTGGTCGTCCGCGCGAACCCGCTGGAGGTGTCCCGCTCGCGCACGCCCAGTTCGTAGCCCTCAACGCGCAGCGGCAGGTCGGCGACGGCGTCGTACATGCCCCGTGGTTGACCCGCTCGGCAGTTAAGCGCAGGGTCTCGCGGCTCGTGGGTCGCTACGCTCTCCGCTCGCGCTGCCCGACCCGATTCGGAAACGCTTAACCGCGCCGACGGGTACCCACGCGTATGGCCAAGTTCGAGAAAGCGGAAAATCGGCTCCTGACCAAGCAGATCTGCATGCGCTGCAACGCCCGCAACTCCCCGCGGGCCGAGAAGTGCCGGAAGTGCGGCTACAAGAAGCTCCGCCCGAAAGCCGCCGAACCGCGCAGCGCCTGATCCGGTCCGCTTCTCTTCGTCGTTCTCAGTTCCCCAAGTAGCTGTTGCGCTGTCGTCCCTTCGGATCACGTCGTCTACTGCCGTCGCTCCGGTACGAACAACCAGAAAGCCCCTGCCGGCTCGACTCCCGGGCCTCGTTGCGGTCCTCGCTCACTCCGTTCGCTGTGGTCCTTACGTCGTCCGGGTTCGTCGAGCCGGCAGCCCCTTTCAGTCCCGTCCGCCTGGAAAGCCGAACCGGCCGGAGCTTTCTGGCTGTTTCCAGTACGCTCGTTACTGAACCGGTCCTTACTCGTCGGGGTACTTCGGCTCGCGCTTTTCGGCGCGCTCCAGCGCCGTCTCGACGACGTCGCGGACGTCGCCGCTGAAGGTGTCGCCGTGGCCGGAGTACATGTGTTCCACGCTGTCCGGTAGCCGGTCGAGCAGGTCGCGGATGGACTGGATGAGCCGCTCGCGGGACTGGCCGGCCATGTCGGTCCGGCCGAAGCTCCCGTAGTCGAAGGCGCCGTCGTCGTGGACCACGACGTCGCCGGAGAACAGCGTCGATTCGGAGACGTAGGCGACGTGGTCGTCGGCGTGGCCGGGCGTGTAGACGACGTCGAAGTCCTCGTCGCCGATGGCCACCTCGCTGCCGTCGGTCACCGGCTCGTCACGGAGCGGGTGGTCGTCGTAGGCGTACACCGTCGGGTCGAAGGCGTCGACGACGGCGTCCAGTTGCTCGACGTGGTCGCCGTGCTGGTGGGTCAGCACGACCCGGTCGAGGTCGTCGGTGTGCTCGCGGACGGCGTCGACGACGCCGTCGTAGGCACCCGCGTCGACCAGCGTCAGCGTCTCCCCGAGCGCCAGGTAGGCGTTGCAGGTGAACGACTCGGCGTCCTCGGTGACGGTGTGGACCTCCATGTGCGTGGCGTCGGCCGGCCGCCGCTTGTCTCTTCCGGCGAGGGCGACTTCGGACGAACCCGCACTCACCGCTCCGAAAGATGTCAGCGGGTAGTGTCATTCGTCAGACGGATAACGCCCGCGCTGCCCGGGTAACGACGGCCAGAACCGCCGAGTGATTTTTCAGGAAGAATCACGTAGGTGTTCCTGTATGGGGTTCGGGAGCTACGACGAGTCCGAACAGGAAAATCAGGAGTACGACGCCGATCTCGACGACGAGGACGGCGTTACAGCCGCGGAAAACACCCACGACGGCGACGTCGAGTACGAGTTCACCGCCTCGAACGACGAGCTTCTCGACCGTCTGGAGGACATCAAAGACGAGAACACGTGACAGCGACTGCTGTGACCCGTCTCCGGACGTCGCTGGCCACGGGGCCAGCGGCGACCGGCGGACGGGGACGACAGTCCGTATGAAAACCGGGGTGCGCGCCCTCGGCGTGGCAGAGTCGTACAGCGGTCAGACGAGCACCCTCGCAGGCTCGGTCGTCCGGGCGAGCAGAGTCGTCGACGGGTTCGTTTTCGGCGAGTGCACGGTCGGCGGGAGCGACGCGACCGACGCGATCGCGGCGATGGTCGAGCGGCTGGACCGCGAGGACGTGCGCTACCTCGTCGTCTCGGGCGTCGCACCGGCCTGGTTCAACGTGGTCGACCTGCGCGCGCTACACGAGCGGACGGGACTGCCCGTCCTGTCGGTGACCTACGAGGCCAGTCCCGGGTTGGCGGACGCCATCCGCGAGGCGTTCGACGACGAGTCGACGGCGCAGGACCGGATCGAGGCCTACCGGGCCCAGCCCGAGCGCCGGCCCGTGACGGTCAACGACGAGACGGTGTACGTCCGGGCGGTCGGTCTGGCCGACGACGAGGCCGCCGACGTCGTCCGCGGGTTCACGCCCGAGGGCGGCCGGCCGGAGCCGCTGCGCGTGGCGCGGCTGGCGGCGCGCGCAGCCGAGTCGTTCCGCGAGACCTGACCGAGGCCGCAGCCGCGCCGGGAGAGCGGACCGCGACCGAGGCAGCATCCCTTTTGCCGGTCCGCCCCAACGCGGCAGCATGGGTCACATGGACGGTCTCGAGGTCCCCGAGTGCGAGCGCTGTCCGGCGCTCGTCGAGTCCAGATCGCAGATCGTCAACGGCACGGGCCCGGGCGACGCCGACATCCTCTTCGTCGGCGAGGGCCCCGGCGCGCAGGAGGACCAGCAGGGCGAGCCCTTCGTCGGCCGGTCGGGCGACGTCCTCGACGAGGCGCTGCTGGAGGCGGGGCTCGACCGCGAGAACGTGCGCATCACCAACTGCGTGCGCTGTCGGCCGCCGGAGAACCGCGACCCAACGAAGGAGGAGCTGAACAACTGCCGGGGGTATCTGGAGCGGGAGATCGAACTCGTCGACCCCGAGCTGGTCGTCCCGATCGGCAAGGTCCCCTCCGAACACCTGCTGGAGCGGGACGTCGCCGTCACCACTGAGGCGGGCGACCTGGTCGACGCGGAACTGGGCGGGGGGCGCCGGCACGTCCTGATCTCGGTCCACCCGGCGGCGACGCTGTACGACCGCAGCCAGCGCGACGTCTTCTTCGACACCATCGAGGCCGCCGCCGACTACACGGACGAGGAGAGCGGCCAGAAGCAACTCGGCGACTTCTGACGGGGGAGCAGCCGGGAGTTTTGAAGGAAAGGGAAGCCACTTACCCCCGCTGGGCGAAGTGGGCGTATGGCCACGAAGCAGACCGCCGCCGAGGTGGTCGTCGTCGACTACGGGCTGGGGAACCTCCGGAGCGTCACCCGCGGGCTGGAGCGGGCCGACGCCGCCGTCAGGCTCACCGACGACCCCGCCGAGTTCGACGCCGCCGACGGCATCGTCCTCCCCGGGGTGGGAGCCTTCAGCGAGGGCATGGAGAACGCCGGCCCCTTCCGCGACGCGCTCGCCGAGCAGGCCGAGGCGGGCACGCCGCTGTTCGGCATCTGCCTCGGCATGCAGATGCTGCTGACCACCAGCGAGGAGGCCGCCCACGCCGGACAGGGCGACGTCGAGGGGCTGGACCTGATCCCCGGCCGGAACGTCCGCTTCGACGCCGACCAGACCGTCCCGCACATGGGCTGGAACGAACTCGACGTCGAGCGCGACCACCCGATCGTGGAGGGGATCGACGGCGAGTACGCCTACTTCGTCCACTCCTACTACGCCGAGCCCGACGACCCCGACGCCGTGGTCACGACCACCGACTACGGCGTCGAGTTCGCCTCCATCGTCGCCAACGAGCGCGGCAACGTCTTCGGCACGCAGTTCCACCCCGAGAAGTCCGGCGAGACGGGGCTGCGCATCCTCCGTAACTTCGTGGACATCTGCGCCGAGCGGTAGGTATCCGTCGCGCAGACTACGGTCCTCCGAACACGCAGCTACGAGCGAGTTCTTCGTTTCACCCGGCCGTCGGACTGCCGTCTCTCGGTAGTCCCCACCGGCGAGTCAGGCCACTTCGACGGTGACCTCGTCGCCCCCGTCGACGGCGACGACGTGGCCGTCGACGGTGAACTGGAGGGCCCACTCGCCGTCGTGCTCGGCCAGCGCCTCCAGTGCGTCGGTCTCGATGGCCTCGTACAGCGGTCGATCGAGTTCCAGCGGATCGACTCCGTCCGCCTCGGCGAGGGCTTCGATCACTCGCTGAACCACCGTGTCGTCGCCCACCGGTGTCAGTCCTCCTCTGTCTGATCGAGCGCGACCACTATGGCCTCCCAGCTGGTCGACCCGTCCCCGTTGCGACACAGCCAGGGGCCCTCGACGGTCACGCCGTTGTCGTGCGCGATCGTGATGAGACGCGTAAGGGCCTCCTCGAACTCCTCGTCACTCGTCACGGCTGGTATGTCGTCGGTCATGATGGATACGTGGGCGCTCGCGGGCGCGACGAATCGAGGTTGAACGCGGCGTCGGTTCGCGCGACCGGGCGAAATCGATCGTACGTATACGAACCGTCCCACTCGGTTATGAGTACCGACTACCCTGGTACACCATGCCTTTAAATATACCATGGCACGTCATGCAGGCTGTCTTTATGTATGACGTGACGACTCTCCTCCGTAATGAGTGTCATCGCGGACCTCAGAGTCCCCGCCCGGGATTTCACCCTGGGCGAGGTCCTGGCGGTCCACGGCGAGGCGACGGTCACGCTGGAGACGATGGTCCCGATCGGGGAGCGCACCGTGCCGCTGTTCTGGGTCACTGACGAGGCCCGCCCCACCTTCGAGCGCGAGGTCCGCGATCACGAGACGGTCGAGAGCATCCACCAGGTCGAGGTCGAGGATGGAAAGACGCTCTACGCGCTCGAATGGTCCGCCACGGGGGACAGTCTGTTCTCGGCGTTCCTCGACACGGACGCGAGCCTGTTGCACGCCACCGCGGCGTCTGAGTTCTGGCAGTTTCAGGCCAGGTTCCAGACCCACGCGGACCTCGCCGCCTTCAAGCGTCGCTGCGACGAGGCGGACGTCACCGTCGAGGTCAACCGGATCTACAACCCCACGCGTCCCGACAGCGGCCCCCACTACGGCCTGACCGAACCGCAGCGGGAGGCGCTGGTAGAGGCGGTCCGGAAGGGATACTACGCTATCCCGCGTCGCATCTCGACGAAGGCGCTGGCCGAGGAACTGGACATCTCCGACCAGGCGACCACCGAGCGGCTCCGTCGGGCGATCATCACGCTGGTCGAACACACGCTGCTCGCCGTCGAGGAGGAGGTCGACCGGTGACGCTACCGCTCGACCGCTCCCTTCGTCACGATGAACCCGAGGATCGGCCGTAGCTTCGAGTACGCGTCGCCCTGCCGAACGGTATCTGCCTCCCGGTCCCACTCGACGAACTCCGCGTCCGCGAGCATCGGGAGGTGGCAGTGGTGGAGCATGGCCCGTCTCGCCTCGGACTCTCCGTCCTCGCCGGCGTCAGCACACACCGACGCCGGTCGGACCCGATCCTCGGCGAGCAGCGCAACCAATACGTCCCGCCGGTGCTGATCGGCGAGCGCCTCGAAGATCTCGTCGTCCATGCCCGTTCGTTTGGTGTCGCCACTCTTGATCGCTTGCCATTGTGTATCATGCAGGGCGACGAGCGGTCGTGAATCCTCCGAAACGGGCGGAGGCCTAGAGGAAGTCCCGGACGTCGGAGTACCACATGTCGTGCTCGTCGGTGGCGTCGATGGCGGCGGCCACGCGGGCGGCGATGGCGTGCCAGCACAATTGGTCGGGGTCCTCGCGGTCGAGGTTGTACTCGGAGTCGGCGCAGGTGCAGCCGCCGTCCTCGACGACGTACTCGTCCTCGTGACCGACGACCACGGTGAAGTCGCGGTACTCCTTGACCCGCCGTTCGCCGACGGCCTCGATGGCCTGCTGGCCGCGGGTGCCGTGGACGGCCACGATGCGGTCGACTGCCTCGGGGGTGAGCTCGCCCGCGTCCTCGAGTCGTTCGACCCACTCGTCGACCGCGGTCATTGCCCTCGCTAGCGTGAGGACGGCCATAACACCACCGCATCGCGCTCTCGGCGACGCAGGGGCGGTCGTTCGCGGAGCGAGCCGACCGACCCGGGTCGCAGTCCCGACCTTCTTGTACCGGGACGGGACCAGGCCGCCCCATGCACGCCTTCCGAGACCTGGAGGTGGCGGCCTACTGTCCGCGCAAGCTCTACTACCGGCGCCGGGCGGGCGACCCGGCGGTGCCCGACCGCGTGGCCACGGTCAGGGACCTCGCGTTCAGCTACGAGGAGTTGCTCGACACCGACGCGGCGGTCCTGTCGGCGCCGATCGAACCGGACCCCGCCACCTACCGCGACCGACTGGAGCGGGCGCGCAGCGAGCTATCGATCTGGGTGGACCTCGTCGATCCCGCGGCTCGCGACGCCTATCTGGAAGGCCGAGAGGCGCGAGGAATCGCGCACAAGGTGCTGGACGATCCGCCCGTTCCGTCGCTGGCCTTCGCCGGGCGGCCCCCGGAACAGGGGGTCTGGGAGCCCCAGTCGGTGCGGCTGGTCGCGGCGGCCAAGGCGCTGGCCTGGGAGCGCGAGCAGCGCGTCGAGCGCGCCGTCGCCGAGTACCCCGCCCACGGCGTGATCCGGCCGATCGACCTGACGGCGCGGCGGACCGGCGCCTACCGACGCGCGGTCAGGACCGCCGAGTCCGTCGACGGCCCGCCGGCCCGGACCGACGACGAGGCGAAGTGCGACGCCTGCGAGTACCGCGACGAGTGCGGGACCAGAACCAGATCGCTGCAGAGTATGCTCGGGTAGCGACGACCGCGCCGTCGCGCAGCGGCCCCGCTACCCGTCAGGACTGCGGTTGCTCGGCCAGCCATGCGCGGACCTCGTCCGCGACGGCCCCCTCGCGCAGCAGTTCGCCCGCCTCGACGTCGACGACGGTCGAGCCCGTCCCGCCCTCGGTCTCGCCGTCGTCGACGACGGCCGCGGCGCGCTCGCGGATCCGCTCGTCCAGCTCGTCGACGCGGGTCGCCGAGGGGTTCCCGCTGACGTTCGCGCTCGTCGCCGTTATCGGCGTCCCGGCGGCCGCCAGCAGATCCAGCGCGACGTCGTGGTCGGGGACGCGCACCCCGACCTGTTCGCGGCCGGCGGTGAGGACGTCCGGCACGTCGGGGCCGCGTTCGACCACGACCGTCACCGGGCCGGGGAGGAACGCGCGCATGAACCGCTCCTCGCGCTCCGTCGGTTCTGTGTGCTCGACGGCGGCGTCGACGTCGGGCACCGCCAGCGAGATCGGCTTGTCGCGGCTCCGCTCTTTGGCCTCGAAGACTCGCTCGACGGCCGCGGGGTCGAGCGCGTCGGCGCCCAGCCCGTACACCGTCTCGGTCGGAAAGACGACGAGGTCGCCGTCGCGGACGGCCGCGGCGGCGTCGGCGACGTCGGTCATGTGTGAGCGTCGGCCGGCGGGCGAGAAAAGCGTTGTCGAACGGTCCGCCGCGGCGTGCCGCTCAGCGGAACGCCGACTCGACTTCGTCGTAGTCGGGGAGGTCGGGCCACTCCGTGGCGACCCAGGCGTACTCGACCGTGCGGTCGTCGTCGAGCACGAAGACGGCGGGCCGCGGTTCCTCGATCCCTTCCATCCCGTCGAGGTCGTGGGCGATGCCGTAGGCCTCGGCGACGCCGTTGCCGGGATCGGAGAAGAGTTCGACCTCGCCCTCGAGGTCGCGCTCCTCGAGCAGCCGCTCGTGGGCGTAGGGCGTCGAGATAGAGAGCCCGACGACGGTGGCGTCCTCGACCCACCCGCGGTCGCGAACCTCGTTCCAGACGTACGTCGCCGGGAAGGCGCCGTCCATGGGGTGAAAGAGCAGGACGGTCGGGTCGTCCTCGCGCGCGACGACCTCGTCGAGTGAGACGTCTCCCCAGTACTCGTGGTTGACGAGCGGGCGCGTGAAGTCGGGGGCCTCGTCACCCTCCTCGGGGTGATCGGCGGGGCCGAGGTCGACGACGTCGAAGTCGAGGTCCATCAGGCCTCACCTCCCGTTTCCTCGCGCTCGCTTCGCGAGCGCTCACCACCGTCGGAGGTCCGCTCCGACGATGATCGGGATCCGTCGGATCCCTCACCGTACTCGCGGTCCAGATACTCCACGATGTTGCCGCTCTCGCTCATCGTGACGCCGGTGTTCTCGTCGACGATGGCCGGGACCGATCGCTTGCCCGAGATGCGCTTGACGACGTTGCGCTCGGAGTGCATCGGCTCGACGAAGCGGGACTCGTAGTCGAGACCGTACTCCTGTAGCCGTCGGGTGACCCGCTCGCAGAACGGGCAGGCCTGGAGCCGGTAGAACGTGATAGGCGAGTCGCTCATACGGGCGACCCTACGTCTAACGTGGGCGTAAGCCCTTCGGCGGCGGACCAAACGCTTAATTCGGGGCCGACATAAGTTCCCACGCTGATGGCCTTCGATCCCCCACCAGGAGACGAGTTGCTGGTAGCGCCGCCGCTGCAGACGGAGGTCGGCGGCTTCGTCCTCTCCGACGCGCTGATCACGGCCGTCGGGATCGCCGTGATCGCCGTTCTCATCGGTCTCTCGGCTTTCTTCTCCTCCTCGGAAATCGCCATGTTCTCCCTGCCGGCCCACCGGCTGGAGTCGCTCGTCGAGGAGGGCAAGCGGGGAGCGAAGACCCTCAAGAACCTCAAGTCCGATCCCCACCGGTTGCTCGTGACCATTCTGGTCGGCAACAACCTCGTCAACATCGCTATGTCCTCGATCGCGACGGGGCTGCTCGCGATGTACTTCTCGCAGGGCCTCGCCGTCGCCATCTCGACGTTCGGGATCACGGCGATCGTGCTCCTGTTCGGCGAGAGCGCGCCGAAGAGCTACGCCGTCGAGAACACCGAGTCGTGGGCGCTGCGGATCGCGCGGCCGCTGAAGCTGGCCGAGCACGTCCTCCTCCCGCTGATCGTCCTGTTCGACTACCTCACTCGCATCGTCAACAAGATCACCGGCGGCCGGTCGGCCATCGAGACGTCCTACGTCACCCGCGAGGAGATCCAGGACATCATCGAGACCGGGGAACGGGAGGGCGTCCTCGACGAGGACGAACGACAGATGCTCCAGCGGACGCTGCGGTTCAACGACACCATCGCCAAGGAGGTGATGACCCCGCGGCTGGACATGGACGCCATATCGACCGAATCGTCCATCGAAGAGGCCATCGGGGAGTGCATCCACTCCGGGCACGCCCGTCTCCCGGTCTACGAGGGCAGCCTCGACAACGTCATCGGGGTCGTCAACGTCCGCGACCTCGTCCGGGAGCAGAACTACGGCGAGCGCACCGACGCCGACCTCGCGGACCTCATCGAACCGACGCTACACGTTCCCGAGTCCAAGAACGTCGACGACCTGCTGACCGAGATGCGCGACCAGCGCCTCCACATGGTGATCGTCATCGACGAGTTCGGCACCACGGAGGGGCTGGTGACGATGGAGGACCTCACCGAGGAGATCGTCGGCGAGATCCTCGAGGGCGAGGAGGAACAGCCCATCGAGTTCGTCGCCGACGACACCGCCGTCGTCAAGGGCGAGGTCAACATCGAGGAGGTCAACGAGGCCCTGGAGATCGAACTCCCGGAAGGCCAGGAGTTCGAGACCATCGCCGGCTTCATCTTCAACCGCGCGGGCCGCCTGGTCGAGGAGGGCGAGCGCATCGAGTACGACGGCGTCGAGATCCGCGTCGAGGACGTCGAGAACACGCGGATCAAGAAGGCCCGCCTCCAGCGACAGGCCGAGGAGGACGGGGACGAGGCCGAGAGCGAGGCCGCGGACGAATCGGCCCCGGACGCGGACGCCGAAGTCCCGCCCGAGTAGCCGCCGGACCGATCCGGTCGCTTCCGACCGCCGGTTCGCCACGCGACCGGCACGCCGGCCGCGAACGGCACTGAACTTTTACCGGCGACTGTCTATCCGTACGACATGGGATATCGTATCGTGCCGGTCGACGAGATCGATCCGACGCCCGACCGGCCGTCTGTCCAGCGGGCGATCAGCGACGTCGCGGGACTGGACAACGTCGCCGTCAACCTCTACGAGCCCGAACCGGGCGAGCCGATACCGCTGGCCTACCACTACCACGACGAGCAGGAGGAACTGTTCTACGTTCTGGCGGGACGCCTGGTCGTCGAGACGCCGGAGGGCGATCTGGAGGCGACCCGGGGCGAAGTGATCGTGGTCGAACCGGAGAACCCCCAGTACGCCAGGAACCCCGAAGACGCGTCGGAGACGGCGAAGGTCCTGGCGATCGGCGCGCCGAGCGTCGACGACGTCCACGCCTACGAGGAGTGACTCACTGCGTGACGGCGTAGGTGAGCGCGAACACCACGATGGCGCCCGTCGCCACGTTCAGCAGCGAGAACTCGACGGTCCCCAGGAAGCTCAGCCCCCAGACGACGAGGGCGGCGAACGCCGTCGAGAGGACGGCGTTCATCGCCAGCACTACCCGCGGGTCGCCCTCCGATCCTTCCGCGCCCGCGCTGAACCCGTCGTCGCTCATAGCCGTCGAACGCACGGCGCTCCCCTTAGCTCTTTGCCCGCGGACTCGTGGACCGTTGCGCTGACGTCCCCCGGGCCGTCGAGCGCCGGCTGCGGCCAGTCCAGACGGTCGGCCGCGCGCCCGAAACCGGGCAGGACCGTCACGTCACCGTCGATCGCGACAGCGTGAGCGAGGATCCGCTCGCGCTCGACCGGCGGCTCGCCGGCTCGCTGGTCCGTCACCGGATTGGCGTCCCCACGCGTGACGTATCCGTCGGGCGTCCGGTCGACGATCCGGTGGACCACCAGGCCGCCGGGGTCGAGGCCCTCGGAGCGGTAGACGACGACGTCGCCGATCTTCGGGGGACCGGCGACGGCCGCGGGGACCGCCAGGAACCCGTCGCCCGGCGACAGCGCGGGCGCCATGCTCCCGCTGTCGACGTAGCTGATCGGCGTCACCGGCATCGCCAGCCCGGCCGCAGCGAGGACGACCAGCAGGGCGGCCGTGACGCGCCCGACGGCGGACCGCCAGTCGCCATCTCGACGCCGCCGACGCCACGCCCCGCGACGGTGTCGGTCGCTCACATCCCACGTGGTACTCTGGAGGACGATAACTGTTTGCCAGCAAGTACCGTGATCGATGTCGGTCGCGGCCAGCGGCACCCCAGATCGGTACTGCGAGGCCGGCCGCGACTGCGGCGCCGGTCGCGTCCTCACGGAAGCGCGGCGAGAAACGGGGGTTTAAAGCCGGAGCGGCCCCCATATTCGGGCATGTCAGCCGCGTCTGAGGACGACTCCGTACTCCGGACGGTCACGCCGCTCAGTGACGAGCATCTGGACAGCCAGATGGGTGCGTTCGGCTACATCATGGCCGGACTGCTGGTCGTCATCCTGCTGCCCCTGCTACCCGTCGCCGTCCTGATCTGGATCGTCTCGCGCGTGCTGGGCTAGCGGTCGGTCCCGACCAGGCCGAACTGCGTCCCGTCGCCGGCCTCGCTCGCGCGCTCGTAAGCGACGTGCGCGGCGGCCACGTCCTGGACGGCCAGCCCGGTCGAGTCGAAGACGGTGACGCCGTCCTCGGCGGTGCGGCCCTGGACCTGCCCCGCCACGACCGAGCCGAGTTCTGCGTGGACGTCTGCGTCTCCCAGCAGGCCCTCGCTCCACGGTACGTTGATCTCCCCCGAGTGGGTGCACTGCTCGTAGTCGTCGATGACGATCTTCGCCTCCGCGAGCACGGCGTCGTCGATCTCGTGTTTCCCGGGCGCGTCGGCGCCGACGGCGTTGACGTGCGTGCGCTCGCCGACGGCCTCGACGATCGGTTCGCGCACGGGCGTCACGGTCGAGAGGACGTCGCAGGCCGCGGCCTCGTCGATCGACCCGGCGCGGACGTCGAACCGGTCGGAGAAGTGTTCGACGAACGCCCGCGTCGCTTCCTCGCGCTGGTCGGCCACTACGACCGCCTCGATGGGCCGTACGTGCGACACCGCCTCCAGTTGCGTGTACGCCTGGTCGCCCGCGCCGACCAGCCCCATCGACGTCGCGTCCTCGACGGCGAGGTGGTCGGTGGCGACCGCCGACGCAGCGCCGGTGCGTTTCCGCGTCAGAATCGTCCCGTCCATGACCGCCAGCGGGAAGCCGTTCTCCGGATCGGAGTAGATCACCGTCCCCAGCACGGTCGGCAGGTCGTGGTCCGCGGGGTTGTTCGGGTGGACGTTGACCCACTTGACCGCCGCCGCGTCCCAGCCCGCCGTCTCGCGGGCGTCGACGTAGGCCGGCATCGACCGGAAGTCGCCCTCGTACTCCGGGAGGTCGACGTAGGACTTCGCAGGCATGACCGCGTCGCCGCGCGCGTCGGCACCGAAGGCCGCCTCGACGGCCTCGACGACGTCCCCGAGCGGCGTGTGCTCGTCCACCGCCTCGGGACCGAGAAGGAGCGTCTGCATGCCCGATACATCGCGGTGCCGACACTTATAAACTGGCTCCGGTGAAGTTCCGCTTTCGGCCGTTCGTAACTGGAAACTACGACTAACGGGGCGCGGGTCGAATGTATTGATACGTGGTACCAATGTACTCGATACTCATGCCGGTCGACGCCGACGAGACGCGGGCCCTCGCGCAGGCGGAGTCCGTCCGGGAGCTCCCGGGGGCCGAGTCGGCGACCGTCCACGTGATGCACGTGTTCGGCAGCGAGGACCGCGCCGAGTCGACCTCGCCACGACAGCTCGACGCCGGGCGGGCCGTCGCGGAGCGACTCCAGGACCACGGCGTCCCCGTCGAGACGCTCAGCCGCCACGGTGATCCCTCGGAGGAGATCCTCAAGGCCGCCGACGAGGTGGACGCCGACATGATCGTCCTCGGCGGGCGCAAGCGCTCGCCGCTGGGTTCGGTCCTGTTCGGCAGCGTCAGCCAGGAAGTCACGCTCGACTCGACGCGGCCGGTGACGATCACCGGGGGCCTCGAGGACCAGGGCCGCCCGACTCACCGCTGCCCGGACTGCGGCGAGGAGTACTTCACAAGCCCCGCCAGCGACATCGGGAAGTGCCGCAACTGCGGCGGCTCGAAGGTCGAGCCGGTGGCGTGAGAACTGGTTGACATCCTCCTCCGCGTTCACGCGGAGGAATCCCGAGCGGTGGGAGTTTCAGGTTTGTAGTCCAATCATCGGACTACCAGCCCTTTCGGGCGCAGGTCGTCCCACAGCGTCGGACTGGTGGACTGCTGGCCATGCCAACTGGCCGTTACCCCTCTCCTCGACCGTGTACGGCGTTCCAGTGTTGTTTTTGCCACGGGGATGCCAGCAAGCGTCAGCAGAGTTGGGGGTATCGTCTTGCTCGCTTTGAGCAGTCGGCACGTTGGCACACCCGTCGAGGATGTGGCGTTCACCGACTGTTCTTTCGGATACTACCTCGTTACGTGGGCGGACAGGCCGCCTCCGAAGGACGGTTCGGAATCCGCTCCGTTCCGACCGATTCCTACATCACTGGAAGGCGGTCTGTCACTTAAACATCACTGTGGGAAACTCGGGGAGGCGTTCGAACGGTGGTCTCTTTCGAGGAGTGACGGCGCGTATCCACCCCGTGAACGGCGTGGTATTGCGCCTGCTCCGCATATTGCGCCTGCTCCGCATATAACCGCGAAATCGGGAAAGCGACGGTGCGGGCGAGCATCCGGCGGCCTCCGGCCGCCGGTTCGCCGTCAGAGCGGAGCTCTGACGGGCCCTGCGTCGTTGCACTCCGCAGGACACCGGACGCGAGCGGAGCGAGCGTCCGTCCTTTTTTCGCCACCGAACGACTCGCTTCGCTCGTCTTTCGAGCCCTCGTTCGCTTCGCTCACGAGGACCACGTTTTTCAAGGAGCGGTTCGCGCGGAGCGCGAACCCGACGTGGTTCGAAAGACGGCGAAGCCGTCTTTCGTCATCACGAGGGAGCTTCGTTCTCTCGAACGACTGAAAAAGGTGGTCTTGTCTCGCGGGTCGCTACGCTCCCCGCTCGACATTTCCGAGATCGGTCACTTCGTTCCCGATCTCACTACATCATGCCGCCCATGCCGCCGCCCATGCCGCCCATGCCACCGGGGGCGCCACCGGGGCCGCCCTCGTCGCCGTCGCCCTCGGTCGAGAGGTCGCCGGCGGAGATGATGTCGTCGATCTTGAGCACGAGGTTCGCGGCCTCGGCAGCGGAGGAGACGGCCTGAGTCTTGGCGTGAGCCGGTTCGACGACGCCCTCGTCGAGCGTGTCGACGACGTCGCCGGAGAAGACGTTCAGGCCGGCGGAGACGTCGCCGCCCTCGTGGGCGGCCCGCAGGTCCACCAGCGAGTCGATGGAGTCGAGGCCGGCGTTCTCGGCCAGCGTGCGCGGGATGAGCTCCAGCGCGTCGGCGAAGGCCTCGACGGCCAGCTGCTCGCGGCCCTCGACGCCGTCGGCGTAGTCGCGCAGGCGCGAGGCCAGCTCAACCTCGGGGGCGCCGCCGCCGCCGAGGACGCGGCCGTCGGAGACGGTGGAGGCGACGACGTCCAGCGCGTCCTGGACGCCGCGTTCGAGCTCGTCGACGACGTGGTCGGTGGAGGCGCGCAGCAGGAGCGTCACGCCGTGGGTCTCGTCGCCGGTGCCCTCGACGTAGAACAGGTCGCCGGCGTCGTCGCGGCGGATCGAACCCCGACCGAGGTCGGCCTCGCTGGCGGACTCGATGTTGGAGACGATGTTGGCGCCGAGCACCTCACGGAGGAACTCGACGTCGGACTTCTTGGTGCGCTGGACCGCCAGGATGCCCTCCTTGGCGAGGTAGTGCTGGGCCATGTCGTCGATGCCCTTCTGGCAGAAGACGACGTCGGCGCCCGTCGCGGCGATGGAGTCGACCATCTCCTCGAGCTGCTCCTCCTCCTTGTCGAGGAAGTCCTGCAGCTGGCTCGGGTCGTCGACGGACAACTGGGCGTCGACCTCGGTCTCGTCGAGCTCGATGGGCACGTCCAGCAGGAGGACGTCGGCGTCGTCGAAGTCGGTCTCCATCTCCTCGTGGACGGGGTCCTTGTCAACGATGGCGCCCTCGACCAGCTCGGACTCGTCGGCGGCGCGGCCCGTCTGGGTCTCGATGTTGAGGAACTCGAGGTCGGCGACGACGGAGCCGTCCTGGGCCTCGACGGTGACGGCGTTGACGGCGTCGACGACGAGCTGGGCGAGCAGCTCCTTGTTGACCTCGGTGCCCTTGCCGGTCATGGAGGTCTCGGCCACGCGGCGCAGCAGGTCCTCGTCGTCGGGCTCGACGTCGGTGGCGAAGTCGTCGATCTCCTGCTTGGCCTGGGTCGCGGCGAGGTTGAAGCCCTTGATGATCGCCGTCGGGTGGATGTCCTGGTCGATCAGCTCCTCGGCGTTCTTCAGGAGCTCGCCCGCGATGGCGACGGCCGTGGTCGTCCCGTCGCCGGCCTCGTCCTCCTGGGTCTCGGCGACCTCGACGATCATCTCCGCCGTCGGGTTGTCGATGTCCATCTCCGAGAGGATGGTGACGCCGTCGTTCGTGACGGTCACGTCACCGAGCGAGGAGACGAGCATCTTGTCCATGCCCTTCGGGCCGAGCGTCGAGCGTACCGACTCGGCCACCGCCCGTGCGGCGGAGATGTTGTGGGCCTGTGCGTCCTTGTCCTTCATCCGCTGGGAGTCTTCCCCCAGAATGATCATGGGCTGGCCGCCCATCTGGCGCTGGCTCATAGTCGTCCGAAAGTATGAATACGATTCTATATAAAAGTAGGTGGTACGGGGGACGAACCCGCGGCTCCTGCCGAGCGCCATCCGCCGACTAATCGCCCTACGAAACGCGTTCCGCCGATATACTGTGACAGTTGTTGGCACGGCGTGAGTCGGGGGCCGGGTAGGTTTTATAAACTAATCTGCGGGTTCCTTCCAGTTGACCACGACGGTCCCGACGACGAAGCTGTCCCCCGAATCCCGGTCCCGGCGGAACTGCAGCGTGTTCTTGCCCTCCTGGAGGCTGGCTCCCGTAACGGTGTCCATCCAGTACTGCCAGCCGTCGGTCTCGGGGACGTCGAAGCCGGTCAGCGAGTCGCCGTTGATCAGCAACTCGTGATCGTAGCTCCCGGACTCGTAGACCTGCATCTCGACGTAGGCGTCCCGGATGTCGTCGGTCGGCACCTCGAAAATCTCCTGATCGGTGCGGTCGCCGGCGAACGTCGCCCACGGGACGTCGAGAGCCTCCCGGTCGGGGCCGAGGTGCTCCTGAAACGGGACCAGCGCGTAGTTGGCGCGGTGCGTCGCCATACCCCATGCGTCGGACGGACCACACATATATCTCGCCACCGCTGACGGCTCTCGGGGCCCGAGTCGCGCCTCACTGGATCCGGTACACTGCGATCGCGTCGGATCCGCACGCCGGACAGTAGGTGAAGTGAGACGAATGCGGTTCTCCGCAGTGGTGACACTCGACGGCCGAATCCTCCAGCGTCTTCCCGCAGCGGCGACACTCGACGACGGTGTCGTCGCGACGTCGGGTCCCGAGCAACAACCGGACTAGCGCCTGCATGCCTTCCGGTCCACCGATCACTAGGTTAGGCCCCGTGGTTTCGGCGAGTGCGTGGCCCGGAGGTGGCCGTCAGAGCGATTCAAGACAGGCTCCAAGGCGACCATTCTGGTAACTACGACGCCAGTACCTCGCTCCCAGTTCTCGACAGAGTCGCGGTTATCCAACTGATATCTCCGGGACGTCGCCGTCGGGCGACGACCACGGACCGAAGCCGGGACCGACTGCGGCCCGGTGCGGTCGATTACTCCGCCGACTCGGCGCCGGACGAGGTCGTGTCGATCCCCAGCGCGGCGCTGCAGCCGCAGAAGCCAGTCCGCGCGTTGAACAGCAGTCCCGCGCCGGCGACGGTCAGCGCCGCAGCCGTCGTCGTCCGATCGTCCCGGACGGCGCTGATCGCACCGGCGACCAGCCAGACGCCGAGTACGCCCCTGGCGATTCGATCCAGCCGACCGAGGTTGCGCTGTAGCTCCATGCGACCCGCTACGCCTACCTTGATCTTAAACGAGGGTGGCGAGGATTAGCCCCACGCGATGGACGACACTGCCACGCTTGACAGTCTGCAGTAGTTCAGTGATCGTCCCGTATAGGGCTGTGCCTGCTTAGATTTCCCAAATCCCAACTACTACGAGCACCCGGCGGCCGGAGGCCGCCGGTTCACTTCTCGCGAGCGAAGCGAGCGAGAAGGTCGTTTTTCGCCCACGTTTTTACGAGGAGCCTCCCCGCAGGCCGACGTAGTCGGCCGAGGAGAGGTGACGAAGTAAAAAGGTGGTACGCCAGGACTGGGATTTGAACCCAGAGGAAGACGTTCCGGGCGTGTGGCCTCACTTCGTTCGGCCATTCCGGGGCTGCGACTTCTGTCAGAGCAAAGCTCTGACGGCGTCTTGCTCGCTGCGCTCGCAAGACTTCCAGGGCTTCAAATCCCAGCGAAAGCGCACACTCGCTCACGGGTGCCGAGAACACGCTACGCGGTTCTCGGCGGTGTTGTTCGCGAGAGAAGCGCCAGGACTGGGATTTGAACCCAGAATCCCGAAAGGGAACACGCTTTCCAGGCGTGCGCCTTGCCGTTCGGCCATCCTGGCTCGCATTGGATGGTGTGCGGTCGTTCGATTAAGGGCTTTCGCTTCCGAACAGCCGCGGGCGGACGACGTGTACCAGGCCGGTCGCTCCGGCGCCCACGGCGAGGGCAACGCCGAACATCGCCCAGACGCTCACGGTCGCCTCGGTCAGGAGCTGGTACCCCTGCACCAGCACGAGGAAGGAGAGCGCTCCGACGAGCCCCCACAGGAGGCTGTCTTTCGTTCGCCTTTCGATATCTAACATGAATAATGGATTTTAACCTAGGGTCTAATGTAGAGATTGTGTATCCTGGTCAGCAATATATAATAATGTCAGTACTCGTCAAGGGTGGTCTGAGATCGGTCTAGAGAACCACTTATTTGAAGTATATACGAGATGGCTGAAAACACTCCAGATATTATTGTGACTAAACCTGAGGTCATCGTTATTACATCGTAAATATCTGAGCTGTTATTCTGGTGGCTCCTTGCAATTCAACTATTGGTTTCTACAGTGGTTGATAGGCTATCAGTACCCAATTCCACAGGTGTGTCAGTTGGATTCGGTGTAACTCTATCAGGCGTTTCTGTGGAATCTATTTCTCTAACGGTACTTGCTTCCGTTTTAGTAGAGGTGGCTTCACTCACTGACGTATTAATAGCATCTACAGTAACATTGTTTCCATTTATAGTATCGGTAGACATACCAGTTTGAGAAACATCTGTGTCAACTGTGGTAGGGGACGAAGCTATTATCTGCGGGTCTTCATCAGATTCAGGACTCAAAGGAGTCGTCTTATTAATTTCTGGCCGCTGAGTAGAAGTGGTTGGTATTTCTTCTCCAGTTGGGCTTTGGCTATACGGTCGGATAGAGCCGATAGCAATCCCGATCGTCAAGGCGGCGAAGATAATCGATATAACAGCCCAAAACCGCCAGTCAAGCCGTAAGGACATAATGTCTGCCACCACGGGGAAGTCTATCCATGAGCGGTGATACTCCCCGGCCCCTAAAGGGCGTTATCAATACACATACGTTAGAAATGCCTGTCCTCCATGAAAATAGCGTGCCAGGTTATAACAATCGGCCTATTGACCAGACATAAAAAGAAACGACAGGGAGCGACAGATTCTATACAGCTATTTCGTTGCTATTGCCTCGATCTCGACGGCGACGCCCTTGGGGAGTTCGTCGACGCCGACGGCGCTTCGGGCCGGCGGGTCCTCGTCGAAGAAGCACTGGTAGGCGTCGTTCATCTCGTCGAAGTCGTCGATGTCGTCGAGGAAGACCGTCACCTTCAGCACGTCGTCCATGCCCGCGTCGGCGGCGTCGAGGACGGCCGCGACGTTCTCCAGGGCCTGCTCGGTCTGGACGTCGACTGCGGCGTCGTCGAGCAGGTCGCCGTCGGGCGTGAGGGGAATCTGGCCCGCGGTGAACACGAGGTCGTCGGTGGTAGTCGCCTGACTGTACGCGCCGACCGCGGCGGGCGCGGCGTCGGTGCTGACCGTACGCTTCATAGCGGAGAGGCGGCGGCCACGCCCTTAAAATCGCCTTCCCGGTCGCAGTCTGCGACCGGGCGACTACAATGGCAGGTTGGCGAACATGAACGCTAGGGCGACGAGGAAGACGGTTACCGTCGCGACGAGGGCGTACCAGAGGACGCCGGCGGCGAGGACGATCCGGCCGTCCAGTCCGTCGCCGTGGGGCGTCCAGGTTCCTCGCCGGGGCAGGACGCCGACTGCGCCGGCCGCACCGGCGGCCGGGACGAGGACGTTCGAGAGAGCGATACCGACGAGTATCAGTCCCGCCTCGCCGCCATCGATGGCGCCGGACTCGTTGACCAGTACGATTACCACGAGGTAGGCGGCGATCTGAACGGCGATGAGACCGACCCCGACGAGCGGGTAGTTCAGCGTTAGGCGATCAGTCGGCCAAGAGAGCAGCGCGCGGAACCGTTCGGCCGCCAGCAGCGGGGCCATCGCCAGCAGGACGACCGCGGCGAAGAGGAGGACGAAGGGGGCGAGCTGCGAGACCATGGGCGGCGGTCCGAGTCTCGGAGAATAAGTCTTCTCCCCGCCGTTTCAGATCACACGAGTACTTCGACCTCGTAGCCCTCGGACTCCAGCGCGTCGAGCAGGCGGTCGACGTGGTCGGGGCCGCGGGTCTCGAGATCGAGGATCACCTCGGCGTCGTCCATCGCCACGTCCCGCGAGGTGCGGTCGTGCTCGATGCCGTAGATGTTGACCTGCTCGGCCGAGAGGACGCTCACCAGGTCGTCCAGCGTCCCGGGTCGGTCCTCCAGTACCGTGCGGATCTTGAGGTAGCGGCCGGTCTCGACGAGTCCGCGGACGATCACGTTCGTCAGCGTGTTCAGGTCGATGTTGCCGCCCGACAGGAGGGGCACGATCGTCTCGTCGTCCTCGTAGTCGAACTGTCCGGCCAGCAGGGCGGCCAGCGGCACGGCGCCGGCCCCCTCGGCGAGCGTCTTGGCCCGCTCCAGGAGGCGGGTCAGCGCGACGGCGATCTCCGAGTCGGAGACGGTCACGACCTCGTCGACGCGCTCCTCGATCACCGCGAAGGTCTTCTCGCCGACGGTTCGCGTCGCGATGCCGTCGGCGATGGTCTCGACGCGGTCACGCTCGACGCGTCGGCCCTTCCGCAGCGACTCCGCGACGCTGGAGGCGCCTTCGGCCTGGACGCCGACGACGCGGATCGACTCGTCCTTGCCCTTCAGGGCGGTGGCGACGCCGCTGATCAGCCCGCCGCCGCCGATGGGCACGATCACGGTGTCGACCTTGGGCAGGTCCTCGTAGATCTCCAGGCCGATCGTCCCCTGGCCGGCCATCACGTCCCAGTCGTCGAAGGCGTGGACGTACGTCCGACCCTGATCGCGCTCGATCTCGTGGGCGCGCTCGGCCGCCGCGTCGTAGTCCCGCCCGTGGAGGACGACGTTCCCGCCGTAGCTCTCGGTCGCCTGGACCTTCGAGACCGGCGCGTGCTCGGGCATCACGATGGTCGCGTCGACGCCGATTCGCGAGGCCGCCAGCGCCACGCCCTGGGCGTGGTTGCCCGCGCTGGCCGTGACGACGCCGGCCTCGCGCTCCGACTCCGAGAGCGTCTTGATCCGGTTGGTCGCGCCGCGGATCTTGAACGAGCCCGTCCGCTGGAGCAGCTCCAGCTTCAGATGGACGTCTGCGCCCGTCATCGCCGAGAAGGTGTGGGAGTACTCCTGGGTCGTGTGGCGGGCCGTCTCGGCGACCCGGTCCCGGGCCGCCACCACGTCCTCGAACGAGAGCATACACGACCTTGCAGGTCCCGACTTGTATATACTGGCGGCGGGTCCCCACCGGGCTCCCGTGGACACGTCTGTCTCTCTCGTGTGAAAACCGTGAGGGGAACGCATGGAGGATGCGACTGCAAGCGTGATCAGCGCCGGGTTCGACATAAACCTGCGCGGTGTACGGTGAAAGTGAAAGTGCAGGACGGCGCGGTGATGAGCGGGCTGTCAGACGGGCGTCGAACGCGCGTCAGTCGGGATCCGCGCGAGCGGAGCGAGCGCGGCGAGGCGGCCGACAGGCAGAACCGTTTTGTCCGGGCTGACGCTGGAAGGGACATGGACGCCTGGCAGCGGCGGACGGCCCAGTACGTCGCGGGGCTTGCGGGGCTCATGCTGGCGTTCGCCGTCGCGTACGACGCGGGGATGCGCTACGTAGAACACGACCCGAATCCGTTCCTGCGCTCCATGCGGTTCGTCGTCGAGACGTTCACGACGACGGGCTACGGCTCCGAGGCCCCCTGGGAGACCGACGCGATGCGGCTGTTCGTGATGATCATGGACCTGACGGGCGTCGTCGTCATCTTCCTGGCGCTACCCGTGTTCGTCGTGCCGCTGTTCGAGGACGCCATTTCGACGACGGTACCGACGAGCGTCGACGACGACTGCGAGGACCACGTCGTCGTGTGCACGCTCACGCCCCGCGGGGAGACGCTGATCGACGAACTGGACTCGTGGGGCGTCGACCACGTCGTCGTCGAACCCGACCGCGAGCGCGCGGTCGACCACTACGAGGACGGCTACCGGGTGATCCACGCCGATCCGCAGTCGGTCGACGGACTGCGGGCCGCCAACGTCGCCCGGGCCCGGGCGGTCGTCGCCGACGCCTCCGACCAGGCCAACACCAGCACCGTCCTCACGGCGAAGGAGGTCGACGACAGCGTGCGGGTGGTGAGCGTCGTCGAGGAGCCACACCGGGCGACCTACCACGAACTGGCCGGCGCCGACGCCGTCCTCTCGCCGCGGGCCGTCCTCGGTGAGAGCCTCGCCGCCAAGGTGACCACCGGCGTCACCGCCGAGGCCGGCGAGGACGTCGACGTCGGCGAGGACGTCGACCTCGCGGAACTGCTCGTCCACCGCGGGAGCGACCTCGCGGGTCAGACGCTGGCCGAGAGCGACGTCGGCGACGACTCCGGCGTCAACGTCGTCGGCGCGTGGGTCCGCGGCGAGTTCCGAAGCCCGCCCGACCCCGACACTGAACTGACCGGCGGGACCGTCCTGCTGGTCGCCGGCCGCGAGGACCGCCTGAAGCGCCTGCGGGAACTGACCCTGTCGGACGTGCGCTCCGTCCGCAGCGGCCGGACAGTCGTCGTCGGCCACGGCGAGGTGGGCGAGACCGTCGCCGCTCGACTCGACGACGCCGGCCTGCCCTACACCGTGCTCGACCGGACCGACGAACCCGGCGTGGACGTGGTGGGCGACGCCACGGAACCGGCCGCCCAGCGGGAGGCCGGCGTCCCCGAGGCCCAGACGGCCGTCCTCGCCATCCCCGACGACGCCGACGCCGAGTTCGCCACCCTCGTCGCGCGCGACCTCAATCCCGACGTCGAGGTCGTCGCCCGGGCCGAGGCGACCGAGAACGTCCGGAAGATGTACCGCGCCGGCGCCGACTACGTCCTCTCGCTGGCGACCGTCAGCGGCCGCATGCTCGCCTCGACCATCCTCGACGGCGAGGAGGTCGTCTCACCGGACTCCCAGGTCGAGATCGTCAGGACCAGCGCCGACGCCCTCGCCGGACAGACGCTCGGCGACGCCGACGTCCGCGCCCGCACCGGCTGTACCGTCATCGCCGTCGAGCGCGACGGCGCGGTCCTGACCGACGTCGGCCCCGACCTCCGCGTCCGACCCGCCGACGAACTCGTCGTGGCCGGTACCGACGCGGACGTCAATCGCTTCACCGCCACCTTTTCCTAACCACCTTTTTGCTGCGGGGGGTGTCCTCGCGAGCCTTCGGCTCGCTGCGGGCGCCCCCGCTTGCAAAAACGTGGGCGAAAAACGACCTCCGAGGCGCACCGAAGGCGCGCTCGGAGTGAACCGCCGCCTTCGGCGGCGGATGCTTGACGCTCTCTCTTACCGCTCTTCGATCGGCGTGAACTCGACGTCCTCGGGGTCGGGACCGGTGTAGCGGGCCCGCGGGCGGATCAGGCGGTTGTCCTCGATGTACTCCAGGACGTGAGCGATCCAGCCGCCGACGCGGGACATCGCGAAGATGGGGGTGTAGATGTCGATCGGGATGCCCATCTGGTAGTAGGTGGAGGCGGAGTAGAAGTCGACGTTGGGGGCGAGGCCCTTCTCCTCCATCATGTACTCCTCGATGGTGGTGGACATCTCGTACCACTTCGTCGAGCCGGCGGCCTCGCCGAGTTCCTTGGAGCGTTCGCCGAGGATCTTCGCGCGCGGGTCCTTGACGTCGTAGACGCGGTGGCCGAACCCGGAGACGCGCCGGCCCTCGTCGAGCGCGTTCTGGACCCACTCGAGGGGGTCGCTGTCGGCGTCGTCGACCTCCTTGAGCATGCGCATGACGTCCTGGTTGGCGCCGCCGTGCAGCGGGCCCTTCAGGGTCCCGATGGCGGCGGTGACGGAGCTGTGGAGGTCGGACAGCGTCGAGGCGGTCACCATCGCCGAGAACGTCGAGGCGTTGAGGCCGTGGTCGGCGTGGAGCACGAGCGCCATGTCGAACGTCTCCGCGAGGACGTCGTCGGGCACCTCGTCGTTGAGCATGTAGAGGAAGTTCGCGGCGTGGCCGAGGTCCTCGCGGGGGGTGACGGGCTCGTCCCCGTCCCGGAGGCGCGCGAAGGCGGCCAGGATCGTCGGGATCTTGGCGGTGATCCGGCGACCCTTGCGGAGGTTGACGGCCTCGTCGGTAGGGTCGTGGTCGTCGCCGTCGTCGTCGAACGCCGACAGTGTCGAGACGGCGGTCCGCAGCGCTGCCATGGGGTTCTCGTCGGCTTCGGCCAGCGCCCGGACCTGGTCGAGGACGGCGTCGTCGACCTCGCGTTCGGCGGCCATCTGGTCGGCGAACTCCGCGAGCTCCGCCTCGTCGGGGAGGTGGCCGTACCAGAGGAGGTACAGCACTTCCTCGTAGCTCGCGCCGCGCGCCAGGTCCTCGATGGTGTACCCGCGGTAGATGAGCCGGCCCTCGTCGCCGTCGATCCGGCTGAGCGACGATTCAGCGACGAGGACGCCCTCTAGCCCTTTCCTGAGGTCGTCTGACATACCCTTTGATTTTCTACGTGCCCGGAAAAACATTGTCGTTTTACCGGTCGGCTAACGCGCCGGTTCGCCAGCATTTCTGCACGCGCGGGCATAAGTACCGGCAGTAGTCGAACTAAATCCAGACGTTTGTCAAAGATTCATCTATCGGGAACGGACAGTCGGCGTTACCGAACGCCGAACCGGCGGGTAGCGCCAGGGGCCACGCTTTTGAGCGCCGCCGTCCGAGGTCGATGCATGGCCGGCGACGACGTGGCCTACGAGCCGGTGAGCGTGAAGTCGGTGGTCGCCGAGATGAAAGACACCGCCGAACTGCTCATCGACCTCTCGTACTCGGCGGTGCTGCTGGGGAACGACGAGGTCGCGGCCGAGGTGCTCGAACTCGAGGAGCGGATGGACGTCCTCCAGATGCGCGCCCGGATGAGCCTGCTCATGGCCGCGCGCAGCCCGGAGGACGCCGAGGCGCTGGCACCGGTGCTGGGGATGGTCAGCGCCGCGGAGAAGATCTCCGACGCCGCCGGCGACATCGCGAAGGTCGTTCTGGAAGAGGTCGGTCTGCCGGAGGCGATGCGGACGGCCCTCCCCGAGGCCGTCGAGACGGTCGTCCGCGCCACGGTCGTCGAGGGCTCGCGGTTCGCGGGGGAGACCCTGGGCGAACTGAACCTGGAGACGGAGACGGGCGTGCGGGCCATCGCCGTCCGCCGGGCCGGCGAGTGGCTGCTCAACCCCGACGCCGAGACGGCGCTGCGGGCCGACGACGTGGTGCTCTTCCGGGGGCCCGACGACGGCGTCGCCGCCGTCCACGAGGCGGCCACGGGACACGCCTACGAACCCCCGGAACCGCCGGAGAGCGAGCTCTCGGACCTGGAGCGGGCCGTCGACTCCATCGTCCTGATGAAGGACATGGGCGAACTCGCGGTGGACCTGGCCTACGGCGCCGTCCTCTTCGACAGCGAGGAGGTGGCCCGCGAGGTGGTCGAACTGGAGGCCGAGGTCGACGCCCTCCAGTCGCGCTTCGAGGCGTGGACGCTGCGGGCGGCGAGCCGGGTCGAGGACCCCGTCTCGCTGCGGGGGCTGGTCCACCTGGCCCGCTCGACGGAGGTCATCTCCGACGCCGCCCTGGAGATCAGCGAGGGCGTGCTGCGCGGGCTCCCGACCCACCCCGTCGTCGACGAGGCCGTCAGGGAGTCCGACGAGATCGTCTGCCGGGTCACCGTCGCGCCGGGCAGCGCGCTGGACGGGACCACCATCGGCGCCCAGCGGATCAAGGCCCGGACCGGGATGCGCGTGATCGCCGTCCGCCGGACCGACGAGAGCGAGGGCCGGGACTGGGTGGTCTCGCCCGGCGCGGAGACGAAACTGGGCGCCGGCGACGTCGTCCTCGCGAAGGGGACCCGGACCGGCGCCGACCGGTTCTCGGAACTGGCCGGGGACGAGTGATTCACTCCTCGCGTGCGAGCCGGACCGCCGAGACCAGCGTGAACGCCGCCGTCAGCAGCCCGCCCAGCGAGATCGCCAGGACGAACGCGAGCGCCCAGTAGTACGCCGTCGGCCGCTGGGTTCCGGGGATCACGACGAAGAAGGCGAACACGGCCGCCGTCGCGGCGAGTGCGAGCGCGAACCCCCACGCCGCGTTGCGCCGGACGCCCAGTGCACGGACCAGCGCCGCGCGGCCCGACTCCGGTTGTCTCTCTGGCACACGCGGGGCTACGCGGGGGGCCGACAAGGGCGCGTCGATAGCGTCCGACGCGCGTCGGCGGTGCCTGGCCCCCGGTCCGGCTGCCCGGTCGCCCACAGACTGCGCCGGTCCCGGCGAGTCCACTCCCTTCCGTCCGTCGCTTCGCTCCGTCAGTCGTTCGCGGACTCACCGAACATCGCGAACCCTCCGGGTTCGCTCAATTCCGGCGACATCGTTCGCGGACCGAACCGGTAAAGGCCCCGGCACCGAATCCACGGTACATATGGTATCTCTCGGTACGGCGAGTGCCTCGCCGGGTGCGGTCGACACGGGGCGCCTGGAGGTCGGCGAGACCCGGGACGGCAGCCCCGTACGGCTGCCCGTGGCCGTCGTCAACGGGGCCGACGACGGCCGGACGCTCTACATGCAGGCCGCCAGCGACGGGGACGAGCTCAACGGCGTCGGGGTGATCCAGCGGGTCGTCCCCCGGCTGGATCCCCGCGAGCTGGCGGGCACCATCCTGATCGTCGGCATCGTCAACTACCACGCGTTCCAGGTCGCGGAGCATCGCAACCCCATCGACGACACGAAGATGAACCGCGCGTACCCGGGCGACGCGAACGGGACCTCCAGCGAGCGCATCGCGGCGGCCACCTTCGAGGCGGCCACCCGCGCCGACCTGATCCTGGACCTCCACCAGGGGTCGACTTCGCGGATGATCGAGGAGGCCCGCGTCCGGTGTGGCACCCGCCACCGCCTGCACGACGACTGCCTCGAACTCGCCAGGGTGTTCGGCTGCGGCCACATCCTCGACCAGAAGGGGCCCGACGGCCAGCTGGCGCGGGCCGCTCCCGACGAGGGTATCCCGACTATCGACCCCGAACTCGGCGGCTCCGTCGGCTGGGACGAACACTCGATCCAGCAGGGCGTCGAGGGCGTGTTCAACGTCCTGCGGTACTACGGCTTCCTGGCCGGCGACCACTCGCCGGAGCCCCAGCAGCGGGCCACCGGCTTCGACCAGTACGGCGCTCCAGCCGGCGGCCTCGTGGACTTCCGGAAGGACCTGGGTGACCGCGTCGTGCGTGGCGATACCCTGTACGCGATCACGGACGTCTTCGGGACGGAGAAAGCGGAGGTTACCGCCGACTCGCCGGGGATCTTCTGGCGCTGCCGGCGACTGCCGCAGGTCGCCTCCGGGGAGTACGTCTGCTCCGTCGGGACGGACGTAAACACTGTCTAACAGCGATTACAACTTACGCGCACCGCCCGACGGACGGCGTGCTGGGTAGCGATTACGGCTGAACGGGCGTGCTGGGTAGCGATTACGGCTGAACGGGCGTGCTGGGTAGCGGATCGCTGCGGACGGACCGATCGACCGAGAAATCGTCCGCTTCACCCGGTCAGGGCGGGCGGTCAGGACCCTCCTGGACGGCCTATCGCCAGTCAGAGATGGAGACGACGGCGTCCTCGTCGACGGCGAACCAGGAGGTCTCGGCGGTCACCGGGTCGACGTCCTCGCGATAGAAGACGCAGCGGCGCGATCCGTCGGCGCGCTCGTCGACGACGGTGGAGAGCTCTTCGCCGGGGAACTCCTCCTGGGGGAGCGGGGGACTGTCCGGGACGGCGTCGTGATCGGGGTCCTGATTCTGACTCATCACCTGCCTCTTGTCCCTTCCCCTCCATTGTTATCTGGCTCCTACCGGGCCAAATCCGCCGCTTCCACGATTCGAAACGCGTTCAGGCACCCCATATACTGTCGTCTGGAGTATATATTCGTTATTCAACAGTACGTAATTATGGGGCGGCTGACGGCCGGTAGAGCGCCCGCCCGGACCGTAACCGTCGGCTACCGCTCCGGGTGGACGGGCGCGTCGAATCCGCCCCGCACCAGCGGTTTGGCGACGTGCCGGCGCGCCACCGGCGGCACCTCGTACCAGCCGCGTTCGAGGTCGCGGTCGAGGGGACGTTCGGCCCTTTCGTCTCGGTGCGTGCCGCAGTCACGACAGCGGTAGCCCTGGTCGCGCCCGGCGCTGCCCATCGACCGGTCGCAGTCGGGACAGTCCGGCGTGACCCGCTCGGTCGTCACGAGGTCCCGGACGGCGAACTTCTCCAGTTTGAGCGTTCCGTCGCCGACCTCCCCGCAGGCGGTGATCCGGTCGCCGACGCGCAGTGAGCGGACCAGATTGCGAAAGCGCTTCGTCGGCTCGAAGGCCGCGCAGTCCAGGGTCGCCTCGCCGTCCCCTAGCGTCAGGAAGACGTGGCCGCCTTCGCGGGTCGCCGGCGGTTCGACCACCTCGCCGGTGACCCTGCAGGCGCGGCCGTCCGTGACCGCTCCGAGGTCGGCCTCCCGGAGGTGCGCGTCGGTCCCCTGGTTGGTGACGAACGTGTGTGCGCTCGCGACCGGTTCGCTCTCGATGGCCTCCGCGACGGCTCGGCACGCCTCGGGGTCGTCGCCGCGGATCCCGTACAGGATCGGACAGGGCGTCCGCGGGACGCAGACGGGGTAGCCCGACTCGCGGTCGACCGTGTCCCAGACCGCCGGGTAGTGCCGGTCCGCCGCCGCGCGGACCGACGCGGCGTCGACGTCCCGGTCGGTCCCCCACCGGTCGCGCTCCCGGTACGCGATGTGTTCGTGGGTCCAGTCGTCGAACGCCCGCCACGCGCCGACCGCTGCGAGCGCGCCCACCAGGCCCCGGCCGTTACCGGCCGAGACGCGCTCGAACCCCGCCGCGTCGATTCGGTCGGCGGCGTCCGCCGGATCGAGCAGGTCGCGCAGGGCCGACCGAGCGTGGTCGACGGCGGCGTCCGGGACCGCCGCCGGCTCGCAGTCCGCGACGACCGCGCCCGGGTTGGTATTCGGGTCCTCGACCTCGGCCATCGACAGGACGTCCTCGGCGAGGTCGAGCGCCTCCTTCGCTCCGAGCTCGGTGTGGACCGCCAGCGCCGCGTTTCCCCGCGTCTTGTGCTCGACCGCCGGGTTCAGCCGGATCAGGAGCGTACGCTCGACGCGGCCGCCCGCCGACTCGATCCGCTCCGTCAGCGTCGCCGCCGCGTACGTCGTGCACATCCCCCGCTCGCGGGAGTCCGTGTCGTCGATTCCGATGACCGTCACTGTGCGTTCCTCGGGTACGGCCCGACTAACGGGTTTCGTCTAGGGACGTGGCTCGCTGGAATCGATGTAATGACTGCAGACGCCCAGAAAGTCCTCGGCCCGCTCTCTGGAACCACCGGATCGACTGCGAATACCCAGAAAGCCCTCGGACCGCTCTCCTGAACCGCTACTGACGATGCCAGCGAGACGTCGAAAGCCCTCGGCCCGCTCGCGTGTCGTTCGCTTCGCTCACTCCCGCTCGCTCTGACGAGGCCTCGCTACCGCTCGGCTTCGCGGCTCGCGGTCGCTGGGCGACATATCCTCGCTGCGCTCGAATAGTGGTCGCCCAGCGACTCCCCGTCGGCGCGAGCGGCCCTCGCCCTTTCATCCACCAGGAGACAGCTATTGCTCGCGCCGCGAGGGCGCGAGTGGGTGAGACCACCACTCCTCCCCGGTCGCGCCGCGCTCACGGCTTCGCCGTTCGCGCAGCGGTGGCGCGGAGCGCCACCCGGACGGCGCGACACGCGTCCTGACCGCACTGCGGCCGAGAGCGGCCTCCGTGCCGCGTAGCGAGGGACCGAAGATCCCTCGGACCTCGCGGTGCAACCGCGAGAACCCGGGGACGGGCAGGTCTGCGGTTGCAGCTGGCGTCCTGCCGAGCGGAGCGAGGTGGTTCGAGAGAGCGAAGCTCTCTCGTCATGCCGAAAATCTTCGATTTTCGAGCACAGGGCTCGAAAGACGAGCGAAGCGAGTCTTTCGGTGGACGAAAGGGCGAGGCGCGGTCGACGAAGCCCGACCCCGCAAGCACCGCAGCGAACGCAGTGAGCGAGGAGCACAGCGTGGGTCGCGCGAGTCGAGCGGGCCGAGGGCTTTCTGGTGTTCCCTGTTGGGATGGTAGCTCCAGAGACCAGGTCGAGAACAGACGCTCTCTCCGTCTCTCGTCGACTGCTGCTATAGTAGAAATTGAACGCACTGACACACTCGAGGGGCACCCGGGGTGCCCCTCGATGTGTAAATAGTTTCAATTTCTACTATAGCAGAAGGACTTACCTTCCTGAAAACCGTCTTATAAGAATGTACCGGGGGCCGCGTCAAAAACGCGGAGAAGAGGCGCCCTCACGGCGGCGCAATACATATATGCGGGGACCTACTTGTAATCAATAGAGGGATTACCACAATGTCACGGTCGGCACTGGTCGGCAACGTTACGGCCATGCTCGAGGACGCGGGATTCATCGTGAGCGACCGGTGTGCGATCCGACCGAAGAGCTTCGACGTGGCGGCCCGCCGCGGCGAGGACGTGCTGCTGGTGAAGATTCTGGGCAACATCGACGCTTTCGACGCGGGGACCGGCGCGGAGATGCGGCGGCTGGGCACCTACCTGAACGCGACGCCGATGGTCATCGGCCTGCGGACGCGCGACGAGGAGCTGAAGCCGGGCGTGACCTACTTCCGGCATGGCGTACCGGTCCTGTCGCCGGACACGGCGCTGGACCTGTTCGTCGAGGAGGTCCCGCCGTTGATCTACGCCGCGCCGGGCGGCCTGTACGTCAACATCGACAGCGAGGTGCTGGCGGACGCCCGCGAGGAGCGCGACTGGTCGCTGGGTCGGCTGGCCAAGGAGCTGGGCGTCTCCCGGCGGACCGTCTCGAAGTACGAGGACGGCATGGACGCCTCCGTCGAGGTCGCCGCGGAGCTCGAGGAGCTGTTCGACGCGCCGCTGACGGCGCCCGTCGACGTCCTCGACGGCGCCGACGAGGTCCGCGACGAGGCGGAGACGCCCGAAGATCCGGAGGTCGACCCCGAGGACGAACCGATCGTCACCGTGTTCACCCGGATCGGCTACGAGGTCCACCCGACCGACCGGGCGCCGTTCAAGACCGTCTCTGAGACCGACAGCACGCCCGAGCAGTTGCTGACTGGCCACTCCGAGTTCACCAGGACCGCGGAGAAGCGCGCCCGGATCATGTCCTCGGTCGGCACGGTTACGCACACCCGCTCGCTGTACGTCGTCGACGACGCCACCCGGGAGTCCGTCGACGGCACCGCCATCGTCGAGGGCACGGAGATCGAGGACATCGACGACCCCGACGAGCTACGGGACCTGATCATGGACCGCGGCGAGTACGAGGAACCCGCCTGAGGCGGGTGCGTTCGAGTCGCTGTGGCGCGCCGGTCCCTGCGACGTTCTCCCGTCGCCCGTCCGGTGAGCGCCGGCTCCGACACCGAAACCACCCGCGGGCAGCGGCGATGACGGGACTCGACGTCGGCAATCACCAAATATATTTGGGCGAAACGGGATTGGCGGGACTGTTCTGCTATCGCCCGTGGGCGAGTACATCGAGTGTGTCGACTGCGGGTTCGTCCTTCGCGCCGTGAAGGGGGACGAACCGGTTCCCAGACGGGTGGAATCGTGTCCCGAATGTGACGGCACGACGTTCGAGTTCACCGGGGAGTGAGCGGTTGCGGGCAGGCGGTGATCCCCGTTTTCCGAACGCCGCGTCTTCCGCTGACAGTCCAGTTAGCATGTCGATCCGACCGCGAGCGCAGCGGCTATCCGTCGGTGAACGCAGGAAAACCGTATCGAGTAGCCCTATGCGGACGCCTCGTTACCGTACGTCTCCTCGAGGTACTCCACGATGTCGTCGGACTCGGGCATCCCCTCGACGCCGTTGTCCTCGTCGACGAGCACGGGGACGCCCGTCTGGCCCGACACCTCCTCGACCTCGTCGCGCTCGCTGTGAGAACTCGGGACCATGTGAGACTCGTATTCGAGGTCCAGCTCGTCCAGCTTCTGCCTGACTTTCGTGCAGTACGGGCACCCCTCGAGTTCGTACAGTTCCAGATTCGCCATCACTGTAGCGTAGCCGGTGCAGGCCTTTCAGACCACCGGTGCCGTGCGCACGCGGCACACCTCCGGCACGCGACGAACGTCACTCGCTCCCGCTCGCATTTCCGAGGGCGCTCGTTTTACTCGCGCCCTCGCTTTCCCATCAGTCTGCCCGCTCACGGTCGCCGACGCGGTCGGCGGCGCGGTCCCGGAGAGCGCCGAGGCGGCGGCGGACGCCGCGGCGGTGGACGACGAGCTCGGCCAGTCCCCATGGGACGGCCACGGCGGCGCCCACGGTGAGGAAGGCGAAGGACCACCGCGAGAGCCAGATCGGCCGGACGAACGGGGTGATGTGCGACCACCGCTTGATGACCCACGAGAGGCGCTCCTCGCCGGGGAGGCCGTCGACGGCGGCGAGCATGGTCTCCGAGGGCGTGCGGCGGTTGGCGGGGCCGCCCTCGGCACCGCCGTGGACGGTGTAGCTGCCGGTGGCGTTCTGCTCGCGAATGGTCGGTCCGCTGGACTCGTCGCCGGTCCCGATCCGCTCGGCGTCGTAGGGCGCCCAGGGGGCGTGGTACTCCCAGACGACCTCGCCGGCGGGCGTGATCTCGACGACGCGGTGGTGGAGGGTGTCGACGACGAGCGTGTTGCCGTTCGGGAGGCGGTCGGCGTCCCGCGGCCAGTTGAAGCCGTCGACCTCCCAGGTGCGGACCCACTGGCCGCCGCTCTCGGCCGGCGTGCTGTAGGCGTCTTCGGGCACCGAGCCGTTGTCCATCCGGGTGTACTCGACGACGCGGTCGTTCTCGGAGTCGGCCACGAGCATCGTGTCGGTGCCGTTGCGCTGGAGCAGGTCGGGGTTGTGCTGCTCGTAGAGGGTCGAGTGGTCGCCGTCCTCGCCCAGCCGACGGACGACGTCGCCGCTCTCGCGGTCGATCACGATCGACTGGTCGAAGTTCCGCGGACTGGCCAGGTAGCGGCCGTCACCGACCTTCTGGACGTCGTTGACGTGCGTCCAGTCCTCGGCGAAGCCGCCGGCCGTCGAGTTGGGGTAGTGCTCGCGGAAGGTCCACTCCCAGGTAATCTCGTCGCTCTCGAGGTCGTAGACGAAGAGCCGGTCGTCGCTGACGCCGTCCTCGTACTCGCGCATGTTCGCGACCAGCAGCTGGTCGCCGTTGATCAGGTCGACGTCGTGCGTGTCGGCGGCGTCGAGCTGCTGGGTCCAGACCCGCGTGTCGTTGTCGGGGTCGTACTCGAAGACGATGGTGTCGCCCGGGACCGTCGAGGTCACCAGGACGTTGCCGTTCTCGAGGGGGTCGACGTCGTAGAACCAGGTCGCGTTCTCGCCGCTGGGCAGGCGCCACTGGGTGTCGCCCTCGGGACCGGCGGAGACGAGCCGGGCGGGCTTCTTGACGTTGTCCTCGCCCTGGAAGTGGAATCCCTGTACGCTGACGAGCGTGTCGTTGTCCGCCGGTTCGTCGATCGTCCCCGGACCGAGCGTGGTGGGGTCGTGGCCGGCGGCGGTGACAACCGCAGCCAGCAGGCAGACCCCCACCGCGCTACCGAGAAGCAAGCGGAGGGCGCGCCACCGGTTCATCGGGTGGTCCGAGGGGCGGCCACGCTAACCCTCTTGTGGTTCTGGGCTACGCCATCACGTTCGTCCGGAGGACGAAGTAGCCGACGAAGGCGGCGGCCAGCGCCCACTGGCCCAGCAGGACGTCGTCGGCCTCGCCCTGCGCGGCCTTGACGATCGGGTAGGAGATGATGCCGGCGGCGATGCCGTAGGCGATGGAGTAGGTGAGGGGCATCACCATGATGGTCAGCGCCGCGGGCGCGGCGTGGGAGAAGTCGTCCCACTCGATGTCGACGACGTTGCGCATCATCAGGACGGCCACGACCACCAGCGCGATGTGGGAGGCGTACTGGGGGATGGCCGCCGCCAGCGGGACGACGACGAGCGACGCGAGGAAGAGGGCGGCGATCGCCAGGGCCGTCAGGCCGGTTCGGCCGCCCTCCTCGACGCCCGTCGCCGACTCGACGAAGGTCGTCACGGTCGAGGTGCCGAGCATGCCGCCGACGGTGGTACCGACCGCGTCGGCCATCAGCGGCCTGTCGATGTCGGGGAAGTTGCCGTCCTCGTCGAGGAAGCCGCCGGCCTGGCCGACGCCGACCAGCGTCCCGGCGGTGTCGAAGAAGTCCACGAAGAAGAACGTCACCACGACCAGCGCGAAGGTGAAGGCCTCGACGTTCTGGAAACCCTGGATAAACGCGCCGGCCAGCGGCGTGATGTCGTACTGGGCGGAGGGGAGCGACTCCGGCGCGAGCACGCCGCTGGGGACGACGCCGGTGATCGTCAGCCCCCAGCCGGCGAGCGTCGTCAGGACGATGCCCATGATGATTGCACCCCGGATGCCCGCCGCATAGAGGACGAAGGTCAGGAAGAGTCCGAGCACCGAGAGGATGGCCACGGGGTCGCTGGCGACCGTGCCCAGCGTGACGAGCGTCGCCGGGTCGTCGACGACGATTCCCATCGCCTGGAGGCCGATGATCGCCAGGAACAGCCCGATACCGGTCCCGACGGCGAACTTCACGGGCTGGGGGAACAGCTTGATCACGTACTCGCGAGCGCCGACCGCCGTGAGGACGATGAACAGGACCCCCTCGACGACGATGGCAGCCAGCGCCGTCTGCCAGGGGATCCCCATGATCCCGACCACGGTAATCGCGAAGAAGGCGTTCAGTCCCAGCCCGGGCGCGAGCCCGAACGGCCTGTTGGCGTAGAAGGCCATCACCAGCAACGCGATCACCGAGGAGACGATGGTCACGACGGCGATCATCTGGTAGACCTCGCCGGGGGAGTAGTTGGCGAGGGCGATACCGCCCGGCGGGCCGTCCTCGGTCGCGGTCAGGATGTCCGGGTTGACCACCACGATGTAGCTCATCGTGAGGAACGTGGTCAGCCCGGCGCGCAGTTCGGTCCCGACGCTCGTGTCGTGCCCGTCCAGGTCGAAGACGTCGTCTAGCGTGTCCCGTACGGCCATCCGTACCGGTGCCTGACTGCTTGCGACCTTAGTCGTCTCGGTACGGACCGAGACCTATAGTCTCGGCTACTCCTCGGCGGCCAGCAGCTCCGTGGCGGTCACCAGCGACGACAGCTCTAGGCCGTGGTCGGCGAGGTTCTCGGCGGCGCCCTCCTCGCGGTCGACGACCACCAGGACCCGCGACACCTCGGCGCCGGCCTCCCGCAGCGCCTCGGCGGCGTCGACGGCGCTCTGACCCGTCGTCGCGATGTCCTCCAGGATCACGACCTCCTCGCCGTCGATGAGGTCGCCCTCGACGAGGTTGGCCGTGCCGTACTCCTTCTGCTGCTTGCGCGCGATGACGTACGGCGTCCCCGTCTCGACGCTGGTGACCGCCACCAGCGGGACCGCGCCCAGCGCCACGCCGGCCAGCTTCGTCCCGTCCTCGCCCAGCTCCGCCAGCTTCCCCGCGAAGGCCTCGGCGATCAGCGCCAGGCAGTCCGGATTCGTCTCGAAGACGTACTTGTCCACGTAGTAGTCGCTCGTTCCGCCGTGGGACAGCTCGAACTCGCCGTACCGGACGGCGTCGGCGTCCCGCAGCGCCGCGATGAGTTCCTCGTCGGCCATAACCGGAGTCAGCACGACTGGGGGTAAAAGGCGACGGGTTCGGCGGCGAGGGGGTGAGCGTCGGCTCGAAACGGCCTACCGCGACGCGGCCGTCCGCCGCGCCGTGCTCGCCGTCGGGTCGTCGAAGAAGCCCGACGCGCCCTCGACGTCGAAGACGAACTCGGGGCCGAAGGCGCCCGCGGGGGTCCAGTACCCGGAGTCGGCCTCGCCGGCGAGGACGCGCTCGGCCGCGTTCAGCGAGCCCTGAACGGTGACGACGTAGGCGTCCGGCGTCCGAAGGCGGGAGGCGGCGCGTTCGCCGCCGTCCTCGTCCCTGGCCTCGCCCCAGACGAAGACCTCGCCGCGCTCCCGGGCCCGCTCGGAGGGGCCCTCGCGGACCGTGCCGGCGACCCGCTTCAGCGCCGCCTTGACCCGCGGCCGCGCCAGCAACCCTTCGAGCCGCGGGTAGACCCGCAGGGCGGCCCTCGCCGGCCGGGGCACGTGCGCGTACACCTCGACGTTCGGGATTCCGGTCGTGTAGTGGGCCGACGAGACGTCGCCCAGCGGCATCGCGACGCCGGGGCGCTCCCCGCGGCCGAAGTCGATCGTCCGGGTCCGCTCGGTCGGTTCGATCCGCTCCAGTCGGCCGTCCTCGTAGACGTTGCTCTCGGTTTCGGCCCCTTCGATCACCGTCTTCAGGGAGCCGATCGACGGGACCCGGACCGAATCGACCCCGAGCGTCAGGTGCGTCGCCTCCGGGAGCCGGTCGACGAGGTGGGCGGCCAGGCAGTCCATGGGAATCGACGAGAAGCCGACGCTGGGCAGCAGCGTGACCCCGGCGTCGGTCGCCTCGCGGTCGTACTCCCGGACCCGTTCGATGACGGGAATTTCCCCCGTGACGTCGACGTAGTCCGTACCGGTCTCGAGACAGCCCTCCACGAGCGGCAGGGCGGTGTCGGAGAACGGCCCGGCGCAGTTCAGCACGCAGTCGAAGCCGTCGAGCGCCCCGGCCACCGCCACCGGATCCGAGAGGTCGAAGCGCAGTGCCGGCCGGTCGAGCTCCCGCACCTGCTTCTCGAGCTGTTCGCGGTCGTGGCCGGCGAGGGTCACGTCGAGTCCGCGGTCGACGGCCTCGCGGGCGATCAGGTTGCCGACGTAGCCGTAGGAGCCGTACAGGAGCAGCGAGGGCATGCGAGCCCGTAGGTGGCGACGGCGGTTAAGCAGTAGGAGCGGTGACGAGTTCGTGGAGAGTATCGCGCGAGGACGGCGGGCGCGGCGGTGAGTGCACGCCGGCGGCGCGACTGTAGCGGCCTACTCGGTCAGCCGCCAGCCGCCGTCGACGGCGACGACGACGTCGCGGCGCTCCATCTCGGAGAGGACCTCGTCGAGCCGGTCGGGCTGGGCGATCTCCATCTCGATGCGCTCGACGCCGTGGTACTCCCGGAGCAGGCGGCGGACGTCCGCCCGGTCGTGGACCTCGTCGTCGCTCTTCGCCATGACGCCCTCGATCAGTTCGACCATGTCCTCGACGAAGTTCCAGGGGTAGACGACCCAGGTCCACTCGGCGAGGCGCTCGCCGACGAAGTCCGGCTCGTGCTCGCTGGTGTCCAGCAGCTGGAGCGTCGCCGTCCGGACGTCGCCGGGGTCCTGTTCCTCGACGAACTGGACGGCCGTCTGCAGGGACTGGCCCGTGTCAGCGATGTCGTCGACGACGAGGACGTCCTTGCCCTCGACCGACCCCTCGGGCAGCGGGTAGCGCACCTGGGCCTCCTCGCCCGTCTCGGCCGTCCCGACGTAGTGCTCGACCTTCAGGCTCGTCAGGTCGTCCAGCCCGATGAAGTCACAGAGGCACCGACCCCCGAACCAGCCCCCGCGCGCGAGCGCGACGACCACGTCCGGCTCGAAGTCTGCGGCCTTGACGTCGTCCGCCACCGTCCGGCAGAGCCCGTAGATGTACTCCCAGTTGGTGATCGTGCACGCGAACTCGTCCGGTAACTCGCCCATGTTCCCTACCCGGCGACTCGCCGACTTAAGCGTGCGGAAGGCAGCGTGGCGCGACCGGAGGGAGCGCCACGTTACGGGCGAGCGGGAGCCGAGCGGAGTGAGGCGACACGCGAGCCGGCGAGGCCAAACGCGGTAGCGTCCGCCCGTCACGGAGGCCCACACGGCTCCGGGAGGCGGTACCAATAAGCCAGTTCGCGCACGAATCACCACCGAGATGCAAGTGTTCGGGTCCAGTGGCGTCCGGGGCGTGGCGAACGAGGAGCTGACGCCGGCCTACGTCATGCAGATCGCACAGGCCGCTGGCTCCGTGCTGGAGGCCGGGCGCGTTGCGCTCGCGCGGGACACCCGGACGACGGGCCAGCAGTTCGCGAACGCCGCGGCCAGCGGGCTGGCCAGCGTCGGTTGCGACGTCGACCGGCTGGGCGAACTCCCGACGCCGGCCCTGCAGGCCTACTGCGACCGCGAGGGCGTGCCGGGCCTGATGGTGACCGCCTCTCACAACCCGCCGGCGTACAACGGCGTGAAGCTGGTGGGCGCCGACGGCGTCGAACTGGAGCGGGCGACGCTGGATCGGATCGAGGCGGCGCTGACCACCGAGCCCGACCTGGCCGCCTGGGCGGACGTGGGCCGCTCGGAGCGGATCGACGGCGCCAGAGAGGACTACGTCGAGGAAGCGCTGGCCGCGGTCGACCGCGAGGCCGTCGCCGACGCCGGCCTGACCGTGGTCGTGGACCCGGGCCACGGTGCCGGCTGTCACACCAGCCCGGACTTCCTGCGCGAACTCGGCTGCGAGGTCCACACCGTCCACGCCCAGCCCGACGGCACCTTCCCCGGGCGCGACCCCGAGCCCGTGGCCGACAACCTCGCCGCGCTCTGCGACCACGTCATCGCCACGGACGCCGACCTCGGTATCGCCCACGACGGCGACGCCGACCGCGCGATGTTCGTCGACGAGACGGGCGCGGTGATCGACGGCGACGCGGCGCTGGCCGCGCTCGTCGAGGCGGCCGTCGAGCCCGGCGACGCCGTCGTCTCGGCCGTCAACGCCTCCCAGCAGCTCCGGGACGTCGTCGAGGACGCCGGTGCCGACCTGACGCTGACCCAGATCGGTTCGACGAACATCGTCACTCGCGTCCGCGAACTCCAGGCCGAGGGCGAGCACGTCGCCGTCGCCGGCGAGGGCAACGGCGGCGTCATCTTCCCGGACTACCGCATCGCGCGCGACGGCGCCTACACCGCCGCGCGCTTCCTGGAACTGGTCGCCGAGCGGCCCGCCACCGAGGTCGTCGCCGACCACGACCGGTACGTGGCGGTCCGCCAGAGCGTCGGGTACGCCGACGAGAGCGAGCGGGCGGCGATGCTGTCGGCCGTCGAGCGGGTCGCCGAGGAAGCCGTCGCCGACCTGGACACCACCGACGGCTACCGCCTCGAGTACGGCGACGGCTGGGTGCTGGCCCGTCCCTCCGGCACCGAGCCCGTCGTCCGCGTCTACGCCGAGGCCCGCTCCGAGGAGCGGGCGACGGAACTGGCCAACCAGTTCGGCGACGCCGTCCGCGACGCTCGCGGGGACTAGGGCAGCGCCGGCAGCTCGTCCAGCGACGGGAGCTCCGCCAGCGCCGCTTCGATCCGCTCCCGTTCCGCCCGGGCGTCGTTCAGGTCCCGCTCGACGGCGCCGCTCTGTAGCCGCTCGCGCTCGTCGCCCGTCAGCTGCTCGCGAGCGACGGCGCTGTCCCGGAGGTCGGCGTAGTCCTCGCGCCGGGTCAGTTCCCGCACTCGCCGCAGGTCGGGGACGACGTCGGAGGCGAACCGCGCCACCACGGAGATCCGCTCGTCGCACTGCCAGCGGAGCACGTCGGCAGCCGGCGGGGGCCAGCCGACGGTCAGCGGGTCGGCGTCCAGCCGCCGGAGGTACGTCTCCCGCGTGGCCACGTTCCGCTTCAACGTCGCCGGGTCGTCGACGTAGTGGTCGAGCTTCGACCGGGAGTAGTCGGCGTACTCGAGCAGTTGCGGGATCGGTTCGCTCCCGACCGCCCGCGACTGGACGAACTCCCGGAGGTCCTCGGGCGGCTCTGCGAAGGGGACCAGCGGGTACAGCGCCGTCGTCGCGACGAATTCCAGCACCTCGCGGGCGGGCGCGTCGCTTCGGAACTCGCGGAAGGCCTCTCCGACGGCCTCGTCGTAGGCCTCGATCGGTTCTCTGATCCGCTCGACGGGCGCGTCGAGGTCGGCCTCGCCGAGCCGTCGCAGCCGCTCCAGTTCGTCGATCCGGTCGGCCAGCTCGTCCAGCCGCCGCCGGGCGGCCTTCCGGGCCTCTCGGTACTCGGCGCGGGCGTCCTCCCAGTCGTTCAGGGGCTCGGCGGTCGACTCGGCCCCCGCTAGCTCCTCCCGGACGGCCGCGAAGTCGCTCTCCGTGAGCCGGCGCTGCTGGAGGCGGTCGTCGACGTCCTCGAAGGTCGCCCGCTCGGGGAGGTCCTCGTCCAGGTCGTTCGTGAAGTGGGCGATGCGGTCCTGGAACTCGATGAAGCCGGCGAAGTCGCCGTCGCCGGTGGCCCGGTCCTCGTAGCGGTCGAGCGTCTCCCGGAGCGTCTCGCAGGCGTCGCGGAGCGCCCGCAGATCGGCCTCGCCGGCGCTCTCGACGGCCGCGCGTGTCCGCCGACGCTCGTCGTCCGCCCGCCGGAGGCGCTCGGCCGCGTCGCCCTCACTCGTAGACGTCATCGGGGTCGAACACCGTCTCGCCGACGACCTCGCCGTCGACGGTCCGGTGGAAGCAGGAGCGGTAACCGGTGTGACAGGCGCCGCCCTCCTGGTCGACGAGGTACAGCAGGGCGTCGCCGTCGCAGTCGACGCGGACCTCCTCGACGCGCTGGACGTGGCCGCTCGACCCGCCCTTTTTCCAGAGCTCGTCGCGGCTCCGCGAGTAGTAGTGGGCGAAGCCCGTCTCGCGGGTGCGCTCCAGGGCCGCCTCGGAGGCGTAGGCGAGCATCAGCACCTCCCCCGACTCGGCGTCTTGCGCGACGGCGGGCAGCAGGTCCTGTTCGTCGAAGGCGAGATCCACCTCGGACATACGACGGGGAAGACGCGTGGTGCCGATAGGTCTTCTGCTACTCCGATCCCGCTCGATCAGTCCGCCGCGTCGGCGTCCGCCTCGGCCCCCTGCGGGCGCTCGTCCGCGGGCAGGTCGCCCACGCTCGCGACGCCGAACAGCATGCCGACCCAGGCGGTGCCGAGCACGAGCAACTGGACGGCGATCTGCGTGTTCAGGTCCACGCCCAGCGTCGGACCGATGGCCAGCAGCGCCATCGTGGCCGCGTAGGCGGTGAAGGCCATCCGCCAGCGGTTCGTCCGCCACTGGTTCGATCCGGCCCGGAGGTACTGTCCCCACTGTACGTACAGCCCCACTCCCAGCCCGTAGGTGAGCGCCAGCCCCCCGGCCAGCAGCGGATCGGGGACCAGCCACAGATAGGTTCCGACCCCCACGGCCAGGCCGACGACCGTCGACCCCCCGATCGTGAGTGCGCGTCCCATAGCGGAGGGGCCGAGGCCACCGTCAAAGGCGTATCGCTCCCTGGCGGTGGTGAACGCAGTAGCCGCGTTCAGTTACTCCGTTGTAGATGTGAACAGTCAGAAAGCCCCGTCCGATACTGGCTGAGCAATCTACGCTGGGCGGGACTGAAAGGGGCCGGCCGTTCGACGAGCGAGACGAAGCAAGCACCGTCGTTCGAGAGAGCGAAGCTCTCTCGTGATCACGAAAGACGCCGGAGGCGTCTTCCGAACGACAACGGAGTGAGGAGCGCAGCGAGTCGCAGCCGTCGAACGGCCGGGGGCTTTCTGGCTCTCGTACCTTCTCATCACACCGAGCGTGACTACGAGAGCAGCGAGACAGAAATCCAATTCTAGAGAGCGGCGACGGCCTGGAACAGCAGGTCGCCGTAGGTCAGCGAGACGAGCAGGCCGGCGAAGGTGGGGACCAGGAAGGGGATGCCCGGCGAGATCCACACCTCGTCCTCGTCGACGACGACCTCCAGGCCCTCGCGGAGCCGTTCGGGGGTGGTGCCGTAGGCCGAGCCCTCGACGTCGTCGAGGAACGCCGCTGCGCCCCAGGGGTCGTCGGCCGGAGCGTCGGGCCCGACCGCTTCCGCACTGTCCTCGACCGGTTGCCCGCCGTCGGACCTGCGGTCCGACGAGGCCTGGTCTCCGACCAGACCCCCGTCCGCGACGACGCCGTCGCCGGGCGGGTTCGGATCGGCGGGCAGGCTCGCCGGGTCGCGGTAGGTCTCGGGTGCCTCCCGCAGGTCCGCCAGATCACAGCCGCGCCAGGCGAGGTACATCCGGAGGGCGTCGAGGTCCAGCCCGCGGCGGGTGAACCCGTCTGTCGTCTCCAGGAGGACGCCGTACTCCTCGGGGAGGCGGTCCCACCGTAGCGGTCGACCGATCACTATCGGGAGCCCGACGTTCCCCCGAAGCAGGTTCGCGACGGCCACGCCCAGGGGGTAGACAGCGCCGGCGACGACCGTGTTCGACAGGACCGTCAGCGAGAACAGCCCCGCGGGGCTGGGCTCCATCGGCAGCGTCGCCGGGACGAGCGGCAGCTCCGCCGGCGGGTAGTACACCGGGTAGACGGGGAAGAGCAGCGCCAGCACGTAGAAGGCCTTGGCGTCGGCCCCGCCGAAGCTGCCCGTGTACCAGAAGGCGGTGACCAGCGGGACGACGAACCCGACGCCGAGGGCCGCCCGGAGGAAGAAGAGCCGGTCGCCGCCGGCGTAGGCCGCGTAGCCGTCCCAGGCCAGCAGGACGACGGCCAGCGCAGCCAGCGGCACCCAGGTCCGGTTGGGGACCCGACGAGTCTCGACGTCCCGATAGGCGACGTACCCGAAGACCGGCACCGCGAGCAGGCGCAACAGATCCGGCGTCGACGCTAACACGGCTCCAGCATACCGGTGGAGGGAGTTAGCGTTTACGGGCCGGCGGCGGATCAACGACTGCAGTGGGTTCCGATACGCGAGAACGCGGTTTCACGGCTGTCCATGAATTCCAGTCGCCAGGGACGCCGAAAGGCTCGCTTCGCTCGCCTGTCGAGCCCACGCGCACTTCGTTCACGTTGACGCCGGTTGATCGCTCTCACTGGACGAAGAAGCGTCTGGACGGGACGTCTCGGTGGAAAACCGCGGGATGTCAGATTACATCCCGAAGTACTGCGCGATACTGCTACGGAGTGACGTCGTTAAATGACGCGGTTCTGCAGGTAGTCGAGGTGCTTGGCGTTGTAGACGATCTTGACCTCGTCGTCGGCGGCGCTGCCGATGCAGGTCAGGCGAACGTTCTTCTCCTCGACCTCCTCGTCGCTGAGGATCTGCTGCATGTCCATGTCGATGTCGCCTTCGAGGACGATGGCGGCGCAGTTCGCACACGCGCCGGCCCGGCACGAGAAGGGCCAGTCGTAGCCCTGGGCCTCGGCGGCCTCGAGGATGTACTCGCCCTCGTTGACGTCGAGGGTGCCGTAGTCTTCGTCGTCGAGGTCCATGCCGGAGGCCTCCTCGAAGACGTCGTCGTCGTACATGTCCCAGCCCTGATCGTCGACTACTTCGTAGTTGAGGTACTCAACCGTGGGCATCATCCGGCGATTCGCCTCCCTTACTGTTAGACTTTGCTGTTCGATACGAGGTCTGAAAAGCGACGACGGCCTCAGAACGCTGGGACGTACCGGAAGACGGCGTACGCGGCCACGGTCGCGATGACCGGGACGATGTTCTGGGTGACGATGACGCGGGCCGTCGTGGCCGGTTCGAACAGGTCTGCGGCCTTGGGGATGTCCTCGGGGTCCTCCTCGCCGATGGGCCTGTGGTCGCCCGGGTTGGGGGTCGCGGGACCGCCGCCAACCGTGGGGACGTCGTCGGCCTCGGCCTTGAGCGCGCCGGGCGAGACGCTGGGCATCTCCCCGCGGACCGTGTCGGAGATGGTCGTCGTCCGGGTCGCCCGCCCCCAGCCGAGGCCGACGATGCTCATCGTGGCGATGATGACGAAGCTGGCGGGCACCCCCAGCGCCGACAGCACGGTGACGATGGTGGAACTGACCATCGCCACGAGCAGCGCCGCCAGCAGCGGGAGGTCGGTCAGGTCGTTGCCGACGGTGTCCATCGTCCGGCGGGCGATGGTGAACGCGCCGAGGCCGATGGCGCCGCCGCCGAGCAGGATGGCCGGGCCCATCGCCAGCCCGCCGCCTTCGATGCCCACCAGCGGCGCCACCGCGTTGGCGACGTTCGACGCGCCCGCGGAGAAGGCCATGTAACAGCCGATGCCGACGACCAGTGCGGTCCCGACGAACTCTCGCTGGGTCGTGTTCTCGCCCAGTTCCGGGCGCGGGAGCGCGCCGCTGGTGTCCCAGGCCAGCAGCGATCCCTCGGTCTGGGAGATGGCGAACCGCTCGACCAGCGTCGGGTAGAAGTACCGCCCGATCACGCCGCTGACCCAGAAGGCCAGCACCGGCGAGACGAGCCACCACGAGACGATCCGGCTCATCTCGCTCACGTTGAGCGTCCCCTTGGCGACGCCCAGGCCGGCGATGGCGCCGACGGCCGTCATGGACGTGGAGGCGGGCACGCCGACCACGTTCGAGAGGAAGAGGGCGAAGCCGATGAAGAAGAGCACGACGATGCTCACCTCGATGGTGAACTGCGTGGTGACGAGGTTGTTGCCCAGCGTGTCGACCACCTTCCGGCCGATGGTCCACCCGCCGGCCAGCGCGAAGATCGTCATCAGCGCGGCAGCAGTGAACTTCGAGACCGTGCCGGCCCCGACGGCGGGGCCGAACGCGACGCCCGTCGACGACCCGCCGATGTTGAATCCGACGAACACGGCGACGAGGATCCCGACGGCGAGCAACAGCGAAACCATGTTCGACAGAAGAGGCGGTGACGGCTAAAACGTACCGACACGGCGGGATGTGGTATTTGTTACCTCTCCACGACACAGTGCGGCCGCAGGGCGTACAGAAGTGGTATTAAATACCATCGAGGGGTGGCAAATACCATCAGTCCTCGTCCGGCAGCCGGTCGCGCTCCTCGTCGACGGTCTCCTTGACGTCGTCGGCGACCTCCTTCGCGGTCTCGGTGCGCTCCCGGGCGGCGTCGACGGCGTCGGGCGGGTCCGGGACCTCCTCGGCGACGGCTTCGGCGGTCTCCTCCAGGTCCTCCGCCGCCGTCTCGACCTCCTCGGCGGCCTGCTCCAGCTGCTCGGTGGTCTCGGCCACCTGCTTCGCCCCCTGTTCGACTGCCCGGCCCAGTACGACGAACTGCAGGGCACCCAGCAGGACGAACACCGCGACGGCGACGGCGGCGGCGATCTCGACGACCGCCGCCAGTCCCGGCGAGACGGTGACGACGTCCAGCGCGAGGAGCCCGTAGACCGCTACGAGCGCTGCCGTGAGGAGGCCCATGGCCCCGACGAGCCGCCGGTAGGCCGCCTCGCCCCGCCCGAGCATCACGCGTTCGAGCCGCGCCGCCGGTCCCGTGTCCTCTGCCATGGCCGTCGTTTGGTCCCCAGCGCGGGAAAAGGCTACTGGCAGTCCGGGACGGCATCGAATGACTGAATCGGGTGTGGGACGGCCGGCGGTCCCGACTGCTGTACGCACGCCTGCGAGTCGTGACGTGACCGGCCAGCAAGTCCCGCCCGGCCTGGAAAGCCGAATCGGGCGGGATTGAAAGGGGCCGGAGTGTCGGCTCCCGCGGCTCGCTGTCGTTCGAAAGACGGCTCCGGCGTCTTTCGTGATGCCGAGAGAGCCCCGCTCTCTCGAACCACGCTCCAGTAGGTGCTTGCGTCGCCGGGGTTCGTCGACGATCCGGGAGACGTCTGGCTGTTCTCACCGGCTCTGCTGGGACTCGCAACGGCGGCGACAACGTCTCGAACACCTGGCATCGATACGCTTTCACGCGCCGGCGTCGCAGGAGCGCACATGTTCCCGGAGTTTTCGGTGATCCCGGCGGTGGACATGCAGGACGGGCAGGTCGTCCAGCTGGTCGGCGGGGAGCGCGGGACGGAACGGACCTACGGCGACCCGGTCGAGGCGGCCCGGCGGTGGGTCGAGGCGGGCGCGGAGACGCTGCACCTCGTCGACCTCGACGGCGCGTTCGAGGGCGAACGAGCGAACGCGCCGGCCATCGAGGCGATCCTCGACGCTCGCGACCGCTGGGCCGCGGGCGAGGACTCGCCCGCCGGCGAGGCGGTCGAGGTCGACGTGCAACTGGGCGGGGGCATCCGGACCGTCGAGGACGCGACGGGCCTGCTCGACGGCGGCGTCGACCGGGTGATCCTGGGCACGGCGGCCGTCGAGGAGCCCGAGATCGTCGAGCGGATCAGCGAGGACTACCCCGGCGCGGCGATGGTCAGCCTCGACGCGAAGGACGGCGAGGTCGTCGTCTCGGGCTGGACCGAGGGGACGGGTCTGGACCCTGCCGAGGCGGCGGGCCGCTACGAGGACCTCGGCGCCGGCGCCATCCTGTTCACCGACGTCGACGTTGAGGGCCAACTGGAGGGCGTGCGCACCGACCCCGTCCGGCGGGTCGTCGAGGCGGTCGACATTCCGGTCGTGGCCAGCGGCGGCGTGGCGACGATCGACGACGTCCGGGCGCTTCGCGATGCGGGCGCGAGCGCCGTCGTCGTGGGGTCGGCCCTCTACGAGGGGCAGTTCGCGCTCGAAGAAGCGCAGGAAGCCGTGGAATGACGGGTCACTCCCTGTACAGCGTCACCCGCTCGACGGCGTACTCCTCGTAGTAGGGCCCCAGTCCGGAGGTGAGGCCGCCGACGCTGGCGAGGCCGTCGTCGGTCTCGACGACGAACGCGCTCTCGGTGGGGAAGGTGTAAGTCGCCGGTTCGACGAGGCTCTGACGGACCTCCCGGACGCGGACGTCCTCGAAGGCGTGGTCGTCGCCGGACTCGACCTCGATGCCCTCCAGATCCGCCCACAGGTCGTGGCCGGCGGTCTGGTGGAGCGCCGCCGCGGTCACGCCGGTGCGATAGTAGTCGAAGGTGGCGGGGAGCGCGGGCGGTTCGGCGACGAACCGCTGGGTCCCCATCGGCCAGATGTTGCTGACGTAGTTGCCGAAGAAGCCGCTGGCGACCTCCGGCTGGTCGAAGGCGACGGCGTAGTTCTCGCTGCTCCGTCCGCGGAGCATCCCGCTGGAGGCCAGCACGCCGGCGTCGCCGTCGCGGAGGACGAACGCGGGCGGGCGGCCGTCCCAGGTCCGGACGACGGTCGCGTACTCGCCCGGGTCCTCGAAGCCGTCGACCAGCGACTCGGCCGTTGGCCCAGCCAGCAGGCAGTAGACGTCGACGCCGCGGTCGACCGCCGCCGCCAGTTGCTCGCGGACCGCGTCGAACGACTCGGCGGGGACGAGACAGAAGACGTCGTGCTCGGCCCGATCGACGTGGCTCTGGGCGCGCCGGCGCACCGTCCGATGGGACCGGACGACCTCGAAGCCGGGACCGGACCGACTGGGCTCGCTGTAGAGGTCCGCGACCGCCGACTCCAGTTCGGTGACGTGCATCGACAGCGCGTCGACGACCTCCTCCGGCGGGCGGGCCCGCAGCACGGTCGGCGTCTCGCTCTCGTCGACCGTTACCAGCCCCCGATTGGCCAGTTCGCCGGCGATTTCGTAGACGTAGCTCTGGGAGACATCCGCGGCCGCCGAGACCGCCCGCGTGGTCGCCTCGCCCCGTCGAACCACCGCCAGGTACGCGTCGACCTCCTTCTCCGAGAGCCCGAAGGCCGACAGCGCGTCCCGGAGCTGGGACTCGCTCATGTCGGCACAGATTTCTTTTACTATTAGAAAAACTTTTTCCGTCACGGCGGGGAGAGGATGGTGATGACCGCATCGACAGCGCCGGCTGGCGGGCCGACCGAGGCGGACGCGGAGGGGAGCGCGTGACGGCGTCGAACCGGCGCGCCTGGACGGCGGCCATCTTCGCGACGATGGCGCTGACCGGCGCGGCGATGATGGCCCGCGGCCCGATCATCCCGCACCTCGAGACCACGTTCGGCGCTCCGGAGTGGCAACTCGGCCTGATCGCGCCCGCGGGGACGGCCGGCTACCTGGTCGTCATCTCCGTCGTCGGCTTCGGTGCCGGCCACCTCGACCCCCGCAGGTTCGTTCTGGTGGGGATGATCGGCAGCGTCGTCTGCCTGCTGGCGATGGCCGCCGCGCCGCTTCTGGCCGTCTTCCTGCTGGCCGTCCTCGTCCGGGGGACGATGAACGGCGTGGTCCGCGGGCTGAACCGGCCCGTCCTCTCCCACTTCTACCCCGAGAACCGCGGCCGGGTGTACAGCTACTACGACATGACCTGGGCCGCCGGCGCGGTGATCGGTCCGCTGGCGATCGTCGGCGCCGTCGCGCTGGGCAACTGGCGGGTCGCGTACGTCGCCATGGCCGCCGTCATGGCCGCTCTGACCGTCGTCGTCTGGCGCCTCGACGCCCCCGCCGTCGAGACGGAGGAGGAGCCCATCGACTGGGGCGAGGTGCTCGGCCTCCTGCGCCGGCCGGAGATCGTCGCCATGATCGCGGCGATGTTCTTCGCCACTGGCGTCGAGGGCGGCCTGTTCACCTGGCTGCCGACCTACGCCGAGGGCGAGCTCCCGCCGTCGCTGGCCGGCATCACCCTCTCCGTGATGATCGCCGGCTACGTCCCCGGGCGGTTCGTCTACGGGCGACTCGCCGAGCGGCTCGGCTACCTCCCGCTGCTCGTCGGTATCCTCCTCGCGCTCCTGCCGGCGTTCGGGGCCTTCCTCGTCGCGGACGGAACCTGGCTGCTGGCCGCCGTCGCGGCCGTCGGCGCGCTACTCTCCGGCGTCTACCCGCTCCTCCTGTCGTACGCCACCGAGGCCGTCCCGCACCACAGCGGCCCGGTCACGGCACTTGCCGCCGTCTCGTCGTCGCTCGGCGTCGGCATCGTCCCGGCGATCATGGGCGGCGTGATCAGCGGCTCGAACGTCGGCTTCGCCATGCGCCTGCTGCTCGGTCCGATCGCCATCGCGCTTGCCGTCCTCGTCGTCGCCCGCGTGGCCGAGCGCCGCCGCAACCGCGCCGAGGCGACCGCCTGATCCGGACTGTTGCGAACCGTTACCGGATCGACCGCGCGACTCCGCCGCAGTCGCACCGGTAGACCGTTACAACAGTCCGTGTGACGCCGCTCCGCCGGTCGAAGCCCGACGGGGTCGACGCGCCCGCTTCCCCCTAGGATATTGATAGTTCCAGACGAAACGAAGGGGTTGCGCGGACGCCCGCGGCGGTCCCCTGCGAACGTCGGGCGGGCGCAACGGCCAAATACGCGGGCACGCATGGACGAGACATGACTGATCGGACCGCAGCCGTCACCCGCGAGACCGCGGAGACGGCCATCGAGGTGACGCTCGACGTCGACGGGGACGGCGACGCCACCGTGGACACCGGGATCGGCTTCTTCGATCACATGCTGACCTCCTTCGCCACCCACGGCCTGTTCGACCTGACCGTCGACTGCGACGGCGACCTGGAGATCGACGACCACCACACCGTCGAGGACGTGGCGATCTCGCTCGGCGAGGCCCTCGCGGAGGCGCTGGGCGAGAAGCGCGCCATCCGGCGGTTCTCCGACCGCAGGGTCCCGCTAGACGAGGCCGTCGCCGGCGTCGTCGTCGACGTCTCCGGCCGCCCGTACTTCGCGTTCGACGGCGAGTTCTCCCAGGACGCCGTCGGCGGGATGACCAGCCACATGGCCGAGCACTTCTGTCGCTCGCTGGCGACCAACGCCGGCCTGACGCTGCACGTCGAGGTCGACGGCGAGAACGCCCACCACGAGATCGAGGCGCTGTTCAAGGGACTGGCGCGGGCGCTGGACGACGCCACCCGGATCGACGAGCGCCGGTCCGACGTCGCGAGCACGAAAGGCGAGCTATGAGCGACGGCGGCGCCACGTTCGACGAGATCATGGAGAAGTTCTCCGACTCGCCGGGCCAGCAGCGGGTGATCCGCCTGCTGCTGGAGCGGGGCTTCTCCGTCAACGACGAGGGCCGTGTCGTCTCCGGCGGCATCGAGATCCCCTACACGGGCATCGCCCGGGAGGCGGAGGTCGACCGCCGCGTCGTGGACTCGACGACCGAGGCCATCCTCGAGGACGATCAGCTGCGGCGCATCTTCCAGAACATCTCGGCCATCCCGAGCCTGATGGACCTGGCGCCCGTCCTCGACCTGACCGTGCTGACCGTCGCCGTCGACGACGCCGAGGGGTCGGGCATCGTCGCGGCCGTCACCGAGGCCATCGCCGACCGCGACATCACGATCCGACAGGTCATCTCCGAGGACCCCGAGTTCACCGACGAACCCGTCCTGTACGTCATCACCGACCAGGACCTCCCTGGCGGGCTGATCAACGAGATCCGCGAGATGGGGTTCGTGCGGCGGATCGAACTGGAGTGACTGGCTTCTGTCCGGCAGTTCTAGAGCCGCGACATCCCGCCGCGGCTGGCGGTGGTCGCGCCGGTAGCACGGACCACCAGCGTCGTCGCGACGACGAGGGCGGCCGAATACAGCGCCCCGCTGAGCGCGCGGCCGAGCACCGCCGAGAAGGACATGCCCAGTTGTTCGAGTTCCAGGTTCGCGACGACGCCGAACACGAGCGCGACGAGGAACACCGCCGGGACGACGGCCAGTAGCGGTCGGTCGAACCGGTCCGCGCTGAGCGTCGCGAAGACGCCGACGAGGACGATGACGCCGTAGGCCGCGCCCCGGAGGACGGGCGCGGCGACCGCGGCGTCCGCGAAGGAGGTCAGCGAGGCCCCGTCCGCGGCGAACGTGACGGCGAACCGTCCGACTAGGTCCGCACCGACCAGCAGGAGGATGCCGACGGCCAGGGCTGCGGTGGGCGTGAGCGAGTCGCGCGTGGGGCTCATAACAGTCGGGTAGACGGACGCCGGAATAAAGCTAGGTGTTTCCACGGCACTCACCACTCTGGCGCCGCCCCGCGCCTGCAAGCTGGCGGTTTTCCGGCTGGCGACCCAACGGGACGTATGTATCGGCGAGCGCTCGCGCTGGGCAGGGCCGTCCTGGCGGAGGCCCGCGCGGAGCGGCTGACGTTCATGGCCGGGAGCATCGCCTACCACGCGTTCGTCTCGCTGCTGCCGTTCATGCTGGTCGTCCTCCTGCTGGTGTCAACCGTCGAGGACCAGGCCACGGCCGTCGAGGTACTGACCGCCATGGGGACCTACCTCTCCCCGAACGCGAACCAGCTCGTCACGCAGACCGTCCGGGAGGCGACCGAGCAGACCAGCCTGTCGCTGCTCGGCCTCGGCGTGCTCCTGTGGGGCGCGATCAAGATCTTCCGCAGCCTCGACGAGGCCTTCTCCAGCATCTACGACGTCACGACGCAGAAGGGGCTGGTGGACTCGTTCACCGACGCGATCGTCGCGCTGCTTGCGGTCGGGGTCGGCCTCGGCGTCGCGGCCCTGATCGGCACGGTCGTCTCGTTCGACGGCGGGCCGGTCGGCGGCCCCCTGAACCGAATCGTGTCGACGGCGAGCCTCGCCGTCGTCTTCCTGCCGCTGTTCTACCTCTTCCCCGACGAGGACGTCACCGTCCGCGAGGTGCTCCCCGGGACGGCGCTGGCGGCCGTCGGCTGGACGCTCCTGGAGTTCCTCTTCCGGTACTACGTGGCCGTCGCCAGCGTCGGCGAGCGCTACGGCGTGTTCGGGACGATCATCCTGCTCGTGACGTGGCTGTACTTCAGCGGGTTCGTCCTGCTGCTGGGCGCCGCGCTCAACGCCGTCCTGTCCGGCCGGTCGGCGGACGTCTCCGAGAGCGGGTGGGGCGTCAACGAGGAGGCCAGGGCGGCCGCGCCCTTCACGGAGCCGCTGGAGCGAATCGACGCGGGGCTCGACGACGGCGAACCCCTCTCCGCGGCGCTCGACGACGTCGCCGCGGACCTCCCGACGCCCGACGAGCACGAGGTCCGGATCGCCGCGCCGGACCGGCCCGAGGCGCTGGGCGGCGACGAGGTCGAGGGGAACCTCCACTTGCGGTGGGTGTACGGGCGGGACGTCGAGGGCAAGAGCGAAGAGCGAGAGGTCCCAACCGCCGACAGTGACTGACGAGGGATACAGGACCGTCGCCGGGCCCGGGGAGGCCCGGTTCGAGGTGCGGGGCTCGGAGTTCATCGGCCACGTCCGCCCCGCCCGGGACGTCGACGCGGCCGAGTCGTTCGTCGAGCGCGTCGGCGAGGAGTACGCCGACGCGACCCACAACGTCCCCGCCTATCGCGTCCGCGCGGACCCCTTCCGCGAGTACTCGAGCGACGACGGCGAGCCCTCGGGCAGCGCCGGCAAGCCCGCGCTGAACGTCCTCCAGCAGCGGGAAATCGAGAACGTCGTCGCCGTCGTCACGCGCTACTACGGCGGCACAAACCTCGGCGTCGGCGGCCTCGCGCGGGCCTACTCCCGGGCGGTCAAGGAGGGCGTCGACGACGCCGGCGTGACGACCGAGCGCCCGCACGAGCAGTTCACCGTCGCGGTCGACTACGACGACTCGGGCCGCGTCCGGTCGGTCCTGGAGAGCGACGGCGCCGACTTCGAGGCCGCCTACGAGGAGCGAGTCGCCTTCGACGTGCGCGTCCCGGTCGACGACGCGCCCGCGCTCCGGGAGCGTATCGCCAGCGCGACGAGCGGCCGGGCGGAAATCGACGCCGCTGGCGGTGAGTGACGTCGATCGAGCTTCGACTGGAACCGTGATCGCCGCGCCGCCTTCGAACTCTCCAGTTGAAACGAAGGGGTGGGGAGAGCCGCGGCTCGGTGCGGTGACGGTACCGGAGTCTCGCGCCCGCCCCGTACTTAAGTGGTGCGGAACGCGCGGTCGCCGGCGTCGCCGAGGCCGGGGACGATGTAGCCGTCCTCGTCGAGCTTCTCGTCGATGGAGACGGTCAGCAGCTCCGCCTCGGGGAACGCCTCGTTGAGGCGGACCAGTCCGTCCGGGGCGGCGACCGCCGAGAGCACGAACAGGTTCTCCGGCTCGGGGCCCGACAGGATCTCCTCGAGGACGGCCTCCATCGTGCTGCCGGTGGCGAGCATCGGGTCGGCGACGATGACGGTGTCCTCGGGGCGGATCTCGGGCAGCTTCACGTAGTCGACGGAGATGGGGAAGGAGCCGTCCTCGGTCATCCCGGCCTCCTCGTCGCGGCTGGCGGAGATGACGCCCTGGCGCGCCCGCGGGAAGGCCTTCAGCAGGCCCTCGACGAAGGGCGTCGCCGCCCGCAGGACGTTCACGATGACGACGTCGTCGAGCCCCTTGACTCGCTCGCCCATCGTGTCCGTCAGGGGTGTCCGGATCGAGACGTACTCCGTCTCCATCCGGCCGTCGATGATCTCGTACCCGCAGATCCGCCCCAGGCGGACCAGGCCCTTCCGGAACGCGACCTGTTCGGTCTCGACGTCCCGGAGGTTCGATAGCTCGTCTCGCGCAAGCGCGTGCGTCACCACGGACGCTTCGTCGCGGTCCTCGATCGTCATTGTCGGCGGTAGGGCCGGCCGAACGTAAAAACTGTTCGAGGCAGTCGTCCCGTGGGTCGGTGAGACACCGACCGCGCTACCGGTTCGCACGCCCGGGTCGATGTACCCGACCGGTCAGGAGGCCGCGTCGGCCTCGGTTCCCCCGGTCGCCGCCCGCGTCGCCCGGTGGCGGTTGCGCGCCAGCAGCGCGGCGAACAGGACCAGGCCGACGCCCCGCAGCGCGAGGTCGACGGTCAGCGTCACCTCGCCGCCGCCGCCGCCGACGAGTTCCAGCACGTCGTACAGCCCGGAGACCAGCAGCCCGGGCGCCATCAGGAGGATCGAACTGAGCGCGAGCGCGGCCCGCGACCCGCGGCCGACGTCGGTGTAGACGTAGCCGATGACGGTCCCGGCCAGCGCGACCACCCCGAGGAACACCCCGGCGACCGGGATCGCGACCTCTGGGACGACCCAGCCGACGTCACCGAAGTCGGCCAGCCGGGCGACGCGGTGCACGCTCTCGCCGTCGACGGTCACCTCCCGCAGGAGGACGATGCCGGGCGTCAGGACGAACGCGAAGGGCACGATGGCCTTGTTCAGCGACAGCGAGAACGCCTCGATGCCCGTCTGGAACGCGTCCGACTTCGCCACCCCGGAGGCCGCGTAGGCCGCGACGGCCACCGGCGGCGTGATGTCGGCGATGACGCCGAAGTAGAGGATGAACAGGTGCGCCGCCAGCTCGGGGATGCCGAAGCCCGTCAGCGCCGTCCCGAGCATCGAGACGAGGATGATGTAGGTGACGGTGGTCGGCATCCCCATCCCGAGGATGATGGAGGCGACGGCGGTGATCAGCAACAGGAGGACCAGCGAGTCGCCCGCGACGGCGCGGATGAGTGCGACGAGGTTCGGGCCGAGCCCGGAGACGCTGATGACGCCCGGGATGACGCCCGCGGCGGCGACGGCGACGACGACCGGGACCGCCGTCCGCGCGCCCGCGTCCATCGACTTCAGGACGAACCCGGCCAGCCGGGCGAGTTCGTTGTCGCGCAGGGACGGCCGGTCGACGGCCTCGCTGGTGGCCGCGACGGCCTCGTCGACCTGCGGGTCGAGGTTCAACAGCGGCGCGTCGAGGTGCGGCCGCGTCGCGACGGTGACGACGCCGGCCGCGATGGCGTACCAGCCCAGCGTCCCGAGGACGGCCCCGGCGGCCGCCCCGGGCGACGTCGCACCCGTCCCGGCGCCGGTCAGCGCGCCGACGACGCCGACCCCGGTCAGCAGGTGCGCGAGGAACTCCGCGAGGACGATGCCGCCGAGGACGGCTACGAGCCGGCCGCGCGTCTCGTCGCTGTAGGCCGCGACCAGCGAGAGCAGCGCCACGATGGCCAGCACCGTGTACCAGGCAGAGCGGGCCACCGACAGGCGGACGACGATCAGGAAGTACAGCAGCAGGACGATGGGCGCGAGGTAGAACCAGCCCGCGCGCAGGTGGTCGCCGAGGTCGACGAGGTCCTCGGCGGCCAGCCCCCCGATGCCCGTCCGGCCGGCCTCGAAGTGGACCATCACCCAGACGCCGAAGAAGAAGACGACGGCCGGGATGGTCGCCGCGACGATGACGTCAGCGAACGGCGTGGCCGTGTACTGGACGATGAGGAACGCCGCTGCGCCCATCACCGGCGGGAGGATCTGCCCGCCCGACGAGGCGGAGGCCTCGACCCCGCCGGCGAACTCCGGCCGGTAGCCCGACCGCTTCATCAGCGGGATGGTGAAGGCCCCGGTCGTGACCGTGTTGGCGATCGAGGAGCCCGAGATGGTGCCCATGAAGCCGGACGCGAGGATGCTGGCCTTCGCCGGGCCGCCCTTCCGGTCCCCGGTGGCGGCGTAGGCCAGGTCGATGAACCACTGGCCCGCGCCGGACATCTCCAGGAACGCGCCGAAGAGGATGAAGATGTAGATGAACTGCACGGAGACGGTCACCGGGATGCCGAACACGCCGTTCTCCGTGTTGTACCAGAGGTTCTGGATGATCGACGGCCACGAGAGCTCGGGGATCGACAGCACCCCGACGTAGACGGCGTCCTGCGGGATGTAGTGGCCCCAGCGGGCGTAGACGACGAACACCGCGACGATGATCATGAGGTAGAGGCTGATCGCCCGGCGCGTCGCCTCGAGCACCATGAGCACGCCGACGGCGCCCAGCACGAACGCGTAGGAGGTGTCCGCCAGCGGCCCCAGCAGGCCGGCGATCGGCTCCAGGAACGTGAACACCTCGTGGACCGGACGGCCTGCCTCGAGCCCCAGGGCGCGCATCCGCTGGATCTCGTCGAAGTCGGTGATGAAGTACGCCACCGACAGCCCGGTGATCGCGATCAGGAGGTAATCGAGGGGCGTGACCCGCTCCGATTCGGGATCCGCGAGGAACCAGGACAGCGCGCCGCCGAGACCGTCGACGGCGCGCGAGACGGGGTGGTCGCGCCCGAACCTGTCGTGACTGGCCTCGGCCAGCGCCGTCAGCCGCCGCGAGACGAGCCCGTCGCCGGTCGTCGGCGGATACAGCAGGAAAGCCAGCACCAGCGCGAACCCGACGTGGACCGCGTTGAGCTGGAGCAACTGGAGCGTGGCCAGTTCGACCTCGCCGACGACGGGGAGCGTGGCAGCGAACTCGAAGCCCCGCGCGGCGAACCACATCTGGTAGGCCGAAAAGAGGATGCCGATCGACGCGACGGCGACCGCCAGCCACCCGCGGACGCTGCGCTTGCGTTCGATCTCCTGGAGCAGTTCCTCGGTCTCGGCGTCCATCTGCGCGCTGTCGTCACTCATAGCTCTGGAATCGGTCGGTTGCGGCCCCCAGCGCGGAGCGCCGCTCGACGTAGATATCGACGGTCCGGGCGTCGCTCGCGTTCACGAGGTCGTACCTGCGGTCGCCCACGAGCAGGTCGTGCCCGGCGATCCGCCCGGGTTCGACGGTCAGCGTCGTCACGTTGCCGTCGGGGTCGTAGACGAACGTCCCGTTCTCGAGGGTGACGTTCGCGTCGGCGGGCAGGCCCCAGCCGTAGGACTCGAACTCCATGCGGGTCATCTCCAGTCGCTCGCCCCGGACGCGGTAGCCGTCGTAGACGCGTGACTGCTCGACGCTGTGGGTGTACTCGAGGGCGACGCGAGTGCCGTCCTCGACGCTCGACGTCAGGTACCGCTCACCCGTCTCGGCGTCGGCCACGACGAGGACCCGCTCCGCCGGGGCCGCCGCGGCGACGCCGGCCAGCGCGACCAGTACGACCAGGGCGGCGGCGACGCGACTCCGGTCCATCGACGCCCTACTCGCCGAAGTAGGCGGCCGCGCCCTCGTGGAGCTCGATCGACATCCCGTCCTGCGCCGAGTCGGCGCTGATGAAGTCGGTCTTGATCGACAGCTGGTCGGTGTTGTCGAAGATGGCCGCGGTCACTTCCTCGACCGTCTCTGCGGACAGGTCGGCTCTGGTGGCTATCATCGCCTGCACGGCGACCGTCGGGACGTCGTCCTCGACGCCGGAGTAGGTGCCGCCGGGGATCTGGTCGTCGGCGAACCAGGAAGCGGCCTCCTTGACCGCCTCGCGGTTGTCGCCCTCGATCGGGACGATGGTGATGTCGTTGGTGTTGGCCAGGTCCTCGATGGCGCCGACCGGCCAGCCGCCGACGACGAACGCGGCGTCGATGTCACCGTTTCTGAGCTGGTCGGCCGCCTGCGAGAACGAGGCGTTCTGCTCGCTGAAGTCCTCGATGCCGACGGCCTCGAGGATCTGGAGCGCGTTGACCTGGGTCCCGCTGCCGAGGTCGCCGGTGTTGATCGTCGCGCCCTCCAGGTCCGAGAGCGCCTCGATGCCGGTGTCCGCGAGCGTGACGATGGTGATCGTCTCCGGGTACAGCGTCGCCACGCCCACGAGGTTCTCGACGGCGTTGTCCTGGAAGGCCTCGATGCCGGTCCCGTTCTTCGCGAAGTACGCGACGTCGTTCTGGATGAGCGCGAAGTCCGCGTCCCCGCTGGCCAGGCTCCCGACGTTCTCGACGCTCGCGCCCGTCGACTGGACGTTCAGCGTGTAGTCGGTGTTGTCCTCGACGACGGTCTTGAACTCGTTCGACAGCGGGTAGTACGTCCCGCCCTGGCCGCCGGCGTGCCACGAGAGGCGCTGCCCGCCACCGCCACCGCCGCCGTCCTCCTCGGTCGGCGTTTCAGTCCCCTCCCCGGCGGTCGTCTCCGTCTCGCCGTCCATCGCCGTCTCGGTGGGCGTTTCGTCACCGCCGTCACCGCCGTCACCCCCGTCCCCGCCGTCCCCGCCACAGCCGGCCAGCGCGGCGATCCCGGCGATGCTCGCGGTCCGCACGAAGGTTCGTCGAGTCGGTCGGTTGGACATGAACTCTCCCTAATGGATTAGTGCATAAAAGTAAGAGCCGACAAACGGACGTTTGGATCACGTTACGGCCGTTTTTCGCGGAGGAGAGTCCGGTCGACTGGTTGGTTTGTACCGGACAGCGGGGTGAATACCCGATCCACCGTGGCCGAGGACGGTCTCCAGCGCTTGTCTGCGAGTCACGCCGTCGACACGGGACGCCTGCCATCGTGAGAGCGGGAGTCCCCGCGCCACCGCCTGGGTCGTGTTTAGTTAGAAGCATTGTGCCAGCGAGCGAAACTCTGGAGCCAGTTTTCGGCTGTTTCTGGTTCGACGTGGCTGAAGCAATTCGAGAACGACGAGGTTCGGCGCTTGAGTTCTCGAAAAATCCGTTCGATAGTATTCCGATTTCCGTGGCGAGATATCTGAAATCGGAGGCCTGCTCGTTGCAATGCGGTTTGGAGGTGTTGGGCACCATCAACGAGAAATTCGGCTGTTTCGATGTCGTGTTTCTGCTGGAGTTCGCGGAGAAATATTTCGGTGAGAGCGGTGGTCGTCGTCGAAAAAAGCCGGATGTGCAGCAGCTCGTTTCTAGCAGGATCACCGGCGGCGTACAGCCAGAATTGCTGATCGTTGATCCGAATCACGGTTTCGTCGATCGCGATCTGATTCGGCGATTTCCCTGGTTCTGGCTGTAAATCGGCTTTCTGCACCCAATCGTGGATCGCTTTCCGCGACCGATCGACACCCAGGTCCTCGAGCAAATCGACGGTATTCGACAGCGATAGCCCCGCAACGTGCGATCGAATACCCAGCATCATCGCCGGCTCGGGTGTCCGCTCGCGCTCCACAAAACCCAAATCTATCCAGTCGCTACTGCCGTTGAGGCGGGCGATTTCTGCCATGAACCAGCAAGAAATTCTCCCGCCTCACTTTTCACGCTTAACTAAACACGACCACCGCCTGCGGGGTAACATTCAAACCGGTCGATGCCGTACCGGGTGCCAGTGACTGGACACCGCCCGGGGACCGACTACTCAGTTCTACCATGGACGACATAGAGGAGAGCGTCTCGGGTTTCAAGCGCCGCGGCGGCTGGGTCGACGTCGTTGAGCACGGCGAGCGCATCGTGCAGGCACTGAAAGACATCGCCGACGAGGGCATCGAGGGCGTCGACGCGGAGGCGCTGGACGGCTTCGACGAGTGGCGGCCCAAGAGCCACGAGCGCCTCGACGAGGACGTCAACGAGAAGACCGCCGAGCAGGCCAGCGTCGACGAGGGGAAGGGCGAGCAGGCCGGCAAGGACCCCGACGACGACCTCAAGACCGCCGGCGAGAAGCTGGCCGACTCCTACGAGCGCCTCGATGAACCCGACGAGGCCGTCGAGTCCTGGGGTGAGAGCCTCGACTACGTCGCTCGCGCGGCTGACTCGGCCGGCCGGAAGGCGCTGCGCGCCGTCGAGGACACCGTCTACCGGAACGTGATGACCCGCATCGCGCCCTACTACTTCGACAACGACCTCATCAGCGCCAACCTCCAGCGCGTCCAGAGCGACGACCGTCCCGAGTACGTCTTCGAGGTCAACGTCAACGACGACGACCTCAAAGAGCGCGTCTCTAACAGACTGGCCGACTACGAGCAGTCCGTCGAGCGCTGGCACGTCAACACCGAGAAGGCCACCGAGGCCGCCGAAGCCGCCGAGGGCATCGACGTCGTGGAAGAGAGCGAGGAGGAGACAGATGCGAAAACGAACTAAGGCGGGTTTCATCCGGCCGGCGTCGGTTTCGCATCTGCAGGACGCTGAGACGAACTAAGGCGGGTTTCGTCCCGGCGGTATCGGTTCTACGTCAGCGAGACAGCAGGACGAACTGAGGCCGATTCTGTCGAGGAGCGGCGTGTCGGCCCGAAACAAAGAACGCAGAGAGGTCTTTTCAGGCCGAACCCCTACGGCGACCGTCCTGCTACTGGCGACGCTGTAGCTCCCGTTCCGCCGGGTTCGATGCGGTATTCTGGTGACCGCTCTGCTGGTGTTGACTCTGCTGGGGGTGTTGACCGGTCTGATGATGCTGGCCTGTCTGGTGGTGCTGGCCCTGCTGCTGGTGGTGTTGGTTCTGGTCGCCGCCCATTCCGGGCACGGCGTCCTGCACGCGGTCGGTGATGCTTCCCCGGTCACCCTGCTGGCCGCGCTGGCTCTGATGGCCACCGTGCTGGTGCTGCTGGGTGTGCTGACCGGTCTGATGATGTTGACCCTGCTGGTGGCGCTGGCCGGTCTGCTGCTGGTGGTGCTGACCAGTCTGCTGCTGGTGGCCCTGCTGGCGCTGGTTCTGGTCGTCACCCAGTCCGGGTATCGCACCCTGAACCTGATCAGTGACGTTCTGCTGGCTGGTCTGGTGGTGTCGACCCTGCTGGTGCTGACCAGTCTGGTGGTGTTGACCGGTCTGATGGCGTTGACTCTGCTGCTGGTGCTGACCTGTCAGGTGGTGCTGGTTGGACTGGCGGTTCTGCTGATGGCGATGGCCCTGCTGGTGATGCTGACCTGTCTGGTGGTGCTGGCCCTGCTGGTGATGATGGCTCTGCTGACCCGTCTGCTGGTGCTGGTTCTGGTCGCTTCCCAGTCCGGGAACGGCGTCCTCCACGCGCTCGGTGAGTTTCCCCTGATACTGCTGTCGATGCTGGTCCTGGCCGCGCTGGTGGTGCTGTCCCTGCCGACCGTGCTGGCCACGCTGCCACTGGTCGTCGTGCTGGGTCTGGCGGTTCTGGTGTTCGGTGCGTCGCTCTCGGCGGTGCTGGTTGCGTCGTGACATGATAAGTGAGCGCTGTCGCCCGTCGGTTGATCGCTCCGGGCGGGTACGGAGCCCGTCTTGTCAATTGGATTGTGCGTGGAAAGCCAGGCCCCCTGCAGCTGACGGCTACTTAAATCGGGTCGCCGTGTGCTGGACTGTGGTCCGACGGTGGTTCCCGGCGGGCCTGTCGGCCGACGCTCCGACGGAGTGCCCCGCAACCGGAGGCGGGTCGGCGGCGCTACTCGTTGACGGGGTACTCCTTCTGGAAGCCGCGGAACTCGGTACGGTGTGCCTCCTCGTCGGCGAGGATGGTGACGGCGAGGTCCTCCGTGACGGGGTCGTTGGACTCCTGGGCGGCCTCGACCAGCGAGCGGTAGGTCTCGATGGCGTCCTCCTCGGCGTCGAGCACGCCCTCGATGACCGAGAGCACGTCCGTGGAGTCCTCGGGCGGCTGGAGGGAGTCCTGGCTGGCGGAGAACTCCGCGGAGCCGGGGATGGTGGCATCTAGCTGCTTGAGGCGCTGGCCGATCTGCTCGGCGTGGCCGAGTTCCTCCTGGACGTCCGCCTGGAGGCTCTCCTTGATCTCCTCGGCGTGGACGCCGTCGAGCGTGATAGCGTTTGACTGGTAGTTCATCACCGTCTCCAGTTCGTCGAAGTAGGCCTTGTGGAGGAGTTCGACGACGCGGTCTGAGGACATAGCGTACAACTGTTGGAATCCCAACTGGTTATACGTGTTGCTGGCTGGTCCGCGTCGGCGTGGCGGACAGTGCGCGGACGGGCGCGGTGACCGCTATCCCCCCCCGTTTCGAGTGGAGACGGCGACGGACTGCCGCGTCCGCCGACCGGCACGCTAAAGCGGGGGCCCGGACAACCGGGGTGCAGATGGTCGGTGCGAGCACGCTCGCGACGCTTGCCGTCGCGTCGCTGGCCAGCCTGTTCATGGCATGGGCTATCGGCGCGGGGTCGTCTGGGTCGACGCCGTTCGCGCCGGCGGTCGGAGCGAACGCTATCTCCGTGATGCGAGCGGGCTTCTTCGTCGGCATCCTCGGGCTGCTCGGGGCCGTCCTCCAGGGGGCCAACGTCACCGAGGCGGTGGGGGAGGGCCTCGTCCTGTTCCCGGAGGGCGGCGGGCTCTCGGCGGCGGCCGCCATCGTCGCCCTCGTGACCGCGGCGCTGCTGGTCGCCGTGGGCATCTTCACGGGCTATCCCATCGCGACGGCCTTCACCGTCACCGGCGCCGTGGTCGGCGTCGGCCTGGCGATCGGCGGCCGGCCCGCGATCGGGAAGTACGTCGAGATCACGGCGCTGTGGGTCGCCACGCCGTTCGTGGGCGGCGGCACCGCCTACGCGACGGCGAAGCTCCTGCGCCGCGAGGACGTCCCCGAGCGACTGCTCGTACCGGTGCTGGCGGGGCTGGTGGCGGCCATCCTCGCCAACGTCGAGTTCGTCCTGCTGGCCCCGGGCACGGAGCAGGCGTCGATCGCCGTGGCGGTCGCGCGGTGGCTGGAGCTGTCCGGCCTCGCCGCGGTCGCCGCCGTGACTCTCGTCGGTGCCGTCGCCGCGGGGGCGCTGCTCTCCCACGACATCCGGAACGACCCCGAGGCCGGCCAGCGTCACTTCCTGCTCGTGCTGGGCGGCCTCGTCGCCTTCTCCGCCGGCGGGAGCCAGGTCGGGCTGGCGATCGGTCCCCTCCTGCCGGTGCTCGGTCAGGGGCCCGCCGCGGCCGTTCCGATCGCCGGCGTGTTGCTGTTCGGCGGGATCGGGCTGCTGGCCGGGTCGTGGACCGGCGCGCCGCGGATGATCAAGGCGCTCTCACAGGACTACTCCTCGCTGGGACCGCGCCGCTCCATCGCCGCGCTGATCCCCTCGTTCGTCATCGCCCAGACGGCCGTCTTCTTCGGCATCCCCATCTCGTTCAACGAGATCATCGTCTCCGGCATCGTCGGCAGCGGCGCGGCCGCTGGCGGAAGCGCGGTCAGCGGCGAAAAGATCGGCAAGACGGTGCTGGCCTGGATCGGCTCGCTCGTGCTGGCCTTCGCGATCAGCTACGGCGTGATCCTCGCCGTCGAGGCGCTTCTCTAGGCGCTCTTCGGGTGGTCAATTCCGAGTTCCTCCAGCAGTGTCCGCGCCGCGGCGGCAGAGGACTCGGGCCCGCGGCCGGTGATGAGGCTGCCGTCGACCGTGACGGAGGTGTCCTGGTCGAGCTCGGCGTCCCAGTCGCCGCCGGCAGCGACGACCTCGTCCTCGACCCAGTAGGGGAGCTTCCGGCCGTCGGGCATCAGGTCGCGCTCGTCGACGATGCCCTCCTCCCACTCGTTGGGGAAGCCGGTCACCTCGCGGCCCTCGGCCAGCAGGTCTCCCTCGGAGTCGCGGGTAAAGGCGAGGATGCCGACGGCGTGGCAGACGACGAGTGCGAGGGCGTCGCCCTCGACCGCGTCCCGGAGCAGGCGCCGGGCGTGGCGGTCCTGGTTGACGTCCCATTCGGTGCCGTGGCCGCCGGGGAACACGACGGCGTCGTGGCCCTCGACGGACACGTCGGCGATCGGTTCGGGGTCGTTGAGCCGCTCGTCGCTCTCGTGGACCTCGCGGACGCGCTCGGCCGTCTCCTCGCCGACGGTGTCGGGGGCGACCGAGCGCTCGTCGATCACCGGTGGGCTGCCCGTCGGCGTAGCCACCGTGACGTCGACGCCGGCGTCGGTCAGCGTCGTGAGCGGCTCGACACATTCCTCTCCCCAGTACCCTTCTTCGCTGACGACGAATAGTGCGGACGCCATACAGCAGTGGGTCGGGGATCCAGCCTAATATACTGCGGGCTACGGGAAAGCGATGGCGGCACCCAGTTGACTGGAACTGCCGGCGCGGACTGACTTCACCGACCCCAGGCGAGGCGCGTGACCGCGTCGTCGATCCGCGAGGAGACGCGGGAAATCCAGGCGTCCGGCGAGGCGCATTGCATCTCGCGCTCGTCGACCTCGATCCGGTCGCCCTCGAAGGGGTCGTGGCCGCTCTCCTTCTCCTCGACCGCGTCGACGACGACGGTCATGGAACAGCGGCCGCAGGCCTCCGTGTCTTTCGCCATTATTAGTGACGTAATCGCTCGCGACACTAAAAACCATCTGCACGTCGTGAACGGACAGACCGGCCCCGATAGCCGCCGGACCGACCGCGATGGATGGCCGCGGCGGGACCGGAACCACCGACGGGCTTATTTCGTCCCCGCAGTTTCTCACTGACATGCGAGGACGGGGCACACGAGCGGCGAACGGCGGTGATCGACGGCATCCATGAGCGAGAGCGACGAGCCGGCGACCGACTACGGCGCGGACGACTGGGAGGACCCGGCCGACGCCGCGGTACCGAAGTCGGAACTGCCCGACGAGATCGTCGAGAACGTGCCCGACTGGGAGGACCCCTACCTCGACCGGGTGAGCGACCGGTTGATGTACAACTACGACCTGAAGCGAGGCCACGTCCTCCAGGGCGAGACGTGGGACCTCCACGGCGAGATGCGGGTGCTGAACCAGAAGCAGTTCTTCCACCCGGCGCTGTCCTACGGGGACCACGAGTCCGAGGAGTACCTCTACGCCCGCCGGGTCGGCCGGCCGACGGTCGGGGAGCTGGAGCGACTGGTCGAGCTGGGCCACGACCTGGCCGACGAGCGCGTCGACGGCAACGAGGAGCACTTCCGGACGGACTTCACGTTCGTCCTCGTCGCCGACGAACTCCCCGACGACGTCCGCGAGTACGTGGCCGGCCAGCGAGAGCGGACGCTCCTGAAGTTCGGCTACTACGGCCACTACGAGGTGAACCTCGGCGTCGTCGTGCCCGACCGCCGGGCGGTCGCCGCCGGCGAGGCCGCCGACGTCGTCGAGGCCTTCCGGCTCTGGGAGGACGTCTCGAAGCCGGACGAAGGATTCCTCTCGAGGTTCGCGAAGCGGTTCTGGAAGTGACTGGCAGCGGCTGCGCGCGATGCGTTCCGGGCGAAAAACGGGGTGCGGATCGCGTCAGTCGTCGCTCGGTTCGACCGCAGCGCCGCCGAACCGCTCGCGGACCCGCGAGACGTTGTCGTAGCCCTTCTTGACCAGCGCCAGTGCCAGGCTGATCAACACGAGCGCGAGTATCATCTGGACGGCGGCCGACACGAGACCGAGCCCGCTGGCGCCGCCCTGGATGATGTTCTGGTAGAGGTTCTCGTAGAACGCCAGCCAGGCCAGGCCGAGCACGGTGATGGTCACCATGACGGCCATCGGCACGCCAGTGGAGTACAGCTGCTTGTTGTCGTCCCAGTTGGCGAGCCAGACGGTGCCGGTCAGCAGCGCGAGCGCGGCCAGCAGCTGGTTTGCGCCGCCGAACAGGGCCCACAGCATGGCCCACTGGCCGGAGACGATCATGAGGTAGGCCGCGACGATCTGGATCAGCGGGTTGGTGTAGCGCCCGCGGCCGATCTCGCCAAGCGTCGAGCGGAGGCCGCCGCCGACATCGAGACCGGTGCTGGTCTCGCCGGCCGGGAGGCCGACGATCTCCTCCATCATGTACCGCCCGAGGCGGGCGGCCGTGTCAGTCGACGTGAGCAGGAAGCTCACGAGCACCAGTGCCATGAACGGCGCCCCGTAGGCGGCCGGGAGCCCGAGGCTGGTGAGGATGATGCCGCCACCGGTCGCGAAGTTCGGCAGCGCGGCGCCGATGCCACCGGCCGGATCGGGGAACCCGGCCACGGCGAGCGTCGACAGCGCGACGGCCGCCAGCAGGCCCTCGCCGAGCATGCCGCCGTAGCCGATCAGGCGGGCGTCGGACTCCTTGTTGAGCTGCTTGGCGGTCGTTCCGGAGGACACCAGCGAGTGGAAGCCGCTGATGGTCCCGCAGGCGATGGTGATGAACAGCAGGGGGAACAACGGGTACAATCCCGCGGCCTCGACGCCCCAGAACCCGTCGAAGGCGCTGATCGACGGGTCGATGGTCAGCGGCTCCGCGGACGTGCTGAGCAGCGTGCCGACGACGATCGCCAGCAGCGAACCGCCGACCCCGGCGTACAGCAGGAACGACGACAGGTAGTCGCGCGGCTGGAGGAGCACCCAGACCGGCAAGGCGCTCGCGACGGCGGCGTAGATCAGCACGACGGGAACCCAGGCTGCGACGTTGCCGCCGCCCAGCGCCTGGGCCCCGGGGAGCCACGAGCCGTCGCCGCCGAACAGGACGATGACGGCCATGTCCGCGGTCCGCTCGGCGGTCGGCTCGAACAGCGCGAGGGGGTACTGGATCCCGATCCAGACCCCGGCGAACACGCCGGCGACGAACAGCACCGTACCGGGGATGAACGGACCGTTCAGCTGGTAGAGGTACACCCCGAACGCGAGCGCCAGTGCGATGTAGACGAACGACGCCGTCACGGCCTCGGGGTAGGCGTTGAAGACGATCCCCACCACGAGCGCGAACACGGCGACGACGAGGATGATCGTCAGGAACGCGAACCACAGCAGCATGTTCTTGCCGCTCTCGCCGACGTACTCGCCGATGATGTACCCGATCGACTTCCCCTCGTGCCGGAGCGACCCCGACAGCGAGACGAAGTCGTGGACGGCGCCCATCAGCGGGTTCCCGATGGCGACCCACAGGAGGGCGGGCAGCCAGCCCCAGATGGCACCCGCCGTGATCGGACCGACGATCGGCGCGCCCCCGGCGATGCTGGAGAAGTGGTGTCCCAGCAGCACCGGTTTCTTCGCCGGTACGTACTCCTGCCCGTCCTCGTACTTGTGCGCCGGCGTCTCGTTCGCGTCGTCGAGCTCGAGGAACTCGCCGTCCATCACGCGCCGGGGCTCGTTGTTGCCGATGGCGGCCTTCTCGAAGAGGTCGATGCTCTTCTCGCGCTTGTGCATCAGCCGCTCGATCCACCCCTCCAGGAACTCCGGCAGGCCCAGCAGGCGGAGCGTGCTGCCGGTCGGCGAGGTGTCGAACACGACCCGGTCGTAGGGATCGGCGTTTCGCATCACGTCGACGAAGCGGTCGAACAGCGCCGACTCGTAGGCGCCGGGCGTCCGGTGGGCCATCTCCAGCTGCTGGTTGATCTCGTTGACCATCGCCGCCGACACCTGCTCGGAGAGGTCCGACCGGATGCCGTCCAGGTGGCGCTGGACCTCCTCGTCGGGGTCGATCTCCATCGCGTAGAGGCCGTCGATCCCCTCGACTGGCGCCGGGTCGTCGCTGAACTGCTGGTCGAACACGTCTGAGACGGAGTGGGCCGGGTCCGTGGAGACGACCAGCGTCTCCCGGCCCGCCCGGGCGCACTTCAGGCCGTAGGCGCAGGAGACGGTCGTCTTGCCGACCCCGCCCTTGCCGCCGAAGAAGACGAACGGCTCCATCAGAAGTGGTACTGCTGGCCCTTGCGCTCGATGAGCGTCTCCCGGTCCCACAGCCGGCGCTCCCAGGCTTCGAACTCGTCCTCGATGTACGGGAGCAGCTCCGCCGTGTAGTAGGACACCGGCGACGGGATGCCGAAGGCGTCGGGGAAACAGGCCAGCATGAACGCGTCCTCGAGGTCCTCGGCCTCGTTCTCGATCTTCTCGTAGGCGGGGTGGCTGATCATCCCGTGGTACAGCCCGCGGGCCCACTCGCGCAGCGCGCGCTTCGCCCGTTCAATGCGGTCGGCCAGCTCCATCGTGGTACCGCTACACGGTGCCCGCTTGTAAAGTCTCTCACGATTGTCCGTCGACGACACACGGGCGGATCGGCCCCGTCGCCGTCACGTTCGACGCCCGCGAGCGCGTTCCCGTCGGCCGTGCCCGCCGGTCGCACGCGGGGCACGGTTTCAAGTCCGCCGCCGCGAAAGGGCGGTCCATGAGCGAGTCGATTCCGGTCACGCTCCTCTCGGGGAGCCTCGGTGCCGGGAAGACGACCCTGTTGAACCACCTGCTCGCGAACGCCGGCGAGCGGGACCTCGCCGTCCTCGTCAACGACGTGGGCGAGGTCAACGTCGACGCCGAACTCGTCGCGGAGGGCTCGGACCTCGACGTCGGCGGCGGCGTCACGGAGCTCTCGAACGGCTGCATCTGCTGTGAGCTACAGGACGACCTGGAGGCGGCGGTGATCAGGCTGGCACGGAACCGGGAGTTCGACCACCTCGTCGTCGAGGCGTCGGGCATCTCCGAGCCCGGCCCGGTCGCGCGGCTGTTCACGACGGAGTCGCGCGTGGCCGCGCTGTACCGCGTCGACGCGCTGGTCACGGTCCTCGACACGCCGCAGTTCCTCGACGCCTTCGCCGGCGTCCTGGCGAGCGAAGCGAGCCAGGGCTCGGGAGACGAGCGAAGCGAGTCTGCCGGCGTTCCGACGAGTACCGCGAGTCGGGGCTCGACAGGCGAACGGAGTGAGTCTGTCGACGGCGAGCCCGAGCGCCGCGGCGAGGAGGGCGACCGGCCGCTGTCGGACCTGCTCGTCGAGCAGGTGGAACTTGCCAACGTCGTCCTGCTGAACAAGGCCGACGTCTGTAGCGAGGCGGAACTCGACGAGGCCGAGGAGCTGGTCGGCGCGCTCCGGCCGGACGCCGAGACGATCCGGACGGAGTTCTCGCGGGTCGACCCGGACCGGCTGTTCGACCGCGACCTGTTCGACGTCGAGCGCATGAGCGACCTGTCGGGGTGGAAGCGGGCGCTCGACGCCGCGGAGGACGAAGCAGACGACCACGCGGGCCGCGAGGACGACGACGACCACGCGGGCCACAGCCACCCGGACGAGGTGTACGGCGTCACATCCTTCGTCTACCGTCGGCGCCGTCCCTTCCATCCGGAGCGGTTCGCCGAGGCCCTCCGGGAACTCCCCGCGGGCGTCGTCCGATCGAAGGGGACCGCCTGGGTCGCCGGCAACGACTCGCGCGTCGTGATCGGTCACGCCGGGCCGTCGATCCGGGCCGAGAGCCGGGGGCCCTGGATCACGGGCCTGCCCGAGGTCGAGCGGGACCTCTACCGGTCGAACCGACCGGACCTGGAGTGGCACGAGGAGCACGGTGACCGGCAGACGGAACTGGTGTTCATCGGCACCGACTACGACGAAGGGGCGATCCGGAAACGGCTGGACGACGCGCTGGTCACCGACGAGGAGTGGGACGGGACCGACGCGCTGTCGGACCCGTTCCCTGGCGAACAGGACGACCCGACGGTCGTCCGGGAACCCTAACAGGCGCACGACCGCCCGGACGCGCGCTCGAAGCGCATCTCCTCGCCGCAGTCCGGACAGGTCGGTTCGCCCGCCAGGTCGACGTCGCGAATCCGCACGTCGCAGTCGTCGCACCAGTAGGCGCCCTCCGACCCGTCGTCGGGGCGCGGTCTCGCCGCCGAGTCCGAGGCGAGGGCCTCCTTGACCGTGTCGATGAGTCCCATAGTATCGGATAGTTCTGGACAACCGATACTAACGCTGCGGCGGTCGTGCGTGCGGTTCGCACACACCCCGCGACGCCGTCCTCAGAACGCCTCGTCGGCCAGCGTCTCGACGGCGCGTTGGAGTTCGCCGCGGCGCTTCCAGGCGGCGATCCGGTCGGCGAACGGCAGCGGCGCGTTCAGCGAGACGGCCGAGCGCGCGGTGACCTCCGATCCCTCGTTCTTCGGGACCACCGTCACGACGGTCTCGAGGTGGTCGAACGGGCCGACGTCGCCCTCGGCCGTGTACGCCAGCCCGTCTTCCCGCGACTCGAACCGGAGCGGCACGGCCATCCACGGCCCCGTGGCCGTGACGACGGTGCCCTCGTCGGTCTCCTCGACGGCCGAGACGGAGAACGTGCCCTCGGCCTCGACGAGCGCCGCTGGCGAGAGCGCGCGCCTGACCTCGTCGGGCCGGGCCGACACGAACCTCGTCACCTCCACCTCGCGCATACCCGGAGAGTGGCGGCCGCTCACAAAAAAGCTCCCGCGCGAGCGGGGGACGGCCGCGCGAACGCCGGTCGGAAGCGCTGCGAGTACCGGCCGGAACCGACGCCCCGTCGCGGTCAGTTCACGGGGATGTCGGTCCCGTCGGCGTCGGCCTGCTTCTCGAGCCGGACGGACAGCACGCCCCGGTCGTAGTTGGCGGTGGCGTCCGGCTCGACGGGGTCGGGTAGCTGGACGGTCCGGCTGGTGCTCTGGCGGCGTCGCTCGCGCGTGACGAACGTCTCGTCGCCGGCCTCGGCCTCCGTCTCGCGCTCCGCCTGGATGGTCAGTCGCCGGTTCTGGAGGGTGACGTCAATGTCGTCGCTGTCGTAGCCCGGCAGGTCGGCGCGGACGACGAACTCGTCGCCCTCGTCGACGACGTCGACCGCGATGCCGGTCAGGTCCGTTCCGAGGCCGCCACCGAGCGTGTCGAACGCGCGCTCTATCTCCTCGAAGGGGTTCGGTGTCGTCATGTCACTTACAGCTACGCACCGGTCCGCCTTATATTGTCTGCCCGGCGAGGACAGAATCGGCTACCGAGGCCGGAAGCGGACGGCACCGCTACTCGAGGACGGTCTCGGAGTCGTAGGAACCGAGTCGGCGGACCCAGCCCTGCTCGGCGATCTCCTCGATGTCGGCCAGCGCCGACTGGGTGCGCTCCTCGTAGAGACCTGCGGCGACGTCGATGTGGAAGACGTAGTCTCCGAGGCGCTCCCCGCTGGGGCGGGACTCGACGCGGGTGAGGTTGATGTCCCGGTCGGCGAACGGTTCGAGCATCTCCAGCAGGAGGCCGGGGTAGTCGACGTCGGGGTAGACGATGAACGAGGACTTCGACCCCGCCTCCGAGCGCTCCTCGGCGGGCGCGACGACGACGAAGCGGGTCGCGTTCGAGGACTGGTCCTGGATGTCCTCGGCGAGCACCCGCAGGCCCTCGCCCGCGTTGCCGGGGTGGCCGATGCCGGCGAATCTGGGGTCCTCGCGGGCCCGCTCGACGCCGCGCGCCGTCGAGGCCACGGCCTCCAGGTCCGCCTCGGGGTAGTGCTCCTCGAGGTACGACCGGCACTGCGCGAGCGCCTGGGCGTGGCTGGCGACGACCTCGAACGACTCCTCCTGGGCCAGCAGCGCGTGACGGATCGGCGTGATGATCTCCCGGACGACCGCGACCTCGTGGTTCGCGAAGGCGTCCAGGCTCTCAGTCACCGAGCCCTCGATGCTGTTCTCGACGGCCACGACGCCGCGGTCGTACTCGCCGTCGGCGACGGCCTCGACGATGGCCGTGACCGACTCCCGGAACTCGATGTCCTCGTCGTCGGCCACCGCCCGGGCGGCCCGGTGGGAGTAGGTCCCCTCAGGTCCAAGCGTGAGCGTCGTCATACCTGCCGGTACTCCAGTCGCAATGAAAAGCGACCCGGTCGCCGACTATCCGGCCGCGGATCGATCACCGCCGGCGCCGCGGCGTCCGCTGTCGCCGCCGGACGTGCCAGCTGGCGGCGAAGGCGACGACCGCGCCCCAGAAGCCGAGCGCGGCCGCGTGCAGCACGGTCACGTCGTACGCGGACCGCGCGAACGGGTCGTGACCGCCGGTCACCGCCGCGTAGGTCTCGAGGACGCCGGCACCGCCCAGGCCGAGGGCGAACAGCGCGACCGCGACGGCCGTCGCGATGCCGCCGGTGACGAACCCGAGGTAGGTGGCCGCGTCCTCGGCGACGTGGACGCCCAGGGTCTCACGCTGCGTCAGCGGTCCCCGCTCCAGTCGGTACAGCGCCGCGCCCGCGACGACCGTCACGGCCAGGAAGACGAGCCCCCCGCCCAGCGCGCCGAGCGTCGCAACTGTCGGCGTCGCCGCCGCCGGGTCCGTTCCCGGCAGCGCGCTCGCCGTCGACGCGGGATAGAGCCAGTACATCGGGAGCGTCGCCGCGAGCAGGAACAGGATACCGCCGAGTAACGCCAGCTTTCTGGTCGCCGGCCAGTCGAAGTGCGTGTCCCGCTCCCGCCGTCGTTCGTCCGCCGCCGCTCGCTTCCCCACAGCCGTCGCATCGTCCGGATGGTCGGTCGCCATGTCGCGTTCTGTCACCGGCATCGCCGAACTCGGGACATAAGCTTTGCCTATGAACGGCAGTTAGAGCCGTTCTGTCTGTCAAAATGGGATCTTTCCGGGAAGCAGCTGACGGCCACGCTGGGGGCAGCGCCCGAGCTGGTCGTAACTATCCGGGAAAGCGTCGGCGGTCGAATCGGGCCGCTGCGCCGCGGGGCGCGCTCGCGCGCGGCCCCAAGAGAATGTACCCGTTACCGCGCGTGACCGGCCCCAGTCACTGCGTGTGGACGGCGTCGCCGGTCGCGTCGAGGACGGCCTCGCGGACGGCCTCGGAGAGGGTCGGGTGGGTATGGATCGTCCCGGCGACGTCTTCGAGGGTCGCGCCCATCTCGACGGCCAGGGCCAGTTCGGCGATCAGTTCAGAGGCCTCGGGCGCGACGACCTGCGCGCCCAGCAGGAACTCCGTCTCGGCGTCGGCGACGACGCGGACGAACCCGTCGCGCTCGTCGAGCGTCATCGCCCGGCCGCTGGCTCGCATCGGCATCTCGCCGACGATCGGATCGAAACCCGCCTCCTCGGCCTCGGCCTCGGTCATGCCGACGGTACCGACCTCGGGGTCGGTGAACACCGCGGCGGGGATCGCCTGGTGGTCGAGCGCCGCGGGCTCGCCGGCGACGACCTCGGCGGCCACTTCGCCTTCGACCATCGCCGTGTGCGCGAGCATCGGCTCGCCGGCCACGTCGCCGACGGCGAAGACGTGCTCCAGGTCGGTGCGGCCCCGGTCGTCCGTCTCGAGGAACCCGTTCTCGTCGGGCTCCAGGCCCAGCGCGTCCAGCCCCAGTCCGTCGGTGACGGCCTGTCGGCCGACGGCGACCAGCGTCCGGTCGGCCTCGAAGGCCGTCCGCCCGCCGTCCTCGTCCTCCGTGTAGACGACCGCGCCCTCGTCGGCCGCCTCCCACTCCTGGGCGGCCTCGCCGAAGTGGAAGTCCACGCCGAGGTCCTCGGCCCGTTCGCGGACGAGCTTCGCCACGTCGTCCTCGTAGGTCGGCAGCGCCTCGTCCAGCATCTCGACGACGGTCACGTCGGCCCCGAGCTTGGCGTAGACGGTCGACAGCTCCATCCCGATGTAGCCCGCGCCGACGACCAGCAGGCGGTCCGGCACCGACTCCAGGGAGAGCGCGTCCTTCGAGGAGAGGATTCGCTCGCCGTCGAACTCGAAGCCCGGCACCGTGATCGGTCGGCTCCCGGTCGCGACGACGGCGTGCTCGAACTCGATCTCGGCCGGGTCGCCCTCGTCCCGGTCGACCCGGGCCGCGTGCTCGCCGGTGAACGTCGCCGTCCCCTCGATCAGGTCGACGCCCTCGCTCTCGCAGAGGGACTCGACGCCGCGGGTCAGCCGGGTCACGACGCCATCCTTCCACTCGACCATCCCGGTCAGGTCGACGGCGGGGTCGGCGTAGATGCCCATGTGCTCGGCGTCGCCGGCCTCGTGGGCCACGTCGGCCCCGGAGATCAGCGCCTTCGAGGGGATGCAGCCGTAGTTGAGGCAGGTCCCGCCGAACGCGTCTTTCTCGACCAGCGTCGTGTCGACGCCCAGCTGGGCGGCGCGGATGGCGGCGACGTAGCCGCCCGGCCCGCCGCCAACGATCAGCAGTTCCGTTTCCGTCGGTCCGTCTCCGGCAGTCATATCCGGGGCGTCGGACGGCGGCGTGAAAAGTGGCTATGTCTCCGGAACTACTCCAGCAGCAGCCGCGTCGGATCTGCGAGGTAGCCGGTCAGCGCGTCGAGGAACCGGGCCGCCTCGGCGGCGTCGACGACGCGGCGGTCGACGGCCAGCGAGAGCGGGAGCGTCGGCGCGGCGACGACGCCGCTCTCCGGTTCGCCGTCGAGGTCGACGCCGTCGGGGAGGGCGCTGACCGCGACGGGCCGCTCCGTCAGTTCGCCGACGGCCAGGACGGCTGTCTGGGGCGGCCTGATCACCGGATCGGCGTGCTCGCCGCCGGCGTCGGTCACGGTGAACGTCGCCGTCTCGGTCTCCGCCGCGTCGAGGGTCCCTTCGTCGGCGCGCGCCGTCAGGTCCTCGAGTTCCGCGGCCAGCGCCAGCAGGCCCTTCCCGTCGACGTCCTCGACGACCGGGACGGTCCGGTCGGCGTCCGTCGCCGCGGCCACGCCGACGTTGCGGACGCCCTCGTAGACGATCTCCTCGCTCTCGGCGTCGAGCTTGGCGTTGAGAACGGGGTACTCCCGCAGCGCCGCGGCGACGGCCGTCAGCAGAAACGGCATGTCGTTCAGGGTCACGTCGCGCTCCTCGGCCAGCGGGCGCAGGCGCTCACGAGCCCGCACCAGCCCCGGCACGGCGGCGGTGTCGTGGTGGGTCGCGTGGGGGATCTCCCGCCGGGCGCGGGCCAGTCGTTCGCCGACGGCCCGGCGCGCGCCGTCGTAGGGCTCGCGGCGGTCCGGGGCGACGCCCTCGACGGTCCGTCCGGTGACGGTCTCGTCGGCCGTCGCGGCGTTCGGCTCCCCTGCTGCCTCCGCGGACTGCTCGCTCTCGGCGGCCGTTCCCTGCTCGTCGTCCTGGCGGGCCTGCCCCTCGCCGACGCGGCTGACGACCGACGTGGGTCCTGCCCCGCCGTCGTCCGTATCGACGCGGCTGACGACGGCGGTCGGTCCGCCCTCGTCGTCCCCTCCGTCGTCCGCACCGACGCGGCCGACGACGGACGTGGGGCCGTCGTCGGCGCTCCCGTCCCCGGTCGCATCGTCGTCCTCTTCGGCGGCCTCGCGGACGTCCGACTCGGTGATGCGCCCGCTCGGACCGGTCCCCTCGACGGCGGCGATCTCCACGTCCAGCTCCCGCGCCAGCCGGCGGACGTTCGGCGGGGCGAACACGCGCCTGCCCTTCGCGGAGACGGCTCTGGTGGACTCGTCGCCGGTCTCGCCGTCGCCGGCGCCGTCGTCGGACTCGGCCTCGTCGGCGGCCGCCTCGTCGGCGACCTCGATCGCCGCGACGACGTCGCCCTCGGCGACGACATCGCCGGCGTCGGCGCGCAGTTCCCGGACGGTCCCCGCGACGGGCGAGGGGACGTCGACGGCGGCCTTGTCGGTCTCCACCTCGGCGAGCACCTGATCCTCCTCGACGGCGTCGCCGGGGGCGACGCGCCACGCCAGTAGCTCGCCCTCGTCGACTCCCGTCCCCAGGTCGGGGAGCCTGAACTCGAACATGCCTCGCACTGCTACGCCCTCGGTCAAACCGTCTTTGATCGGCCGGCCGAAGAAATCTCTGTGCCGGTCAGTCGCCCGCCCGCGCCCGCTGGCGCGCCTCGGCGGGGTCCTCGCCGTCGAGGACGGCTGTTCGCGGCTCACCTCGTTCGCCGCTCACTGGCTCCGTGCTCGCTCCCTCGCCGCTTCCACGTCGTCGGTCGCGAGCACGCTCTCGACGAATAGCTCGCCCGCACGGTACGACGACCGGACCATCGGCCCGGACGCGCAGTAGAGGAAGCCCAGTTCCTCCTCCGCCACCCGCCGCCAGGTGTCGAAGGCGTCGGGGTGGACGTACTCGCTGACCTCCAGGTGCGAGCGGGAGGGCTGGAGGTACTGGCCCAGCGTCACCACGTCGACGCCGACCTGCCGGAGGTCCGAGAGGGCCTGGTACACCTCGTGGGCGTACTCGCCGACGCCGAGCATGAGGCTGGTCTTGACGTAGCAGTCCGACTCGCGGGCGGCCTGCCGCAGGACGGACAGCGACTGCTCGTAGCCGGCCCGGCGGTCCCGCACGGGCCACTGGAGGCGCTCGACCGTCTCGACGTTGTGGGCGAAGACGTCCGGTTCGGCGTCGAGGACTTTCTGCACCAGATCCTCCTCGCCCTGGAAGTCCGGGACCAGCGCCTCGACGAGGATGCCGGGGTGGCGCTCCTTGATCGCCTCGATGGTCCGGGCGAAGTGGCCCGCGCCCTGGTCGGGGAGGTCGTCGCGGTCGACGGAGGTCAGGACCACGTAGTCGAGGCCGATGTCGGCGACGGCGTCGGCCACCTGCTCGGGTTCGTCCTCGTCCAGCGGGTCCATCCCGCCGGTCTCGACGTCGCAGAAGTTACAGCCCCGCGAGCAGCGGTCGCCCATCAGCATGAAGGTGGCCGTGCCGGGCCCGTCCCGTCCGCTCCAGCACTCTCCCATGTTGGGGCAGTTGGCCTCCTCGCAGACGGTGTGGAGGTCCCGCTCCCGGAGGGACTGCTTGATCTCGGTGAAGCGCTCGCCCGACGGCGGCCGCATCTTCAGCCAGTCGGGCTTGCGAGCGCGACTCATTACCGGGTGGTTCGGACGGAGCGATGAAAAGCGTGCGGTCCCGCGACGGGACGGCGACGCTGAGAGAGCGCCGTCCGTGGCGTCACTCCACGAACTGGATCCCCAACTGCTCGCGCAGGTGGGCGGCGGCGGTCCCGCGGCCGCGGTCGGCCGCCAGCCGGTCGTCGCAGGCGGTGCCGACCTCCCGCAGCCACATCTGCTGGACGCTCACGAGGAAGGCCTCGCCCTCGTGCTCGTAGAACACCGGGCCGCCGGAGTCGCCGGGGACGTTGCGGTACTCGGCCTCGACGCCGTTCCCGCCGAAGTCGACGCACTGCTCCCACCCCTCCTCGACGGCCATCCCGGTCACGCGCCCGGTCGTGTTCCCGCTGGACGTGCCGATCTTCCGCACGGTGTGGTCGCCGGTGAGGAACAGCGCCAGTCCCCACTCGCTCACTCTGCCGCCGATGGGTCGCCGCTCCGAACCGATCAGCTTGATATCGCCGTCGAGTTCGAGTTCCTCCGGCGCGACCATGGCCACGTCGCGGTTCTGGTCGTACCGCACGACCGGACCCAGGTAGCGACCGTTCTGGGTGGTCCGGGAGCCGACGGCGTCCTCCCGATTGCAGGACTCCCAGAGGTGCGCGGCGGTCAGCAGGCGCGGCTCGCCGCCGTCGAAGACGCGACAGCACGCCGTGCCGAAGGCGCCGCCCTCCGCGGCCTCGACGATGACGCCGCCGGGCACCGGGTCGAAGTCGGCGTCGTTGTAGCAGGCGCTGAGACCGCGTTCCAGGGCCTCTTCGACCGACACCGGGATCCCCTCGACGTCCTTGGGGAGGTCGATCTCCGCCTCCGGGCTCGCGAGTTCGACCCCGAGACGGAGGCCCGGACGACCGCCGTACTCGACGTCGCTGCGGACCACCTTCAGCCCGACGACGTCCTCGAGTCCGGACAGCTGTTCGCCGAGCCGCTCGCGGGCTATCCAGACCGTCTCGACATGGGCTTTCCAGGTATCGGGGACCCGGTCTCTGCGCACCGCCTCGTCGCCGGCGAGCAGCGTCGGCACTTGCGCCCCGTTCGAGGACCCGCTCCGGACGGAACAGCCGGCCGTCGAGAGGGTCGCAGCAGATCCGATCGTCGTCAGGAAGGTCCGTCTTCCGAACCGGTCGGCCATCGTCTCAGGGCATACGAGTGTCAGCGACGGACTACTTTCGGTAGTGGTGTCCACTCGCACCCACCCGGCAAGTATCGGCAGGTGACGTCGGCTATCGGCGGCGTCGCCGTCGGAACGGGGTGCTCACGCGGTCCGCACGGCGGGGCGTCGCCGGGGGTCGGTCGGGGCGGCGCGCCGGATGTCAGGTCGAGCGTATAGCGGAGATCGAACGCACTGCCACGCCCGAACGGCATCCGGGGTGCCCTTCGACGTGCGAATAGTTTCAACCTCTACTATAGAAACGCCTATATCGACGCGGTGCCGGGTTCCCGACGTGTCACGCCCCGCCGACAGCGAGCCCTCGGTCGCGGTCGCGGACGTCCTGCCGGAGTTCTCGGACGCCTTCCCCTTCGAGCGGTTCAACGCGATGCAGTCCGAGACGCTGCCGGCGCTGCTGGAGACCGACGAGAACGTCGTCGTCAGCGCGCCCACCGCCAGCGGCAAGACCGCACTGGCCGAGATCGCCATCTGCAAGACGCTGCGCGCCGGCGGCACCGCACTGTTCCTCGCGCCCCTGCGCGCGCTCACCAACGAGAAGGAGAGCGAGTGGGAGCGATTCGAGGACATGGGCTACTCCGTCTACGTCGTCACGGGCGAGCGGGACCTGAACCCGCGCCGCGCCGAGCGGGCCGACGTGCTGGTGATGACCCCGGAGAAGGCCGACTCGGCCACGCGAAAGCACGACTCGCGCCGGTACGGCTTCATCGAGGACGTCGACTGCTGCGTCATCGACGAGGTCCACCTGCTGGACTCCGAGCGCCGCGGGTCCGTGCTCGAGGTCACCGTCTCGCGCCTGCGACGGCTCTGCGATCCACGCGTCGTCGCCCTCTCGGCGACGATGCCCAACGTCGAGGACGTGGCCGCGTGGCTCGACGCGCCGGAGGAGGCCACCTTCTCCTACGGGGAGCAGTACCGGCCCGTCCCGCTGAACGCCGACGTGAAGACCTACAGCCACGGCGAGAACGCCTTCGCCGACAAGTACCGCCGGCTCTACCGCGCGCTGGACCTGGCCGAGCCTCACATCCGCGACGAGGGTCAGGCCCTCGTCTTCGTCTCCTCGCGCCAGGACACCGTCCAGGCCGCGAAGAAGGCCCGCGACGAGATCGCCGAGCGGGACGTCCCGATCGGCGCCCGCGGCGAGTACGACTTCCACACCGACGCCGCCGATCTGGACAACGACACCCTCAGACAGTCCGTGCTGGACGGCGTCGGCTTCCACCACGCCGGCCTCTCGAAGGCCGACAAGGACCGCGTCGAGGACTGGTTCAAGGAGGGCAAGATCCAGCTCCTCTTTTCGACCTCGACGCTGGCCTGGGGGGTCAACCTCCCGGCCCGCTGCGTCGTCATCCGGGACACCAAGATCCACGACCCCCTGGAGGGCGAGGTGGACATGAGCCCGCTGGACGTCCTCCAGATGCTCGGGCGCGCCGGCCGGCCGGGCTACGACGACCAGGGCTACGCCTGGATCGTCTGCGACCGCTCGGACGCCGACAAGTACCGCCGACTGCTCCGGGACGGGACCGACATCGAGTCCCGCCTCGCGGAGGACTTAGACGCCCACCTCAACGCCGAGATCGCCCTCGGGACGCTCCGGGACGTCGAGGACGTGATGGACTGGCTGGAGACGACGTTTTACTACCAGCGCGCGCGTGCCGCCCCGGAGCAGTACGCCGACGAGGGCGACCTCCGGGATCGGGTCAGCGCCACGCTGAAGTCGCTCGTCGACAGCGGGTTCGTCGAGATGGCGGACCTCAGGCTGGAGGGGACGCCGCTGGGTCGGCTGGCATCCAAGTTCTACCTCCGCCTGGACACCGCCGAGCGGTTCAAGGACTGCGCCGACCGCGCCGACGAGGACCCCGAGGCGCTGGACGAGGACCGACTGCTGGCGGTCGTCGCCGGCGCGACGGAGTTCGACAGCGTCAGCGCGCGCTCCGACGAGGAGGACGCGGTGGCCGCCGTCCTCGGCTCCCGCGTCGACGACCTCTCGGCCGGCCAGCGGAAGGTGCTGGCCATCCTCCGCTCGTCGATGTCCGGCACCACGCCGACGGAACTGCAGAGCGACGCCTGGGTGATCAAGCAGAACGCGCTGCGCCTGCTGGCCGCGCTCCGGGCCTTCCTCGACCGCTTCGCCGGCCCGCGGGCGGCCAACCTCGCCCGCCGCGTCGAGGGGCGCGTCGAGAACGGCGTCAGCGCCGACGCAGTGGGACTCACTGCCGTCGACGGCATCGGTCCCGGACGGGCGAGCAACCTCGCAGCCGAGGGCCTGCGAACGCCGGCGGACGTGACCGACGCCGGCGTCTCCGGCCTCCAGTCGGCCGGCATCGGCGAGGGCGTCGCCGAGCGCGTCGTCGAGAACGCCCGCGACCTCCCCGACGTCGTCGTCGAGTGGGGCGACTTCCCCGACGCCATTCCGAGCGGCGAGCGCGAACTCCACGAGGTGACGGTCCGCTCGGTCGCCGGCGGCGCACGCGCGGGGATCAGGGTGACCGTCAACGGCCACGAGATGACGGCCAAGCCCGCCTATCTCGGCGAGGCGACGGTCCCCGCGGCCGCCTTCGGCGGCGACGCCGACGACCTGGAGTTCGCCGTCGAGGTGACGTTCCCGGAACTGCCGCTGCCGCCCGTCGTCGACACGCGGACCGTACGGGTCGAGTGAGTCCGGTCGCGGCCGGCTCCCGGTGCGCGCGGAGAGCGGCGGGAGCCGACCACGAGGGGGTTGGGTTCGGCTGTTTTCGACGTGAATCAATCGGTGAACCATCCGAACGATTTATTGTCCGATGCTCGCTCTCCCCAGTGTCTCGTGGCATCGAGCCACACGGGGTGGAGAGGACATGCACGATCGCGACACGACGGACGACGGCACAGAGTACGGGGAACGGGAGTCTGAGGCGACCAGCGGCGGAAGCTCGCGCCGGCGCTTCCTGAAGGCGAGCACCGCGGCCGCCGCCGGGGCGTTCGCGCTCGGCGCGGGCGTCTCGCCGGCGGCGGCCCGCCGGACCGAGTGCTCCTCGCAGGGCAGCCTCTCGGTCGGGGGCGGCGACTTCCAGGTCATCAACAACGACTGGGGAACCCGGGTGGAGGGCGCGGACATCGACATGTGCGCGTTCGCGAACGACGACGGCTCCTACGGCTACGAGTGGGAGACCCGCTCGGTCGGTGGCTCGCCCAACTACCCGCAGGCCCTGATCGGCACCAAGCCCTGGGGGTCCGACACCGGCGTCGCCGAGTTCCCGATCCGTCGGGGCGACGTCGACCAGCTGGAGATCGAGGTCGATATCGACCAGAGCATCTCCGGCGGCGAGTGGGACCTCGCCGAGGAGTGGTGGCCGATGGAGCAGCCGCCCTCCCGGCAGACCGGGCCCCACGTCCACGAGGTCATGATGGTGCTGGACTGGGGCGGCGGCCACGACCACTACATGGAGGAGCGAAACGTCTGGACCGACCAGTACGGCAACACTGTCGACTACTGGGCGGACTACGACGGCGGCGGGACGAACGCCGACTTCCACATCTTCCGCGTCCGCGGCGGCCTGACCTCGGGCCGGGTCGACCTCACCGAGGTCATCGAGTACCTGAGCCAGCGCCACGGAATCGGCGACGATCTGTGGCTCTCCGGTGTCGAACTCGGCAACGAGTACTGGCAGGGCGCGCAGGGCGACGTCACCTGCGAGCAGTTCGACGTGACGATCAACGGCACCACCTACAGCAGCGGGAGTTCTGGGGGGAGCACCGGCGGCGGGAGCGGCGGCGGCAGCGGCGGAAGCGACGGCGGACGGTCACCCTACGGCGGATCGCCCCACGCCGTCCCCGGCTGGATCCAGGCCGAGGACTTCGACCGCGGCGGCGAGGGGACCGCGTACCACGACGCGACGTCGGGCAACGAGGGCGGCGCGTACCGCTCGACTGACGTCGACGTCGAGTTCTGCGACGAGGGCGGGTACAACGTCGGCTGGATACAGTCCGGCGAGTGGTGGACCTACACCGTCAGCGCCGACGCGTCCGGGACGCACGACCTGCGGGCCCGCGTCGCGTCGAACGACGGGGGCGGCTCCCTGACCGTCGAGGTCGACGGATCGCAGGTCGGCAGCGCCTCGTTCGACGGCACCGGCGGCTGGCAGTCCTGGACCACCGTCCCGCTCGGGGCCGCCGACGTCGCCGCCGGCGAACACGTCGTCCGCGTCCGGGCCGACGACGGCGGCTGGAACCTCAACTGGATCGGGTTCGCCAGCGGCAGCGGGAGCGACGGCGGCAGCAGTGACGGCGACGGTACCGATGGCGGCAGTAGCGACGGTAGCACCGGCGGCGACGGCAGCGGCGGCGGATCGTCGGACCCCGTCGCGACCATCGATGCGAGCAGCGCGTCCGTCGGCGTCGGCGAGCGGATCACGCTCCGCGTGAACGACACGTCCGGGTCCGGGCGCTGGATCGACTCTCTGGAGTGGGACTTCGGCGACGGCACCACGGGCACCGGCTGGTGGCAGAGTCACAGCTACGACGCGGCCGGAACGTACACCGTCGCGCTGACGGCGACGGCCAACACCGGCGAGGCGACCACTCACGAGGTCGCTATCACGGTCTCGTAGCCGCGATCGACCTACACCCGCGAGAAGAGCTGTTCGCGCAGGGCCTCCGGCGCTTCGGCGACCGAATCGGCGGCCGACTCCGCGATGCCGTGTCCGGCCTCGCCGACGCCGAACCCGATCACGGTCATGCCGGCGCGCGACGCGGCCAGCGTCCCGTTCGCGGAGTCCTCGACGGCCACGCAGTCACCGGGATCGACGCCCAGCTCCGCCGCGGCGTGCTCGTAGATTCCCGGCTCCGGCTTGCCGGGACCGTCCAGGTCGGCGGCGCTGATCGTCGCGTCGAACGCGAGCCCGAACCTGTCGAGGACGATCTCGTACCACTCCGGCGGCGACGAGGTCACCATCGCCACCGGGACGCCGGCCTCCCGCAGGTCGTCGACGACCTCGCGGACGCCGGGGGTCAGTCCCACTTTCTCGCCGTAGATGTCCTCGGCGGCGCCCTCGTACAGCGAACAGAACTCGTCGTACTCGACGGCGAGCTCGTAGTCCTCCTCGAGGATGCCGTACAGCTCCTCGTAGTAGACGCCGGTCAGTTCGTCGACCGACACGTCGGCGTCCGGGAGCGCCTCGGGCAGCACCCGCTCGCGCTCCAGTTCGATCCAGTAGTCTTCGGAGTCGACCAGCACTCCGTCCATGTCGAAACAGACCGCGTCCATATCCCCCGCAGGTCGCGGACCGGCATACGCGTGTCGGGTCCTGAATGTGAGTATTGTTGTCGTACGACACTATTAAGCGGACTGGGGTCCTACTGTCCGTCTCCCTCGATGCCGGACAGTAGCGCACTCTACCGTGAGCTGAGTCGCTCGCGAGAGTGGCTCGGGAACGCTGCCAGCCGGGTCTCCGACCGACCGCACGCCGCCCTCGAAGCCGGGGCGTTCTGGCTAGCGATCGCCCTCCCGATCGCGTACCTGCCGATCGTGATCGTCCCCGCGGTCGGCGGCAGTCAGTTCGTTCCCGCCTTGCTGGCGGTCCACGCTCTCTGCGTCGTCCTCGGATCCGATCACACACCGACCGCGTGACGGGCACGGATCGACGACAGGTCCGGGTCCGTCGCCGCGGACGCACCCCCGTCGGGAACCGCTGGGTCGGAACTGAGATACAACGACAGAGTGGTGAATAAAACGTCTCGGAAGGTATGGCTCGGTCTCGCGAAACCGGCGTGAAACGTGAAGAGGTGTCGTAATGCGATAAAACGCGGCAACGGACGGTCGAAACGAGGTGAACTCGAACCAAGGGTCGGCCCACTGTATAGTGGCCCCGCCCCTCCCCTGAATCGAGGAGCGAGTTCCCGTGTCGAGAGAGTCCGCCGCCGAGGGGGCCGCGTCCGGACCCGCAACCGCGCTTCGGCACCTGGCGCTCCATCCAGTCGAGGCGGTTGCCTTCTGGGCGGCGGTCCTCCTTCCGCTCGCCTACCTGGCCCTCCTGTACGGCGGCCTCGGCGCGCGGGAACTCCTGCTCCTCGCGGCCGCGCTCGTCCTCCGCGCGGCCACCCTGGCCCTCGGTCGCGGCTACGACTGCGACCGGGCGTGAGAGCGTGATCGCTGTGGTCGATTTCGCGGCACCCGGGGGGATCGGACCGCCGCGCCACGGCGACCCCGCGGTCGCCCCACTGGGGGTGGGGACAACGCTTTTCGGCCACACGTTGAAGTAGTGGAACGCGCCCAGGCCAGCCCATGCACGACGGAACGCACGTGCTGGCCGGTGAGTGCACGATGGTCTTCGACGGCTCCCGCGAGCGCGAGCAGCGCGGCGACGTGATCGTCTTGGTGAAACCCGACAACACGGTTCTGGTCCACGACGCCGACGGCTACCAACCGGTGGCGTGGCTCACCCGGGCCGACAGCGTGACGGTCGAGGCCGGCACCGTGGTCGCGCGGGACGGCGACGAACTGCTGCGCGTGGTCACCCACGACGAGCACGGGCGCGCCCGGTATCCGGCCAGCGTCGCCGGCGTCCCCGTCGGCGACTGTCCGGACTGTCGCGGGACGCTCGTCCGGGCCGACGGCGCCGTCTCCTGTGCCGGCTGCGACGCCCGCTACGGGCTGCCCGACGACGCCTCGGTGACGGGCCGGCGCTGCGCGGACTGCGACCTCCCGACGGTCCGGGCCGAGCGCGGCCGGGCCTTCGAGGTGTGTCTCGACCGCGATTGCGACTCCCTCGACGAGCGCGTCCGGACGGCCTTCGACCGCGAGTGGGCGTGCCCCGAGTGCGGGAGCGACCTCCGCATCCTCCGGCGAGGCGGACTCATCGCCGGGTGCGAGCGCTACCCCGACTGCGACACCGGCTTCTCGCTGCCCGCGGGCGTGATCATCGACGACTGCGACTGCGGCCTGCCGGTCTTCGAGACCGCGACCGGCTGGCGATGTCTCGACGCCCGTTGCGAACGGGCGCGGGCGGCGGACGCCGACTGACGCGCCGCCGTCTCGCCTCGACTCGTCGCCGCCGGAGCGCGCGCCGGGCCGTCCGCGAACGGAACGCTTTACGCCCGCCCGCGGCGACGCTCACCCATGGATCCGACGCTCGCAGGCGACGTGGTCAGGGCCGGGAGCGAGGGCCGCGAGCGGTTCTACGACTCGCGGGGCTACGGCCGACCCGTCGACGGCGACCTGGAGCTGGCGCCCGTCGAGGCCGCGCACCTGCTGTACCGGGGCGACCTCGATTCGGTCGACGGGATGGACTTCCGGGCCTTCCTCGCCTCGGCGGCCGTCCCCGAGGTGGCCTTCTTCGTCTACAAGGACCTGCGGGACCGGGGCTTCTACCTCTCGCCCGCTCGCGAGGGCTGGGTCGACGACCCTGCGGGGGCCGACTTCGTGGTCTACCCACGGGGGAAGGGCCCCTGGGACGACGCGGTCGCCTACCGCGTTCGCGTCGTCGGCGAGCGCGAGACGGTCCCGGCGGCCGCGCTGGGCGAGTCCGTCCTCGCCGTCGTCGACGAGGAGTCGGAGATCACCTACCTCGAGACCGACCGACGGGCCGTCGACGGGACCAGCGACGCCGACGTTCCGCCGGTCGAGGGCGACCTGCTGGCCGAGCGGGTGCTGTGCTGGGACCCGCCCGCGGACCTCTACGAGCGGGCGTTCTACGGCCAGCGGCTCGGCGACGACGAGACTGTCCAGCTCTCTCTCGTCGAGGCGGCCTACCTCGCCCAGCGGGGCGCCCTCTCGGTCGACGGCGGCGAGGCGGCGCTGCTGGAGCGCGGCCACGAGGTCGAGGGCGACCGGTTCGACCGCCGGCTGGCCGTCTACGCCGACCTGCGCGAGCGCGGCGTCGTCCCCAAGACGGGCTTCAAGTTCGGCGCCGACTTCCGGACCTACGCCGACGTCGAGAGCGCCGACGACCTGGGCCACTCCGAACTGCTGGTGCGCGTCCTCGCAGTCGACCACGAGTTCGCCCCGCGTGACCTGGCGCTGGACGTCCGCCTCGCCCACGGCGTCCGGAAGACGATGACCTTCGCGCTGGTCGGCGACGACGGCATCGACTGGGTCTCCGTCGAGCGGCTGACGCCCTGATCGGTGTGAGGTGTGCGCAAAGCGAACGCTTTTTGCGCGCGTCGGCGCGAGTATCCAGCAATCAATGACGCACGACTCTTCCGACGCCGAGGGGGGCGACTCGCGGCCCCCGTCGGACGCGAGGGCGGACGGCGGTAAGCCGAGCGGCGCGAGGCGAGCCACGTCGGATCTGAGATCCGACGGCGGGACCGAGGCCGCCGGGGCGGACGACGTGGCTCTGGACCCGTGGGGCTCTACCACGGTCGCGGACTACCGGAAGCTGTTCGAGCAGTTCGGCATCGAGGAGTTCGACGAACTGCTCGACGAGGTGCCCGACCCCCACTACCTGATGCGCCGCGGGGTCATCTTCGGCCACCGCGACTACCGGCCGGTCGCCCGGGCGATGCGCGAGGGCGAGGACTTCGCCGCGCTCTCCGGGTTCATGCCCACTGGCGACCCGCACATCGGGCACAAGCTCGTGTTCGACGAGATTATCTGGCACCAGGAGCGGGGCGCCGACGCGCACGGCCTGATCGCCGACCTCGAGGCCCACAGCGCCCGCGGGCTCTCCTGGGACGAGATCGACGAGCACGCGAGGAGCTACGTCCTCTCGCTGCTGGCGCTGGGCTTCGACCCCGAGGACGGCGAGCTGTACCGCCAGTCGGAGAACCGCGCGGTTCAGGACCTGGCCTTCGAGCTCGGCGCCGAGGCCAACTTCTCGGAGCTACAGGCGATCTACGACTTCGACGGCGAGACCGACGTCTCCCACATGCAGAGCGTCGTCACGCAGATGGCCGACATCCTCTATCCCCAGCTAGAGGAGCCCAAGCCGACGGTCATCCCGGTCGGCCCGGACCAGGACCCGCACATGCGGCTCGCCCGGGACCTGGCCGCCCGGATGCGCTACTTCGGCGTCACCGAGGCCTACGCCAGCTTCGAACTCGACGAGGAAGAGCGGCCGCTGGTCGCCGAGGCCTACGAGGCGCTCGGTGCGGACGCCGACGAGGACGACCGGGTCCGCTGCGAGGACGCCGCCGACTGGCTCCGCGAGCACGTCGACCCGGGAGACGCCCGTCAGCGCGCCGTCGAGAAACTCGACAACGCCGGGAAGGAGCCGCTCCGCCCGCGGACGCGCATCCTGAACCGCAACGCCACCGAGGAGGCCTTCGACGCCCTGATCGAGGCCGTCGAGGGCGAGAAGCGCGTCTACGAGGCCCACGTCGACGCCTTCGACCTCTCCCGCGAGGCGGCCGACGAGCTGGCCCGCGAGGTCGAACTCGACCACGGCGGCTACGGCTTCCTGCCGCCGTCGTCGATCTACCACCGCTTCATGACCGGCCTCACGGGCGGCAAGATGTCCTCCTCGATCCCGGCGAGCCACATCAGCCTCATCGACGACCCCGAGGACGGCTACGACAAGGTCATGTCGGCGACCACGGCCGGCCGGGAGACCGCCGAGAAGCAGCGGGAGCTGGGCGGCGAGGCCGAGGAGTGTCCCGTCTACGAGCTGTACGCCTACCTGCTGGCCGGCGACGACGACGAGTTCGCCAGGGAGGTCTACGACGAGTGCGTCGGCGGCGAGCGCCTCTGCGGCGGGTGCAAGGAGCAGGCCGCGGAGCTGATGGAGGAGTTCCTCGAGGAGCACCAGGAGAAGCGCGCCGAGTGGGAGGACCGACTCGACGAACTGGACATCCAGCTCGACTCGGACCGGTAACCGTCGCCGTTCTTCGCGAGCGCCGCCCGACCGTCAGCCGGTCGCCCCTTCGCTACCATCGTCGGTGCGGTCACTCCCGCGTCCGCTGACGCCCCTATTGGGCTCGCCGGTACACTCGACCGTCGCCTCCCTCGTCATCTCGACGCTGGCACCGGACCGGGTGAAGATCGAGAGCTCGACGGTGAACCGCTCGGTCCGCCCGGTCGCCCCGCAGGTGACGTCTGCCGTCAGGGCCGCCGTTTCACCGACCCTGAGCGGCGCCGTCGGCTCCGCCGTCCCGGACGTGGTCGGCTTCGGCGGGATCATCGTCTCGGACCGGACCTCCACCTCGAGCGACGAGATCGTCGTCGGGAAAGTGTTCGTCAGCGTAGCCAGGCGGACGTCCTCGTGGCGCCCGTTACGGAGCGCCTGCCCGTGGAGGTCGACGCGGGGCATCGCCCCGTCGTCGGCGACGACGACCGAGGCGTCCCGCTCGGCGCTCACGCTGGCGAAGCCGCCGGTGCCGGCGGTCGCCGCCAGCGCGAGGACGACGCAGGTCAGCAGTGCGGCCCGGCGTCGGATCATCGATCGACTTCCGGTGGGCTGTCGTGCACCTGGAGGCGCATCTCCGTCCGGTTGTAGTACGTGTGGACGACGGACGCGACGAGGGCCGTCGTGGCGGCGAACAGCCCCCACGCCCCGTCCGTCAGCGGGTGCGCGACGACGTCGAACGCGACGACGCCGAGCAGCACCGTGTTCACGACCCCGAGTCCGAGGTAGAACTGGCTCCACGGGACGTCGCGCCCCGCGACGATCTCCATGTAGACGTCGAGGTCGTCTGCGGCCGGCCCGAGTTCGACGGTTCCCGAGCGGTCGTCGTATTCGACTACGTCCATGTCGTCCATCCGCGGGAGATGGATCTGTTGGAGCGATGTGTAGACCCGCTTTCGCTCGCTCGAGGAGACCTCCGTCACGCTGATCTCGTTCTCCCAGGCCGCGATCCGCTCCGCGAGCTCGCCGAGTGTCGCCGACTCCCCGTTCCGGTAGAGGTACTGGAGCGCGTAGCGTCGGCGGTGGTTGCTGAGTAACTGGAAGCCGTCGTCGTAGGAGACGTCTCCCGTACTCTCGTCGCTTCGAGACCGTGCTTTCGTACCGAGATCGACCATTGGACCACCCCGCCCTAATTATGCTACCGCTAATTACTTAAAATAAACTTCCTGTTCGTAGAAAGTTCGGGACGGTTTCTGACAGCTAACCGGTGTTAGGAACCGGATACGTGTCTGACAGTCGGAAAGAAGGGTCTGCGGCCGCCGATCAAACGGAGCGGGGCCTCTCTTCCGGGTACTCGGCTCCCGTTCAGGACGATCGATACACCGGTCGGTCGCGCTTCCGACTGTCCCGTACGGGTCTCGTCGCGACTTCCGAGGTCCCCGTACGATCGACGTCCAGGGTTCCGGGTACCTCGTACGCTCCGGGGATTCCGTTCCGGGCCGGCCGTACGTTTCACGACCGAGGCACAGGTAAATTGACACAATGGTGGTGGGGTTCGATGGACGACTGCGCACGCCGGGAGGCCCCGACGGCGTCGGGCGTCACCGGGCGTGCTCTAAAGGAAGGTGTCCATCATGGAACGACGCAAATTCATCGCGACTGTTGGATCACTCGCCGCCGGCTCGGCGGCCGCAGTAGGTACTGGCGCGTTCACGAGCGTCACGGCGTCCCGGAACGTCGATGTGAAGGTCGCTAACGACGCGTCCGCGTACCTCCGTCTCGAAGGTACCGGCGGACCCAACACTCACTACGTCACCGAAGACGGGAGCGGCGGCACGCTGACCATCGACCTGTCCTCGGACAACGAGACCAGCGCCGGCGGGCAGGGCGTCAACCTCGACGCCGTCACCCAGATCGACGAGCTGTTCGACGTCGAGAACCAGGGGACCCAGGAGGTCGAGGTCACCATCGACAAGACCGGGGCCAACAGCGACCTCGTCGAGTTCCACGCGTCGAACAGCTACGACGACGAGATCGGCAGCAGCGCCGACAACGGCGTCACGCTCGGCCCCGGCGACAGCGTCACCGTCAGCGTCCAGATCGACACTGAGGGCGAGAACCTGAGCGACGGCGACCAGCTGCTCGACTCGGTGACCTTCAACGCGGACGCGACGTAAACATGGACCGAAGACAGTTCGTGGCCAGTCTCGGCGTGCTCGCCGGCGGCGGCGCGGCCGCGATGGGAACGGGTGCGTTCAGCTCGGTTCAGGCCGAGCGCGACGTGTCTGTGTCCGTCGAGGACGACTCCTCCGCGTACCTCGCCATCCGGCCGACGGACGAGCCCAACGGCAACTACGCCGACGACACGGGCAACGGCGAACTCGCGATCGATCTCACCGGGGACAACGGCAACGTCGGCAACGGCATCGCCGGCGGCGAGGGCCTGAACGCCAACGGCCTCACGAGCATGGCCGACGTCTTCGAGGTCGTCAACCAGGGGACCCAGACGGTCGAACTCGAAGTCACGCCCCTGCTGTTCTACGATCTGGAGTCGTCGGCGTCGAACTTCGACGGCCTGCTCGGCGTGTTCCTCGTGCCGCAGAATCCCGACCGGATCGAGGGCTCTCTCAGCTTCCTCCCGGATTTCGTGGCTGTCAAGGACCTCGACCCCGGTCAGAAGCTCCGGTTCGGCATCGTCGGCGGTGCCATCCCGGAGAGCTCGATCGGATCGGTCGAAATCGACGACGAGGTCGAGTTCAGCGCAACGGAGGTGTGACCGATGAGCGACGACGCTCCCACTCTGAGCGACTACGCGGAGATCGCCGGCGAAACATTCGATCTCTCCGAGGAGGAGAAGCAGGCGATCAGCGAGGAGATCGAGGAGATCTACAACGCCTGACTGCCCCCAGCGAGCGACCGCTCGCCCATCCATTCGTCTTCCCAACCCCCCGAGACGCGAACGCGTCCCCTCGCAACGCCGTCTGCCGCTCACTGATCGGCTCCCTGTCCGTCAACGCACACATTTTTAATCATCGATGGAAACGGTAAAAAGAAAATGGGGCTGGGGTTCCTGCTCGGCCGGATCGCGGAGGCGGTCGTGGTCGTGCTCGTGATCGCCATGATCGCCGGCCAGCTGCTGGGCCAGCCCGCCGTCGTCGGCTACGTCGAGACGGGGAGCATGGCGCCGACGCTCTCGCCCGGCGACGGGTTCGTCGCCGTCCCCGCGGCCCTGGTCGGACCGATCGAGGAGGGCGACGTCGTCACCTTCCGCGCCGAGCGGCTCCACGGCGGCGGGCTCACGACTCACCGCGTGGTCGACGAGACGGACCGCGGGTACGTGACCCGGGGCGACGCGAACCCCTTCACCGACCAGGACGGCGTTGAGCCGCCGGTCAAGGACGATCAGATCGTGGCCGTCGCCTGGCAGCCCGGCGGCGAGGTGCTGGTCCTGCCGGGCGTCAGTGCCGCAGTGACGGGCATTCGGTCCGCCCTGGAGGGGACACAGTCCGTGCTCGCCAGGTTCCTCGGAACCGGTGCCGTACTCGGGACGCAGGGGATCGTGTACCTCCTGTTCGCAGTGACGGGCGCGTACTACGTGGCGAGCGCGCGGTGGGCAGACGGCCCGGGCCGGGACCGGACGCGGGAGCGCGACGGCGACGTCGGCCCCCGGACCATTGCGGCCGTCGGCACGCTCGCCGTCGTGCTGGTCGTCACCGCCGCGATGGTCGGTCCCGCCGGCACCCAGCGGATCGACGTCGTGAGCGCCGAGTTCGAGTCGCCGAGCCCCGACGTGATCGAACGGGGCACTACGGGGACGATCAACTACACGGTGTCGAACGACGCCGCGGTCCCGGCCGTCGTCTACTTCGAGTCGGACGACGGCATCGACGCCGACCCGTCGACGGCGACCGTCCCGGCGCGAGCGACGCAGAACGTGACCCTGTCGGTCACCGCGCCGCCGGAGACCGGCCACTACCGGTACTTCCTGACCGAGCGCCGCTACCTCGCGATTCTACCGTCGTCGCTCATCGGGGCGCTCTACCGGGTCCACCCCTGGTTGCCCGTCGCCGCCGTCGACGCCGTGGCCGGCGGTTCGGTCTACCTCGCGTTCGGCGCCGCCCTGGGCTCGGGACGGGCGCGTGACCGCTCGCGCGAGGGCCGCTCGTGGCTCCGGCGCCTGCGCTCACGCGTGCTGTGAAGGGCTCGATCGGCCGCGACGACGCTGCAGAGCCGTCGTGACGCACAACGCTTTTCAGCGGCCGTCACAACGGTTCGCACATGGCGTCCGAACCCCAGTCAGGTGGCATCGCCGCGAAGCCGTCGCGGAGTCAGGGGTTCGGCTTCTTCTTCGCCCCGTAGGGCCGGTGGACTCCGGGAGACGCGGGAACGCGACCCCGGACGAAACCGCCCTTCGCGGGCGACTTCTCGACACCTGCGAGCGGGAAGTGAGAACCGTTAACTGACGATACCGCGGTACAATGGACAACGACCATCGCATGAAGCTACCACAGGCGCAGGTGGCCCTGCTCCGGGCCGCCGACGCGAACGAGGACAGGCGCATCGCAGACGTGGCCGCGGAGGCCGACGTCAAACCCGAGACGGCGACCGGCGCCGCCTTCGAACTCGAGGACGAAGGGCTCGTCACCGTCTCCGATGAGGCCGTCGAATCCGTCTCGCTGACCGACGAGGGCCGGCAGTACCTCGGCGACGGACTGCCCGAGGTCCGCTTCTACCGGGCCGCGATCGACGCCGGCGCTGCCGACGAACCCGCCGACATGGGCACCGTCATCGGCGGCGCGGGTCTGGAGGGCGACGCCGTCGACATCGCGCTCTCGAACTTCGCCCGGAAGGGGTACGGTCGGATCGACAGCGGCGCCGTCCACGCGGACCCGGATGCGGACCCCGACGGGGATTCCGAGGCACGGGCCCTCGAAGCAGTCGAGGACGGCGACGCGGCCGAGGCGGACTCGGACGCCCTCGACCAGCTGGAACGGCGCGGGCTGATCGAGCGCTCCGAGTCGACCGTCCGCTCGGTCCGGCTGACCGACGACGGCGTGACGGCGCTGATGGAGGGCGTCGAGGCCGCCGAGACCGTCGGCGAGGTGACGCCCGAACTGCTGACCAGCGGCGAGTGGGCGGACGTCGAGTTCGCCGAGTACAACGTCGAGGCCGACGCCGAACCGGTTCAGGGCGGCAAGGAACACGTCCTCCGGCAGACCGCCAACCGCGTCAAGGACGTCCTCGTCGGGATGGGGTTCAAGGAGATGCAGGGCCCCCACGCCGACGCGCAGTTCTGGATCAACGACTGCCTGTTCATGCCCCAGGACCACCCGGCGCGGACTCACTGGGACCAGTTCGCCCTCTCGAATCCCGAGGAGATCGATCACCTCCCCGAGGACCTCGTCGAGCGCGTCCGCTCCGCACACAGGGAGGGCGTCGGCGAGGACGGGGAGGGCTATCACTCGCCGTGGACCGAGGACGTCGCCCGGCGGGTGGACCTGCGCGGGCACACGACCTCGCTGTCGATGCGGTACCTCTCCGGCGAGCAAATCGGCGATCTGGAGCCCCCGGAACGGTACTTCAGCGTCGAGAAGGTGTACCGCAACGACACGCTCGACCCGACGCACCTGCTGGAGTTCTTCCAGATCGAGGGCTGGGTGATGGCCGAGGACCTCTCCGTTCGCGACCTGATGGGGACGTTCACGGAGTTCTACGAGCAGTTCGGCATCACCGACCTGGAGTTCAAGCCCCACTACAACCCCTACACCGAACCGAGCTTCGAGCTGTTCGGCACCCACCCCGAGACGGGCGAGATTGTCGAGGTGGGTAACTCCGGCATCTTCCGCGACGAGGTGCTCGAACCGCTCGGCGTGGACTGCGACGTGATGGCCTGGGGACTCTCCCTGGAGCGGCTGCTCATGCTCATGTACGGCTTCGAGGACATCCGCGACGTGCACGGGACGCTGGCCGACCTCGAACTCCTGCGTTCTGAGGAGGTGGTGTACTGATGCCCGTCGTCGACGTCGACCCCGACGAGCTGCGCCGTCTGACCGGCAAGGCGGAGAAGGACGACGACGAACTCCGCAGCGACCTGTTCTCGCTGGGCCTGGAGTTCGAGGGCCGGACCGAGGACGACGAGTTCCAGCTGGAGTTCGCGCCCGACCGCCTCGACCGCCTCTCCGTCGAGGGCATCGCCCGCTCGCTGCGCTACCACTACGGCGAGGACCGGGGCGTCTATATCCCCAACACGAACGAGCCGGAGTGGACGATCGAGGTAGAGGACCAGCCCGAGGAGCGGCCCTACGTGACGGGCGCTGTCGTCCGGGGGCTCGACCTCGACGAGCGCTCGTTGGAGTCGCTCATCCAACTCCAGGAGAAACTCCACGCGACGATGGGCCGCCAGCGCGCCAAGGGCGCCATCGGCGTCCACGACCTGACGATGCTGAAAGGCGAGGCGGCCGTGGACGGGAGCGGGAAGTCCATCCGCTACACCAGCGTCGACCCCGACGAGGAGCGGTTCGTCCCGCTCGACAGCGACCAGGAGATGACGCCCGCCGAGGTGCTGGAAGAGCACGAGACCGGCGAGAAGTTCGCCGACCTCGTGGCCGAGATGGACCGCGTGCCCGCCATCTACGACGGCATCGGTCTGTTCTCGTTCCCGCCGGTGATCAACGGCCGCCGGACGGAGGTCACCACGGACTCGCGGGACCTCTTCGTCGAGATGACCGGCACCGACCAGTGGACGGTCGACCACATGCTGAACATCGTCTGCTACGCGCTCGAGGCGCGGGGCGGCCAGGTCGAGCGCGTCGAAGTGGAGTACGGGACCGACGCCCCCGGCGACTACGCCGGCCGCACGCTGGACCGGCCCGACTTCGCGGTCAGGACCAAGACGGTCACCCACGACCGGATCGAGTCCGTCCTCGGCGTCGAACTGGATCCCGAGGCGGTCGTCGACTACGCCGAGCGGGCCGGCCTCGACGCAGAGGCCGACGGCACTGGCAGCCTCTACGAGGTGGAGATCCCGCCCTACCGCGTGGACGTCCTCCACCCGCTGGACGTCATCGACGACATCGGGCGCGCGCTCGGGTTCAACGACCTCGAACCGCGCTACCCCGACGTCTCCACGGTCGGCGGCCGTCACGAGCGCTCCCGGCTGGAGGACGCCGCCCGCGACGCGCTGGTCGGCCTGGGCTTCGAGGACCTGCTGAACTTCCACATGATCAGCGAGGAAGAGAACTTCGAGCGGATGAACCTCCCCGCGTCCGGCGAGAGAGAGGGTGACGTCCTCGGCGCCACCGACCCGGTCACCATCCGCGAGCCCTACAGCGAGGACTACACCATGCTCCGGACGTGGGCGCTGCCCTCCATTATGATGGTCCTGGAGAACAACACCCACCGCGCCTACCCGCAGGACCTCGTGGAGATCGGCCTCGCCGCACACGTCGACGAGTCGGAGAACACCGGCGTCGCCGAGCGCCAGACGGTCGCGGGCGCACTCGCTCGCACGGACGCCTCCTACGAGGACGCCAAGGCGCGCCTCCAGGCCATCGCCGAGGCCTTCGGGACGGACCTCGAGACGCCGCCGACCGAGCACCCGACGTTCATCGACGGCCGCGCCGCCGAGGTCGTCCTCGACGGCGAGTCCGTCGGCGTCGTCGGCGAGGTCCACCCGAAGGTGCTCGTCGAGCACGATCTAGAGTTGCCCGTCGCGGCCTTCGAGTTCCGGCTGGACGGGCTAGAGTAGAAATTGAAACTATTTACACATCGAAGGGCATCACGGGTGCCCCTCGAGTGTGTCAGTGCGTTCAATTTCTACTATAGAGTCGGGACCGCGAACGAGCGAAGCGAGTGAGCGGCTTTTTTCGCCCACGTTTTTTGGCCGGGGTTGAGCGCTCGCCTGTGGCGAGCGCGAACCCCCGGTGAAAAAAGGTAGGTTGACAAGACCTATAGCCGTCCGCTCACACCGCTGGCGTATGGCCGACGAATCCGCGCTGGAGCGGTTCTCACGGAAGGGCCGGCGAGTCCTGATCGTCGTGTTCCTCCTCGCAGCGCTCGTGGTTGGCGGCGGGCTCTGGGTGGCGTTCAACGCCGGGCCGCTGGAGGCGACGGCGTACGTGATCCTCTCCTCGATGCTCGTGGGGTTCATCTTCCCGCGGCTGGTCTGACGGGTGCGCCCCAAGAGAAGCGACCTATTCGAGGTCCGCCCCGACGGCGTCCTCGACCGAGTCGAAGCCGTCTCGCTCCAGTAGCTCCAGCAGGCCCTCGTTGATCTCCCGGGCCAGGGAAGGCCCCTCGTAGACGAGGGCAGTGTACAACTGGACGAGCGACGCGCCGGCACGGATCTTCCGGTACGCGCCCTCCGCGGAGGAGACGCCGCCGACGCCGACGACGGGGACGTCGACGCGCTCGGCGACGAACCGGACCATCCGCGTGGCCTCGTCCTCGAGGGGCTTCCCGGAGAGCCCGCCGGTCTCCGCGCGGTTCTCGCTGCGCAGCGAGGCCGGTCGCTCGGTCGTCGTGTTGGTGGCGACGACGCCCTCGAGCTCGTACTCGCGGACGATGGCCAGCGCGTCCTCGACGGCGGGCTCGGGCAGGTCCGGCGAGAGCTTGATCAGGAGAGGGGCGGCGCCCGCGTCCCGCAGCGCCTCGACGATGGCCGCCATCGACTCCCTGTTCTGGAGCTCCTCGAACCCCTGTGAGTTCGGGCAGGAGACGTTGACGACGAAGAAGTCCCCTCCCTCGGCGACGCGCTCGTAGGTGTATCGGTAGTCCGCCGGAGCGTCGGCCCCGCCGACGTGCTCGCTCTTGGCGACGTTGACGCCCACTGGGACCGGCGCGTCGACCCCGGCGAGGCGCTCGCCGACGACGTCGGCGCCGTCGTTGTTCAGGCCCATCCGGTTGATGATGGCGCCGTCCTCGCGGAGGCGGAACATCCGCGGTCGGGGATTGCCGGTCTGGGGCTCGGCCGTCACGCCGCCGACCTCGACGAAACCGAAGCCCAGCGCCGCGAGCGGACCGGGGACCTCGGCGTTCTTGTCGAACCCGGCCGCGACGCCGACGGGGTTGGGGAACTCTCGGTCGAAGGCCTCGACAGCGAGGCGGGGGTCCCGGACGCGGTACCGTCGGGCCATCGCCGACTCGACCGGCGTACCGTCCGATGCGCGGAGCAGGCCGTGGACGATCCCGTGTGCCGTCTCGGCCGGGAGCGAGAAGAGAAGCGGTCGTATCAGATCGTAGCCGTTCATATCAGTCCCCCGACCCCTCGGTCCGTGTGCGCGACGCGGCTGATGGTGCTCTCAGAACTCGTGTTCGACGTCGTCTGGATCGGCCTTTTGAATGATGATCTTGTTGTCCCGGACGCGGACGAACACCTCGTCGCCGATCTCCATGCCCGCGACGGCAAGCTCGTCTTCGTGAATGTTGATGTGGACGTTGTGGTACTCGCCATCTTCGTCTTTGGCGCCACTCGGGCTGAGCTTCTTCTTTCGCACCATCGCGCTATCCTACCCGTGCTTCGCCGCAGGACACACTTAAGTCTACCGTGCGAATCCCGGCGCGTGCGATGGGCCGCTGGCGCGCGCCGTCGACGGCGGGGGAGTTCGCCGATATCGGGCCCGTTCTATTTCTAATATATAATTGTATCGCCCAGACAGGACCCAATCGGGGGGTATTTTTATGTGGGGTCGTGTGTTGAGTTGGCATGGAGCGGTGAAAACCATGGCACGCGACAAGGACAAGCGCAATTTCGCGCTCCGAACCGAGGACGGTGACGAAACGAGCGTCTTCTCCGGTGGGACGCCGCGGCAGGCAGCACTGAAGGCAGCCCGCCGACTGGACCCCGCCGACAGCGAGGAAGACGCGAATCCGGAGGAACTACGCCTCCGTGAGAAGGGAACCCACAAGGTCCACATCTACGAAGGCTGGGCCTGGGAGGAAGAGGCACCCAGCGACAAGCCGGACTGGATGCCGGGCGACATCACCAAGGGCAACGTCTCGAAGCAGGGCGTCGAACACCTGGACGAGATCTAGCCCCGCGAGCGACCTTTCTCGGTCAGCCGACGCCGACCAGCGACGGCACTGTCCCGGGAGACATATCCCTCTCGCGTGGCCACGCATACGTGCGCGGCATCACCCAGTCAGACCCGACGCCCGACGCGAGGGATGACCGACTGGCCTCCGACCGCGCTACATTCTCAGATGACGCGCCACCGCGACGACTTCTGTATCAGCCATCGGGGCGTGTAATCGCATGACGAAGCGGCTACCGAACGTTACGCTTAAGCATCCCAGCGCTTTCCGAACGAGTACGAAGCGGCACGGGACAGACGAACCCCGTCGGGCTTCACCCACCTCCGACCTCCCGGTCGACGAGACGCGTCGGGGGCGATTGCAACCAACTCTCGTCGTGTGGTTCCGACGGGGTCGATCCGACGCCCTTAAGTGAAACAGGGCACTCCGGGTCGAATGCGAACGAAGTCCGGCCGGGCCACCCCGGCCGACACGGACTGACCGGCGTCCCATCGCCGGACGGAAGTCGAAGCCCTTATGAGGGCTTCGACACTACGTTCAAGTCCGAGGAAATGAGGATTCCACCCCTGCGGTCCGCCGTATAGATGGGATCTGATGTTAGCCCTGGTAGTTCGGTGACACTCGGTCGGCGAGTGTCGTCGGACGCTCTTCGATAGCGACCACACCCTTTGGGTGTGATCCCGCCTAACCTCCTGGCTCTGCCGGGAGACATTCCGGTTGATCCTGCCGGAGGCCATTGCTATCGGAGTCCGATTTAGCCATGCTAGTCGCACGGGTTCAGACCCGTGGCAGATAGCTCAGTAACACGTGGCCAAACTGCCCTATGGACGGGAATAACCTCGGGAAACTGAGGCTAATTCCCGATACAGCTCTCACGTTTGAACGCGGAGAGCTGGAAACGCCCCGGCGCCATAGGATGTGGCTGCGGCCGATTAGGTAGACGGTGGGGTAACGGCCCACCGTGCCGATAATCGGTACAGGTTGTGAGAGCAAGAGCCTGGAGACGGTATCTGAGACAAGATACCGGGCCCTACGGGGCGCAGCAGGCGCGAAACCTTTACACTGCACGCCAGTGCGATAAGGGGACTCCGAGTGCGAGGGCATAGCGCCCTCGCTTTTCGACACTGTAGGGTAGTGTCAGAATAAGGGCTGGGCAAGACCGGTGCCAGCCGCCGCGGTAATACCGGCAGCCCGAGTGATGGCCAATCTTATTGGGCCTAAAGCGTCCGTAGCCGGCCGGACAAGTCTGTTGGGAAATCCAGTGGCTCAACCACTGGACGTCCGGCGGAAACTGTTCGGCTTGGGGCCGGAAGACCTGAGGGGTACGTCCGGGGTAGGAGTGAAATCCTATAATCCTGGACGGACCACCGGTGGCGAAAGCGCCTCAGGAGGACGGACCCGACGGTGAGGGACGAAAGCTAGGGTCTCGAACCGGATTAGATACCCGGGTAGTCCTAGCCGTAAACGATGCTCGCTAGGTGTGCCGCAGGCTACGAGCCTGCGCTGTGCCGTAGGGAAGCCGTGAAGCGAGCCGCCTGGGAAGTACGTCTGCAAGGATGAAACTTAAAGGAATTGGCGGGGGAGCACTACAACCGGAGGAGCCTGCGGTTTAATTGGACTCAACGCCGGACATCTCACCAGCACCGACACCGGTCATGACGGTCAGGTTGACGACCTTACCCGACGCCGGTGAGAGGAGGTGCATGGCCGCCGTCAGCTCGTACCGTGAGGCATCCTGTTAAGTCAGGCAACGAGCGAGACCCGCGTCCGTAATTGCCAGCGATACCCTCGTGGTAGTCGGGTACATTACGGAGACCGCCACGGCTAACGTGGAGGAAGGAACGGGCAACGGTAGGTCAGCATGCCCCGAATGTGCTGGGCAACACGCGGGCTACAATGATCGGGACAACGGGTTCCAATACCGAGAGGTAGCGGTAATCCCTGAAACCCGGTCGTAGTTCGGATTGTGGGCTGAAACCCGCCCACATGAAGCTGGATTCGGTAGTAATCGCGTGTCAGAAGCGCGCGGTGAATACGTCCCTGCTCCTTGCACACACCGCCCGTCAAAGCACCCGAGTGAGGTCCGGATGAGGCCTGGATTCCCAGGTCGAATCTGGGCTTCGCAAGGGGGCTTAAGTCGTAACAAGGTAGGCGTAGGGGAATCTGCGCCTGGATCACCTCCTACTGACCGGGACCTGGCCTTCGGGCCAGGCCCACCTTTGGCGGGGCGTCCGAGGACCTCGCCGACCGGGCACCTATGAACTACCAGGGCTAACACCCTGCGAACCTGACGTCGGGCCCATAGCTCAGCGGCAGAGCACCTCCTTTGCAAGGAGGAAGCCCTGGGTTCAAATCCCAGTGGGTCCATGTCACGTGCCCGTTCCGAACCGTGCCCCTTAAGTGGGGCACGGCGTACGATTCGGGTACGGAAGACCGGTGCACCATCCCGTGCAAGCGCGGATGGGAAGGGTCGATGCACGCACCCCTGCAGACCACCTGGGGCGTGTAAATGAAACCGTGTGTACGTGCGATCCAGGCGTCCACTGGACTCGTTCATCGAGTCACAACGTCAAGTATCCGAAGTTGGCTACTATGCCAGCTGGTGGATGGCTCGGCTCGGAAGCCGATGAAGGACGTGCCAAGCTGCGATAAGCCTGAGGGAGCCGCACGGAGGCGAAGAACTCAGGATTTCCGAATGGGAATCCCCACCGCAATTGCTTCGCGCAATGGGGAACGCCGGGAATTGAAACATCTCAGTACCGGCAGGAAGAGAAAGCGCAACGCGATGTCGTCAGTAACCGCGCGTGAACGCGACACAGCCCAAACCGAAGCCCTCACGGGCAATGTGGTGTACGGGCTGGCACTCATCGCCGGAACGCCACCGTGAAGTCTTCTGGAACGAAGCGCGAAACAGGGTGAAAGCCCCGTAACGGTGACAAGTACGGCGTGAGCCAGTTCCCGAGTATCGGGGGTTGGATATCCCTCGTGAACACGGCAGGCATCGACTGCCAAGGCTAAACACTCTCCGAGACCGATAGCGAACAAGTAGCGCGAGCGAACGCTGAAAAGCACCCTCAGAAGGGAGGTGCAACAGGGCCTGAAATCAGTTGGCGATCGAGCGACGGGGCATAGAAGGTCCCGTGCAAAACGACCCGGGCGCGAGCCCGCAGTAGGAAGCACGGGAAGCCGGTGTTCCGTCGTGCGTTTTGAAAAACGAGCCAGGGAGTGTGCCTGTTTGGCGAGTCTAACCCGATCATCGGGGAAGGCATAGGGAAACCGACATGGCCGCAGCATTGCGAGGGCCGCCGTCTTCAAGGGCGGGGAGCCGAACGGGCACGACCCGAAACCGGGTGATCTACGCGTGGGCAAGGTGAAGCGTGCCGAAAGGCGCGTGGAAGCCTGTTAGGGTTGGTGTCTTACAATACCCTCCCGTGACCTACGTGTAGGGGTGAAAGGCCCATCGAACCCGGAAACAGCTGGTTCCGACCGAAACATGTCGAAGCATGACCTCCGCCGAGGTAGTTCGTGGGGTAGAGCGACCGATTGGATGGACCGCCCTCGAGAGAGGTCGGCCATCCTGTCGAACTCCAAACTCACGAACGCTGTCGACGCGGGGAGTCCGGTGCGCGGGGTAAGCCTGTGTACCATGAGGGAGACAACCCAGAGCTGGGTTAAGGTCCCCAAGTGTGGACTAAGTGCGATCGAAGGTGGTCTCGAGCCCTAGACAGCCGGGAGGTGAGCTTAGAAGCAGCTACCCTCCAAGAAAAGCGTAACAGCTTACCGGCCGAGGTTCGAGGCGCCGAAAATGATCGGGGCTCAAGTCCACCACCGAGACCTGGCCACGCCCGTCACAGGGCGATTGCGTAGGTCGGCGCTCTGATTGGGTGGAAGCACGGACGAGAGTTCGTGTGGACCGATCAGTGACGACAATCCTGGCCATAGTAGCAGCGATAGTCGGGTGTGAACCCCGACGGCCTAATGGACAAGGGTTCCTCAGCACTGTCCGTCAGCTGAGGGTTAGCCGGTCCTAAGTCCCACCGTAACTCGAATGGGACGACATGGGAAGCTGGTTAATATTCCAGCGCCACCATGCACTCAAAGCCGACGCCTCGGGGTCAACCGAGCCGGGCCATCGCCCGGTCCAACCGTCCAAGTTCGTGGAAGCCGTAATGGCACGAAGCGAACGAACGGCGGGATAGGGCAACTCGGTTCAACCTGGGGCCCGTGAAAAGGCGAGCATGGTGTCCGTACCGAGATCCGACACAGGTGTCCATGGCGGCGAAAGCCAAGGCCTGTCGGGAGCAACCGGCGTTAGGGAATTCGGCAATCTGGTCCCGTAAGTTCGCGATAAGGGATGCCTGCTCCGGAACGGAGCAGGTCGCAGTGACTCGGGCGCTCCGACTGTCTAGTAACAACATAGGTGACCGCAAATCCGCAAGGACTCGTACGGTCACTGAATCCTGCCCAGTGCGGGTATCTGAACACCTAGTACAATAGGACGAAGGACCCGTCAACGGCGGGGGTAACTATGACCCTCTTAAGGTAGCGTAGTACCTTGCCGCTTCAGTAGCGGCTTGCATGAATGGATTAACGAGAGCGCCGCTGTCCCAACGCTGGGCCCGGTGAACTGTACGTTCCAGTGCGGAGTCTGGAGACCCCCAAGGGGAAGCGAAGACCCTATAGAGCTTTACTGCAGGCTGTCGCTGGGACATGGTCGCTAATGTGCAGGGTAGGTAGGAGACGCTACACAGGTGCGTGCGCCAGCACGTCGCCGAGTCACCCATGAAACACTACCCGTTAGTGACTGTGACCCTCACTCCGGGAGGAAGACACCGATAGCCGGGCAGTTTGACTGGGGCGGTACGCGCTCGAAATGATATCGAGCGCGCCCCAAGGCCATCTCAGCCGGGACGGAGACCCGGCGAAGAGTGCAAGAGCAAAAGATGGCTTGACAGTGTTCTTCCCAACGAGGAACGCTGACGCGAAAGCGTGGTCTAGCGAACCAATCAGCCTGCACGATGCGGGCGATTGATGACAGAAAAGCTACCTTAGGGATAACAGAGTCGTCACTCGCAAGAGCACATATCGACCGAGTGGCTTGCTACCTCGATGTCGGTTCCCTCCATCCTGCCCGTGCAGCAGCGGGCAAGGGTGAGGTTGTTCGCCTATTAAAGGAGGTCGTGAGCTGGGTTTAGACCGTCGTGAGACAGGTCGGCTGCTATCTATTGGGGGTGTCATGGTGCCTGACGGGAACGTTCGTATAGTACGAGAGGAACTACGAACGGTGGCCACTGGTGTACCGGTTGTCCGAGAGGGCAGCTGCCGGGCAGCCACGCCACACGGGGTAAGAGCTGAACGCATCTAAGCTCGAAACCCACCTGGAAAAGAGGCACCGCTGAGGTCACTCGTAGAAGACGAGTTCGATAGACTCGGGATGTACGCGCCGAGGTGACGAGGCGTTCAGTCCGCGAGCACTAACAGACCGAAGCCACCACTCATACCGCATTGTGACTCGAGCGGTGGAGTGAAACCGCTGGAGCGTTCGTCGCTCCAGTCTTTCGCTCCACCGCGAAATGAACGAGTCCAGGCGCAATCTGGATCGCACGTACGCACGGTGTTCGACCACCGACGGTGGTCTTCGATCGCGGTTCGATTCCGCGAGTCGGCGTTCAGGCGGCCACAGCGGCGGGGCAACACCCGTACCCATCCCGAACACGGAAGTTAAGCCCGCCTGCGTTCCGGCGAGTACTGGAGTGCGCGAGCCTCTGGGAAATCCGGTTCGCCGCCTACCACTCATACTTCATCACCCCTCGAACAGCAGCGGCGCTGTTCGGGGGGTTTCGCATTTCGAACCCCGGCCAGTCGCCACGCTGGTCGGGATTTCGCATTTCGACTGCGGGTCCACCGGCGAATCGATTCGATACGCAGGTAGTCCGCATCTGGATTCTATCGTGCCGTGTTAGCGAGTCAACGACTATCTGCGTTTAGAGCGTACTGTCTTCTATGCCCGAGAAGGTCAAACTCAACGAACTCAACGAGGTCTTCGGCCGCTTCCAGTATCCGGTAGTACGCGACGACCTGGCGGCCCAGTTGGACGACGTCGTCCTGCGTTACGCCGATGGCGAGGAGGAACTGCAGGCCGTCCTCGATCGCGTCGACGACCAGAAGTTCGACAGCCGGGACGAGCTCGAGAACTCCATCTACAACGCCCTGCCGACGGAGGCCGTCGGCGAACCCGGACAGTCGGAAGGCGAGGGGTGATCTGGCGGTCGGCACTTCGGTAGCACGCCCGTCCTCCCGGACGTACGCGTCGGCTGACCGGTGATCCGAGACCGCTACGCTTAAGCGAGTCACCCGGTTAGCTGTGAGTGTGCCAAGGTGGCAGAGTCCGGCCTAACGCAGCGGCCTGCAGAGCCGCCCATCGCCGGTTCAAATCCGGCCCTTGGCTTTTCTTGATTCGACCGGACTGAGAGTCGTGTCTGCCGTCAGCGATTCGAAGTGAGCGAGGAGCTTCCGTGTTAGTTTTCGTACGCGCGCACGAGTTCCGAACGCCTCGGTAACCGTACCCCCCTGTTCTGCCGATCAACGATACGACGTCGGAAACTCGGTGGCAAAGGTAATCGTTATAGGTCGCCGCATACGACCGTCGGAGTATGCAACGACGAGCCGCGGCGATATATTTCGTGCTCCTTCTCGTCGTCGGCGTCGGTGCCTACGCGTACATCGACGTCGCCGAGGGGACCCAGCAACCCGAGTTGGAACTCGAGGGAACGACGCTCGCCGAGGGTGACACAACTACTATCGACGGAGTCGAGTACACGGTGTCTTCACTCGGCGTCGAATCCGGCGGTGGCGGTGGTCACGGCGGTGGCGGTGGGGCGTCGCCGACGGCCACTATGGCATGGACGAACGACTCCGCGCAGTTCTCCGCTCAGCTGGCGAACAACGACACTGTCTCGGCCGCGAACGTCGCCTGGGAGGGACAGACCGGTCGCTCCACCGCGGAACTGGACGACGGCTCGACGGTGCAGTTCAACGGTTCGGAGTACAGCGTAGCGACCAACGCGTCGGCCGAGTCGCTGACTCTCGAACAGGCCTCGGGCAACGGTAGCGAGTCCTTCGGCGTCGGCGACACGGTCCAGTATCAGAACAACGCAACGGTGCTGACGCAGGTCTCCGAGGAGAGCGCGACCCTGGCGTGGGGCGATCAGTACCGGGTCAGCATCCCCAACGAGTCGGACGTCTCCTCGCTCACGATGCGCCAGGAGATCAACACGACCCAGCGCCTCCTCGCCGACGACGACGTCTACGACCAGACGGTCACCATCAACGGGACCGAGTACGTCACCTACCGCGAGAACGACAGCAACGTCCCGCTGAACCAGTACCTCCCCGAGCCGACCACGTCAACCATCGAGGAGGGCGACACGGTCCAGTATCAGGGTAACGAGACGACCGTGGCCAACGTGACGACCGAGGCGGCCACGCTCGAGTGGGGTGGCACGCGGACCGAAACCGTCGCGCTTCAGGAGGGCGGTAACGTAACCCTCGCCGGCGGTGGCCAGTACTTCGCCCACTACCCCAATCAGGAGGAAGTCGTCCTCGCTCCGCAGTCGCAGTACGAGAACTACGCCCAGTGGAACAACGAGGTGGACTACTTCCACGAACGGATCAACGGCCTGTGGGGCGTCGCGATCATCGCGCTGATCGGCGCGATCCTCCTGCTCGGGATGGCCCTCATGCCCGTCCGGGGCTGAAAACGACCGTTTTCCGGGCCGATCGGGTGCCGTGCCCGTCTGCTCCGGACTTCTTCGTCTCCGTCACCGGTTCTCGACCGCGCTCTTACTCGCCCATCCAGCTGAGGTACGCCAGTCCGACGCCGACCACCATCGACAGGAGCGCTCCGAGCACCGTGATGACGACGGGTCCGAGGTTCGGGTTAGTAGCCCAGGGCGCGCCGAGCAGCGTCCCGAGTCCCATCAGGACGAGGAAGGCGCCGGCGGCGATGCCAAGCGGTTCGAGTGCGTCGTCGAAGTGGTCCGTGACTGCGTTCATAGTCGTTCGCTCGTCAGTGAACGTGGTAAATCGATTGGTTCCTGTCGGGCGCGGTACGTGGGACTCTCCGTGAAGCGCGCCGGGAGGGACTTGAACCGGAGCCAGACGGTCGGCCTCGCTCCACTCAGCCGCTGCGACTGGCAGGGCTCGAGTCCTTCCTGCCGGTTCACTCACCGCGTCGCTGACGCTCCGCGGTTCGTTGCACGAGCCGGGAGGGACTTGAACCGAGTGGAGACGGTCGGCCTCGCTCCGCTCGGCCGCTGCGACTCCCCGGGTTCAAGTCCTCCATGACCTCTCCGCTCCTCACGTCCGTTCGTCGCAGGAGCGGGCCGGGAGGGACTTGAACCCCCGACCATCTGGTTAAAAGCCAGACGCTCTGCCGAACTGAGCTACCGGCCCTCGTGGTACAGTGCGGGGAGGGCAGGCTAATGACTTACGGTCACTCGCCGTCGAACGGGAGTTCGGGTTCGTAGCCGACGGCGTCGATGGCGGCGTCGAGGACGCCGTCCACGTTGTCGTCTTCGGTGACGCTCATGTAGTGGTCGGCCTCGACATCGGTGGAGCGGTCGGACTTGTTGCAGACGGTCAGGACGGGGACGTCGAAGCGGTCGACGACGTCGTCGCGGAGCTCCAACTGGACCTCGAGGGGGTAGCCACACTCCCCGCTGGCGTCGACGAGAACGAGCACGGCGTCGGCGAGGTGCTCCAGGGCGCTGACGGCCTGGGACTCGATGTCGTTGCGCTCCTCGGGCCGGCGGTCCAGCAGGCCTGGCGTGTCCACGAGCTGGTAGGTGATGTGATCGCGCTCGACGTGGCCGACGTCGATCTGCGTGGTCGTGAACGGGTAGCTGGCGGTGTCCCCGCGGGCGTTGGTGACCGCGTTGACGAACGAGGACTTGCCGACGTTGGGGTAGCCGGCGACGACGATAGCGGGCTCGTCGGGGCGGATGTCGGGGAGGTCACGCAGCGCGTCTCGCGCCTCGGCGACGCCGGCGAGGTCATCTTCGATCTCCTCGACGACGTCGGCGATGCGAGCGAAGGCCTGCTTGCGGAGCTTGCGGGCGGTGTCGGCGTCGCCACGCAGGCGGCCCTGGTACTCGCTCTCGATCTCCTTGGCCTTGCGGGAGGCCCAGGTGACCTCCGAGAGGTGCTGACGCAGGGCGTCGACGCCGCCCTCGCCCTCGACGTTGCTCGTGACGATGGCGTCCGCCAGTTCGACGTAGAAGGGGTGCAGCGTGTCGATGTCTGGCCAGGCGGTGACGGCGTTCTCCAGGTTGTCGGAGACGATGTTGGCGGCCGTCTGGAGCATCGACTGCTGGGCCTCGAGGCCGGACTTCGCGCGGCCGGCGCGGGCGGCCCGCGAGAAGGCCTTGTCGATGACCTCCTCCGACGTCGGCGTGGTGGGGAGATCCTCGAAGGGGTGGCTCATTGGGCGCTGATAGACGGCCTGCCCGTAAAAGCGCGTCCGTTCCCGTCTCGATCAGGCTTTTCCGGGAGCCGGGCGAACGGTGACGTATGGCCGAGATCGACGCGAGCGAGATTCTGCCGAACGAGCACCTCCAGCAGATGGTCGCCGAGGGGCGGGTCACGCAGCTGCACCGCGGCCACCGGTACGCCGATGAGGGCGACGTCTTCGAGATAGAGGGCGAGCGCTTCGAGGTGACCGACGTCACCGACCGCACGCTTGGCAACCTGACCGACGAGGACGCCCAGCGGGAGGGCTCGGAGGATCTGGACGCTTACCGGGAGCGCCTCCGGCGCGTCCACGGCGACTTCGAGTGGGACCCCGAGAGCGACGTCGTCCGGCACCGGTTCGAACCAGTCGCGGGGAGCGACTGACGGCCGGTCGGACCCCGTCGCCGACAGCGCCGACAGGGATATCGGACGCGAGCGCCTATCGGCGGGTATGACAGACTGGCGCGCCGTACTCTGGGGATTCGTCGCCGGCATCGTACTCGGGCTGTTCGCGTTCGCCATCCCGGTGGTCGGCCACGTCGGCGCGGGGCTGATCGCCGGCGGCGTCGCGGGCTACCTGGCCGGGGGCGGGCTCGGGAGCGGCGCCTGGCACGGCTTGCTCGCCGGGGCACTGGACGGGATCGCCCTCGCACTGCTGTTCGCGCCGGTCGGTGCGGTGCTGGGCGGTCTCGGCGCCGGCCCGGTCGGCGGGCTGGTCGGCGGGTTCGGCGTCGTCGCGGTCGGCGTCCTGATCGCACTGGTCTTCGCCGTCGACAGCGCCATCGGGGGCGCAATCGGCGCGCTGTTCGCCTGAGAAGAGCGGCCTGCCGGCTATCGTCGCTCCGCCAATTCTTCACGCAGATCGTCGAGATCCATGTCCTTCATCGCCAGCAGCACGAGCATGTGGTAGACGATGTCGGCGGATTCGTGGGCGATCTCCTCGCGGTCGTCGTCCTTCGCGGCCAGCAGGAGCTCCGTCGTCTCTTCGCCGAGCTTCTCCAGCACGGCGTTCTCGCCCTTCTCGTGGGTGAACAGCGATGCCGTGTAGGAGTCCTCCGGCAGGTCGGCCCTGCGCTGCTCGACGACGTCGAACAACTCCTCGAGAATCTCGTCCGCGTCGGCGTCGGTCATGTCCCCCATTCCGCGAGCGGCGGGCATTAGCGTGGCGACTCTGCACCGGGCGGAGTCCGGTCACCACTCCGGTGCGTCGCCCAGACTACCGTTCGCCTCGCGACTGAGCCCCCGAAGCTCGTCGGCGACGGCGGCGTCCCGCTCCGCTCGGCGTCGATAGCCCTCGGCCAGTCGCTCCGCGTCGCTCGTGCGTATCCGTATCCGATCCATATCTTGTAAACTCCCGGACAATCGTAGCGGCGTGGATTACACTTCCACGCTCTCGAAGAACGCCAGGTCGTGGATTCGGGAGTCCTCGGTGAGCTCGGGGTGGAAGGAAGTGCCGACGACGGGGCCGTCGCGGACGGCGACGGCCTGGTCGTCCCACTCGGCGAGCACCTCGACGTCGTCGTACACCTCGGTGATGACGGGAGCGCGGATGAAGACGGCCGGGAACGGCTCGTCGAGTCCGGTGACGTCCAGCGGGGCCTCGAAGCTGTCCGTCTGGCGGCCGAAGGCGTTGCGCTCGACGGTGACGTCGACGAGGTTGAGGGCGTCGACGCGGTCGTCCTGCGCGTCGGCGCTGGCGACGATGAGGCCGGCGCAGGTCGCCAGCATGGGCTTGCCGGCGTCGACGTGGTCGACGATCTCCTCGGCGATGCCCTCCCGCTGGAGTTGGCGGGAGATGGTCGTTGACTCGCCGCCCGGCAGGAGCAGGACGTCGCAGTCGGGGACCGTCCCCGCGGTCCGGATCTCGTGGACCTCGCTGTCCTCCCCGTGGGCGGCGGCCGCGCGCTCGATGGCGTCGGCGTGCTCGGAGACGTCGCCTTGGACGGCGACGACGCCCGCTGTCAGCGTCATGGCGGTTCCTAGTCGGCCGGGAGCGAAAAAGGGCACGTTCCGACGCGTCGGCCCGCCGAATCGCGGAACGGCGAACCAGCCGCGCCGCGGTCGGTGGCAAACCATTAGGCGGCGGCGTCCTCAGAACTGGCCATGGCACCGAGACGGCGGGACCCCGTCGAGGCCCGCAGCGACGGGAGCGACGACCTCTACGAGGTCGCGGACTGGGAGGTCAGGTCGCGCGTCGACTGGCTCGCCTACTGGCTGTACCGCGCGCTCGTCGTCGTCGCGAAGGGCGTCGTGATCGTAGCGGCGTTCGGCATCCTGCTGGCCCAGTTCGTCCTCGGCGGGCTCGGTGCGGTGACGGATCCCGTCGTCGGCGCCTTCACGCTGCTGTCGGCGGTCCCCGCCCTCCTGCTCGCGGCGTACGTCTGGCACGCGGACGTGACCACCTCGGAGCCCCTGTGGCTGCTGGTCGTCACGTTCCTGCTGGGCGTGCTCCTGGCGGGGTTCGCCGGCGTCGCCAACGAGTACGTCGGGGGACCGATCAGGGACGCCGTGCCGCTGCTGGGGCCGCTGCTCTTCTTCTTCCTCGTGGTGGGGCCCGTTGAGGAGACGGTGAAGCTACTGGCCGTGCGGCTGGTGGCCTACCGGAGCCCGCGGTTCGACGCCGTCATCGACGGGGCGGTGTACGGCGCCGTCGCGGGGCTGGGCTTCGCCACCATCGAGAACGCGCTGTACATCACGCGCACCACGGGCGCGACGATCTCGGCGGCGGACGCCATCGGCCAGGCCGGCGGGATCACGTTCGTCCGCTCGCTGGCGGGGCCGGGCCACGTCATCTACTCGGCGTTCGCCGGCTACTACCTCGGGCTGGCGAAGTTCAACCCCGACGACGCCGGCCCGATCGTGCTTAAGGGACTCCTGATCGCCGCCGTGATCCACGGCACCTACAACACGCTGGCCGGCGTCGCCCCCGCCGTCCTCGTCGGCCTCTACGGGCTGTCGCCGTTCGGCGCGCTGTTCGTGTTCGTGCTCGTCTTCGACGGCCTGTTCGGGCTCGTCCTCCTCCGGAAGCTCTCGGCCTACGAACACGCGTACGTGCAGACCGGGTCGGTCTCGGACGATCTGACGCCCGAGCGCACGGAGTTCGATCCCTAGACCATCCGCTCGACGTACTTCGCGATCACGTCGACTTCCAGGTGGACGGGGTCGCCGACCGCCTTCTCCGAGAGGGTCGTCAGGTCGTAGGTCGTCGGGACGATAGCGACGGCGAAGGCGTCCCCGGTGCGGTCGGCGACGGTCAGGCTGATGCCGTCGACCGTGATCGAGCCCTTCTCGACGACGTACCGCTCCAGGTCGGCCGGCAGCGAGAACCGGAAGCGCCAGTCCTCGCCGACCTCCTCGACGGCCAGCAGTTCCGCTGTACCGTCGACGTGCCCCTGGACGACGTGGCCGTCGAAGCGCCCGTCGGCCGGCATCGCCCGCTCGAGGTTGAGTTCGTCTCCGGTGCCCACCTCCCCTAGGTACGTCCGGTCGACGGTTTCCTCGGCGAGGAACACGGAGAACCACTCGCCGGGCTCGTGGTCCTCGACGGTCAGACAGACGCCGGCCACGCTGATCGAGTCCCCCTCTGACAGGTCCCCGAAGTCGGTCGCGATCCGGAGTCGACGCCCATCGCCGGTCTCCGTCACGTCGGTCACCTCGCCCGTCTCCTCGACGATCCCGGTGAACATACCCCGACCTTGCGATGGGTGTCGCAAAAGGGTTACGAGTAACGAATGTGGAACGTCCGAGCCGGACTGCTTTTGCTCGTCAGTCGCATACTGTCGGCCGTGGCACGAGGCATCCTCGAGACGTTCGGCCTCGCGGGATCCGTCCTGCTGGCTGCGCCGCCGGCGCTGTTCGGCGCCCAGCGGCTGGTCGACGGGGACGCGCTGCTGGGCGGGGGTTTTCTCGCCCTCGCGACGCTGATGATCCTCGTCCCGCAGTACGCGAAGACGCCCGACGACGTCGTCGTCGGGACGGTCGAGCGCGGGGTCGGGTGGATCGTCGACAGCGACGACGAGTAGCGAGGCCGACCACAGGGAGGCCTCGTTAGGGCGAGCGGGAACCGAGCGATGCGAAGCGACACGCGAGCCGTGTGAGCACTCGCTCCCGTCGAGTGCCCGCCACCGCTCACTCGCGGTGGAACGCGACGGCGAAGAGCGACCTAGCGGTCGCCTTCGCCCCGTGCCTTCCACCGCTCGCGCTCCCCCGCGGTCAGGTACTCCTCGAGCAGCGACGGGAAGTTCCGTCCCTTCAGGTAGCGCAGGCCGAAGTCCTCGGCCCAGTTGATGATCCCCTGATCCTCGGTGACGACGCCGGCGTCCAGTTCTCGGGCGAGGATCAGCAGGTCGAAGTCCTCCCGCGAATCTAGGACGCCCTGCCGGAGCGCGTCGCGGTACTCGTCGCGCAGTTCGGAGATGACCTTGTCGACGCCGGTCATGTGGTCGTGGTCCTCCAGCTGCTCGGCGCGGGACTCCTCGGCCTTGCGGACGGCCTTCTCGGAGACGCGCAGGCCGCGGTTGACGCGGTCGGACATCTCGTCGACGAACTCGTAGACCATCTCCGCGGGAATCATCACCTCGAAGCGAGCGGGCGCCTTCGTGATGACCCACGTGTCGAGCTTCTCGAAGACGGCCTCGTCGACGTCGCGGTCCCGGAGCATCGTCGTCAGCTCCTCGTCGATGGAGGGCGGCATGTAGCAGGAGATGTTGTGTGCGAGCTTGGCCTCCGCCACCAGGTCCAGCAGCCGCAGGCAGGCGTCCTCGACGGTTTCCTCGTCCTCGCGGATCTCCGGGGTCAGGAACACGGACGTGTCGAGGACGAACCGCTGTTTCAGCGGATGCTCGGCCATACTCTGGGGATAGTCAACCGCTGCACTAAGGGCCACCGGCGGGAGCGATGGGTCGCCGGTCGGCTGCCGGGGCGGTTACGCGGCATCTCAGTCTCGTCGGGCGCCCGCCGAACCGCCGGACGGCGGACCCGAGCGCTTTTCCGAGACCGTGCCATCAGTTGACACATGGGCCGTGACTGGGCGGCCGTTCTCGACGTCGACGTCGAGCCGGCGGACCTCCGCGAACACGTCGACCTGGCCGATTTCCGGGGGCACGAGTACGAGCTACTGCCCGATCAGCGCCACGGGGTCGAGCGCGGAACGGTCTTCCTCGACGGGGCGGTGGTCCGCGGCTATCCCTCGGTCTCGCGGACGCTCGTGCTGGACCCCGGCCTCACCAACTACTTCGAGGACCGCCTGATCGTCGAGGAGAAACTCGACGGCTCGAACGTCCGGGTCACGCGCGCGCCGGACGAGTGGGCGGAGTCGGTGCTGGCGCTGACCCGAAGCGGCTACGTCTGCCCGTACGCGACGCACCTCGCGGCCGAGTGCGAGGAGATGGGTGACTTCCTCGCGGACCGTCCCGATCACGTCCTCTGCTGTGAACTCGTCGGGGCGGACACGCCCTACACCGATCACGACTACCCGGAGGTCGACGGCGCGGACCTGTTCGTCTTCGACGTCCGCGAGCGGGCGTCGGGCGAGCCCCTGTCCGTCCCGGAGCGCCGTCGGCTCTGCGAGGGGTACGGGCTCCGGCAGGTCCCGGCCTTCGGCACGTACGATTCCGGCGCGGCCGTCGGCGCGGTCCGGCGTGCCGTCGCAGACCTGGACCGGCGCGGTCGGGAGGGCGTCGTGCTGCAGTCGCTGTCCGGCCGTCACCAACTGAAGTACACCACCAGCGCGATCCACCGCTCTGATCTGGCGCACGCCTTCTCCATGCCCTTCGACTACGGCCGCCAGTTCGTGTTCTCGCGGCTGATCCGGGAGGCGTTCCAGACCGTCGAGTTCGAGGACGACGACGAGGCCGCCCGCGAGCGAGCCCGGGCGCTCGGCGAATCGATCCTCCTGCCCATGGTCGAGGCCATCCGAGACGTGCGAGCGGGCGAACCCGTCGGCGAGTCCCACGAGGTGCGCGGCGACCCCGAAGCGATCGAGGACCTCCTGGCGCACTTCCGGGACCAAGGGATCGCCCTCTCCGTGGAGCGCGACGAGCGGACCGACGGCGACCGTGTCGTCGCGTTCACGAAGGTCGCCGAACGGACGCGAGACAAGACTGAGTACTACCTCGCGGGCGGGACGAGAGACGAGTAGCGGAGCGAGAGGCGAACGGCGAAGCGCCGATCACACGGACTGCTGTCGTTCGGTACGACCGCCGGCCGGGCGGCCGACCGGGACCACCGCTACAGCGGTCCGTGTCAGTCCGAGGAGGCGGCCGGCAGCGGCTCCTGGGCCTCGATCAGCAGTTCCTCGGGCGCGACGTCGACGGGCTCGTTCTCCAGCAGGACATCGATCGGCAGCGTCGGCGCGCCGTCGACGAGGTTCTCCATGAGGACGAGGCGCTCGCGGGCGCGGGACATGCCGACGTAGAAGACCCGCCGCTCGTTGTCGGTCAGCGTCGGGACGGGGTCGGTGTGCTTGGTGAACTCGCCGTCGCCGGGGATGGGCACGCCCTTCTGGTCGACGGTCGCGGCCATCTGCTCGACGACCTTCTCGGTGAGGTCGGTGCCGACGAACACGTGGTCGGCCTCCCGACCCTTGGCGGAGTGGATGGTGCCCAGGCGGACGCGGTCGGCGGCCATCCCCCGGTACTCGCCGCGGAAGTACGCCTCGACGGAGCGCTCCTGGAAGTTCGTGACCTTCCGGAGCATGTCGGCGGCCGAGCGCGGGTCCGGGGCGAAGGGCGCGTGCTCGCGGACGACGTCGGGATCGATCTCGATCTCCGCGAGGTCCTCCTCCTCGCTCTCGTCGGCGATGTCGTCGAGTTCGTCGAAGAGGTCGTCGCGCTCGCCGGTGCCGAACGCGGAGTCCATCAGCATGTCGGCCAGGCGACGTGCCTCGAGGACGGTCATCGGCTCGTCCTCGTCCATGGCCTCGATGCCGCTGACGTACTCTCGCAGGCGGTCGGTCCACATCCGCTGGTCGGTCAGGCAGGTGAAGGGGATCCCCTGGCCGATGAACTCGTCCATGAACTGGAACATCTGGTAGCGGGCGCGGAACAGCAACATGACGGTCCCCTCGTCGTCCTCGACCGTGCGCCGGATCTCCCGTACCAGATCCAGCATCGAGGGGTTGGTCATTGGCAGGACCTCGCCGCCCTCCTTGCGCGGGTTGAGGTCCTTCTCCTGTCGCTTGTCGATGTGGCGGACTTCCCTGTTGACGACGTTGAGAATCGACGAGGGGAGACGGTAGGAGTTGGGGAGAATCTCGTCGACGTCGACGTCCTCGTCCAGCAGGAGGTCCGGATCGGCGCCCTGCCAGGCGTAGACGACCTGGTCGTCGTCGCCGGCGATGAGGATCCGCTCCATGTGGGGCTTCCACTCGTCGTAGACCTCGTACTGTAGCGTGGTGATGTCCTGAAACTCGTCGATGACGAGGTAGTCGACGCTGGGGAGCAGCGAGCGCTGCTCGACGCGCTCGAGCATGTCGGCGAACCCGGTCAGGTCGTTCTCGCCCTTGTAGGAGCGCCAGGCGCGGATGGCCTCGGGGACGTCGAGGCGGTCGTCGTCACTGGGCCAGGTCGGCGTGTACTTGTTGCCCGTCTGAGCGTTGTCGTCGATCTCCGGCGGCAGGCGGACCTCCTCGTCGTCCCACTGGAAGGGGACGTCGTACCAGTCGGCGACGTCGCGGCCGGTCCGCTGGAGCCACTGGCTGGTCGCGATGACCTTGTTACCCAGGGTCGTCGAGCGCGCGGAGCGACGACGGGAGCCCTCGTACTCGTCCTCGAACTCCAGGCCGAACTCCTCGCAGAACCCCTCCTTGTCGTCCTCGCCGACGACGTCCCCCCGGGAGAGATTCAGCAGCTCGTAGGCCTTCGCGTGCATCGTGCAGACGTTCCCCTTCAGCGATCGGGGGTTCATGTCGAGGCGCTCGGCCAGCCGCTCGCGAATCTCCGCGGCGGCGGCACGCGTGTAGGAGACGACCAGCACGTCCCTGACCGCGACGTCTTCCTCTGTCAGTAGCTCTTCGACGCGGTCGAGCAGTGCCGTGGTCTTCCCGCTCCCCGGCCCACCGAACAGCCGGACCACCTGTGGGCTCGTGTCAGCCATTGGGCACCTAGACGAGCTACTCACTCATAAACGACGTGCTTTGGGGGCCGGCTCGGCTGAATGCGGGCGTCCGCGGGATTCGGTACCGAGGCGCTCGCTATTGGAGGTCGTCGCTCAGTATGCGGTTCCTCCCTCCGGTCGGAACCGCACGGCTCGCGTGTCACTCCTATCGTCGTTCCCGATCGCATTAACGAGAGCGCGACCGAAGGGAGCGGTCTCGCTACCTCACGGCTCCCTGTGGTCGCCGTTCGGTTTTCCGAGGCCTCACTTCGTTCGGCCTCGCTACCGATACAGCGAGACGTATAACATGCTGAAACCGACGATGTAGGGGATGGTCTCGGCCAGCTGGAAGAACGTCCGGACCAGCTCCGTCGTCTCGCCGGCGCTGAGCTGGGTGACGAGGCTGGAGACGGCGACGGCCATGCTGATGAAGGCGAAGCCGATGAAGGCGTACTGAAGCCGCTCGGAGGGACGCTTGCGGTAGGCCTGGAAGCTGATGAGCGTGATTCCCAGCGTCAGACCGAACACGGCCATCCGCATCAACACGAGCACCCCCCGGGCGAGCGCGACGCCGTCCACCATCGCTTGCATAGGTTTGATCGGGCTACTAAACTACTCGGGGTTCAGTTCGTCCCACAGCTGGCTGAACCGATCCGGGAGGTTCTCCTCGCGGTAGATCCGGACGTGGTACTGGTCCTCCTCCAGCGAGATGACCGTCGACTCGAAGTTCGACTCGTAGACCTTGTAGTGGTTGCCGTCCTCGGCCACGAGGGTCCGGTCGGTCACGAGGTCGTACTCGTCGAGCATCTCTATGCGCCGGTACACCGTGGGGAGGGACAGGTCGCACTCCTCGGCGAGTTCCTTGGCCGACTTGGGTTCGCGGCTGATCGCGGCCAGCACTCGCCGGGCGTGCTGGTCCCCGATCGTGTCGAGAATCTCCTCGATGCTCTGCTCGTCGTCCACTACCCGGTGGTTTTCCTCCCGTCACATAAGCGTTTTCGAGCGTGAATCGACACGTCCGAAGCCGACAGCCCCGTCGAACGAGCAGTCGCTCCTCCTGATCGTCGGTGACCGTGTGAACCCTGCCGGCGGTGTTGTCCTCGCTGGACGGAAACACGCTCTAGAGCGGTTCTACGACATGATAACGAGCTACTGCATCTAGCGCGACCGGGGCTTTTTCACGCCGAGAAAACGCTGAACGGTTTATATGGTACCTGCGGTCATAGGCTTCAGTGCGGATCGACTCCAGGTGAACACGAATGTCCGGGGATCAACTCCGCCGCATGACGGTGGGCGAAACGGTGGGTACAGGCACCGACGAGCGACCGACGGCTCTCGTCGGTAACGACCACGAGGCGCCCGACAGCGGCGGGACCGCACTGACCGACGTGCTGTCCTCGGGCGACGACCCTCTCGACGGAGACGGTTCCGTCGACGAGGGGCTCGTCACGGAAAGTCTGGACGAGATCCTCATCGCGATGATCGCGTCGTCGGCCGACGAGACGCACGGTACCGGACTGATGGACGAACTGGACCGTCTGTTCGACGTCCAGTTGAGTCCGGGAACAGTCTACCCCCGGCTGCACGAGCTCGAATCCGAGGACCTCCTCGAGATGCACGAGCTCGTCCAGACGAAGCAGTACTCGATCGACGACCCGTCGAGTGCGCGCGACCGGGTCGAGCGCGCGGTGCGACAGCACCTCGCTATCGGGCTGTTCCTGCAGGCGTCGCTCGACGCACTCTAACCCCCCATCCAACCCCCCTATCACCCCCATTTCGACCAACCCCATTCCGGTCCTACCCCCCATTTCGGACCACCCCTTCCGGACCACCCCTTCCTGCGAACGCGACGCTGACGACCAGCGTCGGGTCTCACGTCAGCGGAGACACTGACGCGTCGTTATCGGCGAGTGCGCCGTCGCCGTCGCTCCGGAGAGCGCGGCCGCCACGCTTCCGATCGACCGCGGCGGCGAGCTCTTTCGGTGTCACCCGATCAGCCGAAAAATGCCGTCTAACCGCGGCCGCTACCGGATCAGCTATCGTCCCGGTACCCAGCCGCACACCGAGCACTCCGTCGCGCCCTCGTCGTGGAGTCCGCCACAATCCGGGCACTGCTTCTTGTTGTAGCTCTCCTCCCAGCCGGGCGACTCGACGTCGTGGCCGCGCTGAGACAGAAATTCGTCGAACATGTCGTCGGTACTCGGTGCGGAGGCCATACATGCCATGGTATACCACACCAGCGTAAATGTCTGTTGGTACAGGCCAATGGCACCACGTCCCACTCTCGACTGTGCGGCCACTCCTCGCGGGGGACTACCGTCCGGACGCAGCCGTCGCTCTCGGTCAGCTGTTCGGATCGTCACAGCGTCGCGACTATCGGGCGTGAAAACGGAAAGTGGGTGGTGGGTGGGGTGGGTGGGAAGGGGGGGATCGGCACCAGGAATGGTGCCGTACCAGCCTGTGAGGAGTCGCTAATAATAAAGGCATCGGCGACGTTCTCTCCGCTGATAATTGCGAACCGACCCCGCCTCGCTTCCGGTCTCGTCGTGGCGGGGTGGGCGGCGCTCCCGACGCGGGATTCTCCCTGTTCGTCGCAGTGGCCGTCAGAAGAGTGTCCCGGCGTCCTCCCGAGTGAAGCGACGGAGGGCTCGGGAGGGCTTTGCTCTTCCGGCGGATGTGAACCGCGAGGCCTCCCTACGGTCGTCCTCTGGGCTCAAATCCGCCAGCCGCTTGACACACGCGGCGCTCGAAAGCGAGCGCCGCGAGAGTTGCAGTGGGTCCGGGCGGATTTGAACCGCCGACTACTTCCTTGTAAGGGAAGTGTCATAACCACTAGACCACAGACCCGCTACGTGAAGCCAATCGACGGGGAGAAATAACGCTTTCTCTCTGGGGGCGGAACGCTTACCCCGCAGACGTGTGATCGTTCCCGCATGGTACGGCGGTCGACGGCGGCCTTCGCGGTCGTGGTGGGGGTAATCGTGGTCGTCGCGCTTCTCCTGCAGACGGGGCTGTGGATCAGCCTGCTTCCCATCGGCGAGTACGAAGAGACGACGGTGACCGTCGTGGACGGCGACGGCGAACAGCTGGGGTCCGTCGAGGCCCGCGTCGCGGATTCGACGCCCAAGCGGCTCGTCGGTCTCAGTCGAACGGACGATCTCGGTCCGGACGAGGGGATGCTGTTCGTCCACGACGAAGCGGAGCGTCACGCCTACGTCATGCGGGAGATGGCCTTCCCGCTGGACATCGTCTTCGTAGCGGCCAACGGTACGATCACCGAGATCCATCACGCGCCGGTTCCGTCCGGGGGCGGCGACCTCCGGGAGTACCCCGGTCACGGGAAGTACGTCCTCGAAGTCCAGCGGGGCTGGACCAACCGGACGGACACTGCAGTCGGCGACCGCGTGCGTTCGCCCGCCATGGAGTGACGTACGGCCGCAGTCCACCCCGCCAGATTCGCGGCCTTTGGCACTCTCTAGCACGAGGACGACGGCCTTTTTGCCGGCGCGCTCCTGACACGTCCGTGGACATCGACGCCGGGGACGACGACGCCTTCAAGGACGTGCGGGAGCACGTCGACCACCCGATGCGGCGGCTGTTCGCCGAGTACGGCAGCGATAACGCCGGTGCGTTCGCCGTCGGCTTCGTCAGCAGCGTCGCCGCCCGCCTGCTGGACCTGCTCCCGCCGGTGCTGCTCGGCATCGCCATCGACGCGATCTTCCGCGGCGAGCGTCGCTTCGCTCTCGGTCCGATCCCGCTCGATCAGTACGCGTCGGATCCCGAGAGCCAGGTCGTCCTGACGGCGGGGATCGTCGCCGGAGCTTTCCTGCTCGGAGCGGGCTTTCACTGGCTGCGCAACTGGGGCTGGAACGCCTTCGCCCAGCACATCCAGCACGACGTCCGGACCGACACCTACGACAGGATGCAGCGGCTGAACCTCTCCTTCTACTCGGAAAAACAGACGGGCGAGATGATGTCGGTGCTCTCGAACGACGTCAACCGCCTGGAGCGGTTCCTCAACGACGGGATGAACTCGGCGTTCCGGCTGGCCGTGATGGTGCTCGGCATCGCCGCGATCCTCTTTTACTACAACTGGCAGCTGGCCCTCGTCACGATCGTCGTCGTCCCAGCCATCGCCTTCTTCACCTACCGGTTCATCCAGACGATCCAGCCGAAGTACGCCGACGTGCGCTCCTCCGTGGGGCAACTGAACTCCCGGCTGGAGAACAACCTCGGCGGCATCCAGGTGATCAAGACGGCCAACACGGAGGACTTCGAGTCCGAGCGCGTCGAGGACGTCTCCGAGGACTACTTCGACGCCAACTGGGACGCCATCGAGACCCGGATCCGCTTCTTCCCGGGGCTGCGCGTGCTCGCGGGCGCTGGCTTCGTCGTCACGTTCCTCGTCGGCGGCCTGTGGGTCTACGCCGGCGAGGGACCGCTGTTCTTCACCGGCGACCTCACGACGGGGGAGTTCGTGGTCTTCATCCTCCTCTCGCAGCGCTTCATCTGGCCCATGGCGCAGTTCGGACAGATCATCAACATGTACCAGCGGGCCTACGCCTCCGCCGAGCGCGTGTTCGGCCTGATGGACACGCCCAGCCGCATCGAGGAGGCACCCGGCGCCGAACCGCTGGATGTCGTCGAGGGCCGCGTGGAGTACGACGACGTCACCTTCGGTTACGACGGCGGGGGCGGCACGGCCGAGGACAACGTCCTCGCGGACGTCTCCTTCACAGTCGAGGGCGGCGACACCGTCGCGCTGGTCGGCCCCACCGGAGCCGGCAAGTCCACCGTGATGAAGCTCCTCCTGCGGATGTACGACGTCGACGAGGGCGCCGTCAGGATCGACGGCCAGGACGTACGCGAGGTGACCATCCCGAGCCTGCGCGAGTCGATCGGCTACGTCAGCCAGGAGACGTTCCTCTTCTACGGGACGGTCCAGGAGAACATCACCTACGGTGCCTTCGACGCGGACGACGAGGACGTCGTCGAGGCCGCGAAGGCCGCGGAGGCCCACGGATTCATCCAGAACCTCCCGGAGGGCTACGACACGATGGTCGGCGAGCGCGGCGTGAAGCTCTCCGGCGGCCAGCGCCAGCGGGTCGCCATCGCCCGGGCGGTCCTCAAAGACCCCGAGGTCCTCGTGCTGGACGAGGCCACCAGCGACGTCGACACGGAGACGGAGATGCTGATCCAGCGCTCGCTGGACCGGCTGACCGCCGACCGCACGACCTTCGCCATCGCTCACCGCCTCTCGACGATCAAGGGCGCCGACCAGATCGTCGTCCTCGAGGACGGCCGCGTCGTCGAGCGGGGCACGCACGACGAACTCCTGGCCGAGGACGGCCTGTACGCCAACCTCTGGGCCGTCCAGGCCGGCGAGATCGACGAGCTTCCGGAGGAGTTCGTCCGGCGGGCGACCGAACGGCGGTCCCGCGTTGAGACCGACGACGCCGAAGCGGACGACGATTGACGTGAGGTTCCGAGCGGAAGCGAGGTGCCTCATACCGAGCGAGCGGGAGTGAGCGAAGCGAACGACACGCGAGCCGCGAGGCCCGTCTAATACCGTGAACAATGATATCGCATAACAATCATTATTGTCCATCGAATTTAATACAGGAGTATGGCAGCGACGCAGCTGGCGAGCGCGCTCGTCATGGGCGCGCTCGTCGCGATCGTGGTGGCCGCAGTGGTCCGCGGTCGACGGTGGCGGCAGTACGCGCCGCGACCGGACGAGAACGTCGAGGCGCGACCGCTCCCCGGCGGGGCGGCCGAGGACCCCGTCGGGCTCTGGGTCGCGGCGTTCGTCGTGGCCGCGCTCGGAGCGATGGCCGGGGCCGTCGCGCTCGTCTCGACGCCGGACCTCGGGCTCACGTCCGGTCCCGTCCTGATCGGCGCGGCCGGAATCGTCTCGCTGTACCTCCTGAGCGGCGTGTACTTCCTCGCGCGGGAGCGGGGCCACCCGAACTCGCTGGCCGTCGCGGAGACGGCGACCGTCGTCGGCGCGCTCTTCCTCGCGGCCGTCGCCGCCCAGTTGATCGGGGCCTGACCCGTCACGTGATCGAGTAGGCCGCGGCGGCGGTCAGCGCGAGCGCGACGATCAGACCTCCGCCGGCCAGGTACGACACCGCCCGGGGCTCCCAGCGGAGGTGCTGGTAGTAGCCGGCCACCAGCAGCGCCTTGGCCGCCGAGAGGACGAGGATGACCCAGAAGGCCAGCCAGTAGCTGGACTCCAGCAGGCCAGCGTACTCCACTCCGGCCTGGACGGTGGCCAGGACGAACAGGACGCCGAAGATCGCCGTGTACAGTTTCGCGTGGCTCATGGTTACAGGATGTAGAACAGCGGGAACAGGAACAGCCAGACGATGTCGACCAGGTGCCAGTACAGCCCGAAGTACTCGATGGGCGTCTCGTCGCCGAGGTAGGCCCCGTTCCACGCCCGGACGAACATGTACCCGACCATCAGCAGGCCGATGGCGACGTGGGCGCCGTGGAGGCCGGTCGTCAGGTAGAACGTCGACGACGCGATGTTCGTCGTCAGGTCCCAGCCGTTGACGACGTTCTCCGCGCTGCAGCCCCGCAGGCCGCCGTGGCCGGCACACCACTCGACGTGGAACAGGTGGTTCCACTCGACGGCCTTGTTGATCAGGAAGCCGACGCCGAGCGCGAACGTGGCGCCCAGCGACGCGAGCACGCCGCGACGGGAGCCCTTCTCCGCCGCGACCATCGCCAGCACGACGGCGAAGCTGGAGGTCAGCAGCAGGTAGGTGTTGATCAGCCCCGGCATCGTGACGTGGGCGGCCGGGATCAGGTCGTGCCACGCCTGCCAGCCGTAGGCGACCCGGATGAAGGCGTACGAGCCGATGAACGCCCCGAACAGCACGATGTCCGAGGAGAGGAAGATCCACATGCCGAGCTTCGTCTTCTCGACCGTCTCGAAGGGCCACCGCTCGGCGATGGCCGCCTCCGGCGCGAAGAACGGCTCGCGGGCCATCCCCACGAGGCCGCCGAACGTGACCACGCCGCCGATCGCCGCCAGCGCGACGTAGGGAGCGGCCGTCGTTCTGACGCCGGACAGGCCGAGGAACGCGAGGAACCCGCCGACGGAGACGATCAGCGGCCAGTAGCTGGCGTGGCTGGGACCCCCGCCGTGCCCGTGGCCGGCCTCGGTGCCGGTCGCCATCGCGGCGGTCTCGGGGGTGGCGAGCCCTCCGTCACTTGCGGGCTCTCCGCCGCCGTCCGCGGCCGCGTGCCCCCCGCGCCCGGTCCGCTCGGCGACCTCGTCGTCGGTGAGGAACGACAGGCTGCCGCCGGCGTAACTGGGGATCCCGTCGAAGTTCTCCAGGGGCGGCGGCGAGGAGACGGCCCACTCCGCCGAGGTGGCGTACTCCCAGGGCCGGTCGCCGACCTCCTCGCCGCGCCAGTAGCTGACGAAGAGGTTATAGAACATGATCAGCATCGAACCGCCGAGCATGAACGCGCCGACCGTCGCCACGTTGTGCCAGGTCACGTAGGCGACGTCGACGGTTGCCAGGCCGGGGATCGAGACGGTCGTCGAGTGGCCGCCGTACTGGAACACGCGGCGGGGCGTCTCCCAGGCGAGGAACATCGGGAAGTACAGCAGGTTGAAGCCGACGAAGAAGACGGCGAAGTGGACCTTCCCCAGGAACTCGTTGTACATCCTCCCGGTGATCTTGGGGTACCAGTAGTAGAGGCCGCCGAACAGCGCGGTGGCCCCGGCGACCATCACGTAGTGGAAGTGCGCGACGACCCAGTAGGTGCCGCGGAACTGGTAGTCGAGCACGACCGCGCCGAGGAAGACGCCGGTGATCCCGCCGAGGATGAACAGGATCAGGCCGCCGAGGCAGAACAGGAACGGCGTCGCGTATCGGATCTTCCCCTTGATCATTGTGTAGATCAGCGCGAACACCATGAGGTCGAAGGGCAGCGAGATGCCGATGGTGGTCGCCATGAACACCGTCTTTATCTGGAGGTTGATCCCGGTGAGGAACATGTGGTGCATCCAGACGACGAAGCTCTGCAGCGCCACCAGCACCATCGCTAGGATGAACCACTTCCGGCCGACCAGCCGCCGCCCGGTGAACGTCTGGAACACCTCGGCCATCACGCCCAGCGCCGGGAAGAACACGATGTACACCTCGGGGTGGCCGAAGAACCAGAACAGGTGCGCCCACAGCAGCGAGGCGCCGGGGTTGGTCGACCCCGCCGTAATCTCGCCGTCGGCGACCTGGTAGACGAAGTAGTTAGTGCCGAGGACGTGGTCGGCGGCGAGGATCACCAGCGCCGCCAGCAGGGCGGCGAAGGCGAAGAGCATCATCCAGACGGTGAGGTTGATCGACAGCGAGAACAGCGGGAGGTCCCGCATACGGAGCCCCTCCGCGCGCATGCGGTACATCGTCGTCAGGAAGTTCACCGATCCGACGGTGATGCTCGTGACGAACATGACCAGCGCGAGGACGACCGTCGTCGCGCCCAGCGCCTCGCCCGGGATGTAGGCGGGCGTGTTCAGCGGGGCGTACATCGTCCACCCGCCGGAGAACGTCTGGCCCTGGAAGAAGGAGACCCCGAACAGGATGCCCGAGAAGAGGTACAGCCAGTACGACAGCGCGTTCAGTCGCGGGAAGGCCAGGTCGTCGGCGCCGATCTGCAGCGGGACGACGTAGTTGGCGAAACCGAAGGCGAACGGCGAGATGAACCAGAACACCATCAGCAGGCCGTGGGCCGAGACCGCCTGGTTGTAGCCGCTCTCCCCGAGGAAGTCCGCCGCGGGCGACAGCAGTTCGATCCGGAACAGCAGCGCCAGCATGCCGCCGAACACCAGGAAGAACAGCGCGGTGACGAGATAGAGGATCCCGATGTCCTTGTGGTTGGTCGTCTGGAGCCACCGGGTGACCTTCGACCTGGGCGGGAGGTCGCTCACGCCGCCTCACCTCCGTTCGCGCTCTCGTCGTACCACGCCCGGAACCGGTCCGCCTCGACCACGCGGATGTCGGCGTTCATGTACGAGTGGCCGGCACCGCACAGCTCGTAGCACTGGGCACGGTAGGTGCCCGTCTCGCGGGCGACGAACCACGTCCGGGTGTACTGCCCGGGGACGGCGTCGGTCTTCACCCGCAACTCGGGGGCCCCGAAGTTGTGGAACACGTCCGTCGAGGTGACGTTCAGCATCACCATCCGGTTCACCGGGACGGTGAGCGTGGAGTTCGTCTGGCCGTTCGGGTAGGTGAACCGCCAGCCGAACTGGAACCCCTCGACGTCGACCTCCAGGGCGTTCTCCCGGGCCTGCCGGTCGTCGGGTCCCTGCTCGATGTACAGCAGCGTCGTGTACGTCCAGCCGATCAGCGAGAGGACGATGATCGCGCTGATGCCGAAGGAGAGGAACAACTTCCGCCCGCCGCCGCCACCGGTCGGGAGTTCGCCGGGCTCGGGGCGGTCCACGTCGACTCCGTCGCCGTTCCCCGAACCGTCGCGGTACGCGTAGGCGTTGTACACCGTGTACGCGATCACCGCGACGCCGACGAGCGCCCCGAGCGCCAGGAACACCGTGAAGATCCGCTCGAACACGGCCTCCGGCGTCCGCACGTCGCCGGCGTGCAGCGGGATCGCCGTCACGTGATTCGTTACCACTGCACCCATCGTCTGTCATTATTGATAGTACTGTATATTATGCATTATGTATGATTGGATTACATTTGAGGTCCCTCGTCCGAACCTGTGCGGGAACCTTTTATTCATTGGCATGTTATGACGGAGCATGGTTGGATCATCGACACGATACGGCGACGCCGAGGACGAGGAGTTCGACAGCGTCCTCGGCATCGTCGGCGACGGCATCGTCGGCGCCGCTGGCGGGCTGGTCGGGACGGCGCTGATGACCGTCGTCCTCCTGATTGCGGAGTCGCTCGGCGCGTTCGACCGCGAGGCGTTCGCACTGCTGACCAGGCTGGTCGGCCTTGAGGGCGTCGTCCCTGAGGTGCTGTTCGGCTACGTCGTCTTCCTGGGCGGCGGGATGTTCCCCTGGCCGCTACTCTTCGCCTCGCTGGAGCAGTACCTCCCGGGAGAGTGGGAACCCGTCCGGGGCGCCTTCTTCGGGGCCGCCATCTGGACCGGCTTCGTGCTCGCCTTCCACACCGACCAGACCGGACTCTCGCTGGTCCTGTACGTGGTGCTGACGCTCGTGGCGCACCTCGTCTACGGTGCCGGCCTCGGACTCGTCTTCGACTACTTCTCTTCCCGACCGGACTCCATCGTCTAGACCGGTTCGCTTCCCTCTGTGCCTGCCGCCTCTCGCCGTCACCGCTCGCACCGCGAGCGGTACGCTTGTGGCCCCCCGCGCTGATGAACGCGTATGGAGCTACGCGAGGCGACCTGGACCGACGCGGAGGCCGCGGACTCCGACCTCGCGGTCCTACCGGTGGGCAGCACGGAACAGCACGGCCCGCACGCGCCGCTGGGGACGGACGTCGAGACGGCGCGGGCCGTCGCCGAGGCCGGCGTCGACGCCTACGGGGACGAGGCCGTCGTCGCGCCGGCGGTTCCCGTCGGCGTCGCCGAGGAACACCGCCGCTTCGCCGGGACGCTGTGGGTCAGCGAGGACACCTTCCGGGACTACGTCCGCGAGACGGTCGCCAGCCTCGCCCACCACGGCTGGGACCGCGTGGTCGTCGTCAACGGCCACGGCGGCAACGTCGGCCCGCTCCGGGAGGTCTGCGGCCGGATCACCCGCCACGACGACGCCTACGCCGTCCCCTTCACCTGGTTCGACGCGGTCGACGCCCCGGACATGGGCCACGGCGGCCCCGTCGAGACGAGCGCGCTACTGCACGTCAGCGCGGCCGTCCGCGAGGACCGACTGGACGAGGCCGCCGACGGCGCCGCCGAGGGCTGGGGCGAGTGGCAGTCGGGCGTCAACCTGGCCTACGACACGGCGGAGTTCAGCGAGAACGGCACCGTCGGTGACCCGCGCACCGCGAGCGCCGAGCGGGGCGCGGAACTGCTCGACGAGGCAGCCGCGGCGCTGGCCGACCTGCTCGAACGGATCGAGAACCGCTGAGAACCGCCGATCGCGCCCGCGTCGTCAGGCCTCGGCTTCCTCGGCGTCCGCGTCGGCCTCGGCGTCGGCACCCGCGTCCTCGTCTTCGTCGTCCGCCTCCCCGTCGTCGGCCTCCGCCTCTTCGTCGGCCTCGCTCTCGTCGTCGACCTCGTCCTCCAGGTCTTCCAGCGTGCCGCGGAGCTGGGGCACCGTACTCGTCAGCTCGCCGACCTGCTCGCGGGCGTCCTCGACGTCCCCGATCAGGTCCTCGACGTCCGCGATGGCCTCGGCGAGGTCGGCGGCGTCCTCGAAGGCGTCGGCGCGCTCGCCCATCGTGTACCACTTCTTGGCGTCGCGCAGGCTGTCCTCGGCGTCGCCGACGTCCAGCGCCGACCGGAGCGCGTTGAGCACGCCGAGCGTGTTGTCGGCGTCGACCTCCCAGACCTCGTCGGCCTCGGGCAGGGCGGCACGCGCCTCGTCGAGCGAGGCCTCCACGTCCTCGCGCATCTCCGAGGCCGCGTCCTCGAACAGTTCGTCGTCGTCAAGGGTGGACTGGCTCATGTCAGGCGATTCGAGCGGTAGACGGTTAAAAGCACGCCAGAAACTGAAAGTATAACCGCAGGACGGCAGCGGGGCGAAATCGAGGGAATCGAAACCGGTTCCGCGGACGGACGACGCCGACGGTTGTCAGACGGCCGGCCGGTCGGACGGGTCCTCGTCGCTGCGGACGCCGGCTCTGATCTCCGGGATCGGGTCCAGGTCCGCGTCGGCGTCACCGAGCACCAGCAACGCGTAGTAGCGCAGGAACGACTGGAGCGGGACCTGGATCAGCAGGCTGACGACGATCGCGGTCAGCACGCCCAGCGCCGCGACGACGCCGATGCCCGCCCACATGGCGGTGCCGCTCGCGGCGGTCCAGATCCCGAAGCCGACGAGACCGAACGGGATCGCGATCACGAGGGTCGCGAGGAGCGAGACCAGTCCGCCGAGAATGCCGACGCCGATCATCAGAACGACGCTGAAAAAGAGGTACGCCAGGAACTCCTTCCACTCGCGCTTGATCGCGCTCCAGAGCCGACCCCACGCCGAGAGGATGCCCCTGTCCTCCGTGAGCATGATCGGCACGACGAAGACGTTCGTGAACCCGTCGATCGTCCCGACGACCATCGCGAACAGGAACAGGAACGGGATCGCGAGCGCGACCAGACCGAGCCCCACGGGGACGCCGCCGCCCTCGCCGAGCCCGAAGAGGAGCGCACCGACGAGCACCACTCCACCGAGTATCGCCACCGAGACGATTCCCAGGACGATCCGGAACGCCAGCAGCCGGAGTCCGTTCCCGACGTTTCGCCCGAAGTACCGGCGGACGTGAACTTGCTCGCGGAGCAGCGACTCGACGAAGACGAACTGCATCACCTGTCCGATGACGAAGAGGAGCAACGCCAGGACGACCACTGCGGCGACGACCGCCAGTATCAGTTCCCCGGTCAGCCACTCGGGTCCCGCGCCCGGGGCCGGCTGTCCCGCCCCGGCGTCGGGCGGTTGCGATTCGAAGTCTCCGTCCTCGAACCCGCCGGGGGACTGTGCGAGCGACTGTACGTTGCCGAGTCCGCCGCCACCGCCGCCGACGAAGAACATGACGAACGCCAGCTTCAGCCACGTGCCCCAGCTGAAGGGCAGCAGGAACCGCTTCGTGGCGTCGATGGCGTCGTCCACCGAGTCCACTGCTGAGAGGGCCATGTGGGGTGCACCGAGACCACCGAAGTAACGCTTACGGTAACCCTGAAACTAACCGGTCTCCGGCCCGTGCGAGCGACTCAGTCCGCCGCGCGCACGTCCTCGACTGCCATCAGCGGGTATTCCCCGTCCATCCGCATGCTCGTCTCGACGGTCACGCCCTCGTAGTCGATGCGCATCTCCACCTCGGCGAAGCGGCCGGTGAACTCCACGTAGTCGGCGTCCGCCGCGTCGATCGCCTCCCGCAGCGCCTCCTCGCGGATCTCGACCGTCACTGCCTCGCAGTGTGGCTGGTTCTCGATGGCCTCGGCCATCGCCGTCGCGAGCGAATCGGCGCTGTCGAGGCCGATCGGCGTCCCGGCGAACTGGTGGTACAGCGAGCCGAACTTGATCCCCGCCTCGAAGCAGGCGACCTCGGAGTCGGTGGGGTCCATGGGAGCGGGTGGCCCGCGCGAGTGGAAAGCGTATCGGAGCCGAACCGAAGGGTTCGTATCGGGGCTTTCCCACTCTAGATCTGAATGGACGAGCCAGTTCTCCTCACGGGCGCCGGTGGAGCGGTCGGGGAGGCGATTCTGGGTGGGCTCGGGGACGAGTACGAGTGGAAGCTCATGTTCCACAGCCCGCCCCTCGAGGAGCCCGACCACGAGTATCTGGTCGGGGACGTGGCCAACGACGAGGACGTCGCCGCGGCGGTCGAAGGTGTCGGTGCCGTCGTCCACCTCGCGGGCGACCCGCGGAAGACGGCGCCATGGAACTCCGTGCTGACCAACAACATCGACGGCACCCAGAAGATGTACGAGGCCGCCATCGAGGAGGACGTCGACCGGTTCGTCTACGCCTCTTCGAACCACGCTGTCGGCGCCTACGAGACCGACGAGCGGACCCCCGAGATGTACCGTCCCGACGGCGACCTCATGCTGGACGGGTCCGAGCCGTTCCGCCCCGGCAACCTCTACGGCGTCTCCAAGGCCACCGGCGAAATCCTCGGCCGCTACTACCACGACGAGTACGGCCTCACGGTCTGTAACGTCCGCATCGGCAACCTCACCGAGGGCCACCCGCCCATCGACTACGAGCGCGGCCAGGCCATGTGGCTCTCCTACCGCGACTGCGCCCACCTCCACCAGCGCGCCCTGGAGGCCGACTACGAGTTCGAGACCGTCTACGGCATCTCCGACAACGACCGCAAGTACTACTCGCTGGAGCGCGCGAAGGAGGCGCTCGGCTACGAGCCCCGTGACAACTCCGCCGAGTGGGACGGCGACGAGTGCGTGGTCGACTCCGACGCCTAGGACTCGCTCTTCGTGGCTTCGTCGTCAGCAGGCGAGTGCGCACTATATCTGGCGATTTGAAGTATCGGAGAGTGTACCGAAGACCATCTGAGACGACTGCAACCGCTTTCTCCGGCCAGAAAGCCCTCGGCCCACTCACGGTCGCTGGGCGACATATCCTCGCTGCGCTCGGATAGGGGGTCGCCCAGCGACTCCCCTCCGGCGCGAGCACGCCTCGCCCTTTCATCCACCAGGACGCCTCATTCCTCGCGCCACGGAGCGCGAGCGGATGAAACCACCACTCCTCCCCGGATTCGCGGCGTCCGCCGCGAATCACGCGTCCTCCCGCACCGCGGCCGGGAGCGCGCTCCGTCGCGCGACCCGGGGGAGGGCAGGCATGCGATTCGGGCGGGACTGAAAGGGGCGAGTCGGTGGGCGACGGCACGCGAAGCTAGCACTGAAGTGAGCGTAGCGAACGAAGCGCGCAGCGAGCGCACCGAGCCCACCGACTCGGGGCTTTCTGGGTGTTCCCATTCGGTTCGATGAGGTACAACAAGCAAGACGTTTCAATCAAATATAGATATAAGAAAATATAAACAAATCCAAATAATTACTGTATCTAATATGATCGGTGGCGTGTCACAACTGTTCAACGAAGTTCTTGACCTGGTTGAGTACTGGATACCACGAGAAGCGTACGGTCACGAACGTAAGTTCCAGAGCGAATTACAGGACTTCCTTGATGAGCAGTTAAATGAAACGGGTGGAAACGACCCCTTCGCAGCCAATCTTGGTGGGGGTAGCGAACACGTCGTTGCGACCGAACGTGGAAAGAGCTACGCGGATGTCGCAGTCGACGATACAGTTGGGGTTGAGCTCAAAACGAGACCTCACGAACAGCTAGACGAAAAAGCTGCGCGGTCAGATAGAGGACTATCTCGACAATTACCCGTTCGTGATCGTCTGTGCCTGCGGGATCGACGGCACGGACGGCTGGCGTGAACTCATGAACAAGTACCAAGGCCAGCAGGGGATGGGCGTCGGACTTGATGACGGTGGGGAGGTAGCCTTCGTCCACAAGCGCAAGGAAAACTACGGGAAGGACCCGGCGGAGATTAACCGCAACGACGGGGGTCTCTTCAGAGGGGGACTGTTCTGATGTCTGGAAGTAACTCGGCGGACGGTCTTCCAGACTGGATAGTCCTCTCACTGATAGTGCTGTTCCTCGCTGGTGCCGCAGTTGTTCTGTCCTTCTGATCAGGAGCCAGATGAGTAATCCCTAAACAGTTCTCGCTCACTCGAACAGCCCTTCGACGTCCGACTCCCGCGATTCCCGCCGCCGGACGTGCTGTCCGAGCCGCTCGGCGACGAGCGGCCGCCGTTCCGCGTCGCGGACGAACGCGAACAGGAGGCTCACGAACGTGTCGTCTCCGGCCGCGCCGCGCTGGACGGCCCCGCCGACGTCGTCGGCCATCGTGTCGACGCCGCGCTTCGCCAGGTCCTCGCGCGCGTACCTGACCGCCTGCTCGATCGTGTCCTCGTCGTAGCCGTCGGCCTCGGCCAGCGCCTCGGCCGCGACGGCCGTCGACTGGAACCCGAGGTCGTCGTAGCCCAGCGCGACCCCCTCGAAGGTGAGCTCGGGCGGCTCGCTCCGCTCGGCGTGTTCGGGGTCCGCGGCGACCTCGGCGAGGAAGGGCCGGACGTCGTCCAGGTTCACGCCGCGGTAGTCGGCGGGCAGGTCCGCCAGGTACTCTCCGGCGCTCCCGGCCAGCCCCTGCGCGCCCGGCCTGTTGCCCTCGTCGGCGTGGTAGACCACGGCGGACAGCTGGATCAGGCCGTGGAGCAGCCGCTCGTCCTCGCCCTCCGTCAGGTCCAGCCAGCGCTCTTCCCAGGCGTCGTGGGCGGCGTGTCGTCGCCCCTCGTTGTAGACGGCGACGCCTGCTCGGAGGTGGGGACGCATGGCTACGCGTATGGGTTCCGGCCGGAAAAGCTCAGGCTTGCCCCTGCCACTCCGCCGCAAACCGCTCCAGAAACGACTCCAGGAAGGCCGTCCGCTCGGCGGCCAGTTCCTCCCCGCGCCCGGTATGCATGTCCTCGCCGAGGCGCAGCAGCTTCTCGTGGAAGTGACCCACCGTCGTCCCGCCTTCCGGACGATTCCCGGGGCGACCGATCGGATTTCCGCGCGCCCCGCCGTAGGCGAAGGTCCGCGCTAGCCCCACCGCACCGATGGCGTCCAGATTGTCGACATCCCGCAGCACCTCGGTCTCGACCGTCTCCGGGTCGTCGCAGTCCGGTCCGTAGTCGAAGCCGTAGCCGTCGTGGACCGCCACGCAGTGGCAGATCGCGGGGACCTGCTCGTCCGGTACGCCGGCCGCGTCGAGCAGTTCGCGCACCTGCGGCAGGCTCTCCTCCGGATGGGTGTACCCCTCGCCCATCGAGCGATGCAGGTCGTGGACCAGCGCCGCCGCGCCGCCGATCTCGGGATCAGCCCCCTCGGCGTCCGCCAGCCGCAGCCCCAGCGCGAACACCCGCCAGGCGTGGTCGAGCGCGTGCCCGCCGGAATCGCCGGCGACCTCCTCGTGCATCAGCTCCGCGAGTCGCTCGAAGCGCTCCGTGTCTTCGGGGAGCCGTTCGGGCGGTACGTCGACGGGGGCGTCCATGTCAGCGGGGGTGTCGCTACTGCGGAGTCAAGACTTCGGTAGAAACGAACGAATCCTCCAAGCACCGAAAACACCGGCCGCTACCCGGTCAACGCACCGAAAAGGACGTCCGGACGGCGATTTGAACTTGCCGAGACGGTCCTGCTCGTTCGCTTCGCTCACTGCGCGGGCGTGCGACTCGTCTGCTCAAATCTCCTCTTGGAGTTACCTGCAGCGCAGACGGTTCGCTACGCTCACCGATTTGCGCTGCAGGAAAACGTCCGGACGGAGATTTGAACTCCGGTCCCTGGCTCCGCAAGCCAAGAGGATAGTCCACTACCCTATCCGGACTCATCTATCCGTAACGGGGATTGTTGTAAAGGGGTTTCGATTCGACCACCGCAGTGCGACGCCGTGACGCGGTGGGGGAAGGCACGGATTCGTTTCGGACGGGCGACACCTCGTGTCGAACACCGGGATGGTCCGACAGTTTATCCGCGGGGACGAGCGAGTGGACCACGAGCATGTCCGGAGCGAGTCGCGGCCGACTGAAAAGAGCGGGACGGCAGGCCCGCAGTGACACAACGACAACGCTTAAACGCGGCGCAGCATTGCCTAGTGTACGATAAATGGGCGCTATAGAGGACATCTACGCGGATCTCGACACCGACGTCTCGGAGGAGGAGTTCCGCGAGGCCGTCGAGGAGAAGGTCGAGCAGATGGGTGGCCTCGCCGACACCGAGACGGCGGCGATGCTGATCGCCCACGAGCTCTCGGAGAACGAGGTCAACGCGATCGCGGACATCGAGCCGGGGATGCAGGAGGTGAAGTTCCTCGCGAAGGTCGTGGGCGTCGGCGACCTGCGCACGTTCGAGCGCGACGGTGACGGCGAGGAGGAACCCGACGAGGGCCGGGTGATCAACGTCGAGGCCGCAGACGAGACGGGCACGGTTCGGCTGGCGTTCTGGGACGGGCAGGCCCAGGCCATCGCCGACGGCGAGATGGAGGTCGGTCAGGTGCTTCGCATCAAGGGCCGGCCGAAGGAGGGCTACAACGGGCTGGAGGTCTCCGTCGACAAGGCGGAACCGGACGAGGACGCGACGATCGACGTCGAGCCGGGCGAGGGGTCGACCATCGACGCGCTGACGATGGGCCAGTCGGACGTGAACGTCCGCGGGCTGGTGCTGGACACGGACTCCGTGCGGACCTTCGACCGCGACGACGGCAGCGAGGGCCGCGTGGCGAACCTGACCATCGGCGACGAGACGGGCCGCGTCCGGGTGACGCTGTGGGACGAGCGGGCCAACCGCGCCGAGGAGATCGAGTCGGGAACCGCGGTCGAAGTCGTGGACGGCTACGTCCGCGAGCGCGAGGGCAGTCTGGAGTTACACGTCGGCGACCGCGGCGCCGTCGACGAGGTCGACGAGGAGGTCGCCTTCGAGCCCGACGCCGACCCCATCGAGGCCGTCGAGATCGGCGACACGGCCGACATCGCGGGCGTCGTCCGCTCCGCCGACCCCAAGCGCACCTTCGACCGCGACGACGGCAGCGAGGGGCAGGTCCGCAACCTCCGCATCCAGGACGAGACGGGCGACATCCGCGTCGCGCTGTGGGGCGACAAGGCCGACACGGACCTCGCGCCGGGGGACGAACTGCTGGCCGCCGACGTCGAGATCGACGACGGCTGGCAGGACGACAAGGAGGCCTCGGCCAACTGGCAGTCCACGGTGGTCGTGCTGGACGACGCGGCCACGGGCGGCGCGGGGGCGGCGTCGGGCGGCACCGGCGACGCGACCGCGAGCGCCGACGGCGGCGACGCGGGGCTGGACGCCTTCACCGACGAGGGCGGCGACGGCGGAGCCGGTGCGTCCGGCGGTTCCAGCGAGGACGCGGACGCCAGCGACGGATCCGACGACGGCGAGCCCGTGGAGTTCACGGGTACGGTCGTCCAGACCGGCAACCCCGTGGTGCTCGACGACGGCGAGCAGACGATGACCGTCGAGACCGACGCGACGGTCCAGCTCGGCCAGGAAGTGACCGCGCGCGGGACGCTCGACGGCGACCGGCTGGACGCCGACGACGTGTTCTGAGAGCCGCCGGTCGCGACAGCCGTCTGACCGCACGCCGTGGCCGACCATCTCGACGGGCAGCCGCGGCTACGGTGGACATCTGGCCCAGATCCGGGGCACTGTGTGTGAGTAGCAAGGAAACCCTTAAGACCGCGACAGTCCCGGATTTGGGTATGAGCGTCGAGCTACCGTTCGCCCCGGTCGACTCCGTCATCAGACGGAACGCCGGGGGGTTGCGGGTGAGCGCCGAGGCGGCCGAGGAACTGGCCCGTCGCATTCAGGACCGCGGTGCGGAGCTGGCGGAGCAGGCCGCCGAGGCGGCGACCACCGACGGCCGGAAGACGCTGATGCCCCAGGACTTCGGCGTGACCGACGCCCGTGACAAGGACGACCTCGAGTTGCCCATCGCGCCCGTTGATCGCATCGCCCGCCTCGACATCGACGGTCGCTACCGCGTGGCCATGGACGCCCGCGTGGCGCTGGCCGACGTGCTGGAGGAGTACGCCGACGACGTGGCCGCGGCCGCGGCGGAGCTGGCCCGCCACGCCGACCGTCGCACGATCAAGGCCGAGGACGTCGAGGCCTACTTCGAACTCGAGCGGTACTACTGAATGAACTTCGGCTACCGCGAGGTCTGTCTGGACCACGACACGGGCAAGCGCCACCCCGAGAGCCCCGACCGGCTCCGAGCGATCAGGCGCGGCCTCGCGGAGTGTCACGACGTCGAGTACGTCGCTCCGGACGACGCCGACGTGGACCTGATCAAGTCGGTCCACGACCCCGACTACGTCGACGAGGTCAGGGACTTCTGCGAGTCCGGCGGCGGTAACTGGGACGCCGACACGGTGGCCTGCGAGGACACGTGGCCGGCGATCCTGGCCAGCGCCGGCCTCGCCGAGTGGGCCGCCGAGCGCGCGCTGGCCGGCGACGAGGGCAGGGAGACTCCGTTCGCGCTGGGCCGGCCGCCGGGCCATCACGCCGTCGCCGACGACGCCATGGGCTTTTGCTTCGTCAACAACGTCTCCGTCGCGGCGCAGGCGGCCCTCGAATCCAACGCCGACCGCGTCGCAATCGTCGACTGGGACGTCCACCACGGCAACGGCACGCAGGACATCTGGTACGACGACGGCGACGTGCTGTTCGCCTCCCTCCACGAGGAGGGGCTCTACCCCGGCACCGGCGAGGTCCAGGAGACCGGTGAGGGGGACGGCGAGATGCGGACGATCAACGTCCCCTACCCGCCGGGTGCCGACACCACCGACTACCTCGCGGCGGTCGACGAGGTGATCGGCCCCTCGTTCCGCGCGTTCGATCCCGACCTGGTGCTGGTCAGCGCCGGCTTCGACGCTCACCGCCACGACCCCATCTCCCGGATGGAGGTCTCCTCGGAGGGCTACGGCCTGCTGGCCGACCGCGTGCGCTCCATCGCCGACGACTGCGACGCCGGCCTCGCGTTCGTCCTCGAGGGCGGCTACAACCTCGACACCCTCACCGACAGCCTCACCACCGTCCACGAGGTGTTCGATCGGTACTCCCCCTCGACGCCCGACGTAGACGAGGTCAGCGAGGGCGCCCGCGAGGTGCTGGACGAGTTGATCGATCAGGGGTTCGGAGACGACTGAAGATAGGCTCTCTCTGGCTGTTCTAGCGCACTCCGGGGTCGCTACGGTCGAGGATCGAAGTACTCGGCGAACTCCGGCCCGAACGCGTCGGCCAAGTCGGCCACGTCGTCGCCGACGAGGACGTCGTAGCCCGCCTCCAGCGCCGATTCGACGTGAGCGCCCAGCGCGACGTCGAAGAGGGCGTCGCTGCGGAGGAACGCTGCGGCGGCGGCGTACTCCCGGTCGCGCTCGACGACGTAGCGGTCGTCCGCGACGAAGGGACCGTAGGCGTCGCCGTCGGCGTACTTCCCGTAGAACCCCTCCGCGTGGTCGCGGACGTGGACGGGCGGGCCCTCGTGGCGCTCGATCGCCGGGCGCTCGGCGACCGCGAGTTCGGCGAACAGGACGGCCCGGTCGTGGGCCCAGGTGGCCCCCCGGAGCACGTCGAACCCGCGGCGGTCGAGTTCGTCGGTGACACCGCCCAGCGACCGGAAGAGCTGCGGCCAGAGCTGGTCCTCGACGACGTCGGGCGCGTCGAAGACCACCGCGACGGGCGTCGTGCCCCGGTCCGAGATCGCCGCCCGCACCTCGTCGGCGTCCAGCGGGTCGGGCTCGCGGGGCTCGAACAGCGCCTCACGGGGGTCGGCGACGAACTCGCGGGCGTAGTGCTGGAGGCTCGCCAGCCGCTCGGCCGAGAGGACGGCGGCGACGTTGCGCTCGGGGTCGGTCGGGTCGATCACCACCAGCGGGTCGTCGAACTCCGCCCGCCCGTGGTCCTCCGGGTCGAGGCGGACCGGCGGGTGCCAGTCGGCGGCCGCCGCCAGGAACTCGCGGACGCCGCCGTACTCAAGCACCAGCAACTCCGTCAGGAAGCCCGAGAACCCCCGCGTCCGGAGGTCGCTGCCGTAGGCCCCGATCCCCTTCAGGAACTGCTTGCAGACCCGCACCTCGTCGGCCAGCCGGTCGTCCAGTCGTTCTTCGAGGTAGCGCGTATGGAACGGCGTCCGGTCGACCGCGGAGCGGATGTCCGTGGCGTCGTCGAGGTCGTAGCAGGGCACCAGGTCCACGTCGTAGCCCTCGACCTCGCCTTTGACGTAGGGGTGCTCCGCGTACTCTTCGTGGCCCCCGGGGAGGACGGCGTGGCCGACGTCGAGGCCGTACTCCTCCAGTCGCTCGCGGTCCAGGTCGGCCGGGAACGCGACGAACACGTCCACGTCGCGGTCCCCGGACACCCACGTCCCCCGGGCGGTGGAGCCGACCTGGATCACCTCGGCGTCGACCGGCAGGTCGGCCACGGCGGTCTCGGCCCGGTCGATCACCTCCGCGGCGACTCGCTGCAACTCGGCGCGTTCCCAGTCGTCGGGCACGACGCGCTCGCGTACCCGTTCGACGACGACGTCGACCTCGTCCATGAGCGCGGGTTCGCGAGGAACGCGTGAAAGCGTACCGATGGCGGATCGAAGCGAAAGCCCTATTTAGTAACTCCAGCTATCGAAGAATGCGTTCGAGCCGCCGTAGCTCAGCTGGTAGAGCACCACGCTGTTAACGTGGTTGTCCCAGGTTCGAGCCCTGGCGGCGGCGTACTTTTCGGCGCACAACACGACGAGCGTAGCGAGGAGTCTGTGCGCCGAAATACGGTCACGGCAGGCTCGAGCATGCAAGTCGCAGCCCGCGCAGCGAACGGAGTGAGCGAGAAGGACCGTCTTGCACCCGTTCGAGCCCTGGTGGCGGCGCTTTCTGTCGTTCACATCCAGAACATTCGCGCGTCATGAGCGACAGGCTAAAGAACAGGTGCCGTGAATCACGGATTGAAGGGCCCTTAGCTTAGTCTGGTTCAAAGCGATCGGCTCATAACCGATTGAGCGGTGGTTCAAATCCGCCAGGGCCCACTTCTCACGACTCACGCGGTGTTCGCCGTGCGAACGTGCCGCCTGTGGATTCGGTTCTTCCTGATGTGCGTATCGGGCCCGAAAACGAGCGTCGGTAGCGATTCCGCGGCCGACACCGAGTGGCCGGTGGTGGAATCGCTGTCAAGCGACGTGCAAGGACTACCGGGACCGCACCCGGTGTCTCGAAACGGTTCTCCGCCGAGGGCCGATCAGGAGATCGTGACGGTCACTTCGTCGGTCGTCTGCGTGCCGTTGCTGTCGGTCGCGGTCAGGGTGACGGTGTAGGTGCCGGCCGACTGGTAGCGCACGCCGGCGTAGTAGCCGCTAGTGGTGCTTCCGTTGTCGAGGTCCCACTCCAGCGAGGTGATCCAGGAGCCCGGATCGCTGGTGTCGTTGACGTGGAACTGCACCAGGTCGCCGACGCCGGCGGAGGTGGTGCTCGGGGCGATTTCGGCGACGAGGTCGCCGGAGCCGCCGCCGGTGTTACCGCCGGAGTCAGAGCCGTCGTTGCCGCCGGTGTTGTTGTCGCCGCCGGAGTCACTACCATCGTCGCCGCCGGAACTGCCGTCGAGCGAGAGGTCGATGTAGTTGAGGTCCCACCAGGAGTCGGCCATGACGACGCGGATGACCTGCTGGCCGGCGTCGAGCGAGACGCCGGAGGTGGAGACGGTCTCCCATGAGTCCCAGCCGCCGGTGGCACCGAAGTCGACGGAGCCGGAGACGTCCTGACCGTCGACCTCGAGGTGGAACGAGCCGCCGCCGGAGTCGGAGGCGACGAGCGCCTCCAGGGTGTACTCGCCGGCCTGCTCGACGTCGACGGTGTACTCCACCCATTCGCCGGACTCGATGTAGCCGATCGAGTAGCCGCTCCCGCCGGAGTTCGAGGAGATGTCGACGGCTTCACCCGTGCGCATGGCGCCGCCCTCGTTCTCGGACGTGTTGTCGCTGTAGGCGACGCCCGAGCCGCCCTGGTCGTACTCCTCGGCCTGGATGCGACCGGGGACGGCGTGGGGCGTGCCGTCGTAGGGCTGCTGATCGCCGGAGCCGCCCTGGTCGCCGCCGGTGTTGTCGCCGCCACCGCCGGTGTCGCCGCCGCCGGTGGTCCCGATGGTGACGTTGGAGCTACCGGAGCTCTGGTAGCCCTCGGTGGCCATGATCATGTAGTCGTGGCTCCCCATGTTCAGCCCGTGGTTCTCCCAGGCGTCGAAGTGGTTGCCCGTCGTGATCGTACCGCTGGTCCGGGAGTTCTGGCGGATGCTCCAGTACTGCGTGAACGTCGCGGTGCCCTCGATGGAGGGCTTGTTCACGCGCTCGGACGTGTAGATCTCGTAGGTCGACCCGTCGGTGGTATGGGTTCCGTGGAAGGAGTCTCCGGGCTTGTAGCTGCCGTAGTCCTCGATGATGTAGTACTCGACCAGCGGGTTCGTCGTCCACCCGTAGAGGGTCAGATAGGAGTTGCCCTGCGGGTTGTAGTCGGCGTCGTACTGGACGTTCTTGCGGCCGCCGGTCTCCCAGCCCTTGCCGAGCACGAAGTTGCCGACGTTCGACCACTCGACGCTGTAGTTGCCGTCCGGCCCCAGCGTCATCGAGACGGAGCCCTGGTCGTTCTTCCAGAACGAGTAGTAGTACCCGTCGTGGGTCCCGGTCTGGTTCGAGGTAATCGTCTGAGACTGGGCGGACGCCGAACCGGTCGAGGCGGCGGCACCGAGGCCGGTCGCTGCCGTGGCGGCGGCCGACTTCAGGTAGGCCCGGCGGTCCATCGAGTCGAGGACGCCGTCGCGTGGCTCCTCGCTCACTTCCTCGGCGTTCTGTGCGTTCTCTCCCATCGCTGCATCCATCGATTCCCCTGTCGTGTGGTCGTCGTTCGGTCGTTCCATAATACCGACACCACATTAATCATCTCCGAACTATGTTAAATTTCTAACTAGATAAATGAAATATATGTATTGGATTAATTATAATACGGTTTCCGCGGCTTCTCGGGACTGGCTGTCGACGTGGACGCGGGGATCGGCCTTTTCGGAACGTCCAGACGGTCCTCTCTATAGGAGAAGGTGGACGCGACGACACGCTCGAAGGGCTCCCCGGGTGCCCGACGATGTGTGAGTGGCTCCGATTTCCACTGTAGTTGCCTGCGGGGGCTGCGCCGCCATCGGCGGCGTCGCGGGCAGGCGACGGCCCGGCCGGCTGGCGGGTCCGAGCGGCGCACAGAAGACTCATTACGGAGGGATCGGCAGCCCCTCGAATGGAACGGTCCTTCGTCGCGGCGAAGCCCCTCCAGGCGGTCAAACTCGGTGCCGTCGGCGGTGTTCTCCTCCTCGGTGTCGCCGCGTGGTTCGGCGTCTTCGGATCGCAGGGCCAGTTGCTGGTGCTCCTCCTCGGCCCGGTCGTCGGGATAGCAGTCGCCGCGGTGGTGATCGCCGAGGGCGCATACCTCCTCTATCGATGGGCGACAGGCGACGCGTCGGCCGGATCGGTCGTCGCCGACCGTCCGGGATACGCGCTCGTCCGCGGCGTCGAACTCGCGGCAGCCGTCGCCGGACCGACGTTCATCGCCGCCACGTTCGGATCGTTCGGGGACGGGCAGATGCCCGCGCCCGCCGCCATCGGTCTCGCCCTCATCATGGGCGCGGCAGCGGTCGCCGTGGCCGCCGCCGTCCTCTGTCGGTGTCTCGTCGAGCTGTACCTGCACCGTTCGAACCGGACCTCCGTGTGAATCGCCAGTGCGGCCGCCGGCCGGTCCATCAGAACAGATCCAGGACGAACTCGCCGACGTCGACGACGAACTCCGCGGCGTTGGAGAGGCGTCCGCCGTCGTCGGCATCGTCGTCCGGTTCTCCGTCCGTCATCCCTGCGGGGGCATCGCCGGGTCGCACCAAGAACCTGCCGGCCCCGAATCCGTCGCGCCCCGCGAAGGATTATATCGCTGCGGGCGACAACTACGCTCGAATGTCGCTGCTGTTCGAGCACGCCGTCGACCGGTTCTCCCTCGAGGACGCGTCGCTGGTCGCGGCCGATGCGGCGGACCTGGCCGACGGCGGCGACCCGGTCCCCGTTCGCCCTATCGCGGAGTTCGCCGGGTATCACGACTCGCTGACCCATCCCGAGGAGGGGTGGACCTGCATCCCGCTGCACGGGCCCGACGGCGCGGCGCCGACAGACGAGTTCGTGGCGTACACCGACCACGAGGTGCGCGGCCGCCTCTTCCTGATCGAACGCGACGGCGACCTCGAACCGGTCCCCGCCGACGAGTTCGGTGACACCAGGCTGGCCGACCGGATCAGGTTCTGGCACTCCGACTACCTCCCGGAGACGTATCCACCCGGGTACGACGCGCCGATCGACGATCACGAGGAGCCCCGGAACCCGGTGGACGCGGAGCGACTGCTCGACGAGTTCGCCGCGTACGTGGCCGACGAGCGCGATGCGACGCGGGCGGCCAACCGGGAGCGGGCGCGGACCCGCTCGGCGCGCGCCGTCTACCAGCAGGGCGGGTCGGCGATCCCGTCGGTGGTCTGCCTCGGCGAGGACGACGGCGCCTACCGGTTCCGCGTCGACCTCGACCCCGAACTGGAGGGGCGCCGCGACGGGGACTGGGCGTACTTCGTCGAGAGCGAGTTCGGAATCTACCAGGGCAACGAGGTACTGCTCCAGTCCGCCGCCGAGGACGCTCCCGACGCTTTCCCCGTCGCTGCGGAGGTCGAGCGCATCCGCGGCCTGAACCTGTGGCTGACCGTGGACTGGGGCGCCGTCGACGACTCGGCGGCGGCGGGAGCGCACCTCGCGCCCGACCGGGAATTCGGCGTCTCGGAACTGCTCAACCCCGTTCCCTTCGACCGGGAGCGCGAGGCCGTCGAGGCCCTCCGGGAGAGCCAACTGGGCCCCCTCCTCGCGGGCGAACGGCCCGTCTCCTTCTCCAACGGGGCGGCGGCGCGCAGCGAACCCTTCGACGCGGACCTCAATCAGGAGCAGCAACTGGCCGTCGAGTACGCGCTGCTCGCCGACGACCTGTGCTGCGTCCACGGGCCGCCCGGGACCGGCAAGACCCGGACGCTGCTTGAGATCGTCCGGCGCGCGGTCGATGCCGGCGAGGACGTCCTCGTCTGCGCCGACTCCAACCAGGCGCTGGACAACCTCGTCGCCGGCTCCTCGACGCTCGGCGATCCGGACCCGGGATCGCTCCACGCGCACGGTCAGCACGGGAGCGGCGAGTTCACGCTCGACCGCGTGAACGCGAAGCGGTCGGCCCGCGCCGTGGTCCGGGAGGAGTACGGCGACGTCGCGGACAGGGCGGACGTGGTCGCGGCCACGAACAGCAGCGCCGCCACCCTCCCGCGGGAGTTCGACCTGCTGGTGCTCGACGAGGCGACCCAGTCCACCTGCACCGCTTCCTGCATCCCGCTGGCGCGGGCCGACCGGGTCGTTCTGGCCGGCGACCATCGACAGCTCCCGCCGTTCAGCGCCACCGAGGAGCCGCCGGAGTCGAGCTACGGGCTCTCGCTGTTCGAGCACCTCTACGCCGAAGGCGGCGTCTACGAGGGCGTGGGGCTCCAGCTGAAGACTCAGTACCGGATGCACCGCGACGTCGCGCACTTCCCCAACCGGGAGTTCTACGACCGGACGCTGCGCAACGGGCTCGCGATCGATCCGCTGCCGGATCGGCCGCCCATCGAGGGGTACAGCGTCGGCGGCCCGGTCGACGTCGTCGACCACTCCCGGCGTAACGAGACGGAAGCGCGACTGGTCGTCCACCTCGTCGGGGAGCTACTGGGCGACGTCCCGCCGGACGACATCGGGGTCATCACGCCGTACGCCGCGCAGGCGCGGCTCCTCCGGGACCTGCTGGCCGACCACGTCGACCGGGCCGACGCCGTCGCGGTCGACACCGTCGACGCCTTCCAGGGGAGCGAGAAGACGGCCGTGCTCGTCTCGCTGGTCCGCAGCAACGCCGACGGCGACCTCGGCTTCCTCGGCCGTCCCGAGGACGGTCCGCGGCGGCTGAACGTGGCGCTGACGCGGGCGAAGCGCTACTGCGCCGTCGTCGGCGACTTCCACACGCTCCGATACGAGAACGAGGCCAAGTGCGGCGACCTCTACCGGTCGTTCCATGACTACCTCGAGACGACCGGCCGTCTGAACGACGTCGATCCGCAGTTCATCCCGGTCTGAACGGTGACCGATCGACGCCTCCGCGCACACGCTCGGGACGGCCTGCTCGCGCTCTTCGCCCTGGCGGCGCTGCTCGCCCTGCTCGCCCGGCGGAGTGGACTGGGCGCGCTCGCGAACCCGGTGGCCGTGCTGCTCGGCGTCGCGGGCGCCGCCCTGATCGAGGCCGCTTTCCTCCGGTACCCGGAACTCGGCGCGGCCTGGGACCGCCCGCTCGTCCACGTCGGCGGGCTCGTCGTCCTCCTCGCCGGCGCCGCTGCAGCCTACGTGGTCGTCGGCCTCGCGTTCGTCGCCGCCGCCTGCTGGGGGCTGGCGACCTTCCTGCTCCTGCTCGCGGCGGTCGCGATCACCGGCCGAAACCCGCTGGCTCGTCTCTCCGGGCCGTGATACGGTGTCCGGATCGCTCTCGGGTTGCGTCGTAGTCTCATGCACCCGGAACGGCTTTGGCCGCTCCGACGGAGTGTACGGTTCCACAGATGACGCCAGCGCCCCCTCTGCGCGCTGTCGCCGCCGAGCGCGGACTGCACGTCGGGGCCATGATCGGCCCCGGGCCCCTCCGGACCGAGCCGAGACACCGCCGGACCCTCGCCGACGAGTTCGCCGCGGTCACGCCGGGCAGCGCGCTGAAGATGGGACCGCTCCGGCCGTCGCGGGACACGTACGACTTCGGCGACGCCGACGCTGTCGTCGACTTCGGCGTCGCACACGACATGTACGTCCGCGGCCACGCGCTCGTGTGGCACAACCAGAAGCCCGACTGGTTCCAGGCGTGGGACTACACCGACGACCAGTTGCGGGCCTTCCTGCGCGACCATATCCACACGGTCGCCGGCCGCTACCGGGCGACAGTCGACGCCTGGGACGTCGTCAACGAGGCCGTCGCCGACGACGGCTCGCTGCGCGAGACCGTCTGGTCCGACGCGCTGGTCGGGGACTACGTCGCCGACGCGTTCCGCTGGGCTGACGAGGTCACCGACGCCAACCTCTACTACAACGACTACGGGTGCGAGGCGCTCACCGAGAAGGCCGACGCCGTCTACGACCTGCTCGCGGACCTCCTCGACCGCGGCGTGCCGGTCGACGGCGTCGGCCTCCAGCTCCACGCGCTGGGCGAGCGACCCGACCCCGACTCGATCCGGGCGAATGTCGAACGGTTCCGGGACCTCGGGCTCGACGTCCAGATCACCGAGATGGACGTCGCGTTCTCCCGGGACGACGTCCCGGACGACCCGCTCGCGGTCCAGGCCGGCTACTACCGCGCGGTCGCCGAGGTCTGCCCGGAGGCCGGCTGCGACGCGCTCGTCGTCGCCGGCGTCAGCGACGCGAACTCGTGGCTGCGCTCCTTCGCGGACTTCCCCGATCGGTATACCGGCGACCCGCTGCTGTTCGACGAGCGGTACCGGCCCAAGCCCGCCTACGACGCCGTCGTCGAGGCCCTCGCGGAGGACTGATTACGCACGCGTTCCTTCCACCGCCCGATGCGAGCCGCAGCCTTCACCGAACTGATCGGGCCGGACGGCGTGGACGTGATCGACCACGAGACCCCCGTGGCCGGGCCCGGCGAGGCCGTCGTCGACGTCGAGGCCTGCGCGATCAACCGCCACGACCTCTGGATCCTCGAGGGCGACTCGGCGATGGTCGACGCCGACGACCTCCCCTTCGTCACCGGGCTCGACGTCGCCGGCACGGTCCGCGAGGTCGGCGAGGGCGTCTCGGGCGTCGAGCCCGGCGACCGCGTCGTGCTCTGCCCGAACGAGACCTGCGGGACCTGCCGGTTCTGCCGCGAGGGCCCCGAAAATCTCTGCGAGAACTTCTCGCTGTACCACGGCGGGCTCGCGGAGGCCGCCCGCGTCGAGGCCGACCGCCTCATCGCGCTCCCCGACGGCGTGGACACCGCGACCGCCGCCGCGGTCCCGACGGCGTACGTGACCGCGTTCCACATGCTCCGGCGGGCCGACGTCGGCCCCGGCGACCTCGTGTTCGTCCCGGGCGCGACCGGCGGCGTCGGCGTCGCGACCGTCCAGCTCGCCGACGTACTGGGCGCGCGGACCGTCGGGACCTCTTCCTCGGAGTCGAAACTCGACCGCGTCCGCGAACTCGGCCTCGACCACGGGATCCGGTCGACCGACACCGACGAGATCCGCGAGCGCGTGGCGGAGGTCGGCACGCCCGACGCCGTCGTCAACCACCTCGGCGGCGAGTTCACCGAACTCGGCCAGCGGGTCATGCGCCGCGGCGGGACGATGGTCGTCTGCGGGCGGACGGCCGGCGGCACCTCGACGGTCGACGTCGCCGACCTCTTCCTGGGCCACAAGCGCGTCGTCGGCTCGACGATGGGCACGCAGGACGACCTGCGCCGACTCGTCGACCTCGTCGCCGCGGGCCAGTTCGAACCCGTGATCGACGAGACCTACTCGCTCTCCGAGACGGCCGCGGCGTTCGCCGCGATGCAGGACCGCGAGAGCGTCGGGAAACTCGTCGTCGAACCCTGACCTCCCCGTCTGGGGCCGTCTTCGCGGCGCGAAGGACGAACGCGACCGGCGTAGTGTACGGGGATCGCCCTGCGCCGGAAGGGCTTTACACACGTCCGTGATATCGAATCCCGTGATCGACGGCTCCGAGTGTCCGGACTGCGGCGGGCACGTCTCGACGGACGACGGGACGGACTACGCGTGTGACGACTGCGGCGCCGCCTTCGACGTCACCGACCTCTTCCTCCCCTGACGCCGTCGGACGCCGGTGCGCGGTGACGGTCAGCACCAGGGCGTGCCGAGGCTGTTTACAGCGAATCAGGGGACGAAACCGGCGGCAGGGGTTTGTCGGGGCGGATCGTCTGTGCTCGCGTGATCGAGGTTCGCCCGGCGACGCCCGCCGACGTGCCCGCCGTCCAGCGCGTCGCTCGCGCAGGCTGGCACGCGGCCTACGACGATCGGCTGGGCACCGGCGCCGTCGACGCGGTCGTCGACGACTGGTACGCCGACGAGACGGTCCGAAACTACGTGACCGACGACGACGTCAGCTACTTCGTCGCCGAGGACGACGCCGTCGTCGGCTACGCCGCTGGCGGACCCGACCCCGACGTCGACGGTCCGACCGCGCAACTGGGCGCCATCTACGTCCACCCCGACCGCTGGCGGGAGGGGATCGGTAGTCGGTGGCTGGACGCCCTGACCGACCGCCTCGCCGACCGCGGCTTCGAGCGCCTCCGGATCGACGTGCTGGCCGCCAACGACGCCGGCCGCGCCTTCTACGAGCGACGGGGCTTCGAGGTGGTCGACTGCGGTGAGGTTGAACTGGGCGAGGTGGTATGCGACGGAATAACGTATGCAGGCCCCCTCTAATCGGCCGACGGCTATCGAAATCCTTTTTGATACCCTCGCCTTCGACACGAGTGCGCGCCGCCTTAGCTCAGACTGGGAGAGCACTCGACTGAAGATCGAGCTGTCCCCGGTTCAAATCCGGGAGGCGGCATACTTCTGCTGGCGCTCGTGAGCGAGCGCCAGCTGTGTATGTGACCCGACCGCGATTCGAACCCTGGAAGGCACGCGCAACGGGCGGAGCGAGTGAGCACGTCTTCCTCCGGTCCAAATCCGGACGGCGGTACGTTTCTACGGGTGACGCCAGCGGCACGTGTGAGCGGTCGAAACGCAGTCCCGCCCCACAGGAGCACCCCGCCCGGGAATCGATCAGGATCCGCTGTTCGCCTCGACTGCCACGGCGACCTCGTTGCGCCGGAGGAACGGGAGCGTCCAGGGGGCGTCGTACCCCATGAAGAACGGCTCGCCGGCGAGAGGGACGCCGGCCGTCTCGAGCGTCTCCAGCAGCCGTTCGGTTTCGCGAGCGACGCGGGAGTCCGTGGCCCGCCACGAGAACCGCCGGACGGCGAGCGTCCGCTCGGGAACTTCGACGACCGCCACGTCGTCGTCGGTGGGTCGCGGCGCCGAGTCCGCGTCGTACTCCGGGGGGAGGTAGAACGCCATCCGGACCTCGTCCGCACCGCGGTCCCCGCCGGTTTCGACGGGAGCGGTCATCGGAATTGTCCGCCCGGTGCGCTCGACCGTGACCGGCGCAGTCATCTCGATCGTCGTTCCGGTGCCGTCCACCTCGACCGGGGCGGTCATCGATAGTTCCTCGCTGCCCTCGTTCGCGCCGCTGATGTACCGGAACAGCCGACCGAACGCCGCGTTCTCGGAGGGGGCGACCGTCTCGACGAGGACCTGCTCGGGATAGCGGCGGAGTTCGACGTCGTGGACGTGGGTGACGACCGTGTAGGGGACGGTTTCGGTCGCGTGCCGCTGGTAGAGGCTCCAGGCACCGGCGGCTGCCAGCGCTCCCCCGGCCACGCCCGCGACGATAGCGGAGTTCCGGACCATACGAAGGGTTGGGCGGGGAGGTCGATAGGTCTTGCTCCAGGTTGACACTCGAACGCTTCGCGAGTCGGTCGATTCATTCGGGTCCGCCCGTCGAGCGGCCCGCGCAAGCGTATCGAGACCGGAAACCGGCTCAATCGACCGGAAAGCTGGTCTTTACCCGTACGTTGTCCTCCGCTACCGTATGGACACCACACCGCTCGGACGCACGGGCGAGTCGGTCAGCGAGCTCTGTCTCGGTCCGATGTACTTCGGGAGCCGGGTCGACAGGGAGACCTCCTTCGAGTTGCTCGACCGCTACTACGAGGCGGGCGGTCGATTCCTCGACACCGCGAACATCTACGCGACGTGGGTCGACGGGTACGACGAGCCCGAGAGCGAACCGCTCGTCGGCGAGTGGCTCGCTGAACGGGGCGTCCGCGACGAGATGACAGTCGCGACGAAACTGGGCTTCGGATATCAGGAGGTCCCGGCGAGCCTCGATCCCGACCTGATCCACCAGGAGATAGACCGCAGTCTCGACCGCATGGGGATCGACACGATCGACCTGCTCTATGCACACGTCGACGACCCCGACACGCCACAGACCGACGTGATGGCGGCGTTCGGGGAGGCCGTGGACGCGGGGACGGTCCGCCACCTCGGCGCGAGCAACGTTCCGGCGTGGCGCATCGCGCGGGCGAACCGCATCGCCGCCGAGCGCGGTCTGCCGCGGTTCGAGTGTGTCCAGCCTCGCTTCTCGTATCTGATCCCCGACCGGGACGCCGGCTTCGAGGGGCAACTGCCGACGACGGACGAACTCGTCGACTACTGCGACCAGCACGACCTGACGCTGCTGCCGTACTCACCGACGCTGCAGGGGTGTTACGGCCGCGACGACCGCCCGGTTCCAGAGGGGTACGTCCGATCGGAGAACCGCCTGAAACTGCGAGCAATCGAGGACGTCGCCGAGCGCAAGGGCGTGAACGGCAACGCGGTCGCGCTCGCGTGGATGCTCGACCGCGATCAGCCGACGATCCCGGTGCTCGGCGTCAGCACACTCGAACAGCTGGACCAGAACCTCGCGGCCGCCGACCTCTCCTTTACCGACGCCGAGCGCCGACGCCTGAACGGGATCGAGTCGTACGGCTTCGACCAGTGGGACATGCGGGACTGACGCCGGCGGACACGACACGAGGGGACACGACACCCGCCGGACCGCTCCGCTCAGAGAGAGGTCCGCGAAGTCGAGGATCGCGTCCCAGTGGCCCCGGTCCGGAGTGTGCCCGGTCTCTCGCCGGTACTGGAGGTGGTCGCCGGCGGTGTCCGCGGTGAGCGGGCCGTCGCCGGAGCGGAGGCCGCCTCGACCGCGTCGCCGTCGACGGTGACCAGCGGATCGGGCAGGCCGGCCTCGACGGGGAGTTCGGCGGGCGGCGGCGGGTCGATCGGGTCCCCGTGGCGGTCCACGTACCCGAGAGAGACGGTCGTCTGGCAGACGTTGTAGTGGTCCCGGTTCCCGGAAACTGTGCGTTCCGGCCGTGGAGGTCCGCACGCTCGCACGCGGGCGCCACTCACGGAAACCAACTTTCTTTGCCGGTCCGCACCGCCAAGTCGATAATGGCTGATCCCAGCGGTCGCTCGGTGTCGGAGGACTTCCACGAGGAGCCGGGGAACGGCGTCCCGGAGTCGGGCGAGGTCGTACCGGACCGCTTCTCGTCGGACCAGGTCTTTCAGCGGATCGTCGCCGACGCGGAGCACGAGGTCACGTCGGGGGCCCGTGAGCTGTTCTTCAGCGCGCTCGCGGGCGGGTTCGCGATCACGATCACGCTCCTGATGTACGTGGCGCTGTACCCGAAGACCGACAGCGAAGTGGTCGGGGCGCTGCTCTATCCGCTCGGGTTCATCTACATCATCCTCGGCGGCTATCAGCTGTACACCGAGAACACGCTGCCGCCGGTGGCACTGACCCTGGAGCGACTGGCGAGCGTTCCGGCGCTGTTCCGCCACTGGGGCATCGTCGCGGCGGGCAACTTCGCCGGCGGTGCCATCGGCGCGCTGGTCCTGTCGACGGGGTTCGTCCTCGAACCGGCCGCGATGGACTACGCGCTGGAGGTGGCCCGCCACGGCGTGTACGACGTCTCGCGGTGGGAGCTGTTCTTCAAGGGCGTGTTCGCCGGGCTGATCGTGGCGGGCCTCGTCTGGGTGGACTTCGCCGCCCGCGACACGGTCTCGCGGCTGCTCATCGTCTATCTGGCCTTCCTGACCATCCCGCTTGGCGACCTCTTCCACGTTGTCGTCTCCTTCACGGAGGCCACGCTGCTGATGATCCGGGGCGACTTGGGGCTGCTGCTGGCGCTGACGGACTTCGTCATCCCGGTGGGGCTGGGCAACACGATCGGCGGCGTGGTGCTGGTCACCGTCGTCAACTACTACCAGACGAGCGAGCGCCGGCTGGAGTCGGTGCGCTTCGAGGACGTCCGTCGCCTCTCGTTCCGCGAGTGGCTGGTCGGCGGGCTGGCCGGTCGCTCGTACGTCCCGATGGTGGACACCCTCGAGAACATCGTCCGGGACCCAGAGTCCTCGCGCATCCTGGTTCCGATCGCCAACCCGCGGACCGAGTCCGACATCGTCGCCCTCGCCTGCGCCCTCGCGAGCAATCGCGAGGCGGGGATGGTCCACGCGGTCCACATCGTGCAGGCGCCCAAGGAACTGACCCTCGAGGCGGAGGGCGAGGGCCGCGAGCAGATCATCAGCGAGTCCGAGCGGCTCATGGCGGACGTCGAGGCGATCGGCGAGCCGTACGACGTCGAGGTCGAGACGTCCACCATCGTCTCTCCGCGGTCCTTCGAGGAGGTGTTCGACCGCGCCCGGCGCATGAACCCGGACCTCGTCGTCATGGGCTGGTCCGAGGACCAGCTGTGGTCCTCCGCCCGCGCCGAGCGACCCATCGAGGAGCTCACCAACCGGCTCCCCTGTGACTTCCTCGTCGTCAAGGACCGCGGCATGGACTACTCGCGGATCCTGCTGCCGACGGCGGGCGGCCCGGACTCCGAGCTCAGCGCCGACGTCGCGCGGGCCCTGCAGGCGACCGTCGACGCGGAGATCGAGCTGTTGCACGTCGTGGACGGGCCCCACCAGCGCGAGGCCGGCGAGGCGTTCCTGCGGGAGTGGGCCGCGGACAACGGCCTCGAGGACGCGGCCCGCGTCGTCGACGATTCCGGCGACGTCGAGGACGCGATCTGTCGCGAGGCCGCCGACAGCACGATGGTGCTGATCGGCGCGACGGAACAGGGCCTGCTGTCGCGGCTGGTCAGCGACTCGCTGCACTTCAACGTCGTCGACGACGTCGACACCTCGGTCCTGCTGGCGGAGCGCCCGACCGACCGGAGCATCAGCGAGCGGCTGTTCGGCTCGGGACGGCGGGAGCAGTGACTGGCCGGACGGCGCGATGTCCGGCGCGGCGCTCGCCACTACGGTTATACGTCGTGTCAGCGTACTAATGGATATGCCCGGCGACACTCCCTTCGAGTACGAGGCGACCAGGACGGGGGCGGAGGCGGCGACGCTCCTGCGGGAACTGGCGGACGCGTTCGAGGACGGAACGTCGATCGAACTCGCCCACGGCGACCGATCGGTAGCGGTCGACGCGCCCGAGGAACTCTCTCTCGAGATCGAACTCGAACGCGAGGCCGGCGACGGTACGGACGCGCTCGAACTGGAACTGGAGTTCGAGTGGGAGGCCGCAGCGGACGAGTCGGTGGCGGTTGCGACGGCCGAGCGCGACGACGAGAACAGCGGCGTCGACGAGGCAGCGGGCGCGGGTGAAGGGACGGTGACTGAAGCGGACGACGACGGGACGGCGACCGAAGCGGACGACGACGGGGAGGCCGAGGCCGCTCGGGAGGACGCGACCGGAGCGGGCACCGGCGACGAGGGGGCGACGGCCGACCGAGACGGGGGCGGGGCCGGAGCCGGGGACTCGCCGCCGGCCGAGATAACGTCGGGCGGCGAGCTGACGTCGATGGCGCGCTTCCAGGTGTTCCGGGACCGTGCCGACGAGTGGCGCTGGCGGCTCGTCCACCGCAACGGCAACGTCATCGCGACCAGCGGCGAGGGGTACACCAGACGGCGGAACGCAGAGAAGGGGCTCAGGAGCGTCGTGGCGAACGCGCCCGGGGCGGACGTGGAGGACGCCGACTGACGGCCAGACCGCGGGCTTTCAGCGGAGTCCGGCGTCGTCGACCACGTCGTTTCAGGGGCGGAACCGGGCCGTTCGAGACGGTGGACGAGCGTCGTGCGGGTGCTGATAGCGGGCCGAGAGGCGGCGCGGGTCGAGCCCGCGGGACGAGGCCGGACTGCGACGGGAGTCGCAGTCCGATTACCGTCGGCAGACCGACGGGCACCCGGCAGAGGGGCGGTCGGGCACTCTGTCAGCGGGTCCCGCTACAGGATGTCGCCGCCGGTACCGCCGTCGGACCGCTCGCCGCCCTGCGCGTCCTGGACGACGACGAGTTCGAACTCGGCGTCATCGGGCTCCTGCGCCACGTCCTCGCCGGCACCGCCGTCGGTCGCGTTGCCGGCGGTGTCGTTCCCGCCGAGGGCGCCGCCGGTCTGGTTGTCGGCCCCGCCCTCGCCGGGCTGGGGCGCCTCCTCGGGATCGAAGTAGCCGGAGGCGAACCCGGTGTAGACGGTGTTCGCCTCGAGGGTGACGTTGACCTGGCGGACGCCCTGCTGGTCCGTGCCGACGACGCCGTCGGTCGCGTTGCCGGACTCGCCGGCGCCGGTTTCGTTGGCGCCGGTCGCGTTGCCGGGCTGGGTGCCGCCGTCCGCCGCCGCGTCGGCGCTGATGGCGCTGATGCTCACCGGGCCGACGTCGGGGACGGCGTGGAACACCTGCAGGCGGGCGGACTCGCCGCCGGGGTCGCTGACGTCGTCCTCCAGGACGGCCACCTGGAAGCCGCTCTGACCGCCGCCGGCCTGGTCGGTGCCCCCGCCGAGGGCGGCGTCGGACTCGTTGTCGCCGAGGCCGTCACTCTCGTCGGTACCCAGGCCGTCGTCCGTCGTGGCCTCGGCGCCGCCGGCCGCCTCGCTGATCCGGAGCGCGTAGTCGCCCGCCGGCACCTCGACCGTCTGGGACTCGCCGAACGACAGGCTCTCGACGAGTTGCTGACCCTGCCCGGCGCTGTCGCCGGTGCCAGCCGCAGTCTCGTTGCCGCCGAGTTCGGTGTCCGTCTCGTTGCCACCGAGGCCGACGTCGCTCTCGTTGGCGCCGATGCCGGTGTCGGACTCGTTACCGAGGCCAGTGTCCGTCTCGTTGGCGCCGAGGCCGTCGCCCTGTGCGGGGACGGGTCCCTGCGACACCTCGCCGAAGGCGGCGACGGTGTAGGTCGTGTTCTCCTCGACCTCGATCTGGTCCTCGTAGAGAATCGTCTGATCGTCGTCGCCGCCACCGCCGAAGAGGTCGCCGAGCAACCCGCCGAGGGGGCCGCTCTCCGTGGGGACGATCCGTACCTGATACGTACCCGGATCGACCTCGTTGTAGTTGCTCACGTCGCGGAATCCGACGCCTTCGATCTGGATTCCGCCGTCGTCGCCGCCCTCGGTGGCGGTGGCGTTGCCGGCGGTGTCGTTGCCGCCGAGACCGCCGTCGGTCTCGTCGTCGCCGGTCTGGACCCCGCCGCCGGCCGGGTCGATCTGGACGTCGACCTGCGGAGCGTCGGGCGACATGTGCGCGACGCGCACTGCCGATCCCTGCTGTCCGCCGCCCCCGCCGTCCTGGGCCGACACGACCGTGCTTCCGAAGACGCCGGCGACGCCGATCGCACCGGCTCCCTGCACGACTCGCCGTCGGGTGATGTCGATCTCTGTCATTCCGGTATCAGGTAGTGTTCACTGTCACTTTGTTAGTGGCCTCACCAGAACGTAAAGGTAGAGGTACTCTGTAGCCGAATTTGCCGGTTTGATGGAGGAGTTTGTCGTTCGACGTGTCTGTATTTTAACCCTAACAATCTGATCTGGAGCCACACCGGATGACGGGGCTATCGGTACGCAAACCGGTCCGAAGTCGGTCCAATCGTTCCCTTTCCGGCGGCTGTTTCTGTCCGCAGTGAAGCGTATCCTGCGTGAAGCCGGATGGAAACGGGACTGATCTCTCGTCGCGTCGTCGAGCGACGCCGGAAACGGACGATTTCCCGCTCCAGAGACGACGGAGCGAGCGGCAAACCGGACGCCGGGCGGCGGTGCCGACGCCGGTCAGGTCCAGCGACCGAGCGCTCGCCGGAGCAGCGACGTCTCCGACCGCTGCTTCGCGATGATGATCGGCGGCGCCGCGCGCTGGCCGACCGTCTGCGCGACTGATCCGACGACCCGTCGGCGGAGTCGACGTTCCCTGGTCGCGCCGAGCACCACCAGGTCGACGTCTGCCGCCGCTGACACGATTGCCTCGGCGACTGCTACCGCCTCGCACACGCCGGCGTCGACGGGGACGTCCTCGACCATGGTCGTCGCCTCGCGAACGTGCTCCCGGGCCGCCTCGCGGTCCGCCGCTCCGGCGTTCGGTTCGACGTAGGAAACGACGCGCACGGCGGCGTCGTTGGCCCGTGCGACGGCGCCCGCCAGTTCGGCCGCGGCGGCGACGTGCGGGCCGCCGTCGGTCGGCAACAGGACGTCGTCGACCCCGTCGGCGGTCGTGCCGATCCGCTCGACGTAGACGTCGCACGGCGCCCGCCTGACGACCGGATCGACGGTCGTCCCGAGGATGACGTCCGAGGCCCGGGACTGGTATTGCCAACCGAGCAACAGCGCGTCGGCGTCCGCGTCCTCAACGGCCGATAGCACGGCGTCGGAGACGTCGCTGCCCACTAGCAGGCTCCGCTTGACCGGCACCGAGGCGTCCGCCGCGAGCGCGACGGCCTCGTCGAGCACCGCGCGCTGCGCGTCCGCGTACTCCTCCTTGATGCGGTCGTCCGAGAAGAGTATGAACGGCGAGGTCACGTGCTTGTGGACGACGCTCGTCACCCTGATCTGACCGTTCCGGTCCCGTGCGAGGTCGACCGCGGTCCGCATCAACTGCTGGACGTTGAGGGGGTTCGCCACCGCGACGACGAGCGTGTACTCCCGTCCCGCAGCGGGGTCGTCCTCGATGACCCGCTGGGCGCTTCCCATGCCTCGAACGTTTAGTTCGAGCTACAATAAGGCCTTGGGGAACGTTTGCAGTGAGCAACGGCCGGCTCGCGCGGACCGCGACGTCCCCGTGACGAGTGTAGCCGACGCGCCGTGACGAGTGTGGCCGACGCGCCGCGAGCGACGGGGACGCTCCGGCCGCCGTCAGTCGCTCGGCCGCATCTCGAACCCCTCGACCTCCTTGATCTCGGTCGATCCGCAGTTCGGACAGGTCTCCCGGGTCTCGTCGAAGCGTTCGCTGCACTCGACGCACTCGTACCCGACGCCCGGCTCGGTGTCCGGGACCAGCATCTCCTTGACCGTGCCTATGATACCCATGGTAATAGCTAGTGGGTGCAGACGGAAATGGATCTCGCGTGACCGGTCTCCGCGGAACCGGCCGGTCGCGCCAGGCCAGTCCCCGCGGGGCCGGCCGTCGCGTCACGCCGGTATCGGCACCGACTCTGGGTCCGCCCGGAGGAAGGTCGGGCCGTGGTCGGCCAGCCACGTCAGGAAGGCCGCCGCGGCCTCGGGGTCGTCGACGCGGACGTCGGCGCGGGTGGTCCCGCCGCCGACCTTCACGCCGAGGCCGTCGGACAGCGCCGCGAAGGCGTCCTCGTCGGTCCGGTCGTCGCCGACGTACGCCCGCAGCCAGTCCTCGCCGTCGGGCACGAGCTCGTCGGTCAGCCGCTCGACGGCGGCGCCCTTGTCCCACTCGACGTCGGGGCGGATCTCTAGGATGGCCTTGCCCTCGGTGATCCGCAGGTCGTCGCGGCCGCCGGCGGCCTCGCGGACCGCCCGCTCGACGCGCGGGACGTCGCCCGCGTCGGCCGTGCGGTAGTGGACCGTCGCGGTGACGCCCTTGCGCTCGACGAACGCGCCGTCGACGTCCGCCACGCGCTCCTCGACGGCGTCGGTCGCGTCGGCCAGCGCGTTCCGGGCGGCCTCGGCCTCCGGGGCGACGCGGGTCTCCCCGTCGACGCGAAGTTCGAGCCCGTGGTTCCCGGCGTACGCGTCCGCGTCGACGCGCTCGCGGAGGTCCGACAGCTGTCGCCCGCTGACGACGGGCACTGCGACCCCGTCGACGTCGGCGAGGCGGTCGATCGCCTCGGCCGCCGCCGGCGTGATAGCGGCCTCGTCCGGCCGGTCGGTGATCGGCGCCAGCGTCCCGTCGAAGTCGAGCGCGAGCAGCAGGCCGTCGCGGTCGAGCAGCAGGTCGACGACGTCGTGGAGGCGGTCGGCGAGCGGCGGGACCTCGCCCGCGCCGGTCGCGTTCTCACTCATGCCGGCGGTCCCCCGTCGCGTCGGTATTTCGGAGTCCAGTCACGTCAGTAGTTCGTCCGTCGCTTCCCGCTGGTCGCGGATCCGGTCGATCGTCCGGAACTGCGCGCTCAGCCAGGCGTAGACGTCGTTGCCCTCGACGTCGGTCCGGAGGCGCTTCATCCGGTCAGCGCGCTCCTCCGGGGGCGTGGCGAGCGCCTGGCGAACGCCGTCGGCGATCTCCCGCACGTCGTAGGGGTTGACCACGACGCTACCCGCGTCCAGCTGCTCGATGGCGCCAGCCAGCTCCGAGAGGACCAGCGTCCCGGGCTCGTCCCCCTGGGCGGCGACGAACTCCTTGGCGACGAGGTTCATCCCGTCTCGGACGGGGGTCACGACGGCCACGTCGGCCTCGCGGTACAGGGCCGCCAGCGCCTCGCGCGGGAGGTGATCGTCGACGTAGTGAATCGGCTGCCAGTCGTCGGTGCCGAACCGGTCGTTGATCTCGGCGACGCGGGCCTCGACGCGCTCGCGAAGCCGCGCGTACGCGGGGATCTCCTGGCGGCTCATCGACACCTTCTGGACGTAGGTCAGGTCGCCCTGCAGGTCCGGTTCCTCCTCCCAGAGGAGCTCCAGCGCGTCCAGTCGCCGCTCGACGCCCTTCGTGTAGTCCAGCCGCTCGACGCCCAGCGCAATCCGGCGGTCGGTCAGGCCGTGCTCCTCGCTGAACTCGGTCCAGAACTCGTCGCTCTCGTCGGACTCGGCGCGCTCCGCCCACTTCGCCGCATCCGTGCCGATGGGGAACGACCGGACGTAGGTGCGCTGGCCGTCGCGGACGACGCTTCCGCTGTTGCGGTCGACGTCGCCGAGGCCGGCCACCTCGACCCCGTCGAGGAAGTTCCGGCAGTCCGTGTCGGTGTGAAAGCCCAGCAGGTCGTTGGCGAGCAGGCCGTCCACGATCGCCTCGGCCTGCGGGCAGGCCCGGAACACGTCCCAGGACGGCCAGGGGATGTGCCAGAACTGCGCCAGGAAGGCCTCGGGCCGGGCGTCCCGCACCAGCCTGGGTGCCCGCCCGAAGTGGTAGTCGTGGAACCAGACGATGCCGTCGCTCGGGGACCGCCGGATCACCGCATCGGCGAACGTCTCGTTGACGGCCTCGTAGGTCGCCCAGTCGCCCGGCCGGACGTCCACCTTCGAGAGGTCGGCGTGACACACCGGCCACAGCACGCGGTTGCTGTAGCCGCGATAGTACCCCTCGACGTCGTCCTCGTCGAGCCACACGCGCTGGAGCCGATAGGACTCCTCGCCCGGCGGCAGGGCGACCGTGCCGTCCTCGTCGGCCATCTCCCTGTCGGCCTCGCCGTCCCCCCACGCGACCCAGGTGCCCGCCAGCCGCTGCATCAGGGGATCGACGGCCGCCGTGAGACCGCCCGCTGGCGGCTCGACGACGATCTCGCCGTCCTCGTATTCGTGGCTGTAGGGCTGGCGGTTCGAGACGACGATCAGGTCTCCGTCCTCGAGGAGCTCCGAGATCGCACCGTGGACACCGTCTCCACCCTCCCCTGACGGTCGGTCGTCGGTCGACGACTCGTCCCGTCGCCCGGACTGCACATCGTCTGCGTTCGTCCACTTCATGTCCTTCGAACGGAGTCGGCCACGAAGCAAAAACCGGTCGTCGCTTCACGGGTTTCCCGCGACGTAAGGCACTGGCATCTGAGCGCCGTCCTGCGTTACACCGCCGGTACTCGGAGTAAGGCGCGGTTACTCGGCCCATCACGCGACGGCCGCGGTGGGTCGGCGGTCCACAGCGCGGCCCCGGCGGCTCGCCTCGTCGCGCCGGGGCGAGTGCCGGCGTCGTCCCGTCCGTAACCGGTCGTTATCCGGACCGCTCGCGGAGAAGGTGTCGAACAGTTAACCGCTCTCGTCTCCTACGTCGGTCCCATGTCCGAGGACAGCGACCGGCCGGCCTGGCGCGTGACGGCCGATCCCGACCGCATCGAGGCGCTGGCGGCCGAGCACGGCGTGACGCCGGTCCTGACCGACGAACCCGACGGCGGCACCCGCCTCGGCCTGGCGAGCGACCCCGGCGCGGTCGACGGGGAGCGCCTCTCCTGGGCCGCGTTCCGCGACCGGTTCGATCCGGACGAGCACGCCGGGCTCTACCGCGAGGCGGCCACCGTCGCCGCCGACCGGCCCGCCGTGGCGGTCGTCGCCCGCGGATCCCTCTCGGAGCGCGTCGAGGGCGAGGAGAAGCTCGTCGAACCGGAGGAGACGCCGGCCGACCAGCTGGCTGTCGGGGACACGGGCGAGGGCGAACCGGTCGCGTTCGACGCCAACGCGGCCGAGGGAACGGCCGATGCGGACGTGGACCGGACCGAGTCGACGTCCGCCGGCGGCGGCGCGGCGGGCGCGTTCGCCCTCGACGAGATCCACGAGACCGCGTCCGACCCCGCCGACGAGTACCTCGTCTTCCGGAACGAGGCCGACGACCCGCTCGACGTCTCCGGGTGGACCGTCGAGAACGACGCGGGCCGGTCCTACGCGTTCCCGGACGGGACCGTCCTCGATCCGGGAGAGAGCGTCACGCTCTACAGCGGCCGCGGCGCGGACGACGACCACCTCTACTGGGGCGCCGGCGAGGAACTGTGGGACGAGACGGGGGATGTCGTCACCGTGCGGACCGCTGACGGCCGCGAGGTCGTCAGGGAGCCGTACGGGCGGTAGTAGTGAGGTCCGAGCATAGCGAGCGCCCTCGAAAAAGCGGGGGCTGTGACGGTAGTCAGCGTTCCGCGCGCCCGGTAACGGACGCCTGTTTACCCCGCTGGAGTCCCTAAGCGCGGCTATGACATCGTTGACCGGTCTCGTCGACGGTGATCGGGCCAACGCCTGGCTCGCCTGGGGGCTCGTCGCCTTCCTCGCCGTCGCGACGGTCGAGAGCCTGCTGACGGACGCCGCGCTGTGGGGCGCGTTCGCCGCGGTCGTCGCCGCCGTGGCGGTGCTCCCGGCCGTCGTCTACCGGGATCCCGGGCGGATGATCGAGTGGGAGGTGCTCGCGCTCGCGACGCTCCCGGTCGTGGCCCGCTCGTACGGCCTGTTCACGCAGATCGCCACGTACGTCGCCGTGGCGGCGCTGGCGCTGATCGCCGTCGCCGAGATCGACCGCTTCTCCGAGGCCGAGATGGAGCCGTGGTTCGCCGTGACCTTCGTCGCGATGACGACCGCGACCGTCGCGGCCGGCTGGGCCGTCGCGCGGTGGCTCTCGGACCGCTACCTCGGGACCGGGTTCCTGACGAGTTCGACGGCGCTGATGTGGGACCTCGTCGTCGCGACGGCGGTCGGCCTGGCCGCCGGCGCGCTCCTCGAGTACTACGTCCGTCGCTCCGCCTCGTCGGACGCCGGCCCGTCGCCGGAGGTGGGCGCGTGATCCGCGACGCGCTGCCGGACCCGACCGAGGAGCCGCTGCTGGCCGCCGCCCGTGCGCTGCAGGCGGTGCTCGTCGCCGTCGTCGTCTACGCCCTCGTCACGGTCCAGATCGGTCTCGTGTTCAACGGGCTGACGCCCCTGCTCGTCGCGCTGATCCCGGACGCAGTCCGCCGGCGGTACGGCCACCAGATGCATCCAGGGCTGGCCCTGTGGATCGCCGTCGCGGCCACCCTCCACGGCGTCGGGGCGCTGGGTCCCTACCGCGAGTTCGGCTGGTACGATCAGGTCGCGCACTCGGTCTCGGCCGCGCTGGTGGCCGGCGTCGGCTACGCGCTAGTCCGGGCGATCGACCGCCATCACGAGGGCGTCGTCGTCCCGCCGCGCCTGCGGTTCGTGTTCGTCCTCGTGTTCGTCGTCTCCTTCGGCGTCCTCTGGGAGATCGCGGAGTTCGGCTCGGGCGGGCTCGCGAGCCTGCTGGGCGGCGAGGCCGTGCTCGCGCAGTACGGCATCGACGACATCGCCCTCGACCTGCTGTTCAACGCCGTCGGGGGCGTCCTCGTCGCGCTGTGGGGGACGGGTTACTTCGACGGCGTCGCGGCGCTCCTCGGGTGGCAGGTCGACTGGGACTGATTCGGGATCGGCCAGCCGGAGTTTCGGTGATTCCGCCGGCAACGCCGCTCTCCCGCCGTCCACGGTCAGCTTACTCCGAGTTCGTCCGGGTTTCGTTGCAAAGCAGACGCATAACAAAGGGGCGTCCTCCCGTAGCGTTCGATCCATGCAGAGCCAATCCCAGGAGCGGACGAAAGGCGCAGCCGAACAGACGGGACGAGACCCGATCATCATGGCGGGGATCGCCTCCGTCGCGCTGTCGTGGTACTACTTCTACGTTCAGGGCGACCGCCAGAAGGGTATCTTCGTGGGCCTGTGGCCCCCGACGCTGATGGCCTTCGCGAGCTACTTCCGGCAGGCCGAGATCCGGTCGCTGCTCCAGCGCGGCCCCGGCGGCGTCGTCACCCGCGTCCAGGAGATGCTCGAGCAGCAGTAACGGCCCGCAGTCCACTTCTCGACCCCCTCACCGCTGCCCGCCGTTACGGCGGGCTTATGTAACGTCCTACAGTCTCGGTGCCGTCCGTCGAGACGGCGCCGCCCCGTACCAGATCTGTTCTCCACACCCCCGGGCCGCTCGATTCGGGCCGGGAGTCGGACACGGGTACCGGGGGCGCTGTCCCGTCCGAGCGGCCGGCGGTCGCGACCACTTCCTGTCGTAGACGGTGAAATCGTTCACACATCGAAGGACACCCGGGTTCCCTTCGAGTGTGTCAATGCGTACAACTCCTACTGTAGGCCGAGCCAACGAGGACCGTCAGGAAGCCCGCACTCGGCGCTCTGCCTCGCGGTTTCGCGCCGCGGTAGAGCGGCGAGCGTACTGGCCCCACCCGGTTCGACGGATGCTGGCGCTGCTGCTGATACGCTCACCCATCGAGGGCCGTTCACACGGCCGCTACGGCGCTCTCGACGATGTATGTGTGTAGTTAGCATATAACGAATAACGGCCGTACGCTGTTCTAGAACGCATGTACACCACAGTCCTGCAGGCTGACCTCGCCGACCAGGCGAGAGACGCCATTGGCGACGTCCTGGCGTTCCTGCCCCGGCTGATCGGCGCGATCATCATCCTCCTCGTCGGGTGGATCATCGGCCGCGTCGTCTCCGGCATCGTGGAACGGCTCGTCGACGCCGCGCGGGTGGACGAGATGGTCCTCGACACGCCGCTGGGACAGATGCTCGGCGGGACGCAACGCGCGGTCTCGCGGGCGTTCGGGACGCTGGCCAAGTGGTTCGTGTACGCGCTGGCGATCCTGACGGCCGCGGACGTCCTCGCGATCCAGATCCTCTCGCAGTGGATCAACCGCGCGGTGTCGTACCTGCCGGCCTTCGTCGCCGGCCTCCTGATCATCGTGCTCGGGTTCGTCGTCGCCGACTTCGTCGGGGACGCCATCACGCGCACGCGGGCCGCCACGCAGTCGAACTACACGCAGCTGTTCGCCACGGGCACCCGGCTGTTCCTGTACTTCATCGTCATCGTCATCGGCCTCGACACGATGGGCGTCGACGTCAGCATCCTGTACGTGTTCGCCCGGGCGCTCGCGTGGGGCCTCGCAGCGGCCATCGCCATCGGCGTCGGCGTCGCGCTGGGCTGGGGCGGCAAGGACTTCGTCGCCGAGAACATCGACCGCTGGGCCCGCAGCGGCAAGAGCAGCGTGCCGTCCGACGAGGAGGGCGCAGGCTCCTCGCTGGACTGACGCCGTCGGCGGTCGGGCCGCGCCGCCGGTCGATCCCGTCGCGGTCCCCGCTCACCACCACTCGGCGTCGTCGTCGAGCTGACCGTACAGGTGTGTCGGGGGCGTCGCCGTCGCCCCGTGGGTCAGGATCGACCCCGCGACCACGAGCGTGCCGATCGTCCAGGGGACTTCGCTGCCCGTCTCCCGGACGGCCAGGGCCGCGTAGAACAGCGCGGCGATGCCGATGGGGCCGAACCAGCCGACGAACAGCGTCGCGGCGGGCCGGTCCAGCGGCCGGACGACGGGCGCCACGGCGATCAGCACCGGGAGGCGCCGCAGGAGCAGAATCCCGGCGACGAGAGCCACGCCCCGCCAGCCCAGCCCCGCCCAGTCTGAAAGCGGCGCGACGGCGCCGAACAGCACGAACACCGGGACGGTGAACAGGCGGTTGAACACCTCCTGGATCTGCCCCTCTCGCCGCTCGTCGCGCGGCTCGGCCTGCCAGTTGTACGCCAGCGCGGCCGCGAACACCGCCAGGATGCCGTCGGTTCCGAGCAGCTTGACGAACCCGAGCACGAAGGCGGTCAGCGCGAGCGTGAGCGTGAACACGGACGTGTCCTCCATCGCCCCCTGCCTGCTCAGCCAGCGCTCGACGCGACCGACCGCGGCGCCGACCGCGAACCCGATCGCGACGGCCCCGAGGACCTCCCAGCCCAGGGTCACCGCCAGCCAGGAGCGAAGCGTCCCCTCGGAGCCAGCGCCGATGAGGAAGACGGGAAAGAGGACGAACAGGTAGGCGATGCCGTCGTTCCCGCCGGCCTCGGCCGAGAGGAGGTAGCGGAGCCGCGGGGGACCGTCTCCTCGGCGGTCGAGCCCGTGACGATGGTGCTGGCGACGACGGGATCCGTCGGCGTGACGATGGCGCCGACGAGCAGGCCCACCGAGAGCGACACTGGGAGCAACAGGGCGGTCAGCAGGCCGCTGACGAGCCACGTCGCCACCATCCCGACGCCGAGCAGGACCGACAGCGACCGCGCCCGCCGCCGGATGTACGTGGACGGCAGCCGGAGGCCGATGCTCGCGACGGCGATGGCGACCGTCACCCGGGCCAGCCGCTCGACCAGGGCCAGCGGCGGGTCGGCGGCCGACAGGTCGAACAGGGCCAGCCCGTGCGGGCCGGTGACCACTCCGACGGCGACCGCCAGGACGGTCTCCTGCGGGAGGGAGCCGCGGCTCCGGAGGAGGCCGGCTCCGAGGCCCAGCGCGACCGTGAGTCCGCCGACCAGCGCCAGCGCGAGGTTCAGGTCGCGCATCTACCGGAGGCGGGTCCGGTGAACGGATAGTTACGCGCTCCCCAACCGCTACCTCTGATCGGTTCCCGCTTCCGTTTCCCCGAGGAGGTCCCGCAGGCGCGACTCGGAGGCGACCCACGAGCCGAGCGTCAGCCCGTAGACGAGGTGGCCGACGTGGAAGACTAGCCGCTCCGTCCCGTCGAGGTCCTGCCCGAGCACGCGCCCCAGGACGACGCGGGCCCCGAAGACCGACATCGCCAGGCCGTAGAGCGCGCCGAGCGCCGTCCCGCCGGCCTCCCGCGCGGTGTCCGAGGAAGCGCGGCGCTCGAACGCTGGGTAGAGCGCGCCGAAGGCGGCTCCGCCACTGAACCCGTACAGGAGGTGGAGCAGGAGCGCGGGGACGGGGTGGTCGTCCGGGTCGCCGCCGGCGACGTACTGCGCCCAGAACTCGGCGGTCGGCGGGAGCGACCTGGTCGTGGGGATCCGGTAGACCGTCATCACGACGGTCGCGATCAGTCCCCCGACGCCGCCTCGGGCCGTCCAGCGCGCCCGACCGGTGGTCGTCTCGTCCGCCGCCGCTCGGCGCTCCGCGGGACTGCCGGTCTCGTCGAGTGTCGCGCGGCTCATCTACCGTCTCCTCCGGCCGGTACGCCGAAGGGGGCAAGGCCGGCATCTGCCGGGGGTTAAAACGGCCGTCCGCTACACCAGCACGAGCAGGGCGGTGTACCCGCCGGCACCGACGGTGAACGACCAGAAGCGGCTGTCGCGGTGTTCCGGCAGTTCCTCCTTGATCGCGTTGAGCACGACGCTTCCGGCGAGGAACGCGAACATGACCATCAGCGCCTGTTCGCCGACGTCGACGCCGAAGCCCGCGAGCGTCCCGAGCAGGACGGCGCCGGCCAGCACCCACCGACCGATCCGGCGGTACACCTCGCGGTGGTGGTAGCGGAGGCTGGCGTCGTTGACGAAGAAGTGCATTCCCATAGCGACCGCGAACCAGAGCACGCTCCCGGCGCCGCCGAGCTCCCGGTGGACGAGGAGGTAGCCGATCAGGGCGTTGTAGGCGGCGAACGAGGTGACGTGGAACCAGAAGACGGTCGTCGGGAACTCGGTGTCCTCCGGGATCCAGTGACACCGGACGTACCGTTCGAGGCCGTAGAAGACCACGAATCCCAGCAGCGCCACGACGTAGATGTGCCGCTCGGGGAGCAGCCCGAGCAGCGCCGTGTCGCTCCCGACGACCTCCGTGCCGGCGTGCAGTTCCGGGAGGAGGTGGACGAACACGTACGCGACGGAGACGCCGCCCGCCAGCGACAGGAACCGGTCGCGGGCCGTCTCGTCCGAGAACCGGACGGCGGGCGAGACGACGTGCACCCCGGCCAGCGTGAACGCCGCGATCACCACGAACGCGTCGAGCGGCCAGTCGTGTATCGCCTGCGGGACCGGGCCGATCATGCCGCGACTACGTCCCGGCCGTGGAAAACAGTTCCTCGGACCGAAGGGTCCGTCGCCCTACGGCCGATCGTGGAACAGCGCCAGGTGGCGGACGATGGCGCGGTTCTCCAGCCCGCCCGCCAGCGCCCCCGAGAGCACGCCGACGGTGCTGATGAACGCGCCCGTGCGGACCATGTCGACCACGCTGACCGACGGGTCCTCGAGGCTGGGCCAGTTGGCCATCAGGTCCGGCGGGAAGACGACGAACTCGATGACCAGCATGATGCCGGCGACGAGGGCGAACAGCCCGGCCATCGCGCCGAGCAGGATCAGGAAGACGGTGACGTTGACCAGCGCCGTGTGTTCGGTGATCAGGCGGTGGCGCTCGCGCGGAAAGGAGAGGTTCTGGACGAACAGGAGGTACAGCGCTGCGGCGAAGACGCTGACGACCGCGAACAGTCCCGCCGTCGCGTTGTCGAGGTGGAAGCCAACGTCCCACGACTCGGCGCTGAAGACGATGACGAGCGTGGGCGCCACCGCCGCAGTCGCCAGCTTCGGCAGCGACAGCGGGAGCAGCGGTGCCCGGCTGTCGACCAGCGCCCGCGCCACCTGTCGCGGGTTGCGCGCGGCGCTCAGCCCGTGGAAGGCCAGCCGGCGGAGCCGGCCCCGGGGCGACGCCTCCTCGTCGGGCACCTCCGCGGCGATGCGCTCGAGGTGGCGCTCGGCCGTCGCGTCGAACGACGGCACCGACCGCCGGTCCGGGTCGAACCGGAACGGCTCCATCAGGCCGCCGTCGGCGTCGGCGTGGCGGGCGCCGAGGACGTGCCCGACCAGGTGACAGCACAGCGTCGCCGCGTTCCAGCGGACCGCCGGCGCGTCGAGCGCTCGCATCGGCTCGTCGCGCCGCCGGCTCCTGAGTATCCGCGTCGAGACGACCGCGGTCCGCGCCAGCGGCGACGCCAGCCCCGGGACGTACCGGTCCCGGCTGGACGTGACGGTCACGTCCGTGACGACGACGGTCACGTCGTACGGTCCCTCGACCATCCGGTGGGTGGCGTCGTCGAGGAACTCCGAGGCCCGCCGGGACCGGCTGTCGGGGAGCCGGGTCGGCTCCTCGACGTAGAACGCCCAGTCGGCGTCCGTGGCCGACGCCAGTTCCGCCCGCGCGTCCGCGGTCATCCGCTCCGTGAACGAGCGGAGCGCGTCGACGTCGCCGTCCGGCTCGTAGGCGACGAGCACGCCGACGTCGACCTGCGGAGCAGTGGTCCGCTTCTCTCCGTCGACTGCAGTGCCCTGTCCGGCCGCGGAGTCGGGCGATCCCATGGCGTCCGGTTCGGTCGCGCGACGGTTAAACCCGTGCCGGCCGGCGCGCGGTCAGCGTCTGCCGCCGCTCCTCAGAGACTGATCCCGCCGTCGACGGTCAGTACCTGTCCCGCTATCGCCTCCGTCGTCGCGAACGTCCTGGTGACCTCGGCGATCTCCTCGGGCTTCACGAGACGGTCGATCGGCGACGCCTCGACGGTCTCCGGCCGGCGTTCCTCGGCGTACAGCGGCGTGTCCGTCGGCCCGGGTGCGACGGCGTTGGCGAAGACCCCCTCCGAGGTGTACTGCTTGGCCAGCGACTTCGTCAGCCCGATCAGGCCGCTCTTGGCCGCGCCGTAGGCCGCGTCGGTCGGGCTGCCGTCCGTCCCCGCGGTCGAGGAGACGTTCACGATCCAGCCCTCGCCGCGCTCCAGCATGCCCGGAAGTACCGCCCGCGTGCAGTAGACCGCGCCCTCCAGGTTCACCCGCATCGTCCCCTGGACCTGCCCGACGGAGGCGTCCTCGAGCGCCGTCGCGTGCAGCAGGCCCGCGTTGTTGACCAGCACGTCGACGCCGCCGAACTCCGCCTCGGCCGCCTCGATCATCGCTGCGACCGCGTCCGGGTCCGTGACGTCGCAGCCGTGGGTCACGGCCTCGCTGCCCCGGTCGCGGACGTCCTCGGCGACCGACTCCGCGCCCTCTTCGTCGCTGTGGTAGTGGACCACGACGTCGTGGTCGGCCCCGAGTTCCCGCGCGATGGCGCTGCCGATGCCGCCGCTCGCTCCTGTCACCAGTGCCATCCGGCTCATGATACTCCCTCGTGCGCGTCCGGGGGACAAAGAGTCTGGGGCGCGGCGTGAGACCCTGCGAGCGCACACCTTAATGTCACCCCGCTACAACGTCTGCGGCAATGGGTGTCCGCCGCTCTGAACTTCCCGAGGTCCCCGACGTGTCCGGCCCGGAGATGGCAGTGTTCGTCTCGGGCGTCGCCAGCATGGGCCTGGAGATCCTCGCGGGGCGGATGATCGCGCCGCAGTTCGGCAGCAGCATCTACACGTGGGGGACGATCATCGGGGTGTTCCTGGCGGCGCTGAGCTACGGGTACTGGCGCGGGGGCAAGCGGGCGGCCAGCGACGCCTCCGAGCGGCGGATGGCGCGGGTCTTCCTGCTGACGGCGCTGTACGTCGCGCTGCTGATCTTCGCCGGCGACCTGCTGATGCGGTCGACGGTGGGGTTCCCGCTGCCCTCGCGGCTGGCGTCGCTGCCCGCGGTCGTCCTCCTGTTCGGCCCGCCGACGTACCTGCTGGGGTTCGTCAGCCCCTACGCGGCGGAGCTGGTCGAGTCCACCAGCACGGGCGAGGCGTCGGGCCACGTCTACGCGGTGGGGACGGTCGGCAGCATCGTCGGCGCGTTCGGGACGACCTATCTCCTGATCCCGTGGCTGAGCGTCGACCTGATCGGCCTCGTCTTCGGGGGGCTGTCGGTGGTCACCGCGGTCGCGCTGTACGGAACGCCGCTGTCTCGCGAGCCAGTGTTCCGGAGCCTCGGCGTGGGACTCCTGCTGGTCGCCGCCGTCGCCACGGGCGTCGCCGGCGTCGGCGTCGAGGGCGTGACCGTCTACGAGACCCAGACGCCCTACCAGGAGCTGCGGGTCGCCGACCGCGGGGACACCCGGACGCTGTACCTCGACGGTCAGCGCCACAGCGCCATGGACAAATCCGACCCGACGCGGCACGTCTTCACCTACACGCGGTACTTCCACGCCTCGCTGCTGTTCACGGAGGAGGGGGTCGACGAGATCGACCGCGTGCTGTTCGTCGGCGGCGGCGGGTTCACCGGCCCGCGGCGGTTCGCCGCGGAGTACGAGAACGTCACCGTCGACGCCGTCGAACTCGACCCCGAGGTGATCGACGTCGCGGAGGAGTACTTCAGCCTGGAGGAGTCCGAGCGGCTGAACGTCTACCAGGGCGACGGCCGGCGGTTCCTCCGGCAGACCAACCACACCTACGACGTCGTCGTCGTCGACGCCTTCCAGAAGGACAAGGTACCCTTCCACATGACGACGAGGGAGTTCATGTTGCTCGCCAGCAAGCGGATGGACGAGGACGGCGTCTTCTACATGAACCTGATCGCCGCGCCCAGCGGGCCGGGGTCGGAGTTCTACCGCGCGGAGTACCGGACCGCCGAGAGCGTCTATCCGCAGGTGTACGCCTTCCCGACGGTCGAGGCCCCGGTCGTCCAGAACGTCCAGCTCGTAGCCACCAAGCACGACGAGCCCGTTACCCGCGAGGAGCTGCGCCAGCGCGAGGCTCGGCGGGACCTCAGGATCGACCTGAGCGAGGAGGTCGAGGACTACCGGCGGACGAGCCGGACCGGCGACGCGCCCGTACTGCGGGACGACCGCGCCCCCGTCGACCGCCTGCTCGACCCGATGGTCGGCCAGGAGTATGTCGTCGCCGAGACCGGCCCGAACGGGAGCCGGACGACGGCGCCGGGGACGCCCGGGTGAGCCCAGCCATCGCCCCCGCTCGCCGCCGGACGAACGACACCTGACATCGGCCTATCACTTAACCCCCTCCGAGGCCTACTGCGGGGTGTGATCGCCAGATGAGCAAGCCGTGGGCCGAAGACGTCCCGAATCCCGTGACTCGCTGGCTGTTTATCACCGGGAACCGGCTCGGGGTCGCAGCCGTCCTCGCACTGACGTTCGCCGCCCTCGCGGCGCTGCTGATCCGGCTCGGTCTCGTCTACGTCGGCCCGGGGAGCAACCTCTCGACGGCGCTGTCGAGCGGTCTCCTCTCTGGCCTGCTGACGCTGCTCACTGTCGCCCTGTCGATCAACCAGCTCATCCTCTCGCGGCTGTTCGGCTCGGCGGGGAACCTCTCGGACGAGCTCGAGGGCACCCTCGACTACCGGCACACGGTCGAGGACATCGCGGGCGTGGACGTCAGCCCGAACGACCCGAGTGCCTTCCTGGGACTGCTCGCCGACTCCCTGAAGCGTCGCGTCGGGGACTTCCGCCGGGAGGTGGAACGCTCGGCCGTGACTCTCGACGCCGGAGACGACGCCGAGAAGTACGCCGCCGAGGTCGCCGACTACGCCGCCGACCTCGCGACGGCGGACGACATCGCCGACCCGTTCAAGGTGCTGTTGCTCACGCTCGGGACCGACTACGCGGACCACCTCGACACGACGCGGGCGTTCCGGAGCCGGTACGGCGAGGACCTCACCGAGACGGCCGACGACGCCCTCGACGACGCGCTAGAGCTGCTGAAGGCCATCGCGACCATGCGCCAGTTCTTCAAGACGTTGACTCTCCAGCAGGAACTCGCCCGGCTCTCCCGGTCGCTCATCTACACCGGCGTTCCGGCGGTGCTCGCGACCTACTTCTTCTCGCAGGTCTACACCGGCTCGAACGTGCCGCCGGCGATCGATCCGGCGGCGTTGCCCGCCGTCTCCGTGGTCGCGACGGCCGTGATCCTCTCGCCGCTCGCCGTGCTGGTCGCGTCGCTGCTGCGCGTGGCGACGGTGTCCCTGTACACGGTCTCGATCGGGACGTTCGTCCCGCCGGAGACGACCATCGAGGGCGACTGAGCCGCGGGTCGGACCGGCTCACGCCCGGCATCGTCAGGCGTGCTTCACGACGAAGCGGCGCGTGTCCGGGCCGACGTCGTGGACGAAGTCGGCGTCGGCTCCCAGTTCCGGACGACGTCGTCCCGGACCACCTCAGTGACCGTCTCGTCGGCCGGGACCGGAAACCCGACGCCCGCGTCGGCGTCGGCGGCGACGGCCGAGACGACGATGCCCCTGAACGTCCCGTCGCGGTCGCCGCTGTTTTCGACGGTCAGGGCGAGTTCCGTTCCGCTGTCGCCCTCGCTGCTCGCGCGTTGCTCACTCCGCTCGCTCTCGCTCGCTCGATCCGAGGCCTCCCCGTGGTCGGCCTCGCGAACGACGGCCTCCCGCAGGCGGAACTCGGCGGCGCTCCCCAGGTGGTCGAGGACGTCGTCCGGCAGCGACCAGGCGGGCTCGTCGCCCTCGTCGAGGACGAGCAGGCCCCGCTCGGCGGACCGGACGGGCACCGTCACGGCCTGCTGTCGGGTATCGCCGTGGAGGGAGACGTTCGTCACGTCGACGGGCTCGCCGTCCAGCCGCACTCCGAACGACGCCCCGTCGCGCTCGACGGCCGTCTCGGCGACCAGCACCTGAGTCTCAGCCGGCTCCCGTAGCTCGCACCAGGTGTGCGCGTCGATCACCGATCGCTGGACGCTCACCGACTCGACGGTCACGTCGACTGGTCCGTCGGTCGCCGCCGTCTCGCCGAGGTCGAGAACCCCTCCTGGCGCGTCGGCGGCCGTCGCGGTCGCAGCGTCGTCCGTCGCGGTCGCGGCGTCACCGGTCGTCGTCGCGTCCGACGTTCGCGTCGCTTCGCCGGAGCCGTCGTCGAGACAGCCCGCGAGCGGAAGAGCGCCGAGGAGGGCGAGGCACTCGCTGCGATGCATGCCGCTCCGTCTTCCCGGTCCCGGTAAGTGTCTTCTGGGCGAAAGCTCTGGCTACCAGTTCCAGGGCCCGTGATCGGGATCGATGACGCGGTGTTCGCGGTCGATGGCGTCGATGCGGTCGAGGTCCTCCTGGTCCAGTTCTAGGTCGCGCGCTGCGAGGTTCGCCGCCATGTGCTCGCGGCTGCTGGCCTTGGGGATGGCGGCGACGTTGTCCTTCTCCAGTAGCCACGCGAGGCTGACCTGCGCGGGGCTGGCGTCGTGCTTCTCGGCGACCTCCCGGATGGCGGGCTCCTCGAACACCTCGCCTTTCGCCAGGGGGGAGTAGGCCACCAGCCAGTAGTCGTGCTCCTGAGCGTGAGCCACCAGCTCCTCCTGGGGGAGCAGCGGGTGCATCTCGGCTTGGTGGGCCGCCAGCGGCGCGTCGAGGACGTCCGTCGCCTCGTCGATCAGCTCCGGCGTGAAGTTCGAGAGCCCGACGTGGCGGGTCTTCCCCGACTCGTAGGCCTCGTCGTAGGCCGGCAGGACGGCCTCGTGCTCGTAAATTCCGGAGGGCCAGTGGACGTACAGGAGGTCGACCGCGTCGACGCCCAGCCGGTCCAGGCAGCCGTCGATGGCCCCGGGCACCTGGTCGGCGCTGGGCGGGACGTCGTGGTGGACGGTCTTGGTCGCCAGGAAGACGTCCTCGCGGTCGACGCCGGACTGGCGGAGCCCCTCGCCGACGTAGGTCTCGTTCCCGTAGACCTGCGCGGTGTCGACCATTCGGAAGCCGACGTCCAGTGCAGTGCGGACGTTGTCGGTCCACTGCTCGCGGTCGTCGTCGGAGTACGTCCCGAGCCCAAGTCGGGGGAGATCGATCGGCATAGGCTTCGATGGAACAGGACGCCCTTCCATCTACTGGTACTGACAACACTCGATCGACCCCGGCGGTCCGTTTAACGATCCATAACAATGGGTGAACGACCCCTTCCGACGATCATGTCAGACGGCCAGCGACGATCCGATCGACGGACCGTGTTGCAGGCGCTCGGGACGCTGTTCACCGGCGGCGCCGCGGGAGCGGTCGCCGCGCAGTCCAGCGACTCGACCGCCGAGTACGAGGTCCGACAGGGTGACCGGCGGATCCCCGTCGAGCCCTTCTCCGGCGAGGAACCCGTCGAGGACCTGTACGACTACCGCGTTCCGCCGGACCAGACGGGCTACGGCGGGACCAGCACCGATCAGGGGCCGTACTACGAGTCCGCGGGCACGCACGACCTCCAGCAGGAGGACACCACCATCTCCTTCCTCTACGACGGCCCGAACGGCCTGAGTCTCGTCGCCGTTCACGACGCGCCGGGCGGGTCGGGCGGGGCCGTCTCCTGGGATCTGACCGTCGACCCCGCGACGGGGTGGCTCGTCCGGGACGACTTCTACCGCGACCGCCAGTCCGGCGAGATCGCCACCACGAACCACGACCAGTGGTCCGTCGACGGCGGCCAGCACACCGTCGACTGGACCTGGGGCGACAGCGCGACCGACGGGGGCGTGCTCGGCCACCTCGGCGAGGACTTCGAGGTCGCGATCGACCCCAGTTACAACGGAGACGCCGCGCTGTACGGCCAGTACTACGAGGGCGAGGTGACCGACTGGCAGTTCCTCTCCGGCGACCGGTCGAACCCCGATCGGACGTCCCTCTCGCTGGATCAGTCCGTCGTGATCACGAGCCAGGTGACGGCGGAGCAGACGCCGACGGAGACTGAGACCGCGACCGAGACGAAGACTGAGACGGAAACCGAGACGGAGACGGAGACAGACACCGAGACGGAGACGGAGACAGACACCGAGACAGAAACCGAGACGGAAACGGAGACAGACACCGAGACAGAAACCGAGACGGAGACGGAAACCGAGACTGAGGAGGAGAACGAGGAGAAAGCCGAAGAAAAGGCTGAGGAAAAGGCTGAGAAAGCCGAAGAAACGGCTGAAGAAAAAGCTGAGAAGGCTGAGGAGGAAGACGACGACGAGGAAGACGAGGAAGACGACGACGATGACGACGAGGAAGACGAGGAAGACGACGACGATGACGAAGACGACCCGGAGCGCGGCTGGGAGCGAGACGATTTCCCCGGCAAGGGACCGGAGGACAACCCAGGCAAGGGACCGGACGCGGAGATCGGACTCGGACTCGGCTTCGGAAACTGACGGCCGGTGCCCTCACTCCGTGAGGGGCGTCTCCGAGCGGTAGACGAGCCGCTTCGGCAGGCCCCGGTCGTCTACGGGCGGATCCGGCGGAAGCGACCGCAGGCGGCCCGCGCGGGGGAGCGCGGTGTAGGCGAGCAGCGCCGCGTCGAGGACGTCGGCGACGGCCACGTCGCTCCCGCCCGCGGCCTCGGCGGCGGACTGGACCGCGGGCGGGGCGTCGCGGTCGATGGAGGCCAGCGCGCGCATCCGCTCGGCGTACCCGCCGGCGGTGTCGCGGTCGTGCTCGGCGGGGTGGTCCGCGGCGGCCAGGAAGGCCAGTTCCGGGTGGCTGGCGGTCATCACCTCGCGCGCGTCCGGGAACTCCTCCAGCAGGTCGTCGAGGACGCTGACGGCGTCGCGCAGCTCGAACGCGCGACGCGAGAGATCGCGCCCGGTCCGGCGCTCGTGGGCCCGGCTGGCCACGGCGTACCGGCGCTTCCGCGCGGCTTCCCGCACGGGCGGTGAGGCGACCGTCTCGCCGCGCTCGCCCAGCAGCTCCCGGGCCAGCCTGTCGCAGCGACGGGACCCAGCATCGTCGCTCACGACTTCGCCGTTCGCTCCCTCCGAAGGCAGTCCGACCGGCACGTCCAGGACGACGCGTTCGGCGTCCTCGCTGGCGAACCAGAGGTCGCCGACGTCGGCGTGGACCGCGGCGGACGCGTACCCGTCCCGGTCGAAGGCCATCGCCAGCCAGCGGTCACCGCAGTAGTGGGCCCCGACCCAGACGTCGTCTGCCATGCCCGATGAGTGCGCGCCGGTCGACAAAAAGGGCACGGCGGACCGAAACTCGCCGACGGGGCCTCGATCGCTGCGACGGACGCCCGCGAGGCGGTCGTTACGGTCATGGTACCGTGACCCTCACAAGGCCTATATGTCCCCCACCCATCCGATTAGAAGCAATGGCGCAAGGCGAAGTTGACTTCTTCAACGACACTGGCGGTTACGGTTTCATTTCGACTGAGGATGCGGACGACGACGTGTTCTTCCACATGGAAGACGTCGGTGGCCCGGACCTCGAAGAGGGACAGGAAGTGGAGTTCGACATCGAGCAGGCCGACAAGGGCCCCCGCGCGACCAACCTGGAGCGCCTCTAATGGCCTCCGGATCTGTCGACTTCTTCAACGACACGGGCGGTTACGGCTTCATCGAGACCGAGGACGCGGACGACGACGTGTTCTTCCACATGGAAGACGTCGGCGGCCCGGACCTCGAGGAAGGCCAGGAAGTGGAGTTCGACATCGAGCAGGCCGACAAGGGCCCGCGCGCGTCGAACCTCACCCGACTGTAAGTCGGACACTCCTTTCGTACAGGCACACGGCGACCCGGTTTCTTTCGGCGCTACGGTTCGAGTGACGACGCCGGCCGGCGGGTGACTCCGCTCGCCCGCTCCGGTGCGGCCGTCGCTCGTCCAGTCGACGTGACGAGTGACGACCGACAGCGACGCGAACTGTTTACGCTGTAATCGATCGAAAACGCGACGTCAGTGACTCGACACGTGGGAGGAGCGTGAGAAACCGGGTGCCGGGAAATCCAGAGAACGGGGACGCGAGCGAGGGCCGGGTGCGGGCCCTCGCATCGCGTGGCGGTGTCCGCTGTGGGGGTGGCGGTCGGTGGGACGGGGTGGGTGGGGTGGGGAGTGGCCGGGATGTGGTACGCCCGGCAACAGTACAGAGTGGGGGAAGCCAAAAGGTACTGTTGCCTACACGTTTAGGCAGTCGCCGGCGGACGGCCGAACCGTCTGGAGACGGGGTTTCTCGGGTCGGTGAGTGCGGGAGGTCCGGCATCCCCCCGGCGTCGCACACCGCGCTCGCTTCAGGCCAGTTCGAGCAGTGCTTCGGGCGGGTCGCCCGGGAGTTCGTTGCGGTCGTGGGACGCCTCGAAGTCCGGGTCGGGGCCCATCGGGACGATCCGCTTCGGGCTGACGTCGGGGTGGGTCGTGTAGTAGTGCTCCTTGATGTGGTCCATGTTTACCGTCTCGCCGAAGCCCGGCGTCCCGTAGAGGTCCCGGAGGTACGGCCAGAGGTTGTCGTACTCCCGGACGAACTGGTGGTTGCACATGAAATGCGTGTGGTACACCTCGTCGAAGCGCACCAGCGTCGTGAACATGGCGACGTCCGCCTCCGTCGGGCGGTCGCCGGCGAGGTAGCGCCGGTCGGCCAGCACGTCGTCCCAGTGGTCGAGCGCGTCGAACAGTTCCGTGACGGCGCGGTCGTAGGCCTCCTGCGAGTCGGCGAAGCCGGTCCGGTAGACGCCGTTGTTGATCGGCTCGTAGATGTCGTCGACGATCCGGTCGACCTCGTCCCGGTAGCCCTCGGGGTAGAGGTCGACGTCGCGCTCGGCGACGCCGTTCATCTCGGTGTCCAGCATCCGCATGATCTCCTCGGACTCGTTGTTGACGATGGTCTCCTCCTGTCTGTCCCACAGCACCGGCACGGTGACGCGGCCGGTCATGTCGGGGTCGGCCTCCTGGTACACCTCGCGGAGGTAGTCGGCGCCATTGACGGTGTCCTGGGTACAGCTCTCCTTCTCGGGGGCGAACTGCCAGCCGTCGTCGTCGCGGTAGGGGTCGACGACGTTCACCGAAATCGCGTCCTCGAGGCCCTTGATCGCCCGCGTGATGAGGGTCCGGTGGGCCCACGGGCAGGCGTAGGAGACGTAGAGGTGATACCGGCCCGCCTCGGGCTGGAAGCGCGCGTCCGGGTCGTCCTCGATTCGATCCCGGAAGCTCGTCGTCTGGCGTTCGAACTCGCCCTCCTCGTTCGTCGTCTGATAGACGTCCGTCCGCCACTCGCCGTCCACGAGCATGTTCATGGTGTCCACGGCTAGGCGCTGGACGGAGATAAACACCCCAGCGAGGTAACCCCAGTGTCACCGGACCGAGCGCGAGGCGACGGGATTCGACCGCTCGGACCCGGAGTGACACGCCCTCGCACGGCCGGTCGCGGCTTCGACGGGTTTATTTGGTCGCTCGGCCTGGTCTTTTCCAAGAGTATCCATGTCGGACAAGCCAGCCTCGATGTACCGGGAAATCGACAAGCCCGCGTACACCCGACGGGAGTACATCACGGGCATTCCCGGTTCCAAGATCGCACAGCACAAGATGGGGGACAAGGAGACCGACCCCGAGGACTACCCGGTCCAGATCAGCCTCATCGTCGAGGAGGAGGTCCAGATCCGCCACGGCTCACTGGAGGCCTCGCGCCTCTCGGCCAACCGCCACCTGATCAAGGAACTCGGCGAGGGCAACTACAAGATGGTCCTCCGGAAGTTCCCCCACCAGGTCATCCGGGAGAACAAGCAGGCGACCGGCGCCGGCGCCGACCGTGTCTCCGACGGGATGCGACAGGCCTTCGGCAAGATCGTCGGCACCGCCGCCAGGATCGACGCCAACGAGCGCCTCTTCACGGCCTACTGCGACGTGGACCAGGCCGACGCCGTCAAGGAGGCGTTCCGCCGCGCCTACAACAAGATCACGCCCCCGTGCCGGATCAAGGTCGAGCGGGGAGAAGAGCTCCTGATTGCGTAAGTCAATCAGAACTCCCCTTCTCACGCGCTGATCGCCGAGCGATAGCTATTCGCGTCGGCCGGCTACGGCGATTTCCGGTGTTCTCGGCGGCCTGGCGCCGTTTCACGTTTTACCTCGGCGCGGCGTACGCGGGGCTGACTCGCGAGGGGTCCGAGTAGGCCGGCGAGCGGATGACCTTTGTATCGGTCGTTCTAACTCTGCGGCATGCTCCGCCTGGCGGTGGCGACCGACGCGGCGACTTTCGAGCGGATGCGTGAGCCGCTGAGCGAGCGCGGGATCGAGGTCGACTACGTCGAGACCGCGGAGCGGACGCTCCCGCTCGACGGGTCGGCCTTCGGCGAGTACGACGTCGGGTTCGTGTTCCCGCCGCGGCTGGCGGAGGGCGGCGTGGCCGACGCGCTACTCGACGTCCCCTGGGTGAACGGCCGAGAGGCGGTCCTGCGGTCCCGGCACAAGGGCGAGGCGCTGGCGCGCCTGGGGCGAGCGGACGTCCCGACGCCGGAGACAGTGGTCGTCTCCAACCCCGTCGACGAGGCCGACCTCCGGGACGCCTTCCGGCGGTTCGATCCGCCGGTCGTCGTCAAGCCCAACGCGACGACGCGAGGCGTCGGCGTGGCGAAGGCCGCCGATCTGGACTCCTTCCTCGGCGTCTGCGACTACCTCGACCTGGTCCACGACTACCGGGCCACGGGCGATCAGTCCTTCCTCGTTCAGGAGTTCCTCCCCGAGGCCCGCGACTACCGCGCGATGGTGCTGGACGGCCAGTACGTCGGTGCGGTCGAGCGCCGCCTCCCCGACGAGGCTCTCGCCGAGGGCCGGTGGAAGCACAACGTCCACCGCGGTGCCGAGGCGACGGGCGTCGACCTCGACCCCGATCTGCGTCGCCTCACCGAGCTGACCGCCGCGGCGCTCGACGTCGACTTCCTCGGCGTCGACCTGCTGGTCACCGACGACCGCGCGGTGGTCAACGAGACCAACGCGCGCCCGACTATCGACAGCGCGACGAAGTACGCGGACGGGTTCTGGGACGATCTGGCAGCGCTGATCCGCGAGACGGCGGAACGCTGAGCTTCGGGACGCCGATGGTCAGGAAATCTGATATATACCAGGCGACCGTCACCGGGAGTATGGACGGCGATTCGGACCACGCGTCCGTCGGCAACTCCAGGCTCCACTCGGCGACCTGCCGGGACTGCGGGAAGCGGATCAGCGACCGCACCGTGCGCTGCCCGGCGTGCGGCGTTCGGCGGCGGGCGTCGCCGAAGTCGTCGCTGCTCGCGCCGATCGAGTCGAACGCGGTGATCGTGGCGTGCTGTCTCTCCGCGTTCTTTCCCGGACTGGGTCACCTCTCCCTCCGGGAGTTCGGCCGCGGGGCCGGATTCGCGCTCGCGGGTGCTCTCGTCCTCGCGGTGCCGTTCGCCGCCGGGTTCGCCTCCGTCTTCGCGATACCCGTCGCGTTCGCCCTGTGGCTGTCCGCACTCTACGACGCGTACACGCGGGCGGACGGGGCGGCCGCTGGCAAGTAAGCCGCAGCGGTGCGGACGGAAGTGGACCCGCAGTGGCGACAACGCTTAGTCGCCTCCGGGCGTCCATCCCTGTATGTCAGAGCCATCGGCGTCGTCGGACCGCGAACCCGGTCCCGACGAGGTGTACTGCCGGAACTGCGGGTCGATCATCAGCGAGCGGGCCGAGATCTGCCCGGAGTGCGGCGTCCGCCAGCAGCCGCCGCCGCAGTCGCCGATCGAGTCGACGGTCGACTCGGCGCTGGAGGGCGGTAACCCCGTCGTCGCGGCCATCCTCTCCGCGCTGTTCCCCGGCCTCGGACAGATCTACAACCGGGAACTGATGCGGGGCATCGCGTTCATCGTCGGAGCGCTGCTCGCGATGGGGTCGACCATGATCCTCGTAGGCTTCCTGCTGTACCCGGCGATCTGGGTGTACTCGATCTACGACGCGTACACGCGCGCCGAGCGCGGCCCCGACCAGCGCCGCACGGACGACGTGGCCGCGCCTGACCGGCAGCGGCCCGGTGCGCGCGACGAGCGGGACACGACGAGCGGCGACTGGGACGAGTGATCTGAGCCGGCCGTGGACTGAAACCGTTGGCGTCCCAACAGTTCGTATGAGCGATCCCGACCGCGGGCCGAACGTCGACCCGGAGGCAGTCCTGACCGTCTTCGAGGAGATGGACGGGCCGCTGTACGCCTGGGAGGTCGCCGACCAGTTGTCCGTGACGGAGGACGACGTCAGGGTCCAGCTGGACGACATGGCGGAGCGGGGGCTCGTCGAGGGCGACGACGACTTCGCTCCGGGGCAGGTGTGGCGGCTGGGCGACGACGACTCCGCGGGGGCAGCGAGCGGAGGTTCGTCGGACTCGTCCGACGGCGTCGACGCCGACCCCGACGACGAGGAGACGGTGACGGAGACTGAGGCCCAGGCGGTCGAGACGGGCGCGGAGACGGGCGCACGCGAGGCCGAGACGGTCGACTCGCCGCCGCCGGGCCCCCAGGAGGAGGACGTCCTCGAGTACGAGCCGCCGACGTCGGCCATCGAGGCGTTCGACCCGCCGGGGACGCCCGACCAGGCTGAACTGCGGCGCGAGGCGCTGCGGCACGCCTACGCTTACGTGCGCGACCGGGGGCAGGCGGGTCGCGAGCAACTGGTTGCCGACGTCTTCCCGGTGGCGCAGGGCGCCTACGACTCCCCCGACGCCGGCTGGTGGTCGGAGGTCGTCGAGCCGGGGCTGGCGTCGATCCCGGGCGTCGAGCGCGCGGGCGAGGAGTTCTCGTACGTCGGGCGGAGCGAGTACGCGCCCGAGGAGTAGCGAGGTTCTGAGCGCAGCGAGCGGCCTCGATCCGAGCGGCCTCGTGCCGGCGACGGCGCAGTCGCAGGTTCGGACGACGCTGGAGAGTGAAAGAAGTAGAGAAGCCCGTCCCGAGCGCGAACCGCTAGTCCAGACGGATGTCGTTGGCGTCCTCGGCGCGGTCGAAGGTGACCTCGAGGATGCCGTTGTTGTACGTCGCGCTCGCGGAGTGTTCGTCGACGCTGGTCGGCAGGGACAGTCGCTCGCTGTACTGCCGCTGCGTCGCGGTCGCGTCGAGGGTCAGTACCTTGCCGTCGCACTTCAGGTCGATGTCTTCCTTGTCTACGCCCGGCACGTCGGCGACGACCCGAACCTCGTCGTCCGTCTCGTGGACGTCCAGGTGGATGTCGCTCGTCGGCTCCGGCCCACTCCCGCCGCGTTCGATGTGGACGTCCCCGTTCGCGCCCATCACGTCGTTCATCATCCGCTCCAGCTCCCGGAAGAACTCGTCGAAGGGGTCGTCGCGGTCGTCACCTCTCATCCTGAACGGGCCTATGACCAGCCCACGGAATAAACCTTCGGGCGCGGTAACCTCGGCTTACGGCGGCCGGATCGGCGTCAGATGGTTTTCGATTTTGAACGATAATGATTTTTCTCACTCGTTCTGTGGGCACTTCGTAAACACTTTACTCGTGCTGACTGGCCTTCTAGTCGGTATGAGCAGCGATCCCGTTCGCGTCGGTCTCAACGGCTTCGGGCGCATCGGCCGGAACGTCTTCCGTGCCTCTCTCGACAGCGACGCCGTCGAGATCGTCGGCATCAACGACGTCATGGAGGACGAGGAGTTCGAGTACCTCGCGAAGTACGACTCGGTCATGGGTCGCCTGGACGGAGTCGCCCTTGAGGAGGGGACCCTCACCGTCGAGGGGACCGACTTCGAGGCCGGTGTCTTCCACGAGACGGACCCGACCCAGCTCCCCTGGGAGGAACTCGACGTCGACGTGGCCTTCGAGGCGACCGGCATCTTCCGGACGAAGGAGGACGCCAGCCAGCACCTCGACGCCGGCGCCGACAAGGTGGTCATCTCCGCGCCGCCGAAAGGCGACGAGCCCGTCAAGCAGCTCGTCTACGGCGTCAACCACGACGAGTACGACGGCGAGGACGTCGTCTCCAACGCCTCCTGTACGACCAACTCCGTCACGCCCGTCGCCAAGGTGCTCCACGAGGAGTTCGGCATCGAGTCCGGACAGCTGACGACCGTCCACGCCTACACGGGCACCCAGAACCTCGTCGACGGCCCCAACAGCAAGCCCCGCCGTCGCCGCGCCGCCGCGGAGAACATCATTCCCACGTCCACGGGCGCCGCCCAGGCCGCCACCGAGGTCCTGCCCGAACTCGAGGGCAAACTCGACGGCATGGCCATGCGCGTCCCCGTCCCCGACGGCTCCATCACGGAACTGGTCGTCGAGCTCGAGGAGGACGTCACCGAAGGCGACGTCAACGCAGCCTTCGAGGAGGCCGCCGCGGGCGAACTGGAGGGCGTGCTGGGCGTCACCGACGACGAGATCGTCTCCCGCGACGTGCTCGGCCAGCCCTACTCGACGCTGGTCGACCTCGAGAACACCAACGTGGTCGGCGGCCTGACGAAGGTCCTGACCTGGTACGACAACGAGTACGGCTTCGCCAACCGGATGCTCGACGTCGGCGAGTACGTCGCCGAGAACTGAACCGGTCCGTTCCGTCTAGGTTTCTTCACCGTCCGGTGTCGGACGATTCCGCCGCGCTCTCACATCTTACCGGACTCGGATCACGCGGTTTTTTCTCGGGGACGACCGTCGCTTCGACCAGACCTATGGTTTCCTTCCAGACGCTCGACGACCTCGAGGACGGACAGCGCGTCCTCGCTCGCCTCGACCTGAACTCCCCGGTCGAGGACGGCGAGGTGCAGGACAACCGGCGCTTCGAGCGCCACGCGGAGACGGTCCGGGAACTGGCAGACGCCGACCACCGCGTCGCCCTGATGGCCCACCAGGGCCGGCCCGGCCGGGACACCTTCGTCTCGCTGGAGCAGCACGCAGACATCCTCGCGGACCACGCCGGGGTCGACGTCGGCTTCGTCGCCGACACCTTCGGCGACGAGGCGCTCGACGCCATCGAGGGCCTGGAGGCGGGCGACGTCCTCCTGCTTGAGAACACCCGGATGTGCGACGAGGAACTGCCCGAGGAAGAGCCCGAGGTGAAGGCCGAGACCGACTTCGTCCAGACGCTGGCGCCGGCGTTCGACGCCTACGTCAACGACGCCTACTCCGCGGCCCACCGCTCGCACGCCTCCCTCGTGGGCTTCCCGCTGGTCATGGACGCCTACGCCGGCCGCGTCATGGAGACGGAGTACGAGGCCAACACCACCATCGCCGAGAAGGAGTTCGACGGGCGAGTGACGATGGTCGTCGGCGGCACCAAGGCCACCGACGTCATCGACGTGATGACCGCGCTGGACGAGAAGGTCGACGACTTCCTGCTGGGCGGCATCGCCGGCGAGCTGTTCCTCCGGGCCGACGGGTACGCGGTCGGTCGCGACGTCGGCGACATGGACCTGTTCGACGAGCAGTGGGAGGCCAACCAGGACAAGATCGAGTCGATGCTCGCCGAGCACCGCGACCAGATCACCCTGGCCGTGGACCTGGCTTACGAGGACGACGAGGGCGACCGCGCAGAGGTCGCCGTCGAGGACATCGAGGAGAAGGACACGGGCTACCTCGACGTCGGCAGCGAGACAGTGATGACATACTCGCCGATCATCCGCGACTCAGAGGCCGTCTTCGTGAAGGGCGCGCTGGGCATGTTCGAGGACGAGCGCTTCTCCGTCGGCACCGTCGGGGCCCTCGAGGCCATCGCCGAGACCGACTGCTTCTCCGTGGTCGGCGGCGGCGACACCTCCCGCGCGATCGAGATGTACGGCATGAGCGAAGCGGAGTTCGACCACGTCTCCATCGCCGGCGGCGCCTACATCCGCGCGCTGACCGGCGAGTCGCTGGTCGGCGTCGACGTGCTCCTGCAGGACTAGGATCGGCGTTCCAGATCTCAGTTGTTCTTCGTCCGACTGTGACGGACCGCCCAGTCGTCGCCCGACCGCTCCGCCCGAACGGGGCGGCCGTCGCGGCGCGGCTCGATGCGGGCGTGGCGGTCGTCCCAGTCGTCGGTGGTCTCGCCGTCTTCGCGACCCGAAGTGCGGGACATACCCACCGATACGGCCCCGGCAACCTAATTCCTTGTGTTGGATATCGTAAAATACGTACTCGAATTAGAGTAAATCCGCCGGACAGCAAGCGGTACTACGACCTATTGGAATCCGTATGCGACGGCGCGAGGGGACCGCCGGGATTCTTGGCGGTACCGGGCCAACGTCGGCACATGCTGATCGGCATCGTCTCGGACACGCACGACGACCTCGACCTCGTCGAGGCGGCCGTCGACCGGTTCGAGTCCGCGGACGCCGACGCGGTGATCCACTGCGGCGACTTCGTGGCGCCGTTCTCGGCGGCCCCCTTCGACGGCGGCTTCGACTTCTACGCGGTGCGGGGCAACAACGACGGCGAGTGGAGCCTCCAGCCGCAGATCGACGCGTTCGGACGGTACCTCGGCGAGCTGGGCGAACTGACCTTCGACGGTCAGGAGTTCGCCGTCTACCACGGCACCAGCGAGCCCATCGTCGACGCCCTCGTCGAGTGCGGCAGCTACGACTACGTGCTACACGGGCACACCCACGAGCAGGTCCACGAGGAGCGCGACGGCACGGTCCGGATCAATCCCGGGGGCATCGCCATCCCGCCTGCGCCCGAGCCGGCGGAGATCGGCCTTCTGGACACAGGATCCGGTGAAATCGAGTTCGAGCGGCCATAGCGAGGAACCTCGTGGCTCGGATGTGGCCTCGCTCGGGTCGCTCCCGATCGCTATTCGAGGACGTTCCCTGCGGTCACGACCGCGCGGCTCGCGTGTCGCTCGCGTTGCTCACTCCCGCTCGCCGTTTCGAGGTTCCTCGCCTTAGTCGTCCGCGGCGTCAGCCACCCGCGAGGGCTCGTGAGTCACGAGCCCCGATCCGACGCCCAGCGCCTCGTTCGTCCGGCGGACGCTGGTCTCCCGATCGGCCATGTCGGCCACGGCGCGGACGGCGTCGACGTTCTCGGGGACGACGTCGGCCTCCTGGTGGATGGCCTGGAAGAGGCTCAGGTCCGTGCCGCCGGGGCCGTCGCGGCAGGTGATCGACTCGGCCCAGACGCAGTTCTCCCAGACGTCGCCGCGCGGGCGGCCGGCGTCGCCGGTGTAGTCGGTCAGCTTTCCGGCGCCGTCGATGCCGAGGTGTTCGGGCACGACCAGCACCCGCGACTCCTCGGCGAGCAGGTCCCTGACGGCGCGTGCGCTGGGGTCGCCGTCGAGCGTGATCGTGAGCGCGTGGGTGTGCATCAGCGTGGCGGGCACTTTCATCCCCATCGTGTCGACGTCGATGTCGGGGAAGATCGTCTGCAGGTCGGGGCCGTGGTGGGAGGGGATCGAGACGGGGTCGGGCACCGTGTCGTTGATCGGCCCCCGTCCGGTCTGTGCGGGGTCCCCGCCGCGGCGGACCAGCGTGGCGCGGACCTTCCGGACGCCGCACGCCTCGCGCAGCGGCGCGAGCAGGCGGGAGAGGCCGGTCGTGTTACAGGAGACCACGCGGGCGGCGTCCGCGTCCCGGGCGTCCCCGTAGTTCGCGCGGGCGTTGAAGCTCACCGGCGCCACGTCCGGGTCCTCGCCGCCCTGATAGATGGCGGGCGTGCCCAGTTCCTCGTAGATGGAGCGGTTCTGCGCGCCGACGCCGGACGGCGTGGCGTCGACGACCACGTCGCTGGCGCCGACGAGATCCCGTACGTCCCCGTGGACGTCCAGCCCCGCCGCTTCGAACCGATGGCCGCGGTCGTCCGCGGCGTACAGCGGGAACCCGCGGTCGCGGGCTACCTGCGCCTCGTAGTTGGGCGTGCGTTTCGCGACGCCGGCGACCGTCATGTCCGGCTGTGACCGAACGGCGTCCGCGACGCGTTTGCCGATCGTGCCGTAGCCGTTGATGCCCACGCGGAGCATGTACAGCCATTGCACCGAGTCCGGTAAATTCCTTATGATAGATTGTGTAAAATAGTTACTCGCTTCGGAGTAACTTCTGGTCGAACCGCCGTCGGGCCTCGGCATAACGGGCGTCTAACAAACACCCGTCCACGCCCAGTCCGTCGATCGGACGTCACAAGAGCTAATCCGGCGGCGGCCCCATCGCCGGGCATGGACGACTCGCTGCGCGCGCCCGCCGAGACAGCCGTCGAGCAGTGTCTAAACCTCCAGTCCGACGAGTCCTGCGCGGTCGTCACCGACGACGAGCGGCTCCCGATCGGGGAGGCGCTGTACGACGTGGCCGCCGGAATTACGGACGACGCCGTGCTGCTGCGGTACCCGCCCGGCGAGCAGCACGGCGCGGAGCCGCCCGCTCCCGTCGCGGCGGCGATGGCGGACGCCGACGTGGTGCTGGCGCCGACGACCAAGAGTATCAGCCACACCAGAGCCCGCAGTGCCGCCACGGAGGCCGGCGCCCGCGCCGCGACGCTGCCCGGCATCACCGAGGCGGTCTTCCGGACCGGTCTCGACGCCGACTACGAGTCCATCGCCGAGCACTGCCGCGCCGTCCTCGACCAAGTCGGCGACGCCGGGGAGGTCCGGGTCACCTCCCCGCAGGGCACCGACATCACCTTCGAACCCCGCGGCCGCGAGTGGCGACTGGACACCGGCATCGTCCACGAGCCCGGCGACTTCTCGAACCTCCCCGCCGGCGAGGTGTTCGTCAGCCCCGCCACCGCCGACGGCCGCTTCGTCGTCGACGGGACGATGATGCCCCACGGGAAGCTCGAGGGCCGCGAACTCGCCTTCGAGGTCGAGGACGGACAGGTCACCGAGGTCTCCGACGACGCCGTCCGCGAGGAGATCGAAGCGGCGGCGGAGGTCGGCGACGCCGGCGAGGAGACCTCGTCGAGCTCCGGCGCGCAGCGCCGGAACGCCGCCTACAACCTCGCCGAACTCGGCATCGGCACCAACGTCGCCGTCGACGAGCTGGTCGGATCCGTCCTGCTCGACGAGAAGGCCGCCGGCACCGTCCACATCGCCATCGGCGACGACCACGCCATCGGCGGCGACACCGAGGCCCCGATCCACCTCGACGGTATCCTGCGGGAGCCGACCGTCTACGCTGACGGGGAAGAAGTAGAGCTTCCGCGGAGCAAGTGAGCCGCGAAGCCGCAGGCCGGACGGTCGGGGCCGCTACTCCACGAGGTCGAACGCGACGGCGACGGCCGGTTCCCAGTAGACGAACCGGTAGCGACCGGGCGTGAGGTCGGGGCAGACGACGAGCCGATCGGCGTGGGAGTGGTCCGCGACGAGTCCCTCCTCCGTGAGTTCCAGTTCCCACTCGAAGCCCTCGCCCGGTTCGTGGAGGATTCCCTCGTCGGTGTAGCCGACCGGGTCGCTGTCGGTGACGCCCCGGACGTCCTGCCAGCCGTCGTCGGTGTACGCCTGCAAGTTGTACTTGTGGCGGTTGCCGGTTCCCCGCTCCTCGCCGGAGACGTTGGTCATCGAAATCGAGACCGTGTCGCCGTATTCGGCTTCGAGCGCGTCGACCCGCAGCGCGAAGACCGGGTCGCCGTCCCCGGCAGTGGCTTCGCCCCACGCCAACTCGTCCTCGTCGACCCAGCTCCCGAGGCGTTCGAACCCCTCCCGGTCGCAGGTCAGCGGGTCGCGGACGACCGGCGGGTCCCCGTCGGGCCGGACGTAGCCGTCGAGGTCGGCGGGATCGATCGGCCCCTCGGACGCTGTCTCGACCGTCTCCTCGTTGCCCCAACCGTCCGTGATCCGCACAGTCGCCCTGCTCGGCACGGGCCCGTCGACGGTGACCCGCACGATCGCGGCCGGGAAGGTGATGGACTGGGCGCACAGCCGGTCGCCATCGCTGGCGTCCACGGCCCGCGCCGCGAACCGGACGCGCCCGTCCGACACCTCGGCGTCAGAGACCTCGACCTCGCGGTAGCATGCGTCGGGGCCGACGGACTGGACGAGGACGAGCAACGATCGCTCGAAGTCCGTGCCGTCGACGAACGCGCGGACGCGCTCGCGGCGGTCCTCGGGGAGGGCGTCCAGGTCGAGGATCGCGTCGGCTCGCTCCGGTGAACTGATCAGGGTCGTCCGGCCGACGAACTCCTCGCTGTACTCCGGAGACTCGACGGCCGGCCCGAGCTGAATCGACTCGACGTCGGTCAGTTCCGGGTCCGGCGTTCCGCCGTCGGTCGCCGTCGGACCGTCGGTCGCTGATCCGTCGCCGGTCGTAGGGCCTTCGTTCGATCCGTCGCCGGGATCGCCGCCGGACCCACCCGGGTCGTTCCCGCCGACGCAGCCGGCCAGCGCCGTTCCGAACCCGGCGGCCAGACCTAGGAGGCGTCGTCTATCGATCGGGGACATGATCGAGAGGTCGCTACCCGCAGATAAGGCCCTTGTGTAGGCTTCGACGCCGTTCGAAGCGTCCGTCGATCGACACGGTGCTCGCCCCTCGTCGGTCGTCACCGACAGGGCACTGCGTGGACGCCACTGCTGTTCCTGATCACGGCGACGGTGCACTCGGAGGCGTTTGTCGCCGACTCCCCGACCAGCTGCGGGCTCCCGCTGGCGTTCGCCAGCTTTCGCCCCTCCACGGGTACCTCGCCGTACATGAGTACCCGGACCACGTCGGGGCGGTCGAGGTACGTCGGCGGGACGTCGTCGAAGTGCCACTCGCCGACGAAGGCGACCTCCGACGCGTCGTCGACGTCGTGCGCGGCGAGTTCGGCCCCGCCGTCCCGGAACTCCTCGCCTCTGGCCCAGTCGATCTCGCTGTGCCGGTCCGCGCCGGTTCGCCCGAGTTCGAACGCGGCGCCGTAGAACAGCGCCGAGCAGACTAGCGCGACGGCGACCAGTTCGGCGGCCGCGTCGGCCGGGACGGCTTCGCGGGCCGCCAGCCGATCGACGGCGAGCGCGAGCGCCAGCCCGCCGGACAGCGCCAGCGGGGCCAGCAGGGCCCACAGGTAGTAGTCGTGGTACCGCCACCCCCGCGGGAGGAGCACGAGGATGGTGAGGCCGCTGACGAGCCACGAGAGCAGGAGCAGTCGCGGCTCGGTCGGATCCCGTATTGCGGCCACTGCGAGCGCCGCAACCGCGACGAGGCTGAGCGGCACCGTCAGCGACACGGCCGCCTCCAGCGGCGTCGCGAGCGTCAGTTCGTCGCGGAACAGCCAGTCCACCCGGAGCAGGAACCCGGGGTGGTTCCAGACGCTGTAGCTCTCGACGAGGCTGGCGCCGGCCGGCTGGAGGGACTGCACGGCCTCCACGGCGCCGACAGACAGGCCGGTCGCCGCGACGACGCCGCCGGCCCTCGCGAGCGCCCGTCGCCGCAGGTACAGCACCGTCACCGGGAGCGCGACGCTGGCCTCCCAGAGGTGGTTGCCGATCCCGAGCGCTAGCGCGGCCAGGGCCAGCCCGTACCACAGCGCGCCCCCCTCGTCGCGCAGCGCGGCGTACGCGGCGGCGACGGTCAGGAAGATGCCCAGCGCCTCGGGGTACCACCGCGTCGCGAAGCGGGCGAACAGCGGGTGGAGCCAGAGGAGCGCCGCGGCGACGGTCCCCGCTCTCCAGTCGAGCAACTGCCGGCCGATCCCCCACACCAGCAGCGCCGACCCGACCGCGGCCAGCAGCGAGACCACGCGCCCGGCCTCGGTGACGCCCGCGGCGAACAGCGGCGCGCTCAGCCACGCGTAGACGTGGACGCCGGCCCCGGTCTCCAGCGGCGTGAGGTAGGTGTAGGAGGCCAGCCCGTCCTCGACGAGCGCGAACGTCTGGTAGTAGCTCGCTATCTCGACGCCCGCGTGGTCCAGTTCCGGGAGCGGGATCGTCAGCACCGGCGCGAGCACGGCCACCGGGGCGACCGCGACGAGCAGGCCGAGTCGGCGCCGGTCGGAGCGCATACACCCTCGTACGCGAACCACCGAGTTAAGCGACGGACCGGCGCGTGCAACGGGCACCCCGAGGACGACGACCATTTACGTCGGCGCTGAGTAGTCCGAGACATGACTGACGCCACACCGGGCGAGCGCGTCGCGCTCCCGTGCCCGGCGTGTTCGCCGGACCTGGAGACGGTCCATGAGGTGCTGAGCCCGGGCAGCCACGTCACCGTGCGCTGCACGGAGTGCGACCACACGCACAAGGAGCAACTGCCGGAGGAAGAGGAGGTACAGCGGCGCGTCGTCGTCTCCCAGGAGGGCGACTCCTTTACCGCCAGCGTCGACGTCCCCGAGGGAGAGCAACTCGCCGTCGGCGAGGAGTTCCTGCTCGACGCCGAGGAGGCGCTCATGACCGTCCGGATCACCAGCCTGGAGACCGAGGGCGACCGGGTCGAGGAGGCCCCCGTCGAGGACGTCGAGACCATCTGGTCCCGGGCGGTCGGCAACGTCGCCGTCGACGTCACCATGCACCCCAAGGACGGCGCACACGACGAGACGGAGAGCTTCAAGATCCGGGTGCCCGGCGACTACGAGTTCACCGTCGGCGAGACCGACGAGTTCGGCGACAACGAGTTCACCGTCGAGGGCTTTCTCGTCCGCGACGACGCCCACGGCTACGACCGCGACCAGTACGAGATGGACGGCGACGCGGCCGAGGCCAAGGACCTCAAGCGGCTCTACGCCCGGGACGAGCAGACCCGGGCCTGGTCCGCCTGGTGATGGACTTCGCGGCTCGCCGCGGGGAGCTGGTCGAGCGCCTCGCCGAGCGGGTCGACGACGAGGACGTCCTGGCAGCGATGCGCGCGGTCCCCCGCCACGAATTTGTCCCCGAGGACCGCCGCGGGAACGCCTACGCCGACCGCCCGCTCCCCATCGGCGGGGGCCAGACGATCAGCGCGCCCCACATGGTCGCGATGATGGCCGAGCTGCTGGACCTGCGCGAGGGCGACGCCGTGCTGGAAGTGGGCACCGGCTGCGGCTACCACGCCGCCGTCACGGCCGAACTGGTCGGCGACGAGGGCGTCTACACTGTCGAGTACCGCGAATCGCTCGCCGAGGACGCCCGCGAGCGGCTGGCGGACCTGGGCTACGAGGGAATCTCCGTCCGCGTCGGCGACGGCAAGGAGGGGTGGGAAGCGCACGCCCCTTACGACCGGGCGTACCTGACCGCCGCCGCACCGGAGTTCCCTGGTCCCGTCGTCGAGCAGGTCCGTCCCGGGGGGCTGCTGCTCGCGCCCATCGGGACCGGCCGCCAGCGGCTCGTCCGGGCGCGCAAGCGCGCCGACGGCGAACTCGACCGCGACTCGCACGGCGCGGTGCGGTTCGTCAGGCTGCAGTAGGCGGACTTCGGATCAGCACTCCTTCTGGTCGAACTCGACGGATAGATCGTCCGTGACGGTGACGATCAAGGTCTGGTGATAGCACCCCGCCGGGGCCCACGTCGTCGTGAACGGTTCGGTGGACTTCGACTGATCCATCGTCTCGACGGTGACTTCCACCTCGTACGTCCCCGTCTGCACGACGTTCGTGTCACCGGCACGGTAGTGTTCTGTGGGAAAGATTCGATACTCCTCGTGGTACTGGACGCTCTTCGCGGAGAAAAGACCTCCCTGCGATCGGACGACCGTTTCGACCCACACCTCCTCGTCGCGTTCGTTGATCCACTGGACGGAGCCGTATCAGGACGAGAGCGCAGACGTCCCGGCGTAGACGCCGCCGCCACCCACCACTGCTCCGCCCGCGAACGCCAGCAGGTACTTCCTTCGAGTCGCCACGATGGGCGACCGTTGCGTCCGTGACTGGTTTTACTTTCTGGATTGACTTGGCCGTATACATCTGCCCCGTCCCGGAGTTCGAACGCCGAGAGGCGACCCGCAGCGGGACACGTGATTCATATACTTCGCCGTCCAATCGCGACTATGGACCTCGCGGTACTGCGGGACGACCTGGTCGACAGCCTGGAACACGAGAGCAAGGGCATCGTCCAGTCGCCCCGGCTGTCGGACGCCATGCGGACCGTCCCGCGCGAGGCATTCCTCGCCGACGGCCAGGAGGCCTATTCCGACCGGCCCTTCGAGCGCCTCGGAACGCGCGTGCTCTCGCCGAGCACGGTCGCCCGCCTCCTCGAGGCGCTGGACCCCGAGGAGGGCGACGACGTGCTCGTCGTCGGCGCCGGCGTCGGCTACACCGCCGCCGTCATCGCCGAGCTCGTCGGCGAGGCCAACGTCCACGCCATCGACATCACCCGCCGGCTCGTCATGGACGCGCGCTCGAACCTCGCGGCGGCCGGCTACGAGGGCGTCCTCGTCGACCGCCGCGACGGCGCCGACGGCCTCCCGGAGTACGCCCCCTACGACTGCGTCCTGCTCGAAGCCGCAGCCATCGAACCGCCCGCCGCGCTGGTCGACCAGCTGACCGAGGACGGCCGGCTGGTCATGCCGCTCGGGGCCGGCGAGCAGAGCCTCGCCGTCGTCGAACCCGACGGCGTCGCCGAGCGCCTCGGCGGCGTCGCCTTCCAGCCGATGCTCGTCGAGGGCGAGCAGGCGGACACCCCCGAGCGCAACCGCACCCAGCGCGAGGACCGCGAGCGCGCCCGCCGGGCCGCCCAGTCCCGGGCCGGGTGGGAGCAGGAGTGGATCGACTGGGACAGCCGCTGAACCCGAACCGGCCCGCAGTTCCGTCCGTCGTCTCCGCCGACCGCGATCAGATCGGGTCCAGCTCGTTCGCGTCGTCCGTCAGCAGCTCCTCGATTTTATCCTCCCGCGAGCTCGCCTGCTGCTCGATGTCGCCCTTGGCGGAGACGGCCTGGTCCTGGAGGGCGTCGACGCGCGGGACGTCGGTGACGTTCGAGAGCAGCACGACGGCCGACAGCGCGTCGGCGTCCTCGCGGGGGTCGTCGCCGGCCAGCACCTCGACGCTGCCGGCCTCCTGCTCGATCCACTGCCGGGCGTGGCGCAGCCCCTTCTGGGAGAGCTCCCGCGGCGGCCCGGAGACGACGATCAGCGCCCGCTCGGCCGAGGAAACCTCGGCGGGACAGGTGAGCCGCGACTGGACGGCCTGGCGGACCAGCCCGTGGACCTTCATCGCGAGGTCGGTGTCCTCGCCGTCGTGGCCGTTCGTGCTGAACCGGCCCAGCAGTCCCTGGTCCTTGCGGGTCTCGGGTTCCAGTTCAGTCTCGGCGTAGGCGATGGTGCTGAGCCCGCCCGTGGCCATCGTGCGCCGGATGTCGCTGGAGTCCATGGCCGCCTCGGAGACCTGCGAACCGTCCAGTTCGCCCGCCGCGAGCAGCGTCACGATGCGCCGGGCCAGCTCCCAGTTGGTCCGCTCGTAGCCCGCCTCGACGGAGTCGTTGGGGGCGTGCCAGGCGTCGTTGTCGAACAGCAGGAGGTTGTCCGTCGCGTCGGCGAAGGACTGGAGGGCGCGGGCGGCGTTCAGCGACGGGCGACCGCCCTCCGCTGAACCGGGGAGCACGCCCAGCCCGTACACCGGTTCGTCGTAGGTGTCGCCGATGCTCTCCGCGATCACCGCGGCGCCGCCGCTGCCGGTCCCGCCGCCGAGGCCGGCGACCACGAGGAAGGCGTCGGTGGTGTGGATCGGCACGTCGTCGAGCGCCCGCTCGATCTCGGTCCGGTCCCGGCGGGCGACCGCCGAGCCGAGTTCGGGGTCCGCGCCGACGCCGCGGCCCTTGACCTTCTCGTGGGTCTGGCCGATCAGGACCTGCCGGTCCTTCGGGATGCGTTCGAGCCGGGCCAGGTCGACGGACGCGGAGTTGACCGCGAGCACGGACGTCGTCAGCGACCGGCCCGTCTCGGACTCGAACTCGACGAGCCGGTCGGCGATCTTGCCGCCGGCGTTGCCGACGCCGATGACGGTGATCTGCATACCGCGACGGTCCCACCGATATCGATTAACTATGGACCCGTTTACGGGCCGGAGCGGGGGAATAGCCTCGCCTTACCGGCGGTTGCGGGCAGTCACGGACCGTTTCACTCCCGGACCACGAGGATCGCCGTGTTGCCCCGGCGGTCGGTGTAGCCGCCGTTCGCCGGCGGCTTGACGTCGACCTCGAGTTCTCCGTCTCCCTGATTGGGCCCCAGCGACGGGTCCACGGTCACCATCGCCGTCCCCCCGTCGTCGGTCTTCGCCGTCGCCACCCCGCCCATCGTCGCCGTCCGCCCGAGACCACTACCGTCGCATCGGCCACCGGTGACCCGTCCGGTTCGACCACGGTCAGGTCGACTTCCGTCTCCTCCGGCCCGATCACCTCGGGTTCGGGGTCGACGTCGACCTCGGTGACGCTCATCGCGTCCAGCCCGGAGATGGTGTTCATCATGACGCTCAGACTGGCCACGCCCACGACGAGCGCGATGACGAGCCTGATCGGCAGTCCCTCGATGGCGCGGTCGTCACGCCAGAGCTCCTCGAACATGGGTCCGCCTGGCTCCGTCTCCGGGCATAAACCCACGTCCTCATCTGGAAGGGCGAAGGCGGGCCCACCCCCGCCATGGTCGTCCTCGGCCGGACCGACGAACGCGGTGCGAGCGGGCACCTGGGTCGCTACCGGGCCCGGGACGGGAGCGCGGGAGCGCGCGTGTCCATTGACCTGGACCGGCCCCACGCCGTCGCCGTGGTCGGCAAGCGAGGGTCGGGCAAGAGCCACACGCTGGGCGTCCTCGCGGAGGAACTCGCGGCGGCTCCGGGCGTCGCCCCCGTCGTCGTCGACCTGATGGGCGCGTTCCGGACGCTGGCCGCCGACCCCGTCGACGCGAGGGTCGTGGAGCCCCGCGTCGCCGCAGGATCGCTCGGCCCGCGGGCCTGGTGTTCGCTGCTGGATCTGGACCCCGAGAGCGGGCCCGGGTCGCTCGTGTGGCGCGCCGCGGACGAACGCGAGACGCTGGCGGCCATGCGCGAGCACGTAGCCGACGCGGACGCACCGCCGGCGACGCGCCGTGCGGCCGCGAACCACCTTCACCTGGCCGACGCGTGGAGCGCGTTCGACCCCGACGGCCTCGGCGCGGCCGCGCTCGTCGACGGACCGGTCGTGCTGGACTGCGCCGGGCTGGACCGCGCGCCCGCCAACGCCGTCCTCGCGGCCGTCGCAACGCTGCTGTACGAGGCCCGCCTCGCAGACGCCGTCGACGCCCTCCCGTGGCTCCTCGTGGACGAGGCCCACGCAGCCGACGGCGTGGCCGAGGGCGCGCTCCGCCGGCTCCTGACCCGCGGCCGCCAGCCCGGCGTGAGCACCGTCCTCGCCACCCAGCGGCCGGCGGCGCTCCCCGACGTCGCCGTCTCCCAGTCCGACCTGCTGGTCTCCCACCGGCTCACCGACCGCGCCGACCGCGAGGCGCTGCGGGCGGCGCGGCCCGCCTACGTCGCCGGGACCGTCGACGAGCGTCTGCCGAGCGCGACGGGCGAGGCCCTGGTCGTCGACGACGCGACGGAGTCCGCCCACGAGATCAGGGTACGCGAGCGGGAGACGCCCCACGGCGGCGATTCGCCGCGGGCGTCGGCGCTGATCGACGGCAGTGGACGACCGGGCTGAGGCGGCCAGCGCGGCGGTCGCGGACCGCAACCGACGAGTGGGTCGGCGTCCTCGCCGACACCGATGGAACGGTCGCTGCCGACCGGTCGGGCCCGGCGGATCGCGCTGGTCGCCGCCGGCGGCTTCGCCGGCGCGACGAGTCGACACGCCGTCGTCCTCGCGGCCCCGACGCCGGAACTCGGAACGCTGGCCGTCAACGTCGCGGGGAGCTTCGCGCTCGGGATCCTCCTCGACCTGGCCCGGCGGACGGACGCCGTCTCGCGGCGAGCGCGCCTCCTCCTCGGGACGGGCTTTCTCTCCTCCTTTACGACCTACAGCACGTTCGCCGCCGAGACGGCCGCGCTCGCGCCGCGCTGGGCGGTCGCCACCGTCGCCGCGAACTACGCGCTGGGCTTCCTGGCGGTCGTCCTTGCGGGCTTCCTCGGGAGGTGGGCGGCGTGACGGACCTCCTGCTGGTCGGCCTCGGCGGCGTCGCTGGCGCGGTCGCGCGCCACCTCGTGGCCGCCGCCGTCGAGCGAGATCAGTGGGACACGCTGGCCGTGAACGTCCTCGGGAGCTCCCTCCTGGGTGCGCTCGTGGCGGCACCGGCCGGCGAGTCGCTCCTGCTGGCCGCGGGTACCGGGTTCTGCGGTGCCTTCACGACGTTCTCCTCGTTCGCCGTCGACACCGTGTGGCTCGCGGAGACCGGCCGCCTGCGGCGTGCCGCACTCAACGCCGTCGGTACGCTCGCCGCCGCGCTGGTCGCGGTCGCCCTGGGCGGCGCCGTCGGCGTCGCGCTCGGCGCCGTCGCCCCGTGATTGAAGCCCGGAGCGGCCCCACGTGCCCACATGGACCCCGACGAGTTGCGCGCCGACATCCCGGCGCTGGAGCGGTGCACGTACTTCAACACGGGCGCGAGCGGGCCGACGCCCCGGCGCGTCGTCGACGCCGCGACCGACTTCCTGGAACGGCACGCGTTCGAGGGACCCGTCGAGGGTCCCTATCCGATGGCCTGGGACGCTATCGACGCCGCTCGCGAGGTGGTCGCCGGCCACATCGGCGCGGCGCCCGAGGACGTCGCGTTCACCCGCAGCACGGCCGACGGCGTCAACCTCGTGGCGGGCGCAATCGACTGGCAGCCCGGCGACGTGATCGTCCGCACCGACCTGGAGCACCCCGCCGGCATCCTCCCCTGGGAGCGGCTGGCCGACCGGTGCGACGTCGACGTCCGTGTTCTAGAGACCGAGGGCGGGCGACTCGACGTGGACGCGCTGAAAGACGCCGTCGCGGACGCCCGGCTGGTCGTCCTGAGTTCGCTCACCTGGACCCACGGGACGCGCCTGCCCGTCAGCGAGGTCGTCGAGGTCGCACACGACGCCGGCGCGCGAGTGCTCGTCGACGCCGTCCAGTCACCCGGTCAGCACCCGGTGGACGTCAGCGAGTGGGGCGCCGACTTCGTCGCCGGTGCCGGCCACAAGTGGCTGCTAGGCCTCTGGGGCGGCGGGTTCCTGTACGTTGACCCGGCGGCACTCACGGACCTGGACCTCCAGCGGATCGGCTACCGCGGCGTCGAGGACCCCGCCGGCGAGGGCTACGAGTACGTCGCCGGCGCCCGCCGGTTCGAGGTCGGCACCACGTCGCCGGTGCCCTACGTCGCGCTCGCCGAGGCGGTCGAGACCGTCGAGGTGGTGGGGTACGACGCGATCCAGTCCCGCGTCGAGCGGCTCACCGACCGGCTGAAGGACGGTCTCGACAGGGAGATCTACAGCCCGCGCGAGTACGAGTCGGGGCTAGTGACCTTCGCCGCCGAGGACCCCGAGGCGACGGTACAGCGACTCGGCGAGAACGGCGTCGTCGTGCGATCGCTACCCGGACCCGACGCCGTCCGGGCGTCAGTCCACGCGTTCAACACGGCGGCGGACGTCGACCGACTGCTCGACGGCCTCGACTGATCGGCGTCGCTGTCCGTCGGCAGCCAGCCTCGCCCCGCCCTCATCCCCACGTCGCTTCCGCCCTACTGCCCCCGCTCGCCGTCATTCGGCGTCGGTCTCGAAAATGCCTTTCAGCCCCTCGACGCGGTCCGCGAGGTGGTCCATCCCCTCGTTGATCGCCTCGATGCGCTCCGCGATATCGTCGACCGGAACGGCGCCCTCCGGCGTCGGTTCCACCAGCTCGTCGTCCTCCAGCATCCGCAGGGAGTAGCGGACCTTGTGCTCCGGCACGTCCGTCTCCTCGGAGAGCCGGGCGATTCCCATCGGCCCGTGTTCGAGCACGGCCGCGAGCACTGTCAGGTCTCGCGCCTGCTTGTCAACCTGTTCGCCGAGTCGATCCAGTCCCATTGGCCTCGGCCGTGGCTTCCCGCCGGCACCACATAAACGCAACAGGTGTGTGTACGAGGCCCGGCGTTCACCGGTGCGCCGTCACTCGTCGATGGGCGTCCGGCGCAACTCGTCGAGATCGTCCCGCAGCCGCGCCAGTTCCGACTCCAGTTCCTCGCGCCGGTCGATAAGCTCGCTCAGCTCCTCCGTGTTCACCGAGTACTCGCTCTCCAGAGCCACCTCCAGAGCGTCCGTCGTGGCGGCGGCCAGATCGGTCGCCGCGTGCAGCACCTCGGCGGGGGTCCCCCGCGACTCGAACAGCTCGCGGTCGCCCGAGAGGGGTCGGTAGGTCACCATCGGCGACTCCACGCCGCGGTGGTAGGAGACGCTGTACTCGACGTCGGTCACCGGATTCCGGCGGTCCTCGGACAGCTCCGTCCGCACGACGGTGAACGGCTCGGCCAGCGACGGGTACGTCTCCGCGAGGTCACGCAGCCGGTCGGCCGCGGTGACGTCCAGCTGCGCCTCCACGTCGCCGAAGAACTGCGACGAGTCCGCGAGGCTGAAGGCGACGGTGTAGAAGACCGCCTCGTCGTGTTCCGCGAGGTTCCGGATCCGGTCGTACAGCTCCTCGGTGCGGCCCTCGATGGACAGCTTCTCGAGCTCGTCGAGCAGCGCTCGCGTCCCCCGCTCCCGCTCCAGGAACGCCTCGACGATGACTCGCGGCATCTCCTCGCCGTCCACGTCGTCCATGGACGTGGATTCGAGCGACCCCACTAAACAGTTTGCAAGGATGGGGTGACACTCGGCCGCGGGTCACGCTTTCGGGGATTAGATCCCGGAGGCCGCACACCGATTTCGGGACTGTTCGCGACACGCCGACGGCGGTCGCTCACGGTGTTGAAATCGGAGAAGCGCCCGAGGCGGGATTTGAACCCGCGTCACGACCGTGACAGGGTCGTATGATGGGCCACTACACCACCCGGGCATTCGGGTGCGTCGCAGCGTTCGTCACAGCGTTAGTAGAAGCGCCCGAGGCGGGATTTGAACCCGCGTCACGACCGTGACAGGGTCGTATGATGGGCCACTACACCACCCGGGCACGCTGGCACTTCGCTGCACTTCTTCGTATCCGGGTATTCTTATTAAGGCTTTCCAAACGGACCGCCATTGTGTGGCGGTGTCGTGCCTCTCTCCGGGCAGACGGCGGTCCCGTCTGGTCGACGCGGAGTGAGAAAGAGAGTCCGTCGGCGTGGGGCCGACTGATCACCTACGAACGGCAACCGGAAGCTCTGGGTCGGTTGTCGCCGCTGTTCAGCCCTCGTACTGCAGGTCGCCCTCGTGGACCCACCAGAACTAGGGCCACTTGACTTTCCGGTTGGTGGTGCCCTCTTCGGCCACCGTCCACTCGTCGTCAGTTGTCCAGGACTGCTCGAACTTCGAGACCAGTCCCAGGAAGGGCAGTTCGATGTGGTTGTGCCAAGCGGCCTGCTGGACGTACTGGCGCGACTCCTCGTCGGTGGGCTGCTTGGCGATGTTCTCGGTGGTCTGCAGCGGGTTGAGCGTCATCTCGCCGCCGTCGCGGCCGGGGATGCTCTGTTCGGAGTCGGCCTTCTCGCGGTAGTTGTGGCCGCCGCCGATGTCGGTGGCCCACAGCTGGTAGTACAGCGGGAAGTACGGGAACGCCGAGCGCGACCCGCCCGGCAGCCAGTAGAACGACCCCATCGAGAAGTTGCTCTCGGAGTAGCTGCTGAACCAGTCGTTGCTCGGCAGCGTGTTGATGGAGAAGTCGAAACCGAAGTCGTTGAGCTGGCTGACGACCGTCTCGCTCATGGTCGTCCAGTCGTTCCAGCCGGCGGGCGAGTAGTAGTCCCCGCCGACCGTGTCGCCGCCCTCGTCGACCCAGTTGCCGTTGTCCCTGGAGTAGCCGGCCTCCTCCATCAGCTGGGCGGCCGTCTCGGTGTCTTCCGATTCGGGACTGTAGGTCTCGAAGTCGCCGAACCAGTCGCCGAGCCAGCTCTCCTGGTCCTGCGGGGCGATCCCACAGGGAATCGGCGCGGTGAACTTCGTCCGCGGGCCGGCGTTGTCGACCAGCGCCTGGCGGTTGATGGCGTGGGCGACGGCCTGGCGGACCTCGCGCTGGCCGAAGTGCGGATCGTCGTGGTTGAACACGACCCCGTAGCCCCACTTGGCCGGGATGTTGACCTCGACGACGTGGTCCGGGAACTGCTCGGCGATCTCCGGCGGCGTGAACGAGCTCACCGCGCCGTCGACGTGGTCGCCGGCCATGAGCGCCTGATGCTGGGCCGAGCCGCCACCGGTGTTCTCGATGAGATGCGTCTGGAAGTTGACGTTGTCGGCGTTGTAGAACTCAGGGTTGCGCTCGAACTCGAAGGCCTGCTGGTCCTTGCTGACGAACGACCACATGCCGCTGGCGACCGGGTCCTCCCACGCCCACTGGAGGAACTCGGCCTCGTCTGCGTCGAGGAACTCCTCGTGGGTCTCTTTCTTCGTGTCGACGAAGAAGTTCGTCAGCTCGAACTGGATGATCCGCGGGTTCGTCGCCCCGGAGAGCTGGAGGCGTGCGGTCTTCTCGTCGACGATCTCGTAGTCGTCGACGTACCCCCACAGCGAGGTACCGGTCTTCTCGGCCAGCTGCAGTTGCACGTCGAGGTCCTCGGTGGTCCAGTCGTCGCCGTCGTCCCACGTCAGGTCCTCGCGGAACGTCAGCGTGACCTCCTCCCCGTCGATTTCGAGGTCTTCGAGCGCGCCCAGCAGGAACTCGTCGTCGGTGAACGAGTACTTCAGGAACGGCGCGAACACCGCCCGCCCGGCCGGCCAGGCGTAGTTCTGCGTCCCCGAGGTGTTGAAGTGCAGGTCTGCCGGGTTGCCCGTGTACGCGTCGTTGTACGTGGCGTCGTGGACGGTGGTGCCGCCGCCCGACGTCTCGGAGCTCTCGGACGTCTCGGTCCCCCCGGATCCGCTAGATTCGCCGTCGCCGCCGCCGTTGCACCCGGCGAGCGCAGCGATACCGGACGCCCCTGCGACGGAGAGCATTCTCCGTCGACTGACCACGTCGTTGTACCTGTCGTTTCCGTCGTCGGCTGCCATTGCGTGGCGGCAATCTCGATAATAGTTAATAAATACTGTGAGGTGTATAATACTAGTGCTGTAGTACTGTGACAAACGTCGGGCGGCGACATATTAAGGGAGCTCGAACCGGCGTACGATCCTATGTGATCTCAGCAGAATTTCGACTCGCATTGCGAGCGGAATCGGTTCCGGACTCGAGGTCGCGCGGCCGCCGGAACGCGTTGCGAGTCTGGGCGCCGACGAGCGGTGGCCGGCACCCAAACGCCTTTGAGTGAGTTATTCGTATATACGGCCAAGCCGCACCGGCCGGCGGGGGTCGGATAGCCACGGCAGACTTACTTGGTAAGGGTTAAGTGCGCCAGCACTGTATGACCCTGTAGTATCTCGTGACAGCCACCTTCTCCAGCAGCCGGCCACACGCACACGCACACACATGGTAGACGTAAGTAACCACGAACTCGTCCCCGACCACAGCGTCCTCGATCAGGACGCTGTCGAGGACGTCCTCGAGGAGTACAACATCAAGAAAACCGATCTGCCGAAGATCAAACGCACCGACCCGGCGCTGCCGGACGACGCGTCGGTCGGCGACGTGATCGAGGTCACCCGGGACTCCCGGACGGCCGACCAGGCAACCGTGTACCGACTGGTGGTATCCTGATGGACACCAACGACCGCCGCGCAATCTCGCGGGAGTACTTCTCCCGGGAACGGCTCGCGGAGCACCACTTCCGCTCGTTCAACGCCTTCCTGGACCGGGGCATGCAGGAGGTCGTCGACGAGAAGGAGACGATCGACACGGACATCGGAGACAAGGAGGGCGAGGAGCCCGTCTTCGTCGAACTGGGCGACGTCCGCGTCGTCACCCCGCGCGTCCGGGAAGCCGACGGCAGCGAGGAGCTGCTCTATCCCCAGGAGGCCCGCCTCCGGAACATCACCTACGCCGCGCCCGTCTTCATGGAGATGGCGATCGTCAAGGGCGGCGAGGAGGAGGAGGAGCGCGTCGTCGACCAGACCGAGACGAAGATCGGCCGCATGCCGGTCATGGTCGGCTCGGACAAGTGCAACATCGCCGGGTTCTCCGACGAGGAGCTGATCGACATCGGCGAGGACCCCGCCGACCCCGGCGGCTACTTCGTCGTCAACGGCTCCGAGCGGGTCCTGATGACCAGCGAGGACCTCGCGCCGAACAAGATCCTCGCGGAGTACGACACCAAGTACGGCGACGAGGTGCAGGTCGCGAAGACCTTCTCCCAGCGCCGTGGCTACCGCGCGCTGGTGCTGTGCGAGCGGACGCGGGACGGCATCCTCGAGGTCTCCTTCCCGTCGGTCTCGGGCTCGGTCAACTTCGTGACGCTCGTCCGCGCCCTCGGGCTCGAGTCGGACGAGGAGATCGTCCACCGCGTCTCCGAGGACCCGGAGATCGTGAAGTTCATGCTGGAGAACCTGGAGGCCGCCGACGTCCAGACCACCGAGGAGGCCATCGAGACGCTCGGCCAGCGCGTGGCCTCCGGCCAGGGCAAGAACTACCAGCTCAAGCGGGCCAACTACGTCATCGACCGGTACCTCCTCCCGCACCTCCACGAGGAGGGCGTCGACGAGGAGGACGTCCGGATCAACAAGGCCTACTACCTCTGCCGGATGGCCGAGGCCTGCTTCGAGCTCGCGCTGGGCCGCCGCGAGGCCGACGACAAGGACCACTACGCCAACAAGCGCCTGAAGGTCAGCGGCGACCTGATGCGCGACCTCTTCCGGACGGCGCTGAACAAGCTGGCCCGCGACGTGAAGTACCAGCTCGAACGCGCCAACATGCGTAACCGGCAGCTCTCCGTGTCGACGGTGGTCCGGTCGGACGTGCTGACCGAGCGCCTGGAGCATCCGCTGGCGACCGGCAACTGGGTCGGCGGCCGCTCGGGCGTCTCCCAGCTGGTCGACCGCACCGACTACATGGGCGTCCTGTCGCACCTTCGCCGGCTGCGCTCGCCGCTGTCGCGCAGCCAGCCCCACTTCGAGGCCCGCGACCTCCATGCCACCCAGTGGGGGCGCATCTGTCCCTCCGAGACCCCGGAGGGCCCCAACTGCGGCCTCGTCAAGAACTTCGCGCAGGCGATGGAGCTGTCCCAGAACGTCGAGGACGACCAGGAACTGAAGCAGGAACTCGCGGACATGGGGGTCCAGGGGATCCCCGGAATCGACCGGATCGAACAGCCGGCGGACGACTAAGCATGAGTCAGGGACGAGACGCCAAGGTATACGTCAACGGTAGTCTGGTCGGGACCCATCCCGACCCGGAACAGCTCGCAGAACAGATCCGACAGGCGCGCCGACGGGGCGACGTCTCGGAGATGGTCAACGTCTCCGTGCGGGACCGCACGGACGAGGTCATCGTCAACGCCGACGCCGGCCGCGCCCGGCGACCGCTGCTGGTCGTCGAGAACGGCGACCCGCTGATCAGCGAGGAGGAGGTCGAACAGCTCAAGGCCGGCGAACTCGGCTTCGAGGAGCTCGTCGAGCGCGGCGTCGTCGAGTTCATCGACGCCGAAGAGGAGGAGGACATCCTCGTCGCGGTCGACGAGGGCGACCTCGAACCGGGCTCCGACGGCGCCGACCCCGAGGCCTACACCCACCTCGAACTGGACCCGCAGCTGATGTTCGGCATCGGCGCGGGGATGATCCCCTACCCCGAGCACAACGCCTCGCCCCGGATTACGATGGGCGCGGGGATGATGAAGCAGTCGCTCGGGCTCCCGGCGGCGAACTACCGGATCCGCCCGGACACGCGCCAGCACCTGCTGCACTACCCGCAGCTGTCGCTGGTCAAGACCCAGACGACCGAGCAGATCGGCTACGACGACCGACCGGCGGCCCAGAACTTCGTCGTCGCAGTCATGTCCTACGAGGGGTTCAACATCGAGGACGCCCTCGTCATGAACCAAGGCTCGGTCGACCGCGCGCTCGCCCGCTCGCACTTCTTCCGGACCTACGAGGGCGAGGAGCGCCGGTACCCGGGCGGTCAGGAGGACCGCTTCGAGATCCCCGACGACGAAGTGCGGGGCGCCCGCGGCGAGGAGGCCTACACCCACCTCGACGAGGACGGCCTCGTCAACCCCGAGACGGAGGTCGACGAGAACGCCGTCCTGCTGGGCAAGACCTCGCCGCCCCGGTTCCTCGAGGAGCCCGACGACATGGGCGGCCTCTCGCCCCAGAAGCGCCGCGAGACGTCGGTCACGATGCGCTCGGGCGAGTCCGGCGTGGTCGACACGGTCACGCTGATGGAGGGCGAGGACGGCTCCAAGCTCTCGAAGGTCTCCGTGCGCGACGAGCGGATCCCGGAGCTCGGTGACAAGTTCGCGTCACGCCACGGTCAGAAGGGCGTCGTGGGCCACATCGCGCCCCAGGAGGACATGCCCTTCACCGAGGAGGGCGTCGTCCCGGACCTCATCCTCAACCCCCACGCCCTGCCGTCGCGGATGACCGTCGGCCACGTTCTGGAGATGCTCGGCGGCAAGGTCGGCTCGCTTGAGGGCCGCCGCGTCGACGGCACCGCCTTCACGGGCGAGGACGAGGAGGAACTCCGCGGCGCGCTGGAGGGCCGCGGGTTCAAGTCCTCGGGCAAGGAGGTCATGTACTCCGGCGTCACGGGCGAGAAGATCGAGGCGGAGATCTTCGTCGGGACCATCTTCTACCAGAAGCTCTACCACATGGTCTCGAACAAGCTCCACGCCCGCTCCCGTGGCCCGGTGCAGGTGCTGACCCGCCAGCCCACCGAGGGCCGCGCCCGCGAGGGCGGCCTGCGCGTGGGCGAGATGGAGCGCGACGTCCTGATCGGCCACGGCGCCGCGATGGCGCTGAAGGAGCGCCTGCTCGACGAGTCCGACCGCGAGTGGATCAACGTCTGCGGGGAGTGCGGCATGACCGCCGTCGAGAACGTCGAGCAACGGCGGATCTACTGTCCGAACTGCGAGGAGGAGACCGAGATCCACGAGGTCGAGATGTCCTACGCCTTCAAGCTCCTGCTGGACGAGATGAAGGCGCTCGGCATCGCGCCCCGGATCGAACTGGAGGACGCTGTATAAATGAGCGCGCAAGGATCACCCAAGGAGATCGGTCAGATCAGCTTCGGGCTGATGGACCCCGAGGAGTATCGAGAGATGAGTGCCACGAAGGTCATCACGGCCGACACCTACGACGACGACGGATTCCCCATCGACATGGGGCTGATGGACCCGCGTCTGGGCGTGATCGACCCGGGCCTGGAGTGCAAGACCTGCGGCAAGCACTCCGGCTCCTGTAACGGCCACTTCGGCCACATCGAACTCGCCGCGCCGGTCATCCACGTGGGCTTCTCGAAGCTCATCCGCCGGCTGCTGCGGGGCACCTGTCGGAACTGCTCGCGGCTCGTCCTCGACGAGCGCGAGCGCGAGGAGTTCCTCGACCGCCTCGACCGGACCCGCGAACTGGGCCAGGACCTCAACGACGTCACCAAGGCCGCCATCCGGCAGGCCCGCAAGAAGGACGCCTGCCCGTTCTGCGGCGAGCCCCAGTACGACATCAAACACGAGAAGCCGACAACCTACTACGAGGTCCAGGACGTGCTGTCCTCGGAGTACTCCCAGCGCATCGTCGCGGCCATGGAGCCCGACGAGGAGCAAGGTCGCGAGCGCACCACGCCCCAGGAGCTGGCAGACGAGACGGGCATCGCCCCCTCGCGGGTCCAGGAGATTATCTCGGGCGAGTTCCGCCCGCGCGAGGAGGACCGCCGGGCCATCGAGTCGGCGCTGGACGTCGACCTGACCGAGGAGGACGAGAACAAGCTGATGCCCTCGGACATCCGCGACTGGTTCGAGGACATCCCGGACGGGGACATTGAGGTGCTCGGCATCAACCCCGAGCGCTCCCGGCCCGAGTGGATGATCCTCACCGTCCTCCCCGTGCCGCCGGTGACCGCTCGGCCGTCCATCACGCTCGACAACGGCCAGCGCTCCGAGGACGACCTCACCCACAAGCTGGTTGACATCATCCGGATCAACCAGCGGTTCATGGAGAACCGCGAGGCCGGTGCGCCCCAGCTGATCATCGAGGACCTCTGGGAGCTGCTGCAGTACCACGTCACCACCTTCATGGACAACGAGATCAGCGGTACGCCGCCGGCGCGACACCGCTCCGGCCGGCCGCTGAAGACCCTCTCCCAGCGCCTGAAGGGCAAGGAGGGCCGCTTCCGGGGCTCGCTCTCGGGCAAGCGCGTCAACTTCTCGGCGCGGACCGTCATCTCGCCGGACCCGACCCTCTCGCTGAACGAGGTCGGCGTCCCGGACCGCGTGGCCACGGAGATGACTCAGACGATGAACGTCAACGAGCGCAACCTCGACGACGCTCGTCGCTACGTCTCCAACGGCCCCGAGGAGCACCCCGGCGCCAACTACGTCAAGCGCCCCGACGGCCGGCGCCTGAAGGTCACCGAGAAGAACTGCGAGGAGCTGGCTGAGAAGGTCGAACCCGGCTGGGAGGTCTCCCGGCACCTGATCGACGGCGACATCGTGATCTTCAACCGGCAGCCGTCGCTGCACCGGATGTCCATCATGGCCCACGAGGTCGTGGTGATGCCGTACAAGACCTTCCGGCTGAACACGGTCGTCTGCCCGCCGTACAACGCCGACTTCGACGGCGACGAGATGAACATGCACGCCCTCCAGAACGAGGAGGCCCGTGCCGAGGCCCGCGTCCTGATGCGCGTCCAGGAGCAGATGCTCAGCCCGCGGTTCGGCGAGAACATCATCGGCGCCATTCAGGACCACATCTCGGGCACCCACCTGCTGACCCACACGAACCCGCACTTCAACGAGACGCAGGCGCTCGACCTGCTGCGGGCGACCCGGATCGACGAGCTCCCGGAGCCCTCCGGCGAGGAGGACGACCGTCCCTACTGGACCGGTCGGGCGCTCTTCTCGGAGCTGCTGCCCGACGACCTGGACCTCGAGTTCACCAGCGAAACCGGCGACGAGGTCGTCATCGAGGACGGCCAGCTGGTCGAGGGCACCATCGACGACAGCGCGGTCGGCGGCTTCGGCGGCGAAATCGTCGACACCGTCGCGAAGCGCTACTCCAAGACCCGGGCCCGCATTCTCGTCAACGAGGTCGCCTCGCTGGCGATGCGCTCGATCATGCACTTCGGGTTCTCCATCGGGATCGACGACGAGTCCGTCCCGCAGGAGGCCGAGGCCCAGATCCAGGAGGCCATCGAGAACGCCTACGAGCGCGTCGAGGAGCTCATCGAGACCTACGAGCGGGGCGAGCTCGAGAGCCTGCCCGGTCGGACCGTCGACGAGACGCTGGAGATGAAGATCATGCAGACGCTGGGCAAGGCCCGCGACTCCGCCGGTGACATCGCCGAAGAGCACTTCGACGACGACAACCCGGCCGTCGTGATGGCCGAGTCCGGCGCGCGTGGCTCGATGCTGAACCTGACCCAGATGGCCGGCTGCGTCGGCCAGCAGGCGGTCCGCGGCGAGCGGATCAACCGCGGGTACGAGGACCGCACCCTGAGCCACTTCGAGCAGGACGACCTCTCCGCGGACGCCCACGGCTTCGTGGAGGCCTCCTACCGGGGCGGGCTCGGCCCGAAGGAGTTCTTCTTCCACGCGATGGGCGGCCGCGAGGGCCTGGTCGACACGGCGGTCCGGACCTCCAAGTCCGGGTACCTGCAGCGCCGGCTGATCAATGCGCTGTCCGAGCTGGAGACCCAGTACGACGGTACCGTCAGGGACACCTCGGACAACATCGTCCAGTTCGAGTTCGGCGAGGACGGCACCTCGCCGGTGCGGGTCTCCTCCAGCGAGGAGGACGGCGTCGACGTCGAACAGATCGCCGACCGCGTGATGGAGTCGGAGTTCGACTCCGAGGAGGACAAGGCACAGTTCCTGGGCGAACGGACCGAGCCGACCAACCTCTCCGAACACGCCGACGACTGGTGGATGGCGGAGGGTGACGACTGATGAGCCGAGCAGACGTATCAGCCGACGTCGAGGCCGTCGTGGAGGACACCGAGCTTCCGCGGCGCCTCAAAGACCAGGTGTACAGCGCGGTGGCCGAGCGCGACGCGACCGTCGAGGAAGCCGACGAGATCGCCCAGGCCGTCGAGTCGCGGTACCTCGATACCCGGGTCGACCCGCTCGACCCGGTCGGGACGGTCTCGGCGCAGTCGATCGGGGAGCCCGGCACCCAGATGACGATGAACACGTTCCACTACGCCGGGGTCGCCGAGATCGACGTGACCCAGGGGCTCCCCCGGCTCATCGAGCTGGTGGACGCCCGGAAGACGCCGGACACGCCGATGATGACCGTCCACCTCGAGGACGAGTTCGCAGTCGACCGCGAGCGGGCCCACGAGGTCGTCTGGAAGATCGAGGCCACGCGCATCCTCGCGCTGGGTGACATCTCGACGAACGTGGCCGACATGCTCGTCCAGATCGACCTCAACGAGCAGACGCTGATGGAGCGGTGGCCCACCGAGAACGACGTCGAGGTCGTCGCCGAGGAGATCGCCGCCACCATCGAGTCGAAGCTGGGCGTCGAGGCCCGGCAGGTCGGCACGAACATCGAGTTCGGCCCCGAGGAGCCGTCCTACCGGGACCTGCTCCAGCTGGTCGAGGACCTCCGTGAGATCGTCTTCAAGGGGATCGACGACATCGATCGGGTCGTCATCCGCAAGGAGGAGACCGACCAGGGCGAGGAGTTCGTCCTCTACACCGAGGGGTCGGCCTTCGGCGACGTGCTCGACATCGAGGGCGTCGACGCCTCCCGGACCACGTGTAACAACATCCACGAGATCCACCGCAACCTCGGCATCGAGGCGGCCCGCGAGACCCTGATCAACGAGACGATGCACACCCTCGAGGAGCAGGGGCTCGACGACGTGAACATCCGCCACCTGATGCTGGTCGCGGACATCATGACCAACCGCGGCGAGATCGAGTCGATCGGCCGCCACGGCATCTCCGGCAACAAGGAGTCCGTGCTGGCCCGCGCCGCGTTCGAGGTCACGGTCAACCACCTGCTCGACGCCGCCATCCACGGCGAGATCGACGACCTCAACGGCGTCACCGAGAACGTCATCGTCGGCAAGCCGATCAAGCTCGGCACCGGCGACGTCGACCTCCGGATGGGCGCCAGCCAGGACTGACGGTCCGATGGAGGTCGCCCTCTCGGACGAGGCACGCCGGCTGGTCGCCCTGTTCGAAGACGAGACGGGCGCTGCGGTCCGGGACTGCGTCGTCGACGACGAGCACGATCGGCTGGTCTACCTCGTGGCCGCGGGCGACATGCCCGACGCGATCGGTCCGGGCGGCGAGGCCGTCCGGCGCGTCGAGGACCGCCTCGACCGCGAGATTCGGCTCGTCGAGGACGCGGAGACGGCCGCCGACTTCGTCGCGAACGCGCTGTCCCCGGCCGCGGTGTACAACGTGACGATCTCCGAGAACGGCGACACGGTCGCCTACGTCGAGGTCGCGCAGGCCGACCGCGGCGTCGCCATCGGCGAGGGCGGCAAGAACATCGAGGCCGCGCGCACGCTCGCGAAGCGGCACTTCGGCGTCGACGGGATCGAACTGCCCTGAGCGGCGCTCGCTTTTCGCTCTCTCACAGCTCCCGAGCGACTGCCACGGAAACTGCGCTCACGATCAGTCGCCGCCCGCGTCGCTCGCCCCGCTGCCGTCGGCGACGGCGGGCCGGTCGTCGCCGCCCTCGACCGGCCCGCGGTCCTCGCCGTCGGCGTCCGCGCTCGTCTCGAAGTGCTCGGTCAGCGCCCGGAGGTCACTGGCCCGGTCGGACAGCGAGTCGATGTTGCGCGTGACCTCCGTGATGGCGGCGGTCTGTTCCTCGGCCGCGGCGGCGGCGCTCTCGGCCCGCTCGGCCGTCTGGGAACTGACGTCGCCGACCTCGTCGACCATGGCGACGACCTCCTCGGTGGAGGCGGCCTGGTCGTCGGTGGCGTCGCTGATCGACTGGACGCCGTCGTCGGCGTCCTCGACGCGTTCGACGATCTCCGCCAGATTCTCGACGGTCGCCTCGACGCCGTCGACACCGTCGGCCACGCGGTCGCTCATCTCGCGCACGTCGGCCACGGCCTCGCCGGTGGCGTCCTGGACCTCGGCGATCAGGTCGCCGATCTCGCCGGTGGCCTCGGTCGTCTCCCGGGCCAGCGACTTGATCTCGTCGGCGACGACGGCGAAGCCCTCGCCCGCCTCGCCGGCGCGGGCGGCCTCGATCGAGGCGTTCAGCGCCAGCACGTTCGTCTGCTCGGCGACGTCCTCGATGAACTCGACGACCTCCCCGATGCGGTCCATCTCGGCGTCGAGGGCCTCGATCTGCTCGGCGGTGGCCCCGGCGGTCGCCTCGACGGCGTCCATCTCCTCGACCGTCCGGGCGGCCGTCGTCCGCCCCTCGGCGCCGGCCTCGGCGGCGGCCTGCGAGGTGCCGGCCACCGCGTCGGCTGAGGAGGCCACCTCCTCGATGGTCGCCGAGAGGTCGGTCATCTCGTCGGCGGCCTCCTGGACGGTCTCGTCCTGGCGCTCGGCGTCGGCGGCGATGGCCTGGACCGTGTCGCTGACCTCCTCGCTGGCGGTCTCGACCTCGCGGGCGCTGGCGGCGATGGTCTCGCTGGCGCCGTCGACCTCCCGGGCGAAGTCGTCGATGCGGTCGACGGTCCGCTCCAGTTCGGCCAGCATCTCGTTGCAGGCGCGGGCGATCTCGCGCATGGCGTCGCTGTCGACGCCGTCGTCGAGCCGCTGCGTCAGGTCTCCGTCGGCGGCCCGCGCCATGGTTGCACTGAACTGCTCTGCCTGTCGTTCGAGGTCGCTGGCCAGACGCTCGGCCTCCTCGCGGGCCTGCTCGGACTCGGCCCGGGCCTGCTCGATGTCGTCGACGAACCCCTCGAGGTCCCGGTGCATCCGGTCGAGAGACTCGCCGAGGGCCCCGGGGACGTCCTCGTCGAGGGCGTCGTCGTCGAACTCCCGGGCGGCCAGCGCCTCGGCCTGCGCGGCGACTGTCTGGAGGTACACCTGCGTCTCGCGGACCGCCGCCTGGACCTCGCCGACCTCGTCGATGCGGTCGCTGGCTGCCATCTCCGTGTCGAGGTCGCCGGCGGCCAGCGCGCGAGCGCGACTGGAGAGCGTACCCAGCGACCCCTTCACGTCCCGTCCCACGACGACGCCGATGACGGCCAGTCCGCCCAGGGCGACGGCAACGAGCGCGACGACGTTGGTCTGGACCTCGTCTCGCAGGCTGTAGGCGGCCGCGGTGGGTACGGACTTGACGACGACCCAGTCGGTGCCCGCGACGGGCGCGTAGGCGAGCAGCGATCCGTTGGCCCGGACGACGCCGGGGTCGCCGCTCTCGTTCAGGGCCGCGACGGCGCGCTCGCCCTGCGGGTCGACCGTCAGTTCCCGAGACTCGTTGGGAGCGAACAGGACCCGCCCCTCGCGGTCGACGACGCGGGTGTCACCGCCCTCGATCGCGTTGCGGAAGTCCCCCGCGACGGCCGTCGTGTTCACCACGAGCATGACGCCCGTCTCGCGGTCGGGGACGGGGCTGGCGAACGCCTGTCGGTTGACGGCGAGATGCCGGTACGTGTCGGAGGTCGCCACGTCCCCGTCGCTCTCGAACGTCAGCGCGCCGCGCTCCCACTCGGCCCCGAGCTTGTCCATCGTGAGCCCCATCATCGACACCCCGGAGCTCTGCTCGACCTTCTGCCGCTCGAAGTCCACGTAGTGGATCGCCTGGACGTACGCCGGCAGTCGGTCTCCCTCCTGGTCGAGCAACTCGCCGATTCTGCTCTGCTCGCCGGACCTGACGACCGCGTGGTTCGAGAGCAGGCGGGTCGCCTCCCGCTGGCGCTGCGCCCAGGTGGCCATCCCCGCGGCCTCCTGCTGGACGCTGGTCTCCAGCTGGGCGTCTCGCTGGTCGGTCAGCTCCGCGCCGACCCGCTCCTGTGTGTACAGTCCGAGGGCGGTCACGGCGACGGTCACCACGAGGACGACCAGTGCGAACTTCCTGAGGTAGCTCTTCCGGACGACGTCGGGGAGCGCGGATTCGAGGGACATGCGCCGGTCAGTGTTCGGAGGAGCCCCGCGACCCGGCTTAAAGGCTGCCCGCGGAGTATCAGCCCTGATAGCGGCGTCGCGGGTCTGTGGACGCGTGACGTGGAGCGAACAGAAAGAGGAGCCTTAAGTAGCTCGGCCGGGTACCACGGCCTACTATGGCGAACGGCAAGTACGCCGCACGCAAACTCAAGAAGGACCGCCAGAACCACCGGTGGTCCGACTCCGACTACGCGCGCCGGGAGCGGGGCCTGGGCAAGGCTTCGGACCCGCTCGAGGGCGCGCCCCAGGGTCGGGGTATCGTGCTCGAGAAGGTCGGCATCGAAGCGAAGCAGCCCAACTCCGCGATCCGGAAGTGCGTCCGGGTCCAGCTCATCAAGAACGGGAAGCAGGTCACCGCGTTCTGTCCCGGTGACGGCGCCATCTCGTTCATCGACGAGCACGACGAGGTCACCATCGCCGGCATCGGCGGGGCGAAGGGCCGCGCGATGGGCGACCTCTCGGGCGTCAACTACAAGGTCGAGAAGGTCAACGGCGTGTCGCTGATCGAACTCGTCCGCGGGAACGCCGAGAAGCCGGTGCGATAATCATGTCGGCAGAAGACTCTCCCGAGCCGGACGCCCCCGCGGGCTCCGACGAGGAAACCACTTCGGCCCAGCTCTTCGGCGAGTGGGACGTCACGGACATCGAGTTCCAGGACCCCTCGACCGAGCGCTACATCACGGTCACGCCCATCGCCCACACGATGGGGCGCCACACGGACAAGCAGTTCAAGAAGTCCCAGATCTCCATCGTCGAGCGGCTCATCAACCGCCTGATGCAGACCGAGGAGAACACGGGCAAGAAGCAGCTGGCGACCACGCTGGTTCAGGACGCCTTCGAGATCATCCACGAGCGCACGGAGGAGAACCCGGTGCAGGTACTCGTCACCGCCGTCGAGAACTCCGCGCCGCGCGAGGAGACCGTCCGCCTGAAGTACGGTGGCATCTCCGTCCCGAAGGCCGTCGACGTCTCGCCCCAGCGCCGCGTCGACCAGGCCCTGAAGTTCCTCGCCGAGGGCGTCTACGGCGACTCCTTCAAGACGACCACCGACGCCGAGGATGCGCTCGCCCAGCAGCTCATGGGCGCAGCCAACAACGACGTCGGCACCTACGCCGTCAACCAGAAGGAAGAGAAGGAACGCGTCGCGGCGGCCGCTCGGTAAGCCGTTCTGCGATCTCTCCCCGTCTTCTTCTCGCCCGTAGCTTCGGGTCCGTGCGTCTCGCCCTGACCGTCCGTCAGAGCCCCATCTCGTTGCGCAGGAAGAGCCCGGCCGACCTGAGCAGCGACGGCCGCGCGATCCGCTCCATCTCGGCGTCGGTCAGTTCGAAGTCGAACACGGCGAGGTTCTGTGCGAGGTGCTCGCGGCTCGTCGACCTGGGAATCGCGGTGACACCGTCCAGCTGGGTGATCCACCGCAGTGCGACCTGGGCGGGCGTCTTGCCGTAGCGCTCGCCGATCCGGCCCAGCAGGCCGTCGTCGACGAGGCCGCCGTGAGCCAGCGGGCTGTAGGCGGTCACCAGCATCTCCGCCGACCGGCAGTACTCCCGGAGCGTCCGGTGCGGGTAGTGGGGGTAGAGTCGCACCTGATCGGCCAACAGCGGGATCGGCGATTTCTCGCGGGCGCGCTTCAGGCGCCAGCGCCGGAAGTTGCTCACGCCGGCGTGCCGGATCAGCCCCTCGTCGCGCAGTTCGGCCATCGCCCGCGCCGTCCCCCGGAACGAGACGAGTGGGGCAGGCCAGTGCAGCAGGAGGAGGTCGACGTAGCCGGTGTCAAGCCGTTCGAGGCTCTCCCGTGTGGACTCGATCACGTCGTCGTAGCGGGCGTTGCCCGGATGGACCTTCGTCGTCAGGAAGACGTCCTCGCGGTCCACGTCGGCGTCGGCGATCGCCGATCCCACCTCGCGCTCGTTCTCGTACAGCTGTGCCGTGTCGACGTGCCGGTAGCCGAGGTCCAGCGCGGTCGACACCGCCTCGTAACACTGCTCTCCGGTGAGTTGCCACGTCCCGAGTCCGATCGCGGGGACCTCGGCGTCCCGGACCCGCACGTACTCCATAGTCCCACGACGGCCGACGGTAACTAAAACAGCCGTCCTCCGTTCCGTCACTCTTACTACCGCTTGCCCATCAGTCACGGGCATGTCAGACGAATCGGAATGGGGGGCGTCCCGGCGGCGCTTTCTGGCGCTGGCCGGCGGAGCGGCGCTCGCTGGCTGTACGTCGCCCGGGGCACCGTCGCAGGGCGAGCCGAACGGGTCCGACGGGTCGTCGAACGAGTCGACGACGAGCCCGTCGTCGGGGGGCGAGGAACTGCTGGGTTACGACGTCGGTATCGGGCACGACGAGACGGCGTGGGACGGATACGACACCGAGTGGTCGCCGCCGACCGACGCCCCGCCGACCGACCTGACGACCGAGCGGCTCGTCGAGAACCTGGAGATACCGTGGGACCTCTCGTTCGGGACCGACGGGACGCTGTTCATCACGGAGCGGGTCGGCCGCGTGCTGGCCTTCGAGGACGGCGAGGTGCGGACGCTCGCCGAGCCCGACGCGGCCATCGACGCCGGCTCCGTCGAGGCGGGGGCCGACGAGTCCAGCTGGTACGTGCAGGGCGGCGAGGGCGGCACGCTGGGGGTCGCGGCCCACCCGGCCTATCCCGATCCGCCGATCGTCTACGTCTACTACACCTACCAGACCGAGGACGGCCGCTTCAACAGGGTCGCGTACGTCGACGCGTCCGCCGACGACCCCGCCGAGGCGACGGGCACGCTGATCGACGAGATCCCGGCCGACAGCTACCACAACGGGGGCCGCCTGGAGTTCGGCCCGGCGAACTACCTGTGGGTCACCTGCGGCGACTCCCTCGAGGGCTCGCTCGCGCAGGACACCTCGTCGCCGGCGGGGTCGATCCTGCGGGTGACCCCGGCGGGCGACCCCGCGCCGGGCAACCCCGACCTCGGCGAGGACGCCGACCCGCGCGTCTTCACGTACGGCCACCGGAACCCGCAGGGGGTCGTCTGGCTCCCCGACGGGACGCCGATCGCCACCGAGCACGGCCCCACCGGGCGGGACGAACTCAACCGCCTCGTCGCCGGGGGGAACTACGGCTGGCCCGACGTCCGCAAGCGCGACGAGTATCTCGACGCCGACGACGTCCGCAAGCCGCTGGTCAACACCGGGACGGACGACAGCTGGGCGCCCTCCGGGGCGGTCTTCTACACCGGTGACGCGGTGCCCGGCCTGCGTAACCGGCTGCTGGTCGGCGGCCTGATCAGCCAGCGGCTGAACGTCGCGACGGTGACGCCCGGGGACGCGGAGGCCCCGCCGGTCGAGGACGGGGTCCGCTACGACCAGGAGTGGACCGACCCCGACTACGTGACCACCGCCCACCACCGCCTGGCCGACGAACTCGGTCGGATCCGGCACGTCGAACAGGGTCCCGACGGCGCGCTGTACGCCGTCACCTCCAACCGCGACGGCCGCGCCAGCGGCGAGTTCCCGACCGAGAGCGACGACGTGCTCGTGCGGATCAGTTCCGCCGAGTGACGCCGTCACCGGCGGAGTGATACTGCCGGCGGCGCGTGACGCGACCGGCCGACCGATCCCTCGCCCCAATCCCGTAAACCAGCATCTATTTCCCCGTTGACGGTGGACGGTCCCCCATGGCAGGGGAACACGAATCGGTCGAACTCGTCGGCGATCGGACCGTCGAGCTGTTCGCGCGGGCGGTGCTGTTCGCGGCGTTGACCGCGGCGCTCGCACAGGTGTCGATCCCGCTGCCGGGCGGCGTCCCCTTCTCGCTACAGCACTTCGGCGCCTTCTTCGCCGGGCTCCTGCTGGGGCCGCTGTGGGGCGGGTTCGCGTTGCTGGTGTACGTTCTGGCCGGTGCGGCGGGCGCGCCGGTGTACTCGAACGGCGCTGCGGGACTGGGCCACCTGTTCGGCCAGACCGGCGGCTTCCTCTTCGGCTTCCTCGCCTGCGCCGTCGTAGTCGGCGGTGTCGTCCACCGTCGGGTTGAACCGCGCGACCTCGCGGCCGTCTCGATTCCCGTCCAGGTGGCGGCCGTCCTCGTCGGACTGGTCGCCATCTACGTGGTCGGCGTCCCGTGGATGGCGTTCGTGGCGGGGCTCCCGCTGGAGCGGGCGGCCGGGGCGATGGCGCCGTTCTTCCCGCCGGACGTCGTGAAGGCCCTCGTCGCCGTCGCCGTGGTGCGGGGCGGCGACCTCATCCGCCGATGATCGAGGTCCGCGGCCTCGTCCACCGGTACGACGGCGAGGCGGCCGTCGACGGAGTGACGCTGACGATTCCGGACGGCGAGTTCCTGCTGCTCGTCGGGCCGAACGGGTCGGGGAAGACGACGCTCGTGCGCCACTTCGACGGTCTTCTCGAGCCGGACGC